>JAEXRW010000028.1 GCA_023454175.1 Bacillota bacterium | reverse complement strand
ATATCGACCTTCAGACCTATTGCTTTCAGCCTATGGAGGCTTTAGAATGATTACACCACTTACCTTTTTCCCTGCAGACTTACCTATGTTCTGACTACTTTTACTTACCTATGTCTTGACTACTCACCCGCAACTTTCCACTGTCAACTATCCAACTCTCCCCCGTACATTCTTCGCTCGTTGTAATAGCATCTCCAGCGTCGCGCTTCCCCCCAGCTCCATCATCCCCGCCAGCAGTTCGTCCTCCCCCAGCACGCCCATCTCCGCGCACTGGTCATCGATCACCGTCACCCGGTGGTATTTGTCGGGGGACATCGACCGCAGTACCTTGTTTACCTTGGTGTCCTTGTTCGCTGCCAGGTTCTCCACCCGCAGCGTCCCGCCCTCCTTCATGCGCTCCCGCTTGCCCGATAGGTCCTTGATCACGATGAAAGGCGCCTTCCGCCGCTCGGTGATCACGCCCGCGACGAGCATCACCGCCAGCGCAAACGGCGCAAAATTCAGTTCCCCCGCCACCGCCAGGCATACCCCCGTCACGGTCAGTATCACCGAAAAGCCGATGCCCACCCCGCACGCCACCGCCGTGGCCTTGCGTACGCCGATCTTTCCCGCCAGGCTCGCGCGCAGGATCCTCCCCCCGTCCAGCGGGATGGCGGGGATCAGGTTAAATATCGCGAGGGACAGGTTCATTACCGCAAAAGGCTGGGAAAAGCCCGCCGTGGAGGGGTAAAATTTCCACAGCGCCACGGCGCCCAGCCCCAGCAGCAGGTTGAATGCGGGCCCCGCCGCTGCCATCAGCGCCTCGGTCTTGGGCGTCATCTCGATGCCTTCCATCCGTGCCACCCCGCCAAAGGGCATCAGCTCGATCTCCGCCATGCGAAGGCCAAAGGCCCGCGCCGTGAGCACGTGGCACAGTTCGTGCAGGAAGATGATCGCAAAAAGGATCGCCATCTGCGTGAACCAGCCAAAGACGATGGCCGCGGCCGCCAGCACGATGAGGAAGATATTCAGCCGCATGTCGATGCCCCACAGCCTGCCGATGCGGATGGAGTAAAAGTCCCGCAGCTTTGCCTTCACTTATTCACCTTCGAAATACGGCATCGGGTCGATGAGCCTGCCGTCCTGGTATACTTCGAAATACAGCTTGTCGTCCGCCATCCGGCCGATCTCCTGCAGCCGCTCCACATAGCCTCCCGCGGTGATCTCCTGCAGCCCGTAGTACACGGTCTCCAGCCCCGATGGGTGCGAGATGCGCACATACCGCCCCAGGTCCTCGTCCACCCCCGTGGCCGTGATCGTGCCCGGCGCCGATGCCCGTACGGTGGCCCCGCTCTCCGCCACAAAGACGGTGCCCGGGTGCCCCATCACGTCCCCCGCCGCCAGCGTGCCCTCCACCGGGAGTTCGAGGGAGCTGCGGTAGACGTACTGCGCCGTCTGTCCCCCGTCATTGAATACAAATTTCAGCTTGCCGATGTCCTCATCCGGCGTCAGCGTGGTGCCCAGGGCCGATTGGATGCCGTCCTCCAGCGTGTTGGTCACCGGATTGTCCACGCCCTTGATCACCAGCATGATGGCGGCCACCGCCGCGATCACCGCCAGCCCCTTCACGATAGGCGGCAGGGCCTTGCGCACCGGTTTGTCCGCGTTCAGAAGCGCGCTCTTCACGCCCTCGCTTTTTTTTGCTACATCCCCCCAGGAAAAGCCGAATACCCTTCCCGGCTTTGAGTCCTTACCGCGTGCGGCGCCGGTGTTCTCCGCTTTCCTCGTGTGACCCCGATTGAACGCCGCTTTGATCTTTTCAACAGGCCTGGCTTCCTTCACCGGGGGTTTTTGTTTTTCTTCGGCCTGCCTGGACTGCCATGGTAGATCCTTTTTTTCGTTTTCTGTATGCGCCGCCATCGGCTCCGGTTCCTTCACGGTCTTGATGCGGAATCCGTCCGTGGACATTTTCGGTATGTTTTTTCCCATATCCATGATCCCTTGCCCCTTCCTGCGCATTTCCCTGCGCTGTGGATGGCATGGGGACAAAAGCCCTTCATGCGCTATCCTATATATATTGGGATGGGGGTGGGATTATTAAATAAATGAACAAGGTGTATGGATAAGAAAAGAACAGCATGGGAATCTCTTCGCTGTCCTTTCGTCGCAGATGTGCTTGTGCTGTTGGAGGCGCTTCTTTGTCTATTTCTTTCTCATCATTGCCACGATCAAACCCACCGCGCCCAGCGCCGTCTCAATGATCTCCACCACCGTGTTGCAATCGAAATACTTAACGTTGAATAGCCCCAGGACGCCCACCGCGATGAGCACGATGCTCAGGATGTACAGCATGGTCCGTTTCATTTCATTCTCCTCCTGTTTTTCTTTTATATGGGTGATGGTATTCAATGCACGGTATCATTCATATGGTAACGCATTCCACTAATTTCTTCAATATGTTTGATGTTTCACCGATATCAGCACCGCCAGGAAATATAAAAAACCGGCTCCCTTTATTGGGAAGCCGGTTTTTATATAGGATGGGTTTCTCATTTGAAAAGCTGCAGCACGCCCTGCGGCGCCGTATTGGCCTGCGCCAGCATCGCGGTGGTCGTTTGTATCAGGATGTTGTTCCTTGTAAAGCTGGTCATCTCACGGGCTATGTCCAGGTCCCGGATGCGGCTTTCTGCGGCCTGCAGGTTTTCAGCGGAGGTATCCAGGTTGCCGATCTTGTGGAGCATCCGGTTGGAGAGTGCGCCGATGGAGGCGCGCTGGCTGGATACCGCATTGATGGCGTTGCTCACGGCTGTGATGGCCGCCTCCGCGTTTGCCCGTGTATCGATGGAGCTTGTGTCCACATTCAGGCCCGCTGCGTGCATGTCGCCGATGGAGATGTTGATCGTTTCGTTCCGGTTGGCGCCCGCCTGGATCTGCCCGCCCGCGCCCGTCATGACGATGGTCCGAGCGTTCATGCCGGCTGCGGCGATGCCCGCGCCTGCCGTGGCCGTGATGCTCACAAATGCGCCGTTGATGTTGAAGGCGTTGGCCGCGCCCGCCGCGGTGTTCCAGGTGATGGTGTTGGAGTAGGTCTTGCCGCCGATGGCGGCGGAGAGGGTGACGGCGCCCGCCGCGTTGCTGAATTGATACGTTGCGCCCGCTGCGCCGCCGATGACTGTAACGGAAGTAGCGTTGGGTGCGTCATCCGCCGTGGAAGCGGCCATATCCACCCGGGTGCCCAGGTTGCCGTCCAGCAGTTTCATGTCGTTGAACGTGGCCTTTTCCGCGATGTCGTCGATCTCCAGGATCAGCTGGGCATACTCCGCGTTCAGGCTGGACCGGTCCAGAGCGTCCTGGTTGGTATCCGATGCCGACTGCACTGCAAGCTCGCGCATGCGCTGCAAGGTGTTGTGCGTCTCTTCCAGTGCGCCCTCCGCCGTCTGGAGCAGGGAAAAGGCGTCCTGGCTGTTCCGGGAGGCCATGTTCATCCCGCGGACCTGTGCGCGCATTTTTTCGGTGATCGCGAGGCCTGCGGCATCGTCTTCGGCCCTGTTGACGAAAAGACCGCCCGAGAGTCTCTCCGTGCTCGCTGCCACGTTCCTGCTGTTGACGGCGTACCGGCGAAGGGTGTCCGCGGCCATCAGGTTGTTGTTGATCCTCATTGTTTTTTCCTCCTTGAATCTTTTTCAGCCAGCATCCATGTCGGCTGATCCCGCTGTTCACGTACGGGAAAGCAGCAGCTGCCTGCGGTTGCAGGCTGCTGCTTTCAGTTGCGGTTATCATGTATATCGGATTTTTCAGTGGAGACTTGAATCCGCATGGGCACCGGCCGCGGAAAGAGAGGTGTTTCCAGGTTGTACGGCAGGATCTCTATAGCGTCGTAAAGTTCCTGGCCATTCCCAGATTCGATCGCTTCTTGTTGCGCATCGCGATATTGAGCACGATGCCGAAGGAGAGCATGTTCGCCAGCAGGTTGGAGCCCCCATAGCTTACCAGCGGCAGCGGGATGCCCGTCACCGGCATCAGCCCCATCGACATGCCGATGTTCTCAAAGGTGTGGAAGGCTGTCATCGCCATCACGCCCAGGATGATGTACGAGCCGAACGGGTCCTTCACCTGGTTTGCCAGGCGGAAAAGGCGGAAGATCAGCAGCGCGAATGCGATGAGCACCAGCGCCGCGCCGATGAAACCAAATGTCTCGCTTACCGCCGAGAAGATAAAGTCCGTCCGCTTTGCAGGCACATACACCTGTGAAGCCGAGAGCAGTCCCTTTCCGGTCAATTGGCCCGAGCCGATGGCGGCCTTGCTCTGCGCCACGTTATAGGCTGCTGCCGGGTCCGCCTTGGGGTCTATGAAGGATATGAGCCTGCCCTTCTGGTAATCCTCCAGCACATAGAACCACGCGATGGGGGCTATCGCGGCGATGGCGCCCGCCACAGTGGCGATGAATCTCCAGTTGGCCTTCGTGAGGAAGAGCATCACGATCAGTACGAAGACGAAAACCAGCGCTGTGCCCAGGTCCGGCTGCAAAAGGATCAGCACCAGCGGGATGACGAAATACAGCATCAGTTTGAGGAAATCCCGCCATCTTTGCAGGCCGCCGTGCCTGTCCTTGAATTCCGCCAGCAACCGGGACATCATGATGATCAGCACGATCTTGGCGATCTCGGAAGGCTGAAAGCCGTATTCGCCCAGGCGGAACCAGCTCTGTGTATCGCGCACCGTGCTGCCCAGCACAAAAAGCAGCGCCAGGATGCCCACGATCACCCAGAAAAGGATACGGGCGTAGTTGCGCAGCGCCACATAATCCATCAGCAGCATCAGGCTGATGGCCACGATCCCCACGCCGATCCACATCAGCTGCCGCAGCGCGTTATCCCATCCGAAAAGCGCCAGCACCTGGCGGATGCCTTCTTCATCCCCTGTGGGCGGGGAGGCATCCGCCGCGCCGATGCCGATGAAGCCCACCATCATCAGGAATACCATCAGGCCGATGGTCATCCAGTCCAGGTTGCGCAGCGTGTCCTTGTCCCAGAGTTTGAGCCCTTTGAGGAAATTGAAAATATGCCACCACTGCCCGCCCGTCCGCGGCGCACTGTAGCTGTTCCTTGAAGGTCTTCTGTATCCTGTAAACCCTTTGTTGATGCCCCTTCTCATTGTCCCTCCGATTGAATGTAACCAAATGCCCGTACCAGGGCTGTTTGCCCATCTGCGATCATCTGCAGCCTTGTTTTTTAATCATGCCTGGAAGGCATCTAACTATCAATTATCAAATCATGCCGTAAGGCATACCGCAACTATTAACTATTAACTATTAACTATTAACTGTTAACTCTTAACAATTTAAATCCATGCCCGAAGGGCATACCTAATTCTTAATTCTTAACTATTAATTATTAATTTTTCAGTTGCAGTCTTACCGGTTCGATGATGATCGTTTTCCCGTCCCAGTAGGCCTTCAGCGGCTTGTCCACCGGCGCCGTGGGGGGGATCACCGCCCCGTTCTTTGCGATGGTCAGCTCCGCCGGGCGGAATATCATGGCCGCCACCACGGCGTCCCTGTTGCCCGAGGCGCCCGCATGCAGCTTCCCCAGCGCCTGCCCCAGCACCGCGATATTGCCGCCTGCGTGGATCTCCGCCTCTTCGTCGATATCCCCCAGCACCACCACGTCCCCGTTGTACTGGATCCGCTGGCCGTTGCGGACCGCGCCGTGGATGAAGAGCGAGCTGCCCTCATCGATGGAAAAGATCATTTCGTTGGCGTCCGTCCTGTTCCGGTTATAGGTGGAGACGATGGCCGTCCGATCCGGTGCTTTCTTTGCCTTGCCGTTTCCTTTTTCCGGCATGGGTGGCTTCTTTTCCGGTATCGGAGGCTGCTTTTGCGGGGCGGGGACTGCGCGTGCGCTCTTCCCGTCCGGCATGGGCTCCAGCACCTTGCGTTTCTCGGGAGCTGGTGACTTTGCGGCCTTTTCAGCGCGCTCGTGCGCTTTCTCCATGTAGGGCTCTTCCGCCGTTTCGAAGTCCTTGTACCCCTCGCGTGCGCCCGGCTCCGAGGAAGGCCTGCGCACTTTTGAAGTCCTTAGATGCAATGCGCTGTATTTGTCCAGGTATGGTTCCTCTTCGGTCTCCATATCCTTGTCAGCGGGTGCATCCACATAGTCTTTGAATGTCTGCCCTTGCGGCGGTTCGGGGGCCTGCAGCTCCCGCACCCGCCTGGCCGCGCGTCCCGCGTCCAGCTGGGGCGGCGCTTCGGCGCTCTGGCGTGTCTCATGTTCTTCGCGTATCTCGCGGGGTCCGCGCCGCGGCGCGCCTTCCTGGTCGTCGAAATCCACGATGAAGATGCCGTAGTCGTCGAAAAGGATGCTTTTCAGCTCCCGTTTCTGCGCTGCGTTCAGCGTCTTGCCCGTGAAGATGGCCTTGCCGCCGCCCTGGAAGAGCCGCTCGTTCCGGGAAAGCGTCTTCATGATCTCGTCCCGCAGGTTGTCGTACACCTGGCCTGGGTCCAGGGTGATCTCCACGCCTTGCGAAGTCCTCCGCAGTTGCACCATTTGCCTCTCCATCGTTTTCTAGCACGCGCCTTTCAAAAAAAGGTGTCAGTTGGTGATGTCGCCGGGTTTTTGCACGTCGTCGCTTGCTTTCTGGTCTTTTTTATCGATATAGTACTGTACGATATCTTTTGCAGTTTGCGATGAAAGTAAACCCTGGTATCCGTCGGGGATGTATACGACCACCGCGATCTCCGGTTTGTCAAAGGGGGCGAACATGACGAACCACGACGAATTTTCGATGTCCAGGTTTTTCGTGACCTGCGCCGTCCCCGTTTTCCCGCCTACCTGGTCTTTGTATTTCTTGCCCCAGTTTTCGAAGGCGCCTTTGGCCGTGCCGTCTTCATCCGATACCACGGCTTTCATACCTTCCTTCATCATATTCAGATATTCCTGCGGGACACCGAGGTCCCTCACCACCTTGGGCTGTGTCTCGGAGACGGTCCTGCCTTCGGGGTCCACCACTTTTTTTACGATATGGGGTTCCAGCACGTGCCCGCCGTTCACCAGCGCCGCGATATAGCGGACGATGGAAATGGGCGTCACGGCGGTGACGCTCTGCCCCACGCCGGCCGTGGCCGTCTGCGTGGTCGTCCAGATCAGTTCGTTCAGGAAGGAGTCGATCTGCCCGTCATACCCCTTGTAATAGGTCACATTCTTGTCCAGCCGTAATTCGTTGAAGAGGATCTCGCGGATGTCGTTGCCTCTGGGCTGCTGGTCCAGTTCACCCGTCACCAGCGCCACGATCTTGTTGGCCGCACGGCTGATCGCCTCGTCCCCCGCTTTGAGCCTTTCGGCATCCGAGATCTCCTTCAGTTTCTTCTTCACGCTGTTCAGCACGATGGCGCCCATCCACGTCCCCTGCTTGTTGATGGGTTTCTGGTTGTCGTACAGCGCCTTCGGATTTGCCACCTGGCTGGCTGCTTCGCTGGTGAGCTCGATCCCCGTTTTGCCGTTCAGCCCGAGCTTGTCGGCCCAGTTGTACAGCTTGGTGATACCCATCTGGAAAGCCACGGTATAGAAGAAGTAGTCGCAACTCTGGGCGAGTGCCGTCTTCACGGTGAGGTTCTGGTGGTACTGCAAAACGGACTGCGGAACCGCTTTGGAATGCAGGTAGCTTTTCTTGTATTTTGTATATTTGTAGCACATCGGCCCGTGCTGTCCCGTCTTTTCTACATTTTCCTTGGCTTCCGTTGAGAGCACGTCGTCGAAAAAGCCCTTGTCGCTGATTGGCGTATTCTCCGTGATCGTGCCTTCCATCAGGCCCGCCAGCGCCGTGACCATTTTGAAGGTGGAGCCCGGCGCGGCCTTGCTGGATACGGCGTAGTTGAACATCGGGTTTGCGGGGTCCTTGGAGTATTTTTCCCAGTTTTCCGGGCTGATGCCCCCCACGAAGAGGTTCGGGTCAAAGGAGGGGTGGCTCGCCAGTCCCAGGATATCCCCGGTGTTCACGTCCATCACGATGGCCGCGCCTCCCTTGGCCGTATCGATATTTTCAAACTGGGCGTATTTCTGGGGATTGGCAGCCATGGCCTTGTCCTGTTCTGTTTTCACTGACGCGATGTTCTTGGCCAGGGCTTCCTCCAGCTTCCGCTGCAGCTCGCTGTCGATGGTCAGTACCACGTCGTTGCCCGCCTTGGGGTCCTGTACCGAGAGCGTCTTGGTCACCGTGCCGCGGTTGTTGATCTCCACTTCCTTTTTGCCCTGCCGGGTGCCGATCGCGCCCGAGAGCTGTTCCTCCATCGTGGCTTCCACGCCGCTGAGCCCGATTTCATCGTTTGACGAATATCCTTTTGCTTTGAGTTCCTTCTCCTTGTCTTCATCCACCCTGCCGGTATAGCCCACCACATGCGCCGCCAGCGTGCCTTTGGGGTAGACGCGCGTGGAGGATTCCGTGATGCCCACGCCTTCGAGTTCCATCGAGCGGGTCTCGATGTCGGCCACCGTATTCATGGATACGCCCGTGGCGATGGTCACCGGGTCATAGGCCCGGTAGGAGCTCAGCTGGATGTCCTGCCATGCCGAAAGGATCTTGATGGCCTTTTCATAGGGCATGTCGTCGGGTATCTGGTAACGGGCCCGCAGCCCCACGTAGATGCCTTCCGCCGTATCCCATAGGTTGTCTGTTGTGATGGTGATGTCGGGCACCGGGGCCAGCGTGGGGGATGGCGTGGGAGAGGGCGATTCGCCGGGAGGGGTCTCCTCGGGCGTGGGGGTTGGCGTAGGGGTCGGGGTCGGTTTGGCTCCCGAAGGGGTGGGAGAGGGCGTCGGCGTCGCCGCGCGTGCCTCCAGGTCCTTCTGCAGGTCGCTGCTGTACTTGCAGCTCATACTGTTGCGCCATTGCAGTTCGCGCCTTGCCACCGTCTTGGGGTCTGTGACGTCCCAGTGAAAGCGGAATTCTCCGTCCGAACTGCGCATGATGGCGAAATCGTCCACGAATTTCCCGCCGTTTTTCTCCACGATATCCATCACCTTGATGAGGATGTCGGTATACAGCGCCCTGTATTTCTCCCCGGTCTTTGCCGGGTCGCGGTACATCGTCACATTGTAGCTTCGTGTATCATAGGCCAGCGGCATGCCGTTACGGTCCAGGATCCTTCCCCTGTCCCCGTTGAGCTTGATGGTCTTCTTGTTGCTTTCTTCCGCTTTTGCCGCCAGTTCCTCGCCCTGGCGCACCGTCAGGTCAGACATCTGTATGAAAAGCGCCAGGAACATGATGCCGGCGATGATGTATGCGATAGCCTGCCTGTTTTTCAGTTTTTCAAAGAATTTCACCATGTTGGTTCCTCCCTTCCAAGGAGCTTGTCCCCTGTCGCCCCGCACGGGCGATGCTGCGGTTTCGTCCATTTTAATCATTCATGCTTCCCGCAGTCCATTTTCTGAACGATATTTACACACCGTTTATTTTCTTTTTATATTTGTCTCGGCTGTCGACCTTGACATCATTGTATTAGCAATTGTAACCTGCTTCCCCCGCAGGGTGATCATGCCCAATCGGAGGCGGCAAATCGACTCGAAAGGGTCCTATGCCTCCCTAAGCATTCCGCTAATTGTAAATTATCAATTCAATCCCCGCAGGGCTCACAACAACTCTCAACTCTCAATTTTCAACTCTCAACTATTCGAGCGGTGATAGTCTCCGTTCAATGGACGGCCTCGGTTTGCGCTTCTGCATCAGCCGCGTCTTGAAAAGCAGCCGCAGCAGCAGGTGCACCGGGATGGCCACCACGCCCGTCATCAGCGCCCCCGGCAGGATATACCTGCCCAGGTTGTACCAGAAGTCAAACCCCAGGCGCATGATAAAGTAAATGGAGATCATGTTCAGCATCTGCATCGCCAGGTAGCCTGCAAAGGCCATCAGCGGCCCTGCCCAGAAAGCTTGGGTGTTGAACCGCTCCTTCATCGTCCCCGCAGCAAAGCCAAGCAGCGTATACACCAGGGCGTTATAGCCGATGGTCGTGGCAAACAGCACATCCAGCATGAGTCCCCCAAAAAGTCCAGCCCATACCCCTGTGAGGTCGCCCCCCAGCGCCCCGAAACACACGCAGAGGATCAAAAGGGTGTCAGGGTATACGCCCACCCCCGCTGCGTCCAGCTTCGGGAAAAGCAGCGTCTGCAGCATCATATTCAGTATCAGCATCGCCCCGATGGTCACTGCCTTGAGAAACCTCAACCTGCCGTCTCCTTTGCCCTTCCTTCAGATCCTTGCCCCTGGTTTGTCGTCTCTTATCTGAAACCATGCCCGTAGTATTATCATAACCTCAGCTGCTAATTATCAAATGCAACCCCCCGCAGGGCATTTCAAATCCATGCCGTAAGGCATTCCGCAATTCTTAACTTTTAACTGTTAACTCTTAACTGTAAACCCCGCTTGGGTATCCCGCAACGATTATCTGTTAACTATCCACTGTTAACCCTGCGGATTCTCGTTATCCGTATCGTCCGGATTGCCGGTGTTATCCGGACTCGTACCCTCCGGGCTCTTCGATGGTGTCGGATTGTCCTTGATATCCGGGCTTTCTTGCGGATTTGGAGTATCCGTGGTCTTTGTATCCCCCGTTTCCTTCTCCTCTTTGATCACCAGCACCTCTTCCATGTGGCTGAAGTCCACCGTTGGCTTCACCATCACGCGCCGGGAAGTGCCCTCGGTCTTGCTGCCCAGTTCCACCACTTCCCCCACCGTTAATCCTTTGGGGAAAATGCCGCCCAGGCCCGATGTGATCACCTTGTCCCCCGGCAGCACGTCCGCGTCCGAGTCCAGGTAATACATCTGGCACATGCCTGTGGCGTCCGAAGAGGAAAAAGTCCCCCGTACCATGCCGCTGTCGCGTGAACGGTCCAGCAGCGTGCCCACCGAGCTGCGCGCGTCGATGATGGCCATCACCTTGCTCCAGTCCGCGCCCGCTTCGATCACGCGGCCCACCAGCCCCTGCGCGTTCACCACGGCCATGTCCTTTTCCACGCCCTGGTTGCGCCCCACGTTGATGAGGAATACGTCAAACCATATCCCGGGGTCCTTGCCCACCACGGTGGCAGCCACTGTGGTATAGCGCGGGTTCTGCTGCACAAATCCCAGCAGCTCGGTCAGCCGCTGGTTCTCCTTCTGCAGTTCCTCCATCTGGGAGGATTCCTCCCGTAGTTTGGATAGCTCCTTCTTCAGTTCCACGTTCTCGGCTTCTGCCTTTGTGGGGTTGAATACATTGGTGAAGAAATCGCTGATGGAATCAAAAAACGTGTAAAAGCCCCTGTTCACAGGCGTCACCGCCGAACCCGCCACGCTCTCCACAGCCGTTGCCTCGTGGTTGCCCGAAGTGAATATGATCAGCAGCACCAGCACCACAGCCAGCGCGATGGTGATGACCAGCGGTTTGTTTCGAAAAAATCCGGGTGTCCGCATTGTGTACGGCATCCTTCCTGCATTTCATTTTTATTGAAGTAATTATACACTTTTGTTTCGTTTTTGTCCAAACAGCCTTTTTCCCAGCATTGACGGATAGCTGGAATCTTTGTTATTCGGTCTGCCAAAAACCGCGGCTTCCCGGGCCTTTTGCGCCTGCTTTAAACAAATTGTAAAGCCTGCCTGAGCACTTTTACAATGGCCAATGTCGCCGTAATAATTCCATCTGAAAATAGCTTGACTGAAGACTTCTCCCGCAGGCCATGCCAGCACCATATGGGAGTTGACCTTTCCACTCTACACATTCCGCCATTGTACATTTTCATCAAACATTTCACAGCCGCAGGCCCTATCGCATGGCGCCCCTATTAGGGGAGCTGGCATCCAAGCAACCCGTAGGGTTGCATGGTGCCTGAGGGGTTTCCCCCGCAGGGCATCAAAAAATATGCCGAAGGCATTCCAAAATTCTTAATTCTTAACTCTTAATTCTTCATTGATGAAAAAGGCGCCCGTAATGAGCGCCTTGCTTGTTGATTTGCATATTTATCGTTTCCCGGTTTAATACGGCATAGCCTCTTCCGCATTCTCCCTGGCGGAGAGTCTGGAATATGCGGATGCCCGTTTGGCTTCCTGCCCCTCTTCCAGCACCCTGCCGGCGCCCAGCGCCACGCAGTCCAGCGGATGTTCCGCCACCCGCACCGTCACGCCTGTTCTCCCCGATATCATCTGCGCCATGCCCCGTATCAGCGCGCCCCCGCCCGAGAGCATGATGCCGCATTCCAGGATGTCCGCCGCCAGCTCCGGTGGCGTATCTTCCAGCACCTGGCGCACGCAGTCCACGATGGCGTGCGCAGGCTCCGTCAGCGCCTCGCGGATCTCCTTGGAAGTAATCACGTTGCTCACCGGCAGGCCGCTGTTCACGTCCCGCCCGCGCGTATCCATGGACAGTTCTTTCAGCGCCGGGCTCAGCGAACCGATCTTGATCTTCAGTTCCTCCGCCGTTTTTTCGCCGATCACCATGCAGTATTTTTTCTTCACATACGCGGCGATGGCTTCGTCCAGTTTGTTGCCGCCCACGCGCAGGGAACGTGATACCACGATCCCGCCCAGGGACAGCACCGCCACCTCCGTCGTGCCGCCGCCGATATCCACGATCATCGCGCCCCGCGGCCGGTAGATATCCAGCCCCGCGCCCAGCGCAGCAGCCAGTGGCTCGTCGATGATGATCACTTCCCGCGCGCCCGCGTTGCGTACCGCATCCTCCACCGCGCGCCGCTCCATTGCCGTCACCCGGCACGGGATGCAGATCACCACCCGCGGGTTGATGCCGAAGATTGTCGTTTTGGCCGTGCATTTGCGCACGAAATATTTCAGCATCATCTCCGTGGCTTCATAGTCCGCGATCACGCCGTCCTTCAGGGGCCGTATCGCCGTGATGGCCGTGGGCGTCCTGCCCAGCATCGCGGCCGCATCCGACCCGATGGCCAGGATCTCCCTGTGCCCTTCGCCCGCTCCCACTACCACCACCGACGGCTCGCGCAGTACGATGCCGATGCCGCTCATGTATACCAGCGTGTTGCTCGTACCCAGGTCGATGCCGATATCCTTGTGCATGAATGATAAAGCCATATCGTATCTCCTTTACGGAAATTCTCTGTTCTGTATGATTATTGCCAGTCTTGCCGTATTTTACGCATGATCCGTTTGCCAATGTGTGAAAAGATATATTAATATAGATAAAGGATTGTGTCCGAATACCGTTTCTTTTGGAGGTTTGCCGTGTCTGTATCCTGCCGCTGCCTGGTGCTGGATCATGATGATACCAGCGTGATGAGCACCCCTGTCCTGCACTATCCATCCTTTATCAAGGCGCTTGAGCTGCTCCGTCCCGAAAGGGCATCCATGTCCCTGGAGGACTTCGTCCGGTATAATTTTGAGCCCGGGTTCGCCGAGCTGTGCAGCGACATCCTGTGCTTCACCGAAGAGGAGCGCCAGGTCCAGTACGGCATCTGGCTGGATTACGTGAAGGACAAGCCTTCCCCTTTCTATCCCGGGTTTTGGGATATGCTGACGGCTTTCAAAGCGCAGGGCGGGCTGATCACCGTGGTTTCCCATTCCGAAGCGGAAAAGATCCTGTTTGATTACCGGCATGCCGGGGATTTGCTGCCCGATGCCGTTTTCGGCTGGGATTTTGACGAAGCAAAGAGGAAGCCCAGCCCCTGGCCCCTGCAGCAGATCATGGAACGGTTCCATCTGCATGAGGACGACCTGCTGGTGCTGGACGATTTGAAGCAGGGCCTGCTCATGGCGCGCGCCGCCGGTGTGCGTTTTGCCTGTGCGGGCTGGTCCCATGTCATCCCCGAAATGGTGGAATACATGAAGGGCCATTCCGATTATTATTTTGATACGGTTGCATCGTTTGCGTGTGCCATCCAGCTGGGATAACATCTGAAATGGGGGACTTGTTGTGGGATCAGACGTTATGGCGCAGAGGGGCTGGGATTTCCTCTGCCCCCATATCAGGCCCGAACGGGCGGAAAAGATCGTCCGGTATGCAAAAGACTATTTCGAGCCCGCGCTCGTACGTTTTCCCGAGCTTTTCGGCAAGGTCCGCCTCTCCCTGCGTAAGTTCGGCTGGCTGGCGGAGCACGACCCCGAGCTGTACATCGTCATCCGGGAAAGCGCGCTGGAGGAGGGTTCCCCCTGGCGCATCCGTGCCACCACCGCGCATGAGCTGATGCACCTCGTCCAGTTCAGCGCCGGCTTCGGCCTCGGAAAATACGTGGACATCGGGTTGGAGCGCCAGGCCACCTTCCTCACCTTCGCCCGCGGTTTCGCCTATGATTTCCTCCGGGAGTTCTCCGCCTCCTGTACCCGTGAAACGTGCGATCACACGCATAAATTTTGCTATTACAGCTGCTCCCTCCTGTTCAGGGGCTGTTGCCGGGACTGCGCGGAGGATGAATTACAGGCCATGGCGGGAAAATTGGCCGCACTCGCCTCCTGCTATGGCCTCCATGACAGTCCGGATTATTTCAAACTCGTCCGCACCTGCCTGCTGTAAGTCCCCCGCAGGGCAATACACAACAGCTAACTGATAACTCTCAGCTAATAAAAACATGCCTGGAGGGCATTCCGCAATTCTTAATTCTTAACTATTAATTATCAACTAAAAAAGGCTCCCCTTTGTCGGAGAGCCTTTGATATCATGACTTGTCTGGATTGGGAGTGCGGGTCAGGTTAAGGCAGATCGTGGTTTACCACCACCAGCCGCCGCCCCAGCCGCCCCAGCCGCCGCCCCAGCCGCCACCCCAGCCGCCGCAACAACCGCCATGCCAGCCCCAGCCTCTTCTACAGCAGAACATATTGAGTCCTCCTTTCATTTGTGTTCTGCTACAGTATATTCAGCTGGGCGGGTGATAGTTAATACACGAGCGCGCGCGTGTTGGGGTATGTAGTGGAACAGGCCGTCATCAGCTTGTATGACGCGCTTAATAACGCTTTTGAATGGCTTCAGTACGCCGTTGTTCAGCCTGCCTGCTTTTCCCCTGTTGTAAGCAGTTGAATTACCGATTCCTCGCTCCCCAGGCGGTCGTAGTCCCGTCCGTGGCCGTACTGGATGCCCATTTGGGCGTTTCTCACCAGCAGCTCTGCCAGCTTTTCCTTCCCTTCTATCCGGATGAACCGTACGAAGGCCCGCAGCCGTATGTCGTGTCCCTCGGCAAACATGCCCTCCCCGCAAGGGGCTTCGGCACATTCCCAGCACCCATCGTATCCGTTCCGGATGCAGCAGTCATACTGGTAACATCCCAGCTCCGAGAGATGGTTGCCGCAGCAGTTCGTCTCGCTCCGGCACCCCCCGCACGTATCCGCCAGGTGGCACATCCCGCACACCAGCCCGCAGTACGCGATGCTCTCCGCAACCTCTTTGGTAGTCATACAGATCCCTCCAACTCAATCACGTTCCCCCGCAGGCATATATAATCATGCCGCCAGGCATTCCACAATTCTCAATTGTCAATTCTCAATTTGCCCCGTAGGGTAACTGTCAACTCTCAACTACCTCGATATACTGCCTCCCCCACTGCTGGATGCTCTCCAGCACCGGCCGGAATGCGTCGCCCAGCGGCGTGAGCCAATACTCCACATGCGGCGGCACCTCCGCGAAGACCTCACGGTGGACCATCCCGCTCCTTTCGAGCTCCCGCAGCTGCGCCGTCAACATGGCCTGCGTGATGCCGGGCAGTTTCCGCTGCAGCTCGCCAAATCGCATCGACGCCTCCCGCAGATACCAAAGGATCAGGATCTTCCATTTGCCTCCCACCACCTGCTGCGTGGTGGCGATGGGGCACTTGAGGTAGTCCGGATGGTATTTCGCCATAGAGTCCGACAGCTCCCTTATAGTATGGTTTTTGATAGTATCTATGATAAATTATCATACTTGTTATTTTCGAAGCGGCTTGTATAATTATAGCATATCTAACATGCCTTGGGTATGTATATTTGGGAGGGTTTTTCATGGATGAGGTTTTGCAGCTGCTCAGAGCCGCCCGCGTATTCTATTTCGCCACCACCGAGGATGGCCAGCCCCGCGTGCGCCCCTTCGGCTTTGCGATGGTTTTCGAAGGGAAACTCTATTTCACCACCGGCAATAAAAAGCCGGTCTACCGCCAGCTTCAGGCAGACCCGCGCGTGGAGATGAGCGGCATGGTATCCGAGAGCGATTGGATCCGCCTCAGCGGCAAAGCTGTCTTCGATGGGAGCATGGCCGCGAAGAAAAAGGCTTTTGAGCTCTACCCCGGTTTCGCTGGCCTGTACGGCACCCCCGAAAGCCCGGATTTCGAGGTGTTCTACCTGCAGGATGGGGAGGCCCAGGTTTGGGCCTACGGGAACCGCGTCCCCAGGACGATCAAACTGTAAGGTGAATGGATCATAAAGGGAGCCGTATCGGCGGCTTCCTTTTTGGCCTATAGGATGTGGTACCCTCCCTCGAAGGGCCAATAAAATCATGCCCAAAGGGCATTCCAAAATTATTAATTATTAATTCTTAACTATTAATTGTTGTTTCAGTTGCCCGTAAGGTCCTGTCGATATTATATAAATAGGTATTCCCGCTCTTCCCCACCCGCGTAACCGCCCCCACGGAATATAGCACGTTCAATGCGGTCTGCGCCGTGCTCAGGCTCAGGCCTGATGCCTTCCTGAAATCCTTCGTCGTGAATTCACCCGGCAGGTTATGTGGTATAAGTTTGATGTAATCGGCAATGGAATTGATGCAGATCTCTTCAATGATATCCACCGGGATGCGCTCATACCGCGACGAGCCCTTCTTTTTATCCTCGCTCCACCCGTCCAGGTTTCGGGTTTCCTCGATATCCAGCATGAGGATGAGCAGTCGCAGGTTGGGATGCGTCAGGAGTTGCTTGATCTTGTAAAGTTCATAGAAAGCTTCACAGGGGCTTCCGGTCTTCGGACTTTTGCGCTTCTTCGTTACCTCCCCGGTCTCCCTGTCCAGCCACGTCAGCCATTTCGTCCTTGCGACGGGATAGGCCACCGTCACCGTTGATACCTCGAGAAAGGCGGCGAGCTTTCGGCGCAGCGTGTTGAAACTGCGCGTCTGTATCTCGATGATGCCGCTTTCCCTGTAGATATCCGCCACAAATCCGCCGGTTTTGACCTCATGGCAGCTTGCGTCCGGCTCCAGGTAATGCTTCAGCACGGCATGCAGCGTCTTTTCGCCGTACGTGCCGATCCCCGCCCGTTCCCGCTCTTTTCCGATGACCAGCTCGCAAGCCTTTTGAAACCGCTCCCTGTCCATTTCCCCCTCAATCTACCAAAGAAATCGATATCCCCGCAGGGCCGCCTGCCTCCCTCGCACGCGCACGTGTCGTGAGGGAGGTGGCGCTAATGTGATCGCAATTAGACCAATTGTGATCACTATGGTGCCGGATGGAGTGATAACCTCTTGTTTATATCAGCTGGGCACATTCCCAATTTCATAACTGCAAATGCATAAGTATTAACTGATAATTCCCCAAAGGGTTATAAAAATCATGCCGTAAGGCATACCTTCATTCTCAATTCTCAATTTTCAATTGTCAATTACCTAAAGCATTTTCCCGTCACATCATACCCCATGTTTTTGAGCATCCCGTGCAGCCGGTGCAGGGGCAGCCCCATCACGTTGAAGTAGCACCCCTCCACCTTTTGGATGTACACCGCGCCGTATCCCTGTATCCCGTATGCCCCAGCCTTGTCCATCGGTTCCCCCGTCGCAATATACCCCAGTATTTCTTCCCTGCTCATCGGTGCGAAATAGACAGCCGTCTTCTCATACTCGGTGATGGTTTTCCCCTCCGGCTGCCGGATCACGCATATGCCGGTGTATACGTCGTGCCGTTTGCCCTGCAGCTTCGAGAGCATGGCAAATGCTTCTTCCTCGTCCCGCGGCTTCCCCAATATATGCCGCCCCGTCGCCACGATGGTGTCCGCGCCGATCACGATGCCGCTTTGGATGGTATTGGCGGTGTCCTCCGCCTTCTGCCGCGCCAGCAGCATCACCCCTTCGTGCGGGGGCAGGTGGTCCAGCTTCGGTTCCTCTTTCGTGCTGGGGATCACCTGGAACGTGCAGCCGACCTGCTCGAGTAATTGTTTTCGCCGCGGGGAAGCGCTGGCCAGTATGATATTCATGCTCTTTTAACGCCCTTTGTACAGATTTCTTTGATTATTTTACCATAATCCCATGCCGTTAAACAGGCATTGTCCTTCTTCCCCGTTGTAATACAAAAACCGCATGCCCCGTCGCAGGCACACGGTCTTTTTCGGTTTGATCTTCTCCTGCAGATCCTTTCGCATGGCGCCCTAAGTGGGTGCATTGCACCCGCAATAGGGTGAGCTGCCACCGCAAGGTGGCTGAGGGGTTTGGCCCCTACCCCGCAGGGCAATACAATCATGCCGTCAGGCATTCCGCAACTATTAACTATTAACTGTTAACTGTCAATTACACAATTACAGTGCCTTTACATAACATCTTCTTCTCTTGTCCTGCTCCTTGTCAAACATCTTCCAGATCGCGGCCACCTTTTCATTTTCCTCCAGCATCGGGCCCGTCTCCGCCCACTTGAATCCGTATTGCATCGCCAGCTCCCACATGTGGTTGATCAGCACAAAGGCCAGCCCCGATGTCTGGTAATCGGGATGGATGGCCACCAGGTACATGTCCAGCGTGTCCCCTTTCTTCTGCGCCCGCAGCAGGTCGATCCATCCGAAGGGGAAAAGCCGCCCGTGCACCCTGCGCAGTGCCTTGGAGAGGGAGGGCATGGCCATGGCCAGTCCAATCATCTTGTCGTTCTGGTCATTGATGAAATACACAAACCTTGGGTCCATCATCTTCAGGTACTTGTCCGCGTATTGCTGGAATTGCGCCTCGTCCAGCGGCACCTGTCCGTACAGGTCGGCGTAGCATTCGTTGGCCAGCGTGAAAAAGCTGTTGACATAAGGGTCGGCTTCTTTCATGGATTTCAGTGTGACCAGTCTCGTCTTCGTGCGGCGCAGGATGATGTCGCTCATCCGTTGCACCTTGGGGTCTATGCTCTCGGGCACTTTCACATGGCACTCGATCCAGTCCGCCTCCTTGCGGTAGCCCAGCCTGTCCAGGTGGTGCTGGTAATACTCCGCATTGTAGATGGAGGGCATGATGCTCAGCCTGTCAAAGCCTTCGATGAGCATCCCCTGTTTGTCCAGGTCCGAAAACCCGATCGGTCCGTGGATCTCGTTCATCCCCTTGGATCTGGCCCAGTCCTCCGCGGCCTTGAAGAGCGCCGAAGACACCTCGAAATCGTCAATGAAGTCCACCCTCGTGAAGCGTACACGCTTGTTGTTGAATTTCTCGTTTGCCCTGGGATTGAGGAAGGCGGCGATGCGCCCAACAATTTGCCCATCCTTGTACGCCAGGAACATCACCAGTTCGCAGAATTCCAGCGACGGGTTGTGCCCCTTCTGCAGCAGGTAATATTCGTCACCCACCATGTCTGGCACATAATAGTCGTTGTCCTTGTACAGTTTCTGCGGGAAAAGGATGAATTTCCGTAGGTCGCTTTTGTTCTTGACTTCTTTTATTTCGACCATTTCCTACCCCCCTGTTGATTATTTGGGTTCATTGATGTGTTATCCCAACGCGGGAAAGATGTGCATTCTTTTAACGCTTATATTATACATGAAATGATTGCTCGAATGACATGAAATCTTTTAAATCGTAGCTTTAAATTGAATCCGCCTGCGCAGGGTCACCCCGCTTTCTCCAGTATGAGGCGGTTTGGGAATGATATGATATTTCGACTCATGCCTGCAAGGGAGGCAAATTTGCCTCCCTTGCTTTCCAATGCTGTTCATTTTTCACTGTTCATCGTCAAATGAGTTCCCCGCAGGGTAACTGTCACCTGTAACCTCCCCCGCAGGTCGCCTTCTAATTGTCAATTGTCCATTGTCAATTGCCAATACGATACCGCCAGGTATTGATATACCCCCGCAGGGTAACCGTAAACGCTCAATTTTCAACTGCCTATCTCCCCCGCAGGCCGTCCCTGATTGTCAATTATCCATCGTCAATTGCCAATTCAATACCGCCAGGTATTGATATGCCTCCGCAGGGTATCTGTAAACGCTCAATTTTCAACTGCCTATCTCCCCCGCAGGCCGTCCCTGATTGTCAATTATCCATTATCAATTATCAATTAGGATTCCCCCCGCAGGGTAACTCTCCACTCTCAACTTTCAACTCTCAACTATCATGGTATTCCCAGTTCGTTCAATACCTTCACCAGCGCCTTTGTCTTGTCTATGATATCCGTGGCCACGTTTTTAGCCTTTGCCTCGGCCAGCTGGTCTTTGGCTTTCTTGATCTTTTCATGGTTCTCGCTCCCCGGCACGAGCGTAGTGAGGGCACTTTCGGCCCGTGTGATGGCGGCGTTGGCGTCAGGCGTCACCTTGGTCACCGCATCCGAGTTTGCGCTTTTCCACGCCGTCTTGTAGGCTTCCGTTGCGGGCTCCAGCAGCGCCATGTCCTCCTCGTCCACCGCTTCCTCCAGCGCCGGCTTCAGGCTTTGCAGCGCTGCGATCTTTTCCGCGCTCGTCAGGCCGTATTCGCTGTTGTAGCGGATGAGCGATGCGCCATGGTCCAGGTAGTAGTTGGCCTGCCACATGGCCGTCTGCAATGCAGCTGCATATTTGCGCAGGGTGGATACATCGTTATTCATCTCCACGCGCCTGTTCACGCCAAACCACTCCTGCGCCAGGTTGGAAAGCTTCCGCTGGCTGATCCCCCACAGGCTGGTCCCGCTGATATTGAGGAAGTTTCCGGGTACATGTTCGCTTTTGACCGTACCAAGGTCGAAATCTTTGATATACAGCGTCAGGGCGATGATCTGTTGGAGGTTCATGTCGGTGTAGATGCCGTCCTTCAGCGCGTCATATACCTTGGGGATGTCCATGATGGTGCCCTTTGTCTTCAATTGGTTCAGGATGGCCAGGATCATCTTGCGTTGCCGGTCCGTCCGTACAGGGTCGCTGGACTCTTTCCGCTGCCTGCAGTAATCCAGCACCTGCTGTCCATTCAGGTGCTGCTGGCCCTTGTGGATGACCCGCCCGCCCATTTTCACTTCCACGTCCACCTTGTAATCCACGCCGCCCAGCGCGTCGACCACGTCCTTCACGGCATTCATCTTGATCCCCACATAGTACTGGATCTTGACGCCCCCCAGCAGTTCGCTTACGGTGCGCTCGGCGTATTCGAAGCCTTTTTTCTTCTCCCCGCCCCCCAGTGTGAACGCGGTGTTGATGCGCGCCCGGTCGTCATAGGGTTTGCTGCTGTTGTAGTGGGAAGGCGCCTTTTTGCCGTAGATGTGCGTGAAGGTGTCCCGCGGGATGGAGAGCATATAGACTTTGTTGTTGATGAAATCCAGCGAGAGGAGGATCATCGTATCGCTCCGGTATGCCCCTGTGCTTTTGGCTTCCCGCTCGTAGCTGGAGTCGATGCCCAGCAGTAGGATGTTCACGCGTTCATTGGCAAAACCCGGGTCCTTGAGCGCGTCCCAGTTGGTGGGTGTGGGCAGGGCCGATGCGGAAGGTTCGTTCACGGTGTTTGATGGGGTGGCCGGGGCGGATGCGGTCGGGGTAGGTGTGGGTTGGATGTGGAAAGCCTTCATCGGGTCCATCATGCCCGAGACATAGTCATAGATGAAATAGGCGCCCAGGCCGATGAGGATGGCCAGCGCGGCCATGCACGGCCAAAAAATCGCCTTCTTTTTTGTGCTCCAGGGTTTTCTTTCCTTCTTGCTCTTATTCTCCTGCTTGTCCACCATCATTTGTATCACTCCTTATAGAAAGGCCTGGTGTCCCGCAGCGTCAGCCGGACTTGCAAAAAAAGGTATTATCGCTTGTTTCTTCATTATGGCACTATGTGTCGCCACGCGTCAAGACTTCGGATCCTCTGTCTGAAAAAGGGGAACGAAGTAAAACCGGGCCAAAAATCGTGGTATAATTGGATATGAAATGCTTCTGTAAGGATCGGGGGTTGGGGCCTGTGTCGGATACATATATCCAAATATGCAAGGGTGAACGCAGGCTCGTCCTTTTTGTAAACGGGGTTGTATCCGCTTCCTTTCCCATCGGCCTCGGTTCCTCTCCCATCGGTCCCAAGCGGCGTGAAGGGGACGGCAAAACGCCCGAGGGGGAATACTGCGTCTGCATGCGCAACGACAGAAGCCGTTTTCATCTTTCCCTCGGCCTCTCCTACCCCAATGCGGAAGATGCGAAAACCGCATACAACGATGGTTTGATTGGTAAGGATGTCCTTGACCGCGTCGTAACGGCCGTTGAAAAAAACGAAGCGCCGCCCTGGGATACCTCCCTCGGCGGCGAGATCATGATCCATGGCGGCGGCGCGACGGACTGGACGGCCGGCTGCATCGCCATGGAGGATGAAGTGATGGATTTCCTTTGGGAGAACGTCCCCCTCGGCACGCCTATCATCATCCTGCCGTGATGCTGTCCAGCCGGTCCGTGAACCCCAATATCCCATTGATCTACAGCCGTGGTTATAATCCAAGCGCAGCTTTACGTAACCGCACCCTTCACAGCCGCTTCCTGTAGAGTTCCTTACCGTCCTGCGTTATTCGTTCCTCCCAGATCATCTGCAGCAGCGCCAGCTCCTCCGTGTAATCGGTCTTGGATTCATCCTTGTCATATTCCAATGTCTCCAGCACCTCCATGGTGAAACTGTCCGCCCCGTATTCGCTCCATTCCTTTTGCAGTTCGCGGAAAGGGTGCATCCCGCCATTCAGCCGCGCCAGGGCTCCGTTCATCACGCCGTGCAGGTCCTGCGTGGCCTGGATGTAGCACTTGCTGTTTTGCTTGCAGCTTATGGCGAAGGCCCCCATCTGGGGCTTCGTCCGCTTGTACTGTTCGATCAGTTCTTTCTTCCTGTTCTTCTCCATTCTTCTCCATTCCTTCAATATCCGAGTTCTTTTAATATCCGTGATAATGTCAAAAGCCGTTCCCCCAGCAGCTCGTCGTCGTTGCTCAGCGCCTGCCGGAAAAGTTTGATGTCCTCTTCGATCCTTTCATTGTCCGTGCACACCGCCACGGTCATCGCGTCGCCCTGCAGGCCGATCCTTTCGAGCACCGGCTTTTCGGGATCGTACAGCTTTTCGTATTTGTAGGACTCCTCCTGGAAATGCAGCTTGGTCCTGCAGATCAGGATCGCCAGGTCCAGCGCGCGGTGCAGCGGCATCTCTTCGGATTGCCGGGACCACTTTTCCCCCGTGTACCGCCACACCTTGGCGGAGATGTCCACCCTCCCCCGGTCGTTCCACTGCGCCAATCCCAGGGAAAGGCCCTTTGCGTCGGTATGGTAGGCGTACCTGCCGTCCACGTTTTCATAATTTTCCGATACGATCACCGGCTTGTGCTTGAGTTCGGTCGGTATCTTCATCATGCTTACTCCCTCATTTCATCAAGTTATCTACTGGTTTAGTAATTTACTAAATAAATATATTCAATTCACGCTGAAAAGTCAATACTGATTTTGGAATCTTTTTATTCTGGTTTCCTGGTATGTGGACACCTTTACAGACTGGTTCATGCAAAAAAGCGCCCGAAGGCGCTTTCCCGGTATTGTCGTATCTATTCAGCTGGTTTATTCGGCATGCTGCTGGTCCTGGCAGATGCACTCCGGGTTGATCACTTCAAGCGGGCGCATCATTTCATTGTCCTCGTGGTCGAGGATATGGCAGTGCCACACATAGCCCGGCTTTTCGGCGGGGTCAAAGGGAAAGAGGTTCACGCCGGGCACCGAACATTTCACATCCTGCGGGGCAAAGCGTACCCGGATCGTGGTCACCTGCCCGGCGTTGGCCTGGATGGTATCCTTCCACCCGTTCTCATGGGCCGGCGGGTTCACCGGGCCGTCCAGCAGGTACGGCTCCACCGGCAATACTTTCGTGGGGTGCTCGAGGGGAGGTGCGCCGTTCAGGGCCAGCCAGTCTTTGGTGTATTGCGCCGCCAGGAAATCCTGCCGCTTGAGCAGGCGGAATTGGATCAGGTGGAGGTGGATCGGATGGGTTCCCCCCGTCAGGTTGACGATCTGCCAGTCCTCGGTGGAGCCCACCAGCGGCCGTTCCGAAACGGGGGCGTGCCACATCTGCCCGTCCAGCATCAGTGCCAGCAGCCCTGTGGCGTCGGTGGCCGCCACCAGGGTCAGGGTCCTTTTCCTGTTCACGCACTTCAAAGGCGCCAGCACGTTGAGGACCTTCGGCAGCGGCTTCGGCAGGACGGCGGGCTTATCCAGTATGGTAAACCGCATCACCTGCCCCGTCGTCTGGGGATCCGAGCCGGTGGCGCTGTTCGTCAGGATCAGTTGGGTCCCCGGAGCCGCCTTGGAAAAATCCACGAGGATATCCGCCCGTTCGCCCGGCGAGATCAAAAGCGATACGAGCTGCACAGGCCTCGCCAGGTATCCCCCGTCCGTGCCGATCTGGATGAACGGCATCTGGTTTGGGAACGCCAGATTGTAAAAGCGCGTATTGGATCCGTTCAGGATGCGAAGCCGGTATTGCCGGGGCTCCACATCCAGGTTCGGCCATACCCTGCCGTTTACCATGATGGTATTGCCAAGGAAAGCGGGCCTCCAGTAGGGATGGACGCTGGGGTTCACGCCGTTGCTGGGAAAAAGCAGGGAGCCGTCATCATAAAAGGACCTGTCCTGTATCGCAAGGGGGATCTCGTATTTGCCGCTCGGCAGCACGCTGCATGCTCCGTCCAGCGGGTTTTCCGGGTCGCGCAGCAGATAGAAGCCGGCCAGACCCATATATACGTTCATGCGGGTCATGCCCAGTGTATGGTCATGGTACCACAGGGTGGTCGGTTCTTGTTCGTTTACGTAATGGTAACGGGATTTTACGAAGTCGGGCCCGGTGATGCCCTCCCCCGCCGTGAACCACGCGCCAGGGTACCCGTCGAAAGGCGGTTCGGTCTCCCCGCCGTGCAGGTGGGTCACGATGGGCACCGGGCTTTGGGCCAGGGGGTATCCCGGCGGGAAAGGCAGGAACGGCGGCATGGGCATCCCCATATCGTTGGGGTCCGCCCAATGGATGGTGGGGTCTACGGCCAGAGGCTGCGGCTTTGTCAGGCCGTTCACCCACTGCACATTCACCGGGATATGGCGTGCGGCTTCAAAAGTGGGGCCGGGCGCGGACCTGAAGTACGGGATGATATCGCCGGTTTCGCGGTCCCTCACCTTTCCGCCATAGCCGTAGACCGTTGTTTCAGGGAGACCTGCAGGCAGTATTTGCTGTGGAAATTGGCTCACCGTCACCCGGTAATTGTGGCTTTTCACTTTGCAGGTCACCTTGTCGCTGCGGATGGTTGGTTCAAATACAGGCGGGATCGCCAATTGATTCACATATTTGGGGATTCTGTTTGGATCCAGTGGGTTGGGCATACATTTTTCCTCCTTCTTGGCTGTCGCTCAACATTCATATTCCAGGTGGTTATAATCTCTATTTCAAATTATGTGATTATAGAAATTATGTGTATTGTCACTCTGCGTTGGCACATATGAAAAAGCCAGCCCGGTATGGACTGGCATCTTCCTGTGAAAGGTTGGGTATGAAATGGATGCGCTTTTGATTTCGTTTTTTGGTCTAAGGTTGCTTTATTTATCACTACGCAGAATTTTCATTAAGGCGGTGGAAACGTTACAGATATTTCCCATTTGACAGAATGATTCATATCTTTCATATTAAAACAGACCTTCGCGCCCGCTCCCCCTGTCGTTCCACTGCGCTAATCCCAGGGAAAGGCCCTTTGCGTCGGTCTGGCAGGCATATCTGCCATCCACGTTCTCATAGTTTTCGAACGATCACCGGCCTGTGCTTCAGTTCAGTCGGTTTCTTCATCATGTTTGATTTCTCATTTCGTTATTCCCTCCTGGATGTCCAACCGGTATTTTTTATTGATCGGACGTTTTAGATAGCCTGTCTATTGCCCCGGGACCTGCAGCCGGTAAAGTTTGCCTGCAAGGTCTACGATACGGAGGTCTCCGTCAGCATTCAGGCCGAATGAGGAGATTTTCAGGGTGGTGTCGAGCAGTTCCTGGTTCTGGGCCTTCATGTTTTCATCGATCCACAGGGCCCATATCCTTCCCGAGACAAAATCGCCGTATATATATTTTCCTTTCAATTTTCCAATCAGGTCGCTGCCATATACATATCCGCCGGTTATGCATGCGCCCTGGTCGCGCCCGTAATCCAATATGGGAAGTGTGAGTTCCGCTTTATAGTTATTGGGGTTCTTTTTGAAATCCAGCGTGCCTTCCATCACATTCCACCCGTAATTGCCGCCTTTTTGGATCAGGTCGATCTCCTCGCGTTTGTTCTGCCCTACGTCAGCTGCCCATAATGTGCCGTTTGCGTTGAAACTGAACCGCCATGGGTTGCGAAGTCCCAGTGCATAGATTTCCTCCCGGTATCCCTGCTGGTTGCCGGCATAGGGATTGTCGGCAGGGATGCCGTATGCTCTTCCGCTGTCAGGATGATCGACGTCTATGCGCAGTATCTTGCCCAGGAGGGATGAGCGGTTCTGGGCGTTGTTTTTCGGGTCGCCGCTGGATCCTCCGTCACCTGTTCCGATATACAGGTAGCCGTCAGGCCCGAAAGCCACCTGCCCGCCGTTATGGTTGGTGTATGGCTGGGGAAAGGTCAGTATGATCTGTTCGCTCGCAGGGTCCGCTTTCCCGGGGTTATCCGCGCGTCTTGTATAACGCGCGATAACGGTGTTGTTTTTATTTGTATAATTCACGTACAGGTAGCCGTTCTTCTGATAATCCGGATGGAAGGCCAATCCTAAAAGGCCTTTTTCATCTCCCCCCAGATCGATGCGCTTGCTCAGATCCAGAAACGTATCTGCTTTTGCCGCATTCGAAGAGTCTTCAAATATCAGGATCCGGCCTGTCTGCTCCACCACAAAACAGTCCCTGCTCCCATCCCCTGCAGTCGTGAAATACAGCGGCTTGTTGAAGGATAAAGCGGGATATGCGTCTGTGATTTCCAGTTTTATATCAACTGGCCCGGTTGTGGTGCTGGCAGGGGTGGCTTTACCGGGTTCGGGCGGCACTTCAGCTGGGGTGTTGGTGGCCTGTTGACCGGTCTGTGCTGCTGTAGGAGCAGGGGGATTGCCGGTTGCAGGGGCTTGGCAGGATGCCAGGCTGCTCATTGCTGCAAAGATCAGAAAAACGGAGAAGAGCTTTTTCATCATATTTGTCCTTTCTTCAGTAATATGGATGTCAAATAGGATGCCTCTCAAAAGGTCGTGATATCGCATATTACTTTCTATATAACCGCCCAGGGTACAGGAAAACAGATCAGCGTTAAATTGTTGAAAATATGCGGTTTCCATGAATGTGCAACGGTATGATATTTTGAAAAGTGTTGTTTTCGGAGGTGGAGTATTAAGGCTTTTTTACCCGGCAGACTGCCGCTCTTATGTCCCTTGCGTGACGCGTAAGGGTTTTCAGGGGCATACCGCCTATTCGCGATCTTTCTGATTCAATGCAGCGGGTATTGATATGCCCCCGCAGGGCATCACCAAAATTCTCAATTCTCCATTTTCAATTCTCAATTATTTTCAAAGAATTCCCTTCATTGCGAACACATGTTCTGATATAATAAGGAGGGGAACTGTTGTTTGCATGGTTCATGTGCATTTTCCCATATTAGCATATCCCTGGAGGTAGGTTTGTTTGGACCTGTTTGAAAAGCTTCGGATATTGACTGACGCTGCGAAGTATGACGTCGCCTGCACGTCCAGCGGCGTGGATAAAAAAACGATGCCCGGCGGCATCGGCAACGCCGCGTCCATGGGCATCTGCCATACCTTCGCGGGGGACGGCCGCTGCATATCGCTTTTGAAGGTCCTCATGACCAATGCCTGCGCCTATGACTGCGCCTATTGCACCAACCGCCGCTCCCATGATGTGCCGCGTGCCACGTTTGAGCCGCGGGAGCTGGCGGAGCTGACCATCGCCTTCTACCGGAGAAATTACATCGAAGGCCTCTTCCTCAGCTCCGGCGTGCTGAAAACGCCCGATTTCACCGTGGAGCGCATGATCGAGACGCTGCGCCTGCTGCGCGAGGAGTACCGCTTCAACGGCTACATCCACGCCAAGGCCCTCCCCGGGGTGGACCAGCGGCTGCTCACGAGGCTGGGCCTGCTGGCGGATCGCATGAGCATCAATATCGAGCTTCCCTCCCAGGCCAGCCTGAACCTGCTCGCCCCTGAAAAGTCGAAGGAGTCGATCCTCAAACCCATGGGCTTCATCCGCACAGGGATCGAACAGAGCAAGCACGAGGTCGTGCAGTATCGCAATGCCCCGCGTTTCGTCCCCGCCGGCCAGAGCACGCAGATGATGGTGGGTGCCTCCGGCGAGAGCGATCTGAAGATACTGAACCTCACCGAAGGGCTGTATAAGGGCTACCGGCTCAAACGCGTCTTCTTCTCGGCCTATACACCCATCATCAGCAACAGCCTGCTGCCCGCGTTGGATACCAAGCCCCCCCTGCTCCGCGAGCACCGGCTGTACCAGGCGGACTGGCTCCTGCGCTTTTATGGGTTTTCCGCGTGCGAATTGCTGGATGAATCGCAGCCCGACTTCAACCCCTATATCGACCCGAAATGCAATTGGGCGCTCCGCCACCCCGAGGTCTTCCCCGTGGAGGTGAATAGGGCGCCGCAGGAGATGCTGCTGCGCGTCCCCGGCATCGGCGTCACCAGTGCCCAGCGCATCGTGAAGGCGCGGCGCACCGGCAGTATTGATTTTGCGGGGCTGAAGCGCCTGGGCGTCGTGCTCAAGCGCGCACAGTATTTTGTCACATGCTCCGGCAAACCCGCAAACGGGCTGGATACGGCGCAGGACGCGCTGCTGTGCGCCCTCCTCTCCGAGCAGGCGCGCGGCCGTGCGGAGCAGGCGGCCTTCGATGCGCCCCGCCAGCTATCCCTGTTTGAAAATCCGGTACTGGCAAAGGAGGAGATGTATAAATGCCTGAGCGGCCAGCTTTGATCTATTGCTATGACGGGAGCTTCGAAGGGCTGCTGTGCTGCATGCACGAGAGCTTGCAGAAGGATGAGCTGCCCATGGATATCATGCCCCAGGGTGCGGATCTCCCCCTGCTCCTGCCTGTGCGCCTCATTGAGACCGATGCGGAATGCGCCCGGAACGTTCGTAAGGCTATCCCGCAGAAGATGGGCCGTGAGGCCTGGACGGTTATCCGCCATGCCTTCCTCTCCTGCCACCCGCAGAAGGAGCTGCTCATGCTGTGCTTTCTCCGGCAGGGCTTCCGGTATGGCCCGTCGGTGATGAATCGGCTCACCGACGAAGAGGTCGCCCCCCTGATCAAAGCCGTGGAATACCTGGAGGGCGAGGCCGCGCTCTACCGGGGCTTCGTACGATTCTCAGAGTCCCGTGGTGCGCTTACGGCCCGGATCGAGCCGAAAAATATCGTGCTCCCCCTCGTCGCCCGCCACTTCTGCGACCGTTATCCGGGGGAACAGTTCCTGATCCATGACCGGACCCACGACATGGTCCTGGTGCACCGGCGGGGCCGCTGGGCCATCGCTTCGGTGGAAGAGCTCCAGCTCCCAGACCCCGGCGAGGAGGAGCTGATGTTCCGCTCCCTCTGGCAGCTGTATTACGATACCATCGAGATCAAAGAGCGGCATAACCCCCGCTGCCGCATGAACCTCGTACCCAAGCGGTACTGGAACTGCATGACCGAGCTCGCCCGCGAGGTGAATGCAGTGGATCCGTTTCTTCCTCCATCTTCGCCATCGAAGCCCCGCCTCCCCTCCGCTCCCGATGAAGTTTAACTGCTGAATGATCATCATGGACATAGCCGGGTTGTCTTTCTTTAACGGGCATAGCCCTTTACTACGCGTGCACGAATTGCGCGATGCCATAGCCCTAAGGCCGTTGATAGGTCTGGCATTCGCTAAAGTTATCCTTCTCACAAACTTCTGTCCATCAATATCTATACTGATTTCCTACTTCTGAGCCGGCTCCTTTCAAGGAGTGGTGCTTGGAGAGGGCGGAGCCCTCTCCAAATTTATTCCCCCTCCCGCGCCTTAAGTCACCTGAGAATTCCTCTGCCCCTGGGCGTGGGAGGGGGTAGGGGGTGGGTATTTCAGCATGCTCTGATGTGTTATTCACTCTGGCTTATTAGGTTTCTGTCCATAGCTAAGTTTTACGCAACCTCATACCCCAATTTTACTGGGGTTCTATCCGGAGGTTTTCTATGCATAATAAATCAGATTCTGCATTGAGATCCCCTCCGGTGAATCAGAATCTAACGGCTTTCCTGGATCTGTTTGGAATGCCGCCGGCGGATATCCCTTATGGCGGCGCAGGCGGCCGTGATGCAAAGGCATGCCCCCGCCATGGCCAGCAGGATGAGAATATCGTCCCCCGCCGGCGCTCCCCCGAAAAAGGACTTGATCAGCCCCGAGCCGAAATAGCTTGCGGGCAGGTAGCCGCCCACGGCCGAGAAAAAGGGCGGCAGCATTTCCTGCGGGAACATGGTGCCGTTCGTGGCCATCTGCAGCGGCATCAGGACCAGGATCATCGGGATCAGCCCTTTCAGGCCGAAAAGGTCGGCAAATACCTGCAGCAGCTGCACCAGCGCCAGGAACCCCGCGCTGATCAGGAGCCAAAGGGTCATCTGCGAGGCGCTGATGGCGATGCCGAAGCTCCACAGGATGGTGAAAAAGGCCAGTGGCATCACGAGACTGGCGATCACGTCCACTGCCAGGCGGTACAGGTAAATGGGCCATGGCGGGATTTCCTTGCCCAAACCCTGGAACACGCGGAGGTGGAGCACCGTATATGCAGAAGATGCTATGAAAAGGATCAGGAACAGGAAGAAAGGGGCGATCGTGAGGATGTATTCCTCCGAATCGTTCAGTTTGACCACATTGCTTTGGATCGTCGTGTATTGCAGCACGTCGAACGCCTTGTTGAGGTTCTCCCTGATTGTGTCCGCCGCCTCATCGGGCATCTGGAAATTCTCAAACTTTTCGTCGATCGCGGATAGTGCGGTTTCCTTTAGGGTCGCAAAGCCGTCGCTGATGGTATCCTTCATCATCGCGCTCGCCGAGCTTGGCAGCTTGAATTTCGAAAGGCTGCCCTGGAAAGCGCTCATGACCTTGGACTTGATCATATCCAGCCCCCCGCCCACGTTCTCCCCCATGGCCGCTATCGCCTCGTCCGGCAGGCTGAAATTCGCCATCTGCGCCGCCATGCCGCTCACCGCATTGGCTGCGAACGCATCCAGTCCGCCCCCGATATTCGCTTTGGTCGCCGCGATGTCCGCATCCGGCAGCCCCGCCGTTTTCAGCTGCTGGTCCACCATGGCGAGGATATTGGCTTTCAGGCCTGAGAATCCGTTCGCCAGGTTTTGTTTCATGGCGCCTATGGCGGCGTCCGGCAGCTTGAAGCCTTTCATCTGCGCCAGCAGGCCCTTCAGGAAATTGGCTTTGACCATGTCCATCGCGTTTCCCACATTGGTCTTCAGCGCGTTGCGCGCGGTGCTGGGCAGTTTGAAGTTCGCCAGCTGTTTGCCCATCGCGTCCAGCGCGGCTTCCCGCATCTGCGAGATGCCCTCGTCGATATTGCTCTTCAGCCCGTCCAGTGCGCTTGCGGGCAGCTTGATGCCCGAGAAATTCTCCTCGATCCCATCCTGTATTTTGGATTTGATGGTGGAAAAGGCGTTTTCGTTGATCGTCGATGAGATCTTGTCTACGGCAGTGTCCAGGATCTGCTTCAGCATGCTGGGCGCCGCCTGGTTGATATAGTAGGTGATGGACGCGTTGCCGTCTTCCAGGTCCTGTGTAAAGGCTGCGTTGAAGAAGAAAACGGCGCCATATTCCCGCGCGCTCATTTTCGCCATCGCATTGGACAGATTCCGCTCCTCGCAGGTATTGAACGGGAGCTCCTCTTTCAGCTTGGATACGATCTCCCCGCTGTCGCCGTTGTCGTCATTCACGATGGCGATGCGGATATTCGAGGTGTTTTCGTCCATGTGGTTGAATGCGGGTACGATGATGCACAGGTACACCAGCTGGACGAGCAGGCACGCGGGTATGACCGCCCAGATCAGTTTGTTTTTGAAAAGCCTCATGAACACTTGGATGACCCCCTTGCAAAGATATATATGTAAGTGCTTACTTGCTCTATGCTGAAAAAAATTAGCCTTCCCGCATCAGGGAATCTGTCAGCGCCTTCATGCTTTTCTCGATGAAATCATGTCCGTCCACGGTTGTGAAATGGTCTTGGAACCGGTTGTTCAGCAGCAGGAAACCGATATTGATGGACATAAACAGGGTCGCGGCCAGTTCCGGGTCGATATTCTTGGAATGGTTCCTGTTTTTGAGTTCTTCGAAATACTCCACCAGGAACGCCTTGAGACGGATCGGCAGCTGCAGGATCATCTGGTTTATCTCCGGGTCCATGTCCACTGCATGAAGCTGCAGCATGACCAGGTTGATGTTCTCCAGCAGCCTGTCAAAATAAAGCCTGGCCATGGCTTTCAGGTCTTCGGCCGGGTCGTATTTCATCGTCTTCAGAACGGCTGCTCCCACCTTCTCCAGGTATTCCTGTTTGGATTGGATGACGGCTTTCAGGATGCCTTCCTTGGTGCCGAAATTGCGGAATACCGTCAGTTCGTTCACGCCGGCGCAGGATGCGATCATCCTGGTGGTGGTTCCCTTGAAACCCCGTTCCAGGAAAAGCTGCAGGCTGGTTTCCATGATCCGCTCGCGCGTTGTCTGTTCCATTCCGGACCTCCATGGCTACAGTAAGTGCTTACACTACTCCTACTGTAACGCACATGCGGTGATCTGTCAATTGTTTTGCGGGCAAAAGGCCGTGGGGAACACCATACGGCCCGCCGATCGTTGCGTTATTCTGTGGGTATCAGGTATGATACGAAATATCCAGTCACATGACCCTGTCTGTCATGAGCAGGCCGGGTTTTATGAAGCCTGTTCTCTGCGTTTCCATGGTCCTGCTTCTATATATCGCATATGCATCTATGGATGTGGCGCAGGATATCTGGTTGGACGTAGGTCTGGCAGGTCCTATCGCCAGATTGTGTTTCGATCTGCAGAGGAAATACGGCCGAAAATAACATTCTGTACCATCAGCCATCCGTCAGAGGTGTCACGCCCGAAAAGTTGTGTGGCCGGGATCTGCTTCCCATGTAAAAATAACCTTAAAGCGGGGCGCACCTTCTGGCGCGCCCCGCTTCATATCATGAGGCATACTTATTAATCTGACCCCAGTTGGGGCAGACAACAATTCTTAACTCTTAATTATTAATTCTTAATTGGTTTGATGACCCTTCCGATCCCCCTGCCCAGTTTGACCACACCCTGCCCCACGGTGCCCGCGCTTTTGCCCAGCCACGCCAGGCTGTCCGCGATGCTTTCCTGGATGGGCCGCGGTTTGAACCCCAGCTGCTTTTCGGCCTTCTCCCGCGAAATGGTACAGTTGCTGTGCAGCACCGCCACGCTGTAGCTGGTCAGGATGGGCTTTTTGCCCGTGAAGGCCCGGTACAGGGGTGCGAAGGCGCCGGCGAACTGTGCCAGGGCGGTGGGCACCCGCACTTTTTTGTTGTGCAGTCCCAGGTAGTCCTCCACCATCGTGATCATCTCCCGCACCGTGACCTTGTGCCCTGAGAGGATATAGCCCTGCCCCTTCTCGCCCTTTTCACACGCCAGAATCAGCCCCTCCACCACATCGCGTACATCCACGAAGTCGTATTCCCCGTCGATGTAATACTGCTTTTTGGCCTTGGCGAAATAGGAAAAGGTCATGCCCATCTCGGACTGCCGGAAATCGTACGGCCCGATGATCCCGCTGGGAAAGACGATCACGGCGTCCAGCCCCCGCTGTATGCCGTTGAGCACCTCGATGGTGGCCTCCGCCTTGGACTGCGCATACGGACCCAGCAGGCTGTGTATGTCAGTATGGAGCACTTCGGTGATGGGGCTGCCGTGCGGCGTTTCCCGCAGTGCGTGCACGCTGCTGGCATATACCAGCCGCTTCACCCGCTCGTGAAGGCATGCCTCTACGACTGTGGCGGTCCCCCGCACGTTGATGTCCCGCATCCTGCTTTTTTTGGAGTTGGTGATGCTGATGATGCCCGCCAGATGGTAAACGGAGTCGCATCCTCGAACGGCTCTTTGGACTTCTTTCAAGTCCCGTACATCGCAGAAGAATCTTTTTGCGTTTTTTAATCCCTCGATAGGGGTTATGTCCTCCCCGGGTGGGATGAGCAGGCGCAGCTTTTCGCCCCTGCCGTATAGTTCGCGCGCCAGCACGTTGCCCACGTGCCCTGTGGCTCCAGTGATCAATATCATGTCAGACACCTCCGCATAAATCTTTCGGATGAATTCCCCATAATGGCTTTCGTTTCCGGAAGGCCTGACCTGCAATATTACTTTCTATAATATTATTATAGTATGCCTGGCTTTGCGCCGCTGTAAACAATTTATTAATATTCTGGGAGATTATCCTTTATGTTTGCATGGATAGAATTGGCCGGTGGCAGGATGCCTTTTTTAGTCATACTATATTGTGCACGGGTAAAATTTCCGATAATTGGGGACAAACCGTCATTCCCAATGTTATAGTAACAATGGAGGCGGTATTTGAATGCGCACGATGAAGTTCATGAATGGAAAACGCATGCTTTTCGCAGCCCTGATAATCTTGACTGCTGTACTTCTTTGTAGCTGTGTCATGGTCCGGGCGCGTCTGGATATCCGCAGCGACGGTGGAGCCGGCGTGGACGTCATCTACGCGCTGGACCAGTCCTACCTCCCCCTCGTGCAGGAACAGATCGGTTCCGATCCTTTTGTTGCACTCAAATCCGAAATGACGGACAGGGGCCTCACGGTTACCGATTATAAAAACGGCCAGTATGCGGGCATCGAAGGGAAGACCGATCTGAACGATGCAGAGAAGGTGACAAAGCTTGGCAAGTCCATGTCCATATTCAACGATCTGAAGATCGCCGTGGATAAAGACAACGGAAAGATCGAAGTAGCCGGCAAGGTGGACCTTCGCAAGGTAGCGGAAAAGATGGGCGCCTCCACCCTGGCCGATACCGCCACGGCGCTGCAGGCCGGGGATACCACCCTCACCATCTCCTTCCCCGCCCCCGTCGCCGACCACAATGCGGATAAGATGGATGACGGCGGCAAGATCCTCAAATGGACGCTCAAGACCGATACCGTCAATGAGATTTATGCCTCCACCCAGCTGGCCGAAGGCTCGGTCGGTTCCTGGCCCTGGATTGCCATCGGCATCGTAGGCGTCCTCGCTGTCGTTGTCGTGCTCCTGCTGGTGATACGGAAACGGAAAAAGACCAATGACTACCTGTGAACCATCGGTAACCCGTAAATTAATGGCCGGCAGCAGCCGGCCTGTTTCATAATGTTTCTGTTCAAGGAAAAATCCCCTTGTGCAATATTGGAGAAACCGGTACCGGTAACCCATCATCCCACGAATCCATGTTTTCATGTCGGAACCGGCCCTCCCTGTCTTAGCTTGTCAGCATGTATTGCCTTCCTGTCGTTTCTTCCAGGTCTTTGGCCATCTGCCGTGCGATCTTGGCCGACTTTCGGTAGATCTGCTCCCAGTTCTTTTCGAAATAGGCCACTTTTGCACCCGTGCTCATCCTGTACCAGTTCTGCATTACATCCAGTTCCCACTTTCCTTTCTTGTTTGCCGTACCGGATCTCTTCCGGCCCCCGCCGCCAGAGTTTCGATGGGATGCTTTCTTCGCCGCCTCCTGCTTTTGGAGGTTGATTTTGGCTTCCGTTTCGCTCAGGCTGGCCTGGATGTCTGCGATATCGGCATTGAGATCTTCCAGGCTCCGTTTCTTTTCCTCCAGCAGCGCCGCCTGGTCGCTGCGCCACTTCGCATATTCATTCTCCGCAATGTCGGCGGCGTAACTGCTCCTTCCCATCCCCCTGGTGAGCACCGTTCCCTGCAAGTCGCGCTGTCCTTTTGTATATGCCTTCTCCAGCGCCTCCAGCCGCATCTTGTAGTCGGGATCCAGCCGTTGGATGGAAGTCTGCATGGCTTGTGTCAGCCGCTTTGCCTTGTCTTGTGCAAATTGCAGGTCCTGGTCGTATTTGGTTAGCGGTGCAGCCTTGGCTGCCCCCGCCGTGTCTCCATCGTTTTTCGAGCCCAGCAGCTGGTTTGAAAAACGGTTGTACGCGTCTTCCGTCTCGTCTCCCCATAACCCGTCCTCCCGGATCCCCGCCCCTGCCCGGTTTAATTGCCGCTGGATCAGTTTCACCACATTCCCTTTTGCCCCATAGAACCTGTTCGCCATTACAGATCTCTCCTTTCATGCGCAATCCCTTTGTGCCTGTATCCCTGCGGGTACCTGAACGCAGGCCGTCTCTCCGGCAACATGGAATAACGATAGCCCGTCAGCATCTGTAACGGAAGCTTCGAGCCCTTCGGCCATGACCATCCTGCCATGCTCCGTCTCCACTTCCCGCCCGCGTATTTTATAATGGCGGAATGGCTGCGATATAAACAATATTACCCCGCTATCCGGTCTTCGTACGATCAGCCTGAACATGTTTCTTCCCCCATTTGAATGCAGGGTCAGACCTTGTAAATTATCAGTCCTGCTTCCATACCCTGCCCGCAGATTTGATCCGGTCTATCGGTTTTATCATTCACCGGTATGCGATAACCAGTTTCGCCGCGTACTCGTCCACTGGCGTGAGGGCCAGGTAATACCTGCTGTCGCTACTTGCATGGTAGAGCGCGATCCCTTTCGCCGTTCCGCTTTTAAATGCAGTCCCCGCTGATACCGGCAGCATCACCATTGCAGTCTGCCCCCGGGCCACTTCGGTCAATATCCCAAGCTCGTTGCCAAGCGCAGGCGTTCCGCCCGTTCCAGCCTGGTTGTGCAGCCATAGATGTACCGGTGCAGCGCCCGGATTGCCTCCATACTTTTTTCTCCGGATGATGAGCTTCACCCATTCCACCGTTTTGCCCGAAAGCCTGCCGGCTATATCGGTATGGTTGAAAAAAAGGAATCCCGTATTCAATGCCGTTTCGGTCAAAGCCCTACCTTGGCCTGCCTTTACCAATCCCGGCCATTGGCCCTGCCTGGCTTCGGCGGTATCTGTCCGCCATGCCCCGTTTTGTGCGCTTGCAGCCTGCAGGCAGTTCCACGACGTTACCGTCGGCGGCGACGTGATGGAGGGCGCAGTTGAACTGGTTGGAGTACCGTACGACAGGATTCTGCCACCCGAAGCCTCCAGACGCGGCGTCGTGGCGTTGGGTGCCGTTCCCGTTCCGCTCACCAGCCCCCCGTATTGTGCACTCAGTCCTGTGCCATTGTTCGAGCCAGTGCAGGCAGATACATGGATACACCCGCATAAAGTGGCGGCTGCCGCTGCAGATGCGCTGTTGTGAAGCTGTGCATGGTCGAGTATGATCACTGCGCCCCCGCTCGCCATAGCACCGTAACCGCCTGAAATGTTGTTTCCGTTGATGGTGCCGTTTGAAAAGTAAACATATAATCCGTTCCCCTTTGCCAGCAAAGCATATCCCTGCTCCTGTGTGATGGTCAGGTTGTTTATCGCCACATTGGCTGTACCACCCTCGATTATGAGGGAACCGCGAAGTGTTGCCCCGCTGGCGTTGATCGTGATAAGGTTCCCGGCCAAACCCCTGATCTCCAGCGACTCGTTATAGGTACCCGCAGCCAGGTTGATGGTCGCAGCCCCATTCTGGAAAAAAGGAAGTATTTCGATCGCACGCTGCAGGGTACGGTAAGCTGTGGAAGTGCTCAGTCCGTCATTTGCATCGCATCCCGAGACAGACACATAGACCGTAGCCGCATCCGGCCGGCAGACCTGCCTGCCCAGTGTTTTCAATTCAGGGGATTCGAAACGCTCCGTGCCATTGTTGCGCCCATTGAATAACGTACGGCATTCCCCGTCACTTCCCAAGCTCTCCAGGAAAAGTGATTGTGAGGAGATTCTTCCCATTTCTTCTCCCATGCCCAAGCTCATATCCCGGTAATCCAGTCCGCCCATCACTTTCTTCCAGATCATCTCCATCTGGTCGTTCAGGTTTTTGAGTGAAAGCGGCTTTGTATCCAGTATCCGCTGAAATCCATATGGCATTTCCATCCCCCCTTATCAATCACGCTGATTTGAGATTTATTTTCCTTTTTCACTCATACCAGTTTCATAGGGCAAGCAACCATTTGCCTCTTTGCGATATTTTCCCCCACGTCCGCCCATCAGCCCTATCCATAATCAAGCCGACAAATAAAGCCCCTGGTTTTTTATTAATCTTCATCCAGTTCAAGATGAATTTCGGGTGTGTTCAAAGTAAATGAACTGCCTTCAACATTTGAAAAAGTAAACTGCAGTCTCCTTCCCCGGCTGCGTATCGGCATGCGCATATTTCGCGTTTGTTGCGGCAGATCAAACTGCCTTTGTCTAAGTTTTCCGTCAAAATCCGCAGATAACAGGATGGAACCCGTGCCTCCTGCCTGCCCTGCACCGCTCGCTGCCGCATAGATCAGCGTGGAGGTCTTCGTAATGTTTTTAGCTGCCAGATCGAATACAGGTGTCTTCCACCAGCATTCGATGGCCGCCCCATCGTATGTATTGCCGACCCCATACTCATATATGAACCTTGTGTCATTGGCAAAAAGGAGCTTCCCATCGTACTCCAGAAACGTATCCACGCGAAATCCACGCCGGATCATATATGTGCCGTCGCGTGTATCATACTCCACCACGGCATTGTTGAATGTCGCTGTATCCCCCTCCGGCAGTGCCAGGTATATTTTATCTCCACACACCGTTGCGCAGGCATATTTGGTATACTCCCGATTGATATGAGAAAAAAAGCGTGCCAGTTTTCTGTCTCCCAGTGGCACGGCACGTACCCCATCGTACCCGCATAGACCCTCTGCACCCAAAAAATATACGATGTCACCCGCTTGAACAATGGAACGCCGAGCAATGGGTCCTGTAATACCATGTACACGGGTCACTTCATAACTGCCTGGATAGGTGCCATAGATGCGGTAAACGTCATAATCCTTAAAAACCACCACGTCGTTATACAACGTCTTCAGCGCCAATACTGACCCTCCATTCCAGGTAGGAATTTCAATATACCCGGCTTCTTCAGGTGAACTCCAGTCTGCCGGATCAAAAGCTTTGGAGTAACAGACCCTATCGGGATATGCTTTGATGCATGCACCCCACACTCGATCATAGTGAAGACACAGGGAATAGAATGAAGGCGGTTCCCCAGCCAATACCTCCGCATTTTCATACCCTCTCCAAGTCAATACGGGATCTTCGCCGTTGGAAAATATGATGACATCCTCCCCTGCCCATTGATAATTGATGAAGTCGTAGTATCCCGAACGCCTTCCCTGACAAATGGAGCACCACCCGTATATATTGTTATGTAAGTATACTGCCGTGTCTGTAGCGCAAAGCAAGAAGGTATCCTTGCTTCCGCTGGCGTTCCTCCGATAGTATTTCATCAGCGTGCGTATCGCCCCAGGTGACTGTGGCAGCGGGTACTTTTCAAAGCCCTTTGCCGTTGAAAGCACCCCTCCATCGCAAACCATGTTCTGTGCGTCCGGCGATGCACCGTTCGGCAGTCCCATTGCATCCGTGCTTTGGTCTATTCCCGTAAACTTTTTTATGATGATCTGCGCCTCATCTGCCATATGAATTACACCCCCAAGAACGAGTACTCTGCCAAAGTGAATCCAGATCCGATTAACCACGCTATGCTCACACTTGCTTTTAATACCTGCTTTCAGCCATATTTATGGCTGATCTTTTCCATTTCCAGCCCCGCAGGCTGTATCCTGGCCAGTGCCCGCAAAAATGCTGCCAGGAAAAAATCCCCCCGAAGCTGCCTTGCCCGGCTTCCCGTTCCCAGCATCCTGTATGCCGCATAATCGGCGAGGCAAGCGTGCTGGTCCATGGGCATTTCCGGCTCATCCGTATCCTGGGCCAGCGGTTCGGGCATATACCGGTACGTTACCTGAACAGTAGGTTCATCCGTCAATACCGTAACGACCGTTTCAGCATTGATGGTGTAAAAAAGCGGCACGCCCTGCAGGCTTGTCACGGTATCCACCCGCATGCACTTCTTAAGCAGTGATCCAAGGCTGAACTTTCCGCCCGTCAGCGGCATCTCTTCAGTGGCAGCCGGGCGGTACCGGCTCCGGATCACTTCACAGTAGCCCTGGTTGACCGCCTGCAGGACTTTCTCACGGTATTCGTTCACCGTTGTATCGTCCGTATCTTCGTTTATGTTGGATAATGTAAGTTTGATCAGTTCCCTTGCGTTCATGCCAGTCCCGCCTTTCTATACCAGACCTGCGTTTCTGAGGATCTCCACGATGGGCAGCGGCACTCTCACCGTCTGTCCGCGCTTGATGATGAAGTTATAACCGTTGATGCAGCACTCCACCGTTTCATCGTCCCTGTTCCCTTCAGTCGATGGGATGCACAGCGCCATCTTTTCCGCCTTGTCCAGTGCTTCCCCCGCTTTCGTACTGACGAGATCGATCTCCTCGTCGCTCATTCCGGGCGAATTGATTGCTTTTGTTGTATTCACGTTGCTTGCCATTTTCCCAACCTCCTTAATTGCTCAAAGATAAAATCGAGTGTACATTCGTTAACAATGCTTGGATTGAAATCTTCCGATACCCTCGATGTGGTTTGTTCATGTCCTTGTCCCAACTCTTCCAGTTACATCCTGTATCCATGTGAATCTGAATGGCACGGACATCGACCCCATTGTTTCTGTGCAGATCCGCAGCGGATGCATGGGGGCAGAGCCCCCATGTCCGCGTTCTTCCGTCGACTGCTATGATTGACTGCTGTTTACATGGAATATGTGTGTTCGATCCGTACCAGCCACAGCGGCTGCAATACCTTCGCTGCGAACCCGTCCACCTTCCACCCGATGGTGGATATCTGGTCCAGGGGGTCCGCCGTTCCCGCGCTCCCCTTGGGCTTGATGATGGAACGGAGGTTTCCGCCTTCCAGGTCCACCACCCCGTACGCATTCTTGCCGAAAACCAGCGTTGCTGCCACGCTGCGCGCCTTGTCTCCCGCGCCGTATGCATAGATCTTGTCCCCGGAACCCGGTGTTCCGGTGGGTGTTTCCACCACCGTGATGGTCTTGGCCGGCCCGTTTGCGCTCTGGATGGTCAATACCTGTGCATTGACCCCGCTGCCCAGGATGATGCTTTTGCCCGCCATTGCCGACGCCTCGCCTGCCGAAATACTTTCATTCACAGTGAAAACCTTGTTGCTGTAGGAGGCCACCGTCAGGGATGAGGCGCCTGCGATGAGTTCAAGCGCGCTGAATACCCTGGCCTCGCTCGTCTCCACGAAGACCACACCGAAGAGCTTGCCGATCTCACCCTCGAAGATGTTCTCGCTGGCTGCGTACTTGCTCACATCCTGCCACAGCGGGTCGCTCTGCAGGTCATAGGTGGTGTCCGGCCCCACGATGGCTATGTAGTAGCCCTTTCCGTTTCGCACGAACTGCGGCGCCTTGTTCTTTTTCAGCGTACGCACCGCCTTGCGGATCTCGTCCACCGTCAGCCTGTTCATGTCGCCCGTTTCGAAGGTCAGTTTGTGCCGCGCCGTCTTCCCGCCCGCATACTGCACGTTGGTGGAAGCGGTGATGACGTCCCTCACCAGCGTGTCGATGGAGAGACCGCCCTGGTCCCCCATCAGCTCCACGCTGTCATTGATCACGGGGTCCAGCGCCGTCATGTCCAGCAGGTCGGAAACCGCCACATACCCGCCGTACTGCTCGATGTCCGTTGTGATGGCTGTCATGGAGAGGCTCTGCCCGTCCGGCACCACGCCCTCGGTCAACGCCGTCAGCAGCGCCGGGAAGGGCGTCCACTTGCGGAATTGGATTGCCTTGCCGCTGTTTTTCGGCAGCAGCACCTTCTGTCCGTACTGCTGGTGGCACAGCTTCGGCTTTGCGTTCATCAGCAGCTTTCTGTCGTAATACGTCTGCATCGTGCTCGAAAGCACGCCGCTGCCCGTCAAATTTGTATTCATGCTCATTTAGTCAACCTCCTTTTGATAGTCAGTGGTGTAGTTTCGTGTCCGTTCCTCACTTTTAGCGCTTTGTAGTGTTGGTGGTCCTTATGGTTACCATTCCGTCCAGGCCTACATGGGAAGACTGCCTTCGATCCCTCGCAGTCAAACCGTACCGACTAAGTGGTGACCCGCGCCAACCTGTCATGTTTGTCGCATGCCAAGGTGTCAACCCTCAGCTATGATGTTGAATCGAGACACCCTGTTCCAAGACTTAGGGGCGGCTGTCCTTCAGCAACCTACTCTTATGCAATCATCAGCATCCGTCGAACTACTGATTCCGTTCCAAAGGCGATCCGAAATGGCTTCAGACCAGGCGCAGCGAGGATTGGGAGTGAGGTGTAGCATAGCTACTCCGCAACGACCAACCGCAAGCTGCAACGCCGTATCAAGCCATTTCGGGAAGCCGCTATAAAGTTATCCTCTCGCCACGGCGTACCCTGGCATCTATCTCCAGTATCTCCGCGTCGCTCATCCTGGATATGTCCCGCTTCGCTTCCCCGCCCGAGCTGCCGATGGGCGCCGGCCTGTTGTTCCGCGCGCGGATGCGGGCGACGATCTCCTGCTCCATCTCCTGCTTCATCCGCCCCTCCACGGTATCGCCGTGGAAGAAATCATAGACCCGTTTCAATGGCAGCCCCTGGGCCAGCATCAGCGCGAATGCCGGGTTCTTCTCCATCTCCCCTGCCAGGTCAAAGTCCGGGTCATCGGCCGCGATCACTTCTTCATCCTTCCGGATCGCGGCCAGGAACGCATCCTCGTCCCAGCCGCCCTCTCCGGCATCCTCCCTGCCCTGTGCATCCATAGTTTCCTGCGCATTTGTACTGTCCTGCAGGTTCGTTTCTTCCTGCACGCTTGCAGTATCCTGCGCGGCGTCCGCCCCTTCCTGCAATAGCTCCTGCAGCTTCGTTTCGGCTTCCGCTGCCGTATCCCGTTCCCAGCGCTGTTTTTCCCGCTCCAGCCTCTTTTTGAAAGCCGCGTCCACTTCCTTCTGGGACCGGTAATAATCGTCCGGCAGCATTTCCGCCTCTTCGCCCGTCGCCAGGGAAACTTCGCCCGCGTCGTCCGGGCCCTGTGCCTCGTTCAATGCGACCGTTTCGTCCATGTCCTTTTCCTCCCGTATCAAGGATGGGAACACATGTTCGTTCCTTTGCGTAAAATATAACACGGCCTTCCTGTCACCGAAGTGCCGTGTCACTGTCAGGCGCCCCCCGTTCTGCCTGCATGGAAAAGGGGATTCACCTATACGGTTTTGTTCAAATGGATGGTGCGTAAATTTTCACTAATATACAGTGGATTTCCCGTATATTGTAATAAATACGTATCATTTTGCAATAAAAGCTTTACAAACACCCCCGGTTGTGGTAAAAAAGCACACAGGCGCGCCGGGAGCGTCTATTAAGGGAATTTATAGTGCATAATAGCAATATATAACAAAGTTTTAAGATACATAAAGGAGTCAAATGATCAGGGAAAAGTTGCAGAATCTGCTGAAAGTTGTTGCCATGCCGTTGGGCGTTTTGTCTTTTCTGCTCGTGCTTCTCGCGCCGGTGGTATCTGCCAGGCCCGGGGATGCCGGGCAGGCGCTGAAGGATCAGGCTGTGGTCGCTTATGGTGAAACATGGACCGATGATGAATACATCCTTGCCCAGATCATCCAGCGGGAAGCCGGCAGCCAGGATTGCATCGGCCAGCTTGCTGTTGCGCAGGTGGTCATCAACCGCATGGTGCGCGGCAAGCGCGGTGATACCATCCGGGAAGTCATCCTGTATCCGCACCAGTTCACCCCCACGGATAATAAAAGAAGGTTTCTCAAAACAAAACCCACACTGCAAGAGCTCATCCATGCGCGGGCAGCCTTGAATGATTATTACAGGGAAAATGAAGGCCTCCCCAGGATCATGCCCAAAGTCCTCCCCGGCAACGTCATGTATTTCCACGGCAGGAATGGGAAGAACCACTTCTATGTCCTGCACCGCGCGTTCCGCACCTACGTCCGCCCCAAGGCGGAAAGCAAGGTATGCGAATACTGCAAGGCCCTGGCAGCCGTCAGCACACTGAATCTGGACGGGGCTGTACCGGATCAAACCGCAACTTCATCAGCCAAATAACAAGCAATAGTGATATAATGCATTAACAAGAGGCACGGAATATCAGTTCCGTGCCTCTTCAGGCTATCAAAAAACCTTGAGTGAAAAACAGCAATTGGCTAAATATGCAATCACAAATCAAATCCGTCATTTCTGGCGGTGTGTACGTCAGAAATGACACCTCTCATGCAGGTTTGTGGTGAACAAACCTGCATGGTAAAACTCAAAAAAGTGGCATAGCCACTTTTTTGACACTCAGAAGAGGCACGGAATATTAGTTCCGTGCCTCTTGTTTCAAAATCAAGTGGTTACTAAGAAAATCGTTTCTGACAGCCCTTATTATGTTCGGTCACCAATTATGGCGTGGTGGATACCGCGCCGGAGAGAGCGCTGTATACCCTTATACCTTTCACCTTCACATATGCGCGCACCTTGTAGTAGTACGGCACTCCGGTCGTCAGCCCGGAATTTGTATAGCTCCTTGAAGTTGTCGATTTAACCAGCGTATAGTCCCCATCCGGCGTAGTTGAACGCCACACCTCATATCCGCCCGCGCCGGTTACCTTGCCCCACGATACCTTGATCTTTGTGGCGCTGCTGCGCGCCGCCGATACGCCCGATACGTTTGCGAACATGGGCGAAGCGCTCGTAATCGCGGTGAACGCGCTGTACACGCGTACGCCGCTCACTGTGCGGTACGCGCGGACTTTGTAGTGATACGTAACCGGACTGCCTGTAACAGAGGGCGTCAGCCCAGTGTTTTTGTAAGAAGCGCTGCTAGTGGACTTGACGAGCTTAAACCCGCTGTCGGGCGAGGTAGAGCGCCATATCTCGTATCCGCTGCGCCCAGACACCTTACCCCACGATACCTTCACAGCGGTCGGGCTATATGCGGAAGCTTTAAAGCCGGATATGTTTGAAAGCACAGGTTTAGCGGACGCAACCAAAGAATAACTGCCATAAATCTTCTTTCCGCCGACTTTCTTATATGCCCGAACTTTATAGTAATATGTTGTTCCGGTCTTAAGCTTCGAATTTGTATAACTTCTTGCAGCAGTGGTTTTGACGAGGCTGTATGTGCCGCCCTGTGATGTCGAACGGTAGAGCTGATAACCGCTCGCACCCGACACGGCGCTCCAGCTAATGGATACTTTATTGTATGCTGTCGCAGTGGCTGTGATAGACATAGGCAATCCTAAGACATCAAATTGTGCCGTGAGTGAGCGGTGCCCTGCAGCAGCAAAGGAATATGTCGCATTTACCCATACCAGCCTGCCGCTTTCATACCAGCCCGCAAAATTATAACCTGAAGCGGGAGTCGCCTTCAGTGTCACCATGGCGCCTTCCGCAAAAGTGCCGCCTCCCGATACGCTGCCATATGCGGCATCCGTACTGGACACGGTGATAACGCATGTCCATTTGGCATGCAGTTCCATCGACCCGGTTACTATGTCAGTTGCGAAATTCCAGGACTGCGTACATGCGGTATCCTTATACCAGCCCGCAAAACCAAACCCTGTCTTGGATGGGTCGGAAGGCCTCATGACGGTTTGCCCGCATTCCACATCCTGTGAATCAATATGGCCGGCTCCGCGCGTATCGAACGTAACGGTGGCGGTACCGAAATATTCCGAAGTGTATCCGTTCCAGTTGGGTACGGTCCATCCTTTTCCTGTCGGGCAGAGTATTTTGAAGCCTGACGCGGTGAAATTAAACACATCAGTCCCGAATGTTGACGGCACATCGCCCAGGAATTTTGCTTGCGCCAGTAAGCCGCACCCGTAAAATGCATTGTCACCTATGGTATCGGCACTGTCCGGTATCGTCACTTCCGTAAGCGCCGCGCAAGCCTGAAACGCACTCGGATATATCGTCTGAACCCCTTCGGGTATTGTGATGCTTTCCAGCACGGAGTTCATAAACGCTCCGTAACCGATACTATTCACACTCGATGGCAGCGTGATGCTCTTCAGATGAGTTGTTGTGGAAAAAGAATAGGCGCTTATATCCTCAACTCCATCTGGTACATCATAGCTGGCATCCGTCTTGCCATATGGGTACCGCACCAGTGAAACACCATATTTATTAAACAGCACACCATCGGTGCTGCTGTAATTCGGGTTCGAGGCGCCGACGCTGAAGCTGGCTAGGTTAGCGCATCCGGCGAACGCGTTCGAACCAATACCGATCACGCTGTCCGGGATGCTTACGCTTGTCAGATCCGTTTCATTTTCAAACGCGCCCGTTGCTATACCCGCAACGGTATGCCCGTCCAGCGTACCCGGTATGACCAGGTCCTCCCCGGGGCCTTCATAACCGGTGATCGTCGCTTTTCCGCTGCCGTCAACGGTATATGTATAATCGTCGTACACTACGCAATGGTATCCGTTCCATGTGGGGGAGGTCCATCCGGAAGCGCCAGCCGTGTAGCGTATCTTAAAGCCCGCAGCCGCTCCGTCAAACACGGTATCTCCAAATGTCGACGGCGCATCGCCTAAAAACCCCGCCTGTACGAGCGAACTGCATGCGTAGAATGCATTGGTGCCTATTGCATCGACACTGCCCGGTATCGTCACACTTGTAAACTGCATACATGCCTGAAAAGCACTAGCGGATATCGTCTGGACCCCTTCGGGTATCGTTATGCTTTTCATTGTAGCTCCCCAGAACGCCGAGTCGTCTATCGTATCAAGGCTGGACGGCAGCGTTATATCCGACAAATTCTGTTGTGCAAAAAAGGCTTTATTGCCGATCTCAAGGACTCCGTCCGGGACGGTATAGCTGCTGCCGGTTTTAGCATAAGGGTACGTCACCAGTTTCGTGCCGGAATCATTGAACAGTACGCCGCCGGCGCTGTTAAAATTCGGGTTCGGTTCTTTGACGCCGATACTGTTAAGTCTTTGGCAATAAAGAAAGGCGTTTTCTCCTAGAAGGGCTACGCCGCCTCCCAGCAAGATGCTTTGCACATCGCATGCATAGAAAGACAAGTTCCCTATATCGGTCACGCTGTCCGGGACGCTTATGCTCGTGACTCCTGTCTTGCCATAAAATGCGATATCCCCTATTCGCGTGACGGTATGCCCGCCCAAAGTGCCCGGTATGTGAATATCTGCATCCGGACCGGTATACGCAATGATCGTTGCGTTTCCGCTGCCGTCAACGCTGTAAACATAGCCGCCCTCTTCAGCTGCGAGTGCCGTCGCGGGCAGCAGCGTCAATACCAGCGCTGCTGTAATGATAACGGATAAAATCTTAAAGTGTTTTTTCATGGTATACATCTCCTTTTAGAATAGAAAAGAAATGCTTTAATGAAGCATACAGCAGGAATTTTCGCTTGCACAGCTACCAAAAATGGTAGGTAGCAGAAAAACCTTCCGTTTACGATTATGCGTATATAGGAAAAGCTGTGTAGAACTGTGTCAGGGTTGTAAGTCTTGTCCGCTCAATAAATTTGGACAAGTATTCCTGCCCTGGTTACTCTATTTGTGATTCGGGAGATGGTTTATGGGAACTGAACCGGGCAAATAGTTCCGACCGGCTGCCAATGCCCAGCTTTCTATATACGTGTTTGATGTGGAAATTGGCGGTATTTGCGCTGATCCCAAGATTTCCCGCGATCTCCTTGGTGCTTTTACCCTGCAGGAGCAGCGCGGCGACTTCTTTCTCGCGCGTCGAAAGGTTTAAATATTCCAGCCTGCCCGCGTGTTCGGCCGCCATCTGGGTGCCGGTCATGTCGATACGGTGAAAATCGTCCGACCAGGCCGTGGAGAAAAGGTGTTTGGAATAGGCGGGTGATAAAAGTACAAAAACCAGGAATAAAGTACCTGAAGCAAGTATTGCCGCCAGTGGTAAAAACTCCGGCGCATATGCTGAAATGACGCCGGGAATCAAATAATACAACATGCTGGCCGGTAAAATGATAACAAGGCATATCTTGAACAGACGAAAATCGCCATGCTTTTTAAAGACACAGCCAAGGAGGTAATACGATGCGATATATCCCACCTGCTCAAACCCGTGGGACCATCGGGCGACGTCCCGGCCCGCCGAACCCTCCGGCATGAAATAAAGCGCATAAGTACATATGATTGCAACGAAAAACAGGTTGCACATGTGCCACACGCTGCGTTTGGCTATCATCTGCGTCACAACCGACAGGCACATCGCCAAAATACCCACTAATCCGTTTGAAACTATCGCTCCGGTCGTAGACGCTCCTGGCAGATAGGTATAGAATATTTCCACGAAACAATGTGCTACAAAGAAATAGAGCATCAATTTGACTGGAGGATTTAAAGTCGCTCTACGCTTTGGGGATATGTCGGAGAAGTCTCTTTGCTTGTATAGCATCAGGCAAATAACGGCTCCGGCTACGAGCGCCGAAATATACAGTCTGCTGAAAAGATGGGATAGCAGCGACATGCCATAGTCAAGCTGCATAAGGACAAAGAAAAGCGATATCATTGCCGCGCCCAGGAAACGTTCTGTGTTATTCAGTGCAAAAGTATAAGAAAAGCACGCGCAAGCTGCGCAGCCGCCCAAACCGAACATGAATACCACCGCGAGCAGCAGGCTGATATGGCTTTCCGGAATGACCAGCCACGGTACAAAGGCGGCCGCCGTAATGATGGCCGATATTCTGGAGACAAGGGCCATGTTCCCCACCTTGGAAAACGCAAATAATGCGCCTGCGCCAAGACAATAAGCACATCCCATGAGCGTCATGGCATCGAGTCCGAATAAACGGACATTTCCGGTAAACAGCGAACCTTGCATATTAGCAAAAACAGGTGCCAAAGGGAAAATAAACATATATTTTATATATTTTGGGCGGACATTCTTGAAGTTTATAGTATCCCTGGAACCGAATAATGCAATAAGAGATGAAAACAGGCGGAATATGTATTTGTTCTTATACTTTGGTTTGTCCACAGAAGAAAGCTCCTGTACTTACTGTTAATTTCGGTGATTCTTTATACGCTGTGGTGCCTTCCGCGTGTTAATGAAAAGCTGCAATGATAACATAGAGGTTTCCACAATACGGTTGATAATGCAGTATCTACTAACAGGATAATGCCCATGTCGAAAAATGTAAAGTTCTTTATTACTTCTTATGTTTATTCGGAATTAGCCTGGGCGTAAGGGTTGAGTATTTCGTAGAAGGATCGTCCAACTTTTTGGCTCGGACCTTCATATCCCCTCCATGCCCACATAGATGACTCTTAGGGCTATATAATCCATGCCAGGGTGCCGGATAAGGATTCGGCCTGCATTCCGCCATTGTACATTGTACATTTCAGACTACTCCCAGTACCCTTCTTTCTCTCCCCTGTTGTCTTTCAGCGGATCATACACCGGTATTTTAACCGTCTTTACCTTCCTCGCCTTAGGGCTCACCGTCAGGAAATACCGCATCGCGTCATATGCGTGGTCCTCGCACCGTGTGTCCACATCCTCCACCCGGTACGGGTCGTATGTAAGGGCGGGAATCGTCCGGATGAAGTGCCTGCACGTTTTGAATACCTGCATCCCCGGCCGCCCCTCACTGTCAAATGCGAGCTTCTCGTGCACCAGCATCTTTCCCGGCAGCCTTGCGTTCTCCGCCGGGAGGAAATGCACGCCCCGCTTCTCCATCTGCGCTGCGATGGATTCCCCGCGCGAGCCGTCCCAGATGGAGGGGTCCGCCAGCCCTGTCATGCCCTCCTCACCTGCCGCCGATTCCATCTCCCGGATACCGTCCGCGATTTTATCCGCTGATAACTTCAGCCCCGTATCCGGCTCCCCCGTGCACCCGTACCACTCCCGATACAGGTAACTACGTCCGTCATTATCAATAGCCCACCACTGCACGCAGAAAGGCCGCGCATACCCGAAGTCAAACGACCGGTAGCGCCTCCAGCTTTTCGGGATGGCGAAAGGCTCGATCACGTGCGTCCATTTGCCGTCCTTGTAATGCTCCGGCTGGTCCCGCCACTCGCAGAAGACCTGCCCCTCGAATGTCGTCCATATTCCGTGTAATAATGCGTCCCGCAGCGCCTGCGGTTTCTGCTCCAGCTCAAAGATGTAGTCCCGGCCGATGTGCGGGTTATCCGTCGCCTTCGCCGGGATGTACTGGATGGTCCTTGTCTGGGTGGTTTTGAAGATATCCGAACGGACGTTCACGGCGTGCAGGATGTATGGCTCCCCCCGGTCCACGAAATGCTCCTTCACCCACGCATGCCCCACGCCCCCCGGGTTGGAGGTGCACCGCACGACGGGCTTAATGGCCAATTCCGTATTCGCCCGCAGGCGGGATTTCAGGTAGTCGTACGCCTTCTTGGAAAAGTGGGTCAGTTCGTCGATGCACAGCACGTGCATTTCCGCCCCCTGGTAACTGTACACGTCGTCGTCGCGTGCACAGTAGCGGAAGCGCATCACGCTCCCGTTCACCAGCTCCATGCTGTGGTTGGAGCCGGTATACCGCCCCATCGCCGGCGGGACGAACCGCCTCGCCTGGGATATGAGCGTATCCTCCAGCTCCCGGTACGTCCTTCTGAAAAGGTACGCGCATACCCCCGGCGTCCGCAGGCACCGTATCAGTGCCTCCATCACCGTGGCCAGGGACTTTCCGCCCCCCGCCGCGCCTCCGTATAATACTTCATCCGCTGTGCTGCGGTGGAATACCGCCTGCTTTTCTGTCGGGGTGTATCCGAGCCGGATATCCAGCTTCTCCAATTGTTTTGCCCCCTGGTATTTCAGATACGATTCGGGTCTGGCAGGCAAATATCGCCTGGTCACCCTATGCAAGTCAAGGCCGGCCGCATTCATACTCATAACGCTGCCTGAATCGATCATGCCGTTAGGCATACCACAACTTTCGGCTTTCAACTCTACCCTGAAATTAACTGTTACAATGCCATAATCTTAGCCCCATCTGACGCGCATAGTGCGCGTTTATGAGGGGGGCTGTCGCCCCAAGCGATCCTTTGGATCGCTTTGCGGCTTGGGGGAGAGAAAGCTAACTGCTTCAACCTGTGTTTTCATCGGTGAGTGTGCGCACACACTCACTTCTGCTTGGTACCATCACCGCTTGTTTGTCTCAACTGTCCATGAATAAATCCATGCCCGTAGGGCATCCTGCAATTGTAAATTGTACATTGTAAATTGTACATTATACACCTGCCTCCCCGCTCTCCTTTCTCTTATAAGGAGCGCACGCTTGAATACCGTATTTGTAACGGTTTGACGCGCGGATTCATACGCACCAGTGAAAATACACAAGCATATCATGTAGCAGCCGGGATAACTTCATAAAGGAGGGTTTGTTATGGGTTTCTTTGATGGAGGCAACAATTGCTGGTGCATGATCATATTGCTTCTCCTGTGCTGCTGCTGTGGTGATGAAAAAGGTGGTTTCGGTTTCTGGGGCGGCAAAGGCGGGGGCGATGGGCAATGGCTGTGGATCATCATCCTTCTGTGCTGCTGCTGTGGAGAAAGAGGTGGGGGCTGCGGCATCAAATCATGCTGAAGCCTCTGCAAATGAGGAGGGATCGTTATGGGTTTCGAGGGAGGCTGGGGCCGCGGATGCAGGCCGTTCTGCTGCCCGCAGTGCGGCTGCGAGGTATTTGACGGTCGCAGGTTCGGTCCGGGTATAGGTCCTGGTATAGGCCCGGGTTTCGGCCCGGGGTTTGGCCCGGGATTTGGAAGGGATGGATGCTGCGGAGGCGGCAGGGAATTCTGCTGGGAAAGGGAGTGCTGTGTCCCGCGCTGTGGCTGCTGCGACGAGTTGCTCCCCATTCTGACATGTTTGCTTTTTTCCAGGTGCGGCCGCCGTTTCTGGTGACGCGTACGCGTTGCCCCTTAGTTGAAAATGCGCCTCTCCCAATGAAAGCGCCGTTCAAAAACGGCGCTTTCTATAACACCGGTAGAATACCGGTGTTATTAATATAGGAAACACTGGTGTTAATCCAGTGTTCTTTATGAAATTACCATTCCCGCCGGGTCATATAATCTCCCCCGCAGGGCTTTCCGCAATTCTCAATTACCCCCGTAGGGCTTACCAAAATTATTAATTCTTAATTCTTAATTATTGATGTTTAGTCCCATACGATGGATGGCGCCGGCTGCTCCGCCCGTGTTATGATAGTCGCCTTCCCGCCTTCGACCTCCACGATGTTGATGGAGGCGTTCAGTTGCTTCGGCGTGCTCCAGATATCTTCGATATTCTCCCCTGCGAACCGGATCATCAGCAGCAGCACGAGGATCACATGCGTCACGATCAGTATCGTTTCCCCTTCGTGCTTCTGCAGTATTTCAGCGAGGAGTTCATCCGCCCGCGCCTTCACATCCGCCAGCGTTTCCCCGCCCGGCATCCGGTGCAGCGTCGGCCGGTTCAGCCACGTATCCATCTCCTGCGGGTAGCGCTCCTTCAGTTCGTCGAAGACTACGCCTTCCCACTCCCCGCATTTGATCTCGGCCAGCCGCCGGTCGGTCGTGATCTCAATGTTTTTGGGGCCCCGGATGATCTTCGCCGTATCCAGTGCCCTGCTCAGGGGGCTGCTGTAGATGATATCGATCTTCTCGTTGCGCAGCCGTTCCGCCGCGCACCCCGCCTGCTCCCTTCCCCGTTCTGTGAGGGGGGATTCGCTCTGCCCCTGGTACTTTTTCTGCGTATTGTATTCCGTCTCCCCGTGCCGTACGATGATGAGCCTTGTTTTCATATTTCCCCTTTATATCAATAAAATATGGCTGCTTGTATGCCCCATTATATCACAGGTAGTATTTTCGTCTATGTCCATCAGGATTCAAACCTTCAAATTAAACCGAGTATATATTTGTCGGTAAATGTTTAACTTTAAGTATAATCTGCGGGTTTACCCGTGTTTTTATATCTTTCTCGGTTTCCCATTCTCGATGATTAAAACCATCCGCAGGGCTCTCTTCAACTATAAACTGTCAACTATTTTGGTTCATGCCGAAGGCATTTCGCAATGAATGATCAAGTTTCAATTACCCCGCATGGATTATCCCCGAAGGCTCCGCACCGCGTGGCGCCCCAGAACGGGCGATGCACCCGTTTATAGGGTGAGCTGCCAAGCGATCAGTAGTCGCATGGGGCTTGAGAGGTTTTCCCCACAGGCCTGTCGAATCTCCCCGCAGTGCTCACCTCAACTCTCAACTTTCAAAACCCCTGCAGGTCCATTCAATCTCCCCCGCAGGGCAAACCTTAACTTTCAACTTTCAACTTTCAACTATCAACTCTCAACTTCCAACTGCGTTTTGCCCCATCGGCGCTGCCGGCCTGTTCCCGCTCGTCATCTCCACGCTCTTGCGCAGCTTCTCCATCAGGTCCAGCACATTCGCCTTTTCGGGTACCGCCGGCGCCTCCACCACCTCGCGCCCCTCCACCTTGGCGCGGATGAGCTTGAGCAGTTCTTCCCTGTACCGGTCGTTGTATTTTTCGGGCTGGAAGGCTGCCGTGAGGTTTTCCACCAGCTGCGTCGCCATGTCCATTTCCACGGGGCGTATCTCGACGGATGTTTCCAGCCGTTCTATCCCCAGTTCGCTTGCAGAGCGCACCTCCGCCGGGTAAAACATCGTCTCCAGCGCCAGCGAATTCCCCACCAGCCGCACCAGGCACAGGTACTCTTTTGCCCGGATGGTCACCTTGGCCACCGCTACCCGCCCCGTCTGCTTCATCGCGTTTCGCAGGATCAGGTACGGCTTCTCCCCGCCCGTCTCGGGCCACAGGTAATAGGTCTTGTCGTAATAAATGGGGTCCACCTCCTCCATCCGGATGAAATCCACGATGTCGATGTATTTTGCGCTCTTGATGGGCACCGACTCCAGGTCCTCCTCCGTCACGATGACAAATTTCCCCGGCTCGTATTCGTACCCCTTGGCGACTTCCTCGTAAGCCACTTCCCGCTCGCATTTGGGGCACCAGCGTTTCTGCTTCAGCGGCGTGTTGCATTCCCGGTGCAGCGTGGTGAAGGCGATGCTCTCCCGCGCCGTGGCCGCCCCCATTTTCACCGGCACGTTGATCAGTCCGAAGCTGATCGCGCCCTTCCATACCGTCTGCATATGCATTTCCTCCATCATTGAATTTCGTTCATAGCATCTGCGCGCGCATTGAACTTTATGTTGGTATGAACGAATTGAAAGGCATCCATCCGGCTGCACGTTGGTTTTTATGCGGGAGGCTGCCGCAAGCGCGGCCGTTGTAAAATGGTGCGGCCGGAACTCCCGGCAGTGAAAGGGTGGTTTGGTGATGCCGGTTCAAACGATCAATGAAAAGCAGGCGCGCTTCTGCCTGTACTATCTCCAGTCGTTCAATGTCAGGGCGGCGGCCGCAAGAGCCGGATACAAGCGGAATTATGTCTATGAGATGATGAAAAAGCCCTATGTGAAGGCGTACCTGGATGAGCAGAAAGAATTGATGCGCCAGCAGCTCTGGTGCGAAAGCCTGGACGTGCTGAAGCTGTACGAGGCCATGGCCTTTTCCGATATGACGGATTTCCTGGAGTTCGGCACCGACGGGGAAGGCGCCGCCTTCATCCGCCTCCTGTCCTCGGACAAGGTGGACGGCCGCATCATCGAAGAGCTCGGTTTGAACGCGCAGGGCGTCCCCCGGCTGCGGCTCTGTGACCGGTTCCGCGCGCTGGAAAAGCTGGAGCGTTTCTTTGACCTTCTGCCCGATGCCTGGAAGCGGAGGATCGAGGAGGAAAAGCTGCGGCGGAGCCAGGGCGCCCCCTCCGTCGTCAATGTCATCACGTCTATGCCCGTGCCTGAAGGTCAATCCGGGTAAAAAACGAGGAGGCATCAACCTCCTCGTTTTATTCAGGCTTTTGCCCGCTTTACTGTGATGGTATAGATCATATATCCCGCTCCGGATGATACTTTTATTTTCACGACTTTTCTCTGCCCGGGCTTTAGTCTGACAGTGACCGGTGCGCCGGTCATCTTTGGTCCGGTATATGCTTTCGCAGCGGTTATGCGTACAGATGATGTGTCCTTGTTTAACTGCAGGGTATAATATGGTTTATCGCCGGAAAAGTTGGGGGTGAGGGAGCCTTTGGATACCGAAATGCTTTTCAGGTTATTATATCCCGCAGGATAATACCTGAAGACCCGTACGTGGAATGTCCTTTTGGATCCATTCTGGGCCTTGGTGACTATTTTGAAGTAATTATAGCCATATTTTAAAGGGAAATCGCCGGTTCCGCTCAGGATGGTGGCCGTGGGGTCTGCCACGCCTGCCCGTATCCTTGCGGTGGCTACATTTGTATTGGCGTCGGCGCCATATTTGATCCCGGGCCATGGTTTGGGATTGTAATACGGGGTTGCGTCCTTATCATTAACCGTCACATAAGCCAGCTTGTTGTTGCTCGAAGGCTTGGCCCTGTATATCTTTATTTGATAGGTCCTGCTCTTCTTGTTTGCTTGTATCACTTTTATGTTATAGGTGTTGTATCCTGTATGCAGCCTTTTTACGCCGGTCCCCTTGGAAGTCTCGCCGCTTTTCAGGGGCGTATAGCGTAGCAGCACGGACGTCGTCGTATACGGTACATGTGCGCTGTACCGGGTTTTATTTGCGTTGAATACCGGGGTTATCGGTATGCCCTGGATGCTTACCCCGGGCAGGATCTTCTCTTCGGACCTGTTTAGGGTGAGGCTGTATGTTTTCTGGCTGCCGTTCTTTGCCCTTACGCTCACATGGATCAGGTTTTCCCCCACGTTCAGTCTGAACGTTCCTGCGCCTTCCGTTATTTTTGAATTACCGTATAAAGGCGTGGCGTTTATCGCTGCCGTCCACGCCGTAAAGGGCAGGTACACCGTATAGGCGGTTGTGGAAGGGCTGAAGCCCTTCACGGTTTCCCCGTTCACCTTCAGCTCCCACAGGTCGGCGTTCTCCGCCATGCCTGCATGGAAAGCCCGCAGGATGGGATAACCGTTGTTTTTGTCGGCCGCCTGGCTCCAGATTGTATTGAAGTCCCACCCCGCATACGGCGGGACTTGTTTCATCAGCTCTTGCGTCAGGGAGACCGCGTTGTAGCCCGCGTTCCCCCACGGCTCATAGACTCCGGGTATGTTGGTCTGCTGCTTGTAGTACGATTTTGAGATAGTGCCAAAGTTGTGACCGGCTATCCCGCCATGGCTTACATGTCCGGTATTGTAACAGTATTTGATCGTATCGTAATTCATATCAGCTATCCCGCTGCCTAGCGTGATATTGCCGATATTAAAACAATTCTCTAGAAGGCCTCTATTTAGTTCTACCAAACCGCCTACAAAGCATCGGCCGTTAATCTCGCCTGCATTATAGCTATCATGTATTATACCTGCGTTGTCTCCTGCTAACCCTCCAACATGTTGATAATCTCCAGAATTTAGCTTTCCGCCGGTTATTTTCCCTAGATTCCTGCAATACTGAAGGATTGCTGATTCACCACCATTGTAGGAGGCTACTCCAGCTGCCCCGATATCTGCGCTGGTTATTTCTCCGGTATTCGTACAATATTCAATAGGGCCTGAATTTTGTGTGACTATACCTGCAGCGCCTGATTCAGCTGCCACCTTCCCATTATTCGTACAATGAGATACTTTATGAAAATTTAAAACGGTTATTCCGGCAACGCCTACGTAACCTTCGATGGTACCTTCATTTGTACAGTTTTGTATAACACCGTGTGTCTCGTCTTTATCCTCTCCGTTTTCTTTTGAATTCTCCCCTGCTATGCCTGCAGCCGATGTATTGGTATTTATGTCTCCGATATTCGCAAAATTCGTACAATTGTCTATTCTTCCTGTGTTGTTCCCTGCAATACCTGCGATAAAATTATTCTCCTTTCCTTCTATTTCACCGTAATTTTCGCATGATTGGATCTTGCCAAATCTGTCATTATATCCTGCAATTCCACCAACGCATGCATATGACTTTCCTGCTTTGGACGCAATATCGTTTTTATTTATACATCCTTCAATAGTTCCTCCGTTTTCCCCTGCTATCCCGCCAATACGGCTCTCGAATCCTCCTCCGCATATCGTCCCGCCTTCAAGTGTTAGATCCTTTACGATATCTTGTACGAAACCAAACAAAGCACCATACTGATTCTCACCTGCATCGATGACCAATCCTTTTATCTTTTTCCCGTTCCCGTCGTATCCGCTCACCGCGCTGATCGGGTCAAAATTTCCGGGTTTGTCTTTATTCAGGTCTGCATCAGCGAAGTCCAGGTCATTCATTTGGATGAAATATCCTTGCTGATGCTGCTCCATATGGTTGAGCTGCTTGATGTTTTCGATCTGCCAGGGGTCGTCAGCCGTCCCGCTTCCCTTGGTAAATGGTTCCTCCACGCTCGGGTCTGTTATGGTGCAGCCGGTGCAGGGAGTGTCCGCTGCAAATGCCACCGGGAGTCCGATATTGAATACCAGGAAAAGGCATAGCGCTGCTGAAAGGACTTTATATGAATGATTTTTCATAAGGGCCCTCCGTACAGTGGTTTATGATCCGCATATATTTTACCACTTTTATACTTATCCGGCAATTCTGTGTGCTTCATTATTTCCTTCATGCTTGCATTGCACTGTCTGTCATGAGCAGGGGGTGTGATAGGTAAGGGCATTCATGCGTAGTGCCACTTTGGGGGCTGCCGCATACTATAACATATAGATGATTGCAATGGAGGTTTTCATATGCCTGATAATAATGACTGGACGCCCGGTAATGATGATGGGTTGCCCGGGGATATCGCACAGCGTCGTCCCGGTCCCGGTTTTCGCCCCGGTCCTGGCCCCCGTCCTGGTCCCGGCCCTCGTCCTGGTCCCGGCCCTCGTCCTGGCCCTGGTCCTCGTCCTGGCCCTGGTCCTATTCGTCCGATACGACCGATACGCCCGATACGTCCGATACGTCCGTTCCCACGGCCGATCTTCCCGATATTCCCCATCGTGCCCATCGTGCCCGGTCCCTCCCGGCGTGCTTTGTATGTCTATCTGTGCCGGCAGTTTGACCAGTACTCGTCGCGGTGGCTCTGTTACTACACCGTGGATTATAGCGGGAGCTCCGGGTGCAGCTATGTATCGGGGCCCTTCTACTCGTTGGCCGCCGCCGATGATTTCATCTGGAGAAACTATGGGATACGCAGAGGGGAATTCTTTGAATGCTGATGCATGCATCGCATGAAATGCCCGCACCCGGGGTCTCTTCCGGTTGAAGAGGCCCCGGTTTTTCTGCCTTCTGGTGGGCACACTCCCGGTGTTTCCTGAATACTTTGGTAGATGGAGTTTTAGAAGCGCTGATTAAATGAGGGCGATCAGATTTGCGAGGAAATTTGCGTGCGCCGTGCGCTTATGCCAAAGGAACAAAAACGAAGGAATAGCAGCGCTATTTTGGAGTTTTTAGCGACATAGGCAGGCGACAAATTAACCGCAAAGATATCGTACGAATTAATCAGTGTTTCCTTAGGTCTCTGGGGGGATGTATCATGAGTTATACCCATCCGCTTGGCCAGCCGCAGGGCGCCGCCCGCACGCCGTCCAACCTGCTGCGGGAGTCGCTCATCGCCGAGCTCATCGCCATCAACGGCTATCAGGAGCATATCGCTGATTCTGACATGCCCGATGTCAACGCCGCCTGGCAGTCCATCATGGAGGATGAAAAAAAGCACTACGGCATGTTCCTCACGCTCCTGCGAAAATACGACCCCGCCGAATATGCCGCCTGCCTGCAGCACCGGCAGGTAAAACCCACCCCCCGCTCGCCCATGCAGCTCTACCGCCCTGCTTATGACCGGCAGATCATTTTGAACAATATCCGGGAGGATATAAAGGGTGAGCTCGAAGCCGTCATCCTCTACGAGCACCAGGTCCAGCTCATCTCCCAGAGGGATATCCGCCAGACCCTGCAGTCCATTGCCGACGAGGAAAAAGGCCATACCGAGCACCTCACGCGTGTCCTTTTGAAATATGACGCCGATAAATACGACGGTTTGGAATGATTGTAACCAGTGCAGATAGTTGCCGCACACTGTGGAAAGCTTTCAGCTTGCTGGCACATTCTTTTTATTGCCTGCAATAGCCCATACGTTATCCATATCGGTCGGAGAGGTGATCCTCCCGTCCTGGCTTTCGTTTTGATAGTTTGAACGGTGTTCCATGTCCGTCAGAACTGGAAGGATACCGTAGGGGCCGCCGTCCTTCGGCGGCCCGGTCTGTTCGCCACCAGCTATGCCTTGAGCCATTGCACATTGCTAAGGCCGCTTCAGCCTCCCGCTCCGGTATCCGGCTGAACGTGATTTACCGTTGCCTGTAGGATCACCCAAACCCACCTGTCAGGGTCGCATACCTCCCATCCGTTTGGCGCTCCAGAACGGATGCGATGCACCCGTTTATAGGATGAGCTGCAAACAATCCGGAGGGTTGCATGCGGAGGGGTTTTTCTGTACCGCCCACAGCCTGCTGCAAAATTTCTCCTTGACTTTAGTACTATATAGTACTATACTATATGGTGTGAAGGAAGTGGTTTTATCGAAAACGTTCAGGGCGGTTTCCTGGTTTCCCAGATCAAGCAGATCCAGGACCGCGTGTTTGAAAGGCTGCTGAAAGCGCAGGGGATCGAAGCGTTCAATAGCGCGCAGGGCCGCATCCTCTATGTCCTCTGGCAGCAGGACGGTCTCCCCATCGTGGAGCTTGCGAAAAAGACCGGCCTTGCCAAGACCACGCTCACCTCCATGCTGGATAGGCTGGAGAGGCAGGGCCATGTCCGAAGGAATTACGATCGTGGGGACAGGCGCAGCGTCTTTATCACGCTCACCCCGGAGGCTAGGAGCTTGAACAGCCGCTACGAGGCGGTATCCAGGGAGATGACCGAAAAGTTTTACAAAGGGTTTTCAGGTGATGAGATCATCCGGTTTGAATCGTATCTGCAAAGGGTGCTGCAGAATTTGAAGGAGAGTGAATAATTGAAATGGACGTGTCAGTGAAAAAAGTGATGGATGACCTGGTGGAAAACGCGAAGGTCGCGTTCGTATCCTGCGTCGACCCGGAAGGCTTTCCCGCCACCAAGGCCATGCTTGCCCTCGAGCACGACGGGCTGAAGGTGCACTATTTCTCCACCAATACCGCTGCCCAAAGGACGCAGCGGTTCCGGGAAAACCCCAAAGCCTGCGTTTACTACTGTGACCAAAGCGATTATAAAGGCCTCCTCCTCACGGGCGAGATGGAGGTCACCACGGATATGGATTTGAAAAAGCGCCTCATGCGCGAAGGCTTTGAGATGTACTACCCCAAAGGCGTCGATGACGAAGACTACAGCGTCCTGAAATTCACCGCCCGCAAAGGCAACTACTACCACGGCCTCCACAATGAATCATTTGACGTAGAATGATAAGCCAGCGGCAGGGCTGTCGTGTAAATGAAAGGGTGGCCGTCTTGTGCCACCCTTTCCGGTCTGACGATGAACATGATGATGCGTTCTCGGGCTATCCTGAACAGTATGCAAATACGAGCATTCCGAAAATAATATCAAATGGAGTTTCTATGGGGCATAGATCATCTGATTTAGACCTGTGTGTTTCCCAGCCGCTCAGGATTTCAATTCCACGGAAATATCGGAAATGGTTATGGAGATATTCTGCTCTTCCGCGAGCTTATGGAGCGCGTCAATGATCTTGGTCTTGTAGTTGGACAGCAGGTTTACGGCGATCTCGTCCTGGATGGACCTGGGCAGGTATTTCAGCGCCTTTATTGCCAGCTCGCCGGGTTTGCCGTTCAGGCTCTGGAGTATCTTCTGTACCATCTCCCCCTTGTTTTTTGCCAGCTTGGGCAGGATCTCGGGCATGGCTTTCTCCAGGACGTTTGCATAGTCCACTTCATCGATTGCTATCTTCAGTTCGATCATACCGGTTTCCCTTTCTTTATAGATCTGTTTCTTTGAACTGTTGACGGGTTGCCAAGCATATTACCCAAACAAGACAGAGCTGAAATCGCCTTGCATTTTTCCCATTTGGTTCAGCATTGTCAGCTTCGTAAGTACGCTCTGCCACAGGGTAAAGCTGTCACTATCTTTGGGGATATCGTCGGCGCCATCCCGGCATTTGCGCACAAGAATATTCATTTGTCCCATAGCGCCGGGAAAATCGAGCTGCCGGATGTATTCGTTCATCAGCCAGTTTCGTTTTTCTTTTGCGGGCACGTTTCCTTTGATGGAAGACCTGCCAAACCAATACAGCGCCGCCAGTGAATTCTCGTCTACTCCCTGGCCGTTCAGACAAAATAGGCCCATATTGAATTGCGCCGGGTCCGAATCCCCATATTGTGCCATCGCGCGGAAGCACTTCGCGCCGCGGGGATAGTCGTTGTGCCCCTGGATGAGATTGCCGCCGATGCCTTCGAGAAGGTCCTTGGCTTTCGAAATATCCCCGCTGCCATACCGTATACGCGTGATCGTCGCGGCTGCTTCAAAGGCCTGTTCCGCGGTCCAGCTGTTAAGGTTGCTGTTGAAGTAGTCCCATGAGACTTTATCCAACATTTTTTCAGATTGTGTGTCCCCGGCGCCGAGCGCCTTTGTAAACCACTCCAGCGCCTTCAGATAATCTTGCTTCGTACCGCGTCCGGTCGCGCACATGATGCCGAGATTGTACATGGCCTCGGTGTCGTTGCCCTCGTTTGCGGCAGTTTCATACAATGAGAAAGCGGTCTGGTAATCGGCCTTGTTATATGCGGCCAGCGCAATCCCTTTTACATGTTCGTTTAGCTTACTGACTTCGGATCCCATATTTTTCCCCCTCCCCCTCACCAATTTGTTGTGCTGAATGCTTCCTTGTTTGCTTCCCGTATGGTTGTATTTGGATCCGGTCCCGGCCTTGCGGGGATCGCAGTATTTATTTCTCTTGGAAGGGCTGCTTTGGCTTTCGGGTGATAGGTACATAAAACGCTGCCGGCCATAACCAGTGGTATTACATTTAGTATAACATAGTCTTATTACCCATTAGTACGCAGCTTGCAGACTTATATGAAAACGATATAAAGGATCTGCAGGGCCCTGCAGGGGATAGCCATGAAGCGCTCCCTGCAGAATTGCTGCAAAAGGAAAAGGAGCATCGTGAAATTAAACCAAAATGCAGAACTGGAGGAACATTTTTCTGTTCCTCCAGTTCGTATAGTCATTTTACCGTGCCGCAGCGTCCTGGGCAGCCGTTATTTTGTGAATGTATCGTTTCCGCAGTTTGCGCATGTAGCCAGCGCTTCATCCTTGTTTTCAATGCGCTGCTTGGTCTTGCACTGCGTGCATGCGTATGTCCCCGTGCCCGGCCTGTCCCCTGCCTGGTATACCTTCTTCTTCCGCAGGATCAGGAGGAGCACCAGCGCCAGGATCAGCAGTCCGCCCCCCGCGATAGCGGCGATCACCCAGAAGGAGAGCTTGCTCTCGCTCGTTACCTCCGCCGTCTTGGGTTTCATGCCCCCGCCCCCGCTCATGGAGAGGGTCACCTTGCACACGTTCTGCCCCTCGTTCACCACGAAGTCGATGTTGCCCTCGCCCATGTTCTGGGCTGCCTGGCTGCCCCCGCGGATGTTCACGTTCACCGAGCCCGTCTCATTGTTCTGTCCGTCCACCGATACCAGCGTATATGCCCCCGCCGGCACGTTGTCAAACGTCACCACCCCGTTGGCGTCCGATGTCGCCGTGGCGATCACGCTGCCATCCGGCCCCTTCAGCACGTAGGTTTGTCCCGGCGTCGCGTTGCCCTGTTCATCCGTCATCTTCACCTGGAGCTTTGCGTCCACGTCCATCCCCGGCTCGCTCATGTTGGCGGGCGCTGTCCCCTTGTCCGATGTTGATAGGTTCAGGTACACGTCTTTGGTGTCCTTGTCCACGTTGAATCCAACGCCGTTCTGCGTGATGCTGCTGGCCCCCTGCCCGGCGGAGATCGTCACGGGGATGGGATGAGCAGTATCCCCGCCCACCACGATGTCGTATTCCCCCGGCGGGATCTGCGGCAGGGTGTAGTGGCCGTTCTCGTCCGTCGTCGTGGTTGCGATGACCTTGCCGTTCTCGTCGAGCAGTTCCACCTTTACGTTCGGCGCGGTCGCCCCGTCCTGCGTGCGCATCGTGCCCGTGATATCCACCTTTTCCGGCAATGCAGGGACGGTAACCGCCACCGGGATGATCGCTTCGTTGCCCGCCGCGTCTGTCACGGTGAATGGATATTCCTTGCTGAAATAGGCTGTGTATTCGGATTCCGCGCCCTGCTTCACTGTGCCGTCGGGTAGGGTGATGCTCTTCACGCCGCTGTGCTCGTCGGTGGCAGTGAATTTGATGCTCACCTTCCCGCCCTGCGCGTCTTCCGTCAATGTAGCAGCGCCCTCGGGCTTCGTGTTGTCCAGTTTGTATGGCCCGAAGGTTTCTGTGGCCAGGTTTCCTGCGCTGTCCGTTGCGCGCACATGCAGCTGGCGGATGCCGGTGATGTCCGCCATGGACACTTTGCCGTCCGCAGGCAGCAGGCTCCAGCCTGCCGAAGGGACGCTCCCCTCGCTCCAGGCATATTCCGCTTTCTTGATGTCCGATTCGCCGTCGCTGGCTGCCACGTCCACGTCTATTTTCTTCGACCAGCCTCCGCTGGACGGGCTGGCCATGATGCTGGCCGGTACCGTATCGATATTGGAGATGGAGACGGTCGCGGTCTTCACCAGCCCGTTCACGTCTGCTGCCGCCACGGTGTATGTCCCGTTGTCCGTTGCCACGAAAGACCATTTGCCCGACTGCGGTTTGGATACGCCGCTGGTGCTGACCGAAACCTGCTTGGCTTCCTGGCCTGAGGCTATGACCGCCGCGCCTTCCGCGCTGCCCGCTTTCCATTTCACCTTGTCGATACCCGCCAGGTCCGATATTTTCATGCTCACCGTTACGTTGCGGCTCGTCCAGCCCGCAGGCGAGAGGGACGGGGCGTCGATCCTGGGTGTGATGGTATCAGCCACCACCACGGTGCGCACCTGCCGTTCCGCGCTGTTGCCGTCCTTGTTTTTGGCGTCGTACGTGATGGTGTAATTGCCGGTTTTGAAAGTGTCCACTTCCCCCGCGATCACCAGTTTGGATTGGATATCATCATCGTAGGGATCGCTCACTTTTGCGCCCGCCTCGGTATAGGCACTCCCGAGTTCCAGGGTCAGCGGGTTTTCCCCCTTGAGTTTGATCTCGGGTTTTGCGGTATTGATGATGGTGATGGAGAGCTTCTGCGTATTCCCGCTTGCAAAGCCGACCTCAAATTCCTCGGTGGCCCCGATAGATTTCGTGGCCAGGTACGCTTTTTTGATGGATATCACGTTTTCCGCAAGGGAGTACTCAGTGTCCACCGCCAGGTCATGGCTGCCGTTTTTGATGCTGGATAGCGTCGTATCCTTGAAATCCACCGTTATGGAGATATCCTTCTGCTTGTCCGGGTTCTTGTCAAATGTCGCCGCGGTGATGTCCACGCCCGGTGTGGTGTCCGATACATTGATGGTGAAGTTCACGATGTTGCCTTCGGCGAAATCCAGCTCCAGGCTTGCGGCCTTGCCCGTTTCCAGCGTGGCCAGCCATTCCTTTTTCAGCGTGATGGTGCCGTCGGCGAGGGTGTAATCGCCGGGCTTGTCCAGCGTGGTGCTGCCGAGTTTGATGGCGGTCAGGGCGTTGCCGTTCAGATCCAGGCCTATCGCGATATCCGCCTGCCGCACCAAATTCTTGTCAAAATTCGCGGAGGTCTTTTCGATATCCGGCGTGGTGTCGGTTATCGTAACATCCACCTTGGGTTCGTTCCCCTCGGCGAAGACGAATGTGATGGCGCGCTTGCCGGGGCTGAGTGTGCTCAGGTATTCTTTGGTGATGGTAGCCTTGCTGCCGTCCCAGGTGTAGTCGGCCGCCGTCAAAGTGGAGCTGCCGTATTTCACGCCTGTGAATGTATTGCCGTTCAGGGTCACGTCAAATGCCAAATCGGCATGGTTGGTGGAGGTCGTATTCTTGTCAAAGTCGGTTTTGGCTGCGCTCACCTTTGGCGAGGTGTCGCTGATATTCACCGTCAGCTCACAGGTCCCCCCGCTGAAGGTAAAGGTGACGGTCTTCGTGCCGTTTTCGCAGTCCGCCAGCCATTCCTTTTTCAGGGTGACGTTCGTTCCGTCCACGCTGTAGCTGTCCGCAGGCAGGTCGGTCCCGCCTGAGGACAGCCCGGTGAGCGTATTCCCGTTCAAAGTCAATGCGATGGTCTTGTCCGAGCAGTCCGCGGTAACGGTGTTCTTGTTGAAGTTGATGGAGGTCGGGCTGATGTGCGGCGTGGTGTCCATCGTATAGGTGCCCAGCAGGCCCGTCTTGCTGTTGCCAAAGGAGTCCTTGGCCTGCACATAGACTTTATAGCTGCCGCTGGAAAGCGTTGTGCTTTCGTTCAGGTTCTTGCTGTTGCAGTTCGTCCAGTCCCCGATCACGGCGGAGCCTGCACCCGTGGGCAGCTTGATCAGCCGGTATGCGGTCACGGGGTTGGTATTGGATGTGATGTTCCAGGATACGCCCAGCGTACCGGTATAGCTCTGCGTGCCCTGGGACGGCGCCGTACGGGCGATGGTGATGTCGCTGCTTTCCTTGATCACCAGCACCTGCTGACTGAAATAGTCCGACGCGATGCCGGATTTGGATACCTTTTCCTTGATTGTGTATGTGCCGCCCGCCACCCCGCTGAAATCAAACGTGATGGAGGCCGGTTTGGTGGCGTTCGTATAGGTTTTGGCCAGCGCTGAGACTTCATGCAAGGTGGAATCGTATACCTTCCACTCCCAGTCCGTCAGCGCCGCGCCCGAGGGATGGTACGAGAGGTCGGTCGCTGTCACGGTAGACCCCGTCTTCAGCTCGTCGATGGAGTCGGGCATCAGTTCGTTTTCGTCCAGCATGAATTGCGAGATGGGCGGCGCCGATACGTCTGTGGAGACGTAAGCCGTCGCGGGCTCGCTCCACTCCCCGCTTTCGTCCTGCACGCTCAACGATACAAAGTTGTAGTCTCCCGGTGTGAATGTGAAGGTCTTTTGGGTGGTATCGGAGGATTCATGCCATTGCCCGTCCGATACGTCCATATAGCTCCACTTGTACCCTGCCACGTCACCGCCGTCCGGCAGTGTGTCGGGGCCTGTACACGTGACCTGTCCGTCCGCGATCTGCGTGCTGATTGTGGGTTTCTCTACATCGGATACCCCGCTCAGTTTGCCCGCGATGTAGGCGGCCAGCGTGTCCACGCCCTCGTCCAGCGTATCCGTGCTGCCGCTGCTGCGGTTGATGAATGTGCCGTTGCCCATGTTGCGCAGGGTGAATGCATCCGCTTGTGCCTTTACGGAGGTGAACCCTCCGATATTGATGCTGTTGTTCAGTCCCCACCCCGCGTAGTGTACGTTGTTGAGCATCATATAGTACAGGATGGTGGAGAGTTTGGCCGGGTTGCCGAAATCCGGCACCCCGTCGTTGTCCACGTTTGCGATGATCTTGAAGGAGTCGTCATACTGCCAGGTGGTGCTTTTCACCATGTCGGCAAATCCCACCGAGGATTCCGCCGCCATCTTCAGGTTGTCGAACGTCACCTGGGAAAGGGCGCTGCACCCGTGCTGCATGTAACAGGCGATGGGTCCGAAACCAAATGAACCGAAGTTGGTGGCGAGGGAGTAATTGCTGAATATGGAGCCGCCTGAGCAGACGGTGCTGTACGTGTTGTCTGTGTATTGAGTCAGGCTTACGTTTGTCGGGGACGCGACGAGTTTCAGGTAGCGGGTGCTGCCCGAGCTTGGGCTTGGTTTGGTCACAGCCGCCAGTAGTGTTCCCAGTCCTGTTGGATTGGTTCCCTGTGTGAAGGCATTTACGTCCACGTTGGTAAGTTGGTATAACATTACATCGCTCTGCCCGATCAGGATGAAGTATCCGGATAACGTACGGGCGCCGCCGTTGTAGGAATAGCTAGCGTTGAATAAAAACCCTGCGCCCACTGCCGTATGGTAATCGAAATTCTCCGTCATGGAAAAGGTAAATATCTTGTTGTTTGCGTCCGTATTGGGCATGAATAGGAAATCGTTGTAGGCCGGTACGCCGTATCCATAAAAATTGATCGATTGGTTGTTGTTCGTAAATACGATATGCCTGTCCCGGATGAGGTTGCTGTATCCCTCGGCGTAATACTGTATCAGGTTTGTCGCGTCGTTTTTGGCCAGGCCGGAGTTGTTCGTATGGTCGAAAGTACACCACCCCGACCCGCTGCCGCTGTAGCTTTGTGATGCCACCTCGGTCACATGTACCTTGTCCGCCGGGATGGAATAGGTGGTCTGCAGTTTGTTTTTCAGTTTATCTGCAAATCCCGCGAGGTCCAGGTTGTTGCTCACGGCGTCGGCCGAGAGCAGCACCTCGATGTCCCGCTGCCCGCCTGCTGCATAGGATACTGCAGGTACGCTGAAGCATAATACCGCAGCGATGATGAAGGCATAAAGGAGCGTAAAGAGTCTGCGCATTTTACTCATTTGTAAAAATCCCCCCAAAATAGATCGATAACCGATAACCATACATAATGAATATCGGACCATGGAAACGTTATCTTGAATCTATCCCTGCTAAAAAGCACGAGTTTTCGACATATTTCTTAAATTTGTATCCACAACGTTTCCATTGGTTTCTATGTGTGTTGATATATTCTACGTTTTCCCTGTTTTCGGATATATCCCTCCTCCTGGTCTCTGGCTTCATGCAACCCGTGACCAACGCATAAACCGCCGCCTGCGCCTGCCCGTACGACCGGCGGTATCATGTTGGCACTCTGCAGGTATTGCCCTGCCAGTTCCCTGGCACAGCTTGAATGCTATTTTCGTTCATATGGGATAAGGAGGTATCATTATGTCCACTGTCAACCATAAATTGCCCGTGCAGGATGAGGAGTTCATCGCCCGCGCCTATACGCTCTTTGATGAATTCTACGAGGGCACGCGCCCCTTCCGGCAGAAGTGCCGGGAGAATGAGGAGTTCTGGCGCGCCAACCACTGGAACGGCGTCGCGAAGCGCGAGCAGGATGAGCCGCGCCCGGTAACGCCCGTACTGTTCTCTACCCTCGAAAGCATCCTGTCCGATATCATGGACAGCTACCCCGAGCCCGTCCTGCTGGGGGAGGAGCCGGGCGACGATGCCCTCGCCGTCAGCCTGGCCGACGTCATCAAATACATCCTGAAGCGGCGCCATTACCGCGCCACCTACCGCTCGAAATGCCGCGCCGCCCTGAAAAAAGGCGCCAGTGTCCAGGAGGTCTACTGGGACCGGGACCTGTACGGCGGCCTCGGCGATATCAGCGTGCGCAGCTGGGACGTGGAGAATTTCCTCTACGACCCCAAATGCCCCTCCATTCAGGACGGGCGCGCGTGCTTCAAGTTCGCCTTCTATCATAGCGAGTGGCTGAAGGCGAGGTACCCGCATGCCGTGGATCTGGTAAAGGCCGATGGTTACAGGCGCGAAAACATCCCCGGGGACGCCGCCCGGGACGAGGACGATGTCATGGTCATGGAGTACTGGTACAAGACGTTCACGGATGGCAGGCCCTCCGTCCATATGGCCCTCCTCTGCGGCCGGGTCCTGCTGGAGAAAAGCGAGGACGGCAGGCCCCAGGGCATGTACGCCCACGGGATGTACCCCTTCCTGCTGGAGCCGCTCTATCCGCTGGACGGGCAGCCCGTCGGCCTCGGCATCGTGGATATCTATAAGAACCTGCAGTCCTACGCGGACAGGCTGGACCAGATCATCCTGAAAAACGCGCTCATGTCCGGCAAGGTGAAGCTGCTGGTGAATAGGGGGGCGGAGTTGGACGAGGATGCGCTTTCCGACTGGTCGAAGGAGATCGTGCGGGGCTCGCGTATCGATGACGCCTCCCTGCGCTGGTTCCAGCCCGCGCCCCTTTCCCCCCACGTGCTCCAGCATTTCTACGGCAAGATCCAGTCCATCAAGGACGAGTCGGGGCAGAACCAGTTCACCCGTGGGGAGGGCGGCATGGGTGTCACAGCCGCCAGCGCCATCATGGCCCTGCAGGAGGCGGGCAACAAACGCAGCCGCCTGCTCATCGAGCAGATGTATGATGGTTTCGAGCAGCTGGTGAAAATGATCATCGCGCTCATCGCGGAGGACTATACCGAGGCGCGCACCTTCCGCATCGTCGGGGAGGAGGGGGAACGCACCACGGTCCTCTCCGGCGCCATGCTGCGAAAAGGCGAAAGCGCGCGGGATATCGATTTTGATGTCTCCGTCCAGGTGCAGAAGAGCACCCCGTATACCACCATATACCAAAACGACCTGGCCCTGAAGCTGCTGGGCGCGGGCGTCCTGCAGCCGCAGGAGGCGCTCTCCATGATGAGTTTTGAGGGCAGGGACCGCATCGTCTCCCAGGTCCGCTCCCGGCAGGTCTGAATATTCTTGCGCAAAAGAACAGGCAGCCATGCCTGTTCTTTCAATAAACAATTGCATGGCTCCCCTGTTGGGGGAACCGCCTCCGAATGAAGGCTGATAGGCGTACCGTGTTTGCAGCGCACCCCCCGGAAGGGATAGACGGCAGATTCCGTCACGTTACGCTGTTCAATACGTATCCGTTATAGGGTAATATGAAAGCAGGATTCATTATGGGGGCTGATGAAATGGTCACCTGGGAAAGCTTTATGATGCGGCAAAGGACCGGTTAAATCCGCGCAAGAAATATCCCCCTTCATTGAAGCCGGGGACGTTGCGGCAGCCGTATTGACGGCTCAAGGGAATGTCTTCACCGGCGTGTGCATCGATACCGCTTGACTCGGGATGTGTGCCGGGCTCAACGCCATCGCCGACATGATCACCAATGGCGAAAGCAGGATCGTCGGCTCATCTGGAATATTGACTTTTCCCTCCAACCCTAACCTAATTCTCAATTCTCAATTAAAAAACACCTCCCGTACTCGTATCATATACTGTACTACATTTCTTGGGGGTGTTGTCGTCATGCTCAGTTTGAAGGCCGAAATCCTCTTTTGGTCATGCATCATGGAAAACCACGCGGAATTCATGCTGGAGGCCCTGTCTTCCCGCCGAACAGGAGGTCATCGCCAGGGCGCAATATTTCAAGGATGCCTGGTTCGCCGTCCACGCGGAAAGCGAAAAGGCATCAGGTGCCGGGGATATGAGCCCGGTCTATGCGGATTACATCCTGAACCTGCTGAAAGAGTTCATAGGCCTCAAGAGGGATGTCCTCCAGCGGCTGTTAACGTGCGGCATCGAGATCTCCCTCCCGCCCAGCTTCCTGAACCATATGATCAACGAGGCGGAGGAGTTCGAAGCGGTCCTCTCCCCCAGGCTGATGATCTATGACCCTGCCGGGGAGGTCATGCACCTGCATGTCGTCTGGCTCACGGACGCCGCGGGCCACGCCGCTTCCATCGCAGCCGATCTGGATCCGGCCGAGGCCCTGTATATCCGCCAGGCGCAGGCCTTCCGGCAGGATTTCACGGAATTGCGGGATAAGGCGCTGGAGCTTTCAAAGATGGTGGAGCGGACCGGTCTCCGGGATGGCGCTATCAGGCATTTGACCGTCCAGGTGGGGCATGTGATGTGTGAATTCATCCGTTTCCTCGAGTTGATGCGCGCCCTCCGCCAGCACTGCCAGGTGCTGGGTACTTTCAAGCCCCTCATCCCCGACCACATGCTCCGTGAGGAAAACTACTATCTCGAGAAAGTGAAAAGCATACAGATATGGCAGGAGGATTGACGGTAATGATGCCCGTATGGGCCCATCGCATGTATACCATCCGGATCTTGCGCCTTGTATTTCCATTATGAGGAGGTTACGAAATGTGCCTCAATGACTGCAAGCGTCGGAAGCGGCCGTCGTGAAAATAAAAAAGGGAGGCGGTTGTTACCGCCTTCCCTGCTGATCGTATCGGATCTTTGATGTTGCCGGGCCATCCGGGATCTTAAACTGTGTGATAAGTGATCCTATACTCTTCATTCGTTATTTGACCGTCACGGTGCACGATGCGGTGTATCCGTTAGTTGTTCTTACCGTGATCGTAGCGGTTCCCTTTGCCCATCCTTTGATCTTCCCCTTGCTGTCCACCGATGCGATGGCCGGGTTGCTGCTTGCCCATGTTACCGTCTTGAAGTCTGTATTGCCCGGCGATATTGTCGCTTTCAGTGCTCCCGTCTTTCCGATTCTGATCGTCAAGGTAGTCTTTGATAGCTTGATTTCTGTGGGATAAATGGGGGTGACAGTGATTGTGCAGCTGGCCGATACCTTGCTCCCGTCCTGTGCAGTGCATGTGATCACAGCCGTTCCTCCGGCCTTCCCAGTGACCACGCCCGAACTGGACACAGTCGCGACCCTGGGGTTGCTCGAAGTCCACTTGACCTTCTTGTTGCTGGCCATAGACGGTGCAAAAGCCGGGATCAGCTTCACGCTCTTGGTCTTCATAATGGTTGCATGGGTGGTGTTCAGTCGTATCGTAGCAACGGGCTGGGACACCGTGATCGTCTTTTTGACCTTGACCGTCTTCGTGATGGTCCTGCCCTTTTTATCCACTGTCTGCAATACCGTGGTGATCGTGATGGTGGCCTTTCCGCCGCTGAGGAATGTGACATTGCCGCCTGCGTCCACATTCGCCACGGACCTGTTGCTGGTGGCATAGGTGACTGTTTTCATCACGTAGCCTTTGAGTGTGGAAGGAACGATGCGTAGCGCATATCCTGCATTCGCTTTTGAGGGTACCTTGCTTGCCGGGATGTTGCCCATAAAAGATGGCTGGCCGACCTTTACGGAGCATACTGCCGTATTTTCAGGGTATGCGGCGTCGCGCACCATCGCCGTGTATGTTCCCGCTTTCACGCTGAAGGTTTTGGATGCCTGCCATCTTGCGCCGCCATCCGCAGAGTATTGGTATGTGCCGCTGTCCCCGCCCGATGCCGTGATGGAGATGGTGCCGTTTGCAGCGCCGTAGAGCGTCGCGTCTGTCTTTGAATATCGGATGCCTGTCGGTATTAGGGGGGCGAATTCTGCGGTGAGGTTTCGTTCTCCCGTTACAGCAAAGCTGTAATCCGCCTTGGTCGATGCCTGCGCGCTCCCTTCCGTCCACCGCACGAACCGGTAGCCCGTTTTGCGTTCAGCGTGCAGCGTCGCCGTAGCGCCCTCGTCATAGGTTCCGCCGCCCGTTACGCTTCCGCGGGAGCTGTCGTTTGGGGCTGCAGATATGGGATATTGGATCGCTTCCAGCGTGGTGGGTTGCGGCAAATGCTTCTGATACACTTTCAGCATATCCGTCAAAAGGTAGCCGTCCTGGTACCGGTCTTTTTCAGCGCCGGCATACATCGTTTGGCTCGAATTCGAGAAGATATCGATATAATCATTGCTGAACCAGCTGAACCCGTGTTCGTCGCACATCGTCAGGAAATCGTCATAGTATTGTATGCTGGATTCATATTCGCTGCCGATACAAAAGCATGCGCGCTCGGCGCGTACCAAAAGGTTTGGGGAAAAATCCGCCATGGCTTCCCCCCAGTTTTCGACCGTCTGTTTATTGGCCCGGTCATAGGCTTCATCGGTGGTATACGTGATGTCGGGATGGATGGTGATATTGCGCCCATTCATCCTGTCAAACGGGGAGATCATGATCCTGGAAGTGGGTTTTAAAGCCGGCGGCGCCCATTCCGTGCCGGCCATATCCGCATCATAGAAAGACATGTACCACCAGCGGTTTACGGCGTATCCCTGCGGAAGGGTCACATCCAGCCCGCTCCAGCTAAAGGCGTCCCCGCTGTAGCTGATCTGCAGGTGATCCGTATCGGACGGCAGGGTCACGCGGATGTGCTTATCGCTTTTCGCGTACGGATAGAATCTGGAAAGCGGGTTATCGGTGTGATAGGTGGTATCCGAAAGCGTTTCGCTGTACAGTTCGGCGCCGTCCGCCGTCATTTTGAAGGTGCCGCTTCCCTCCGCTTTGGAAAGATAGATGTCGATCACCGTCCCAGCCACCAGCGCGCCGTTCAGGTTGAGCGGCGATCCGTTTGGGATGCGCTGCTGTGCTGCGTATACCGTTACCGGATAGGCAGGCTTGAACATGGAATGGTTGTTGTGGTCGATGTGTTCGCCCTGGACGGCCGTCATTTCCGCGTATACAAATGGCTGCTCACAGAAGTTCGATATCATGAGTACATCGTTATACTGGTCCTCGATATCGCTGCGGATCTCCTGCGCTTCATTGATGAGCTGCGGACAATTATTGTTGCAAGTGGGTTCATATACGATAAACCTGTCCGGATCATTTTCCCGGATGGCGCCGATCAGGTCGCAATAGACCTTGCTTACATCAGTGATCGTATAAGGGTCTACCGGCAGCCCGCTGCTCAAATCGGTATTTGTAGCTTCCCACAGCGGGCAAAAGGAAAGTGATGCGCTCGGTATGTTCCTGTACCGTTTGGCTATCAGCGCCCATACGGCTTTCGCTTCTTCCTGCTCTTCGGTATTTGTAAAGAGATCGAGGGAGCCGGTGGAGGTATACGTATCGAAATCCGTCTTTGTCCATCTTCCCGGCAGGCTGAATGTTACGATGTTCAGGTGCAGGTTGTATTTGATCGCGGACGCGACTACCATGTCCAGCTTTCTCAGGTTGGCCAGGTTTACCTGGGTCGCATGCGCATCGAACAATGTCTGGTAGGTCAGCATATATCGTACGCTGTTGAAGCCCCAGTCGGCGATCTTGCGCAGATTCCTGTCCCACAGCACTGTATCGATATCTGTTTCCTCATAGGACCCGCCGGGCAGCACAAAACCGTGCCACTGGGGAAGGTTTTCGTCGGAGATGCCGGGCAGTGCCATGGATTTATTGAGTAAATTATCCGTTAAATAAGCCTGGTCATAGTTTAATGCCTCGTTGCTTGAAAGGGAGATATATTGGTCCGGCTGTTCACGGGAGTCCAGGAAACGAGCGGTGGCGTTCAATGCCTCCGTAAACGTCATGGTATCGGCGGGACGCATGGAGTTGCGGTTCTCATCGTAATCAAAAAGGAGCTTGCCGCTTACGAGGGATACCCGGCCGAAAGCATACCTGTACGCCACGCCGCAGTCGTCCCAGTCATAAACATATGTGGTGTTTTGAAATCCGCCCAGTGCATAAGGATAATGGTTTGGGATGAATTCATAGGGGTTCGGTATTGTGTTTAATTCGTCCCACACTTTTTCCCCGATCCGTTCGTTCAGCCCGGTCCAGTTCGCGTTGAATTCGCTGAAGTCCGGCCCCAGCAGCGTGGCGGCATTTAATATAGCCATCATCCCCTCAAAGCGTGTCATGACTTTATCGGAGTTCCGGCCCAGCGCAAATTTGCTCTCCCATGCCGCCAGTTTCGTATCATCCGCTATTTCGACCGCATGATCCAAAATGGAAAAGAACTGTTTGTATGTGATCGCATGATTGGAAGGCGTGCCGAGCCCATAGTAGCCGATTCTGGCCTCCTCCATGCCCTTGTCGCCCAGGTCCTTCCATATATAAGCTGCCTTCAGGACGGAGTCATACTCATAGTACGATGCGTGTATTTCATCGCAGGCGCCTTTCAGGCTGGCATACCCCGCTTCGTTCCGTTTGACGGCGGCCGTGGGCAGTGCGCCGAGCAGCTGTTTGATGACCGAGGGCGGAAGGTAAAGCTCCCCGTCCTGGCTTCCTATAGTTCCGCTTGCCTGGTATGCTTTGCCGTCAACCGCTACGCGGAACTTCTGAAGCGTCTGGCCGGCATGCGCCTGCGCCTGTATCGGGATGATCAGAACCAGCAAAATGAATACAAGCAGGGACGATATAACGCGTTTCAAAAAGACCCCTCCCCGGTTCGCGGCTTTCCCGTATTATCAGAATTTATGGCTTGATTGACCTGCCTGCCCTTGTATGGAGGCAAATGAATTATAGCATAAACGTTTTGCCGATTAGTCCGCAGCTTGCAGACTTTGAAAAGCTTATATGAGTTTTCGATACCGCCAGAGGCAGCAGCCGTGCAATAGTCGTCCCGCGTTGCGGCAAATATGCTTGCAAAGTGTGCTCCGGTCGAGCACCCACAGCCGAGTGCGGACGTCATGATGGCAGGCAGCGCAAAGCAAAAAACACTCCTTTGGAGTGTTCTGGGCTGAGCGGACGGCCACGCACATGCGGAGTAAGCATCGAGGGTGCCCCGGTGCTGTGCGCGAGTTTGAGCAGCCTTGTATGCGCGTTTACCCCATCATGGAAAGCTATGCGGTTCGAAGCTTCTCCTTGAAAAAGATGGCTACCAGCTGCCGTATCAGCATGTCGATCTTCTCGATATCGGGTTCGTATTTCTTCAATACGATGAAAAGCCCCTCCGCGAATGTCGCCGCCATCACATACGCCAGCGGCCTGTCCTGGTTCTGGAGGAACCGCGCCGGGAATACGTCCTCCACGATCCGTTTTTCGATCAGGGAGATGAATTCCTCCTTGATGTTCTCGTATTTCGAGCCCTTGCTCTTATAGATGAGAACCAATAGCTCGGGGCTGTACTGCCTGCACACCTGCAGCACGCTCTCCATCACGGCGTCCAGGTTCAGCGTGTTGTCCTGTCCGTACCCGCCCTCGCGTTTGTCCACGAAGAGCAGGTCCATCATGCATTCCTTTACCGGTTCCATGATCTCTTCAAAGAGCGCGTCCTTGCTCTTGAAATACCGGTAGATGTTGCCCACGGTGATGCCCGCCTGCCATGCGATGTTGCGCATGTTGGCCTCCAGGAAGCCGTGCTCCTTGAATTCCTTCAGCGCCGCCGCCACGATGTTTTCCCGTATCCCGTCCTTGAGGTATTGCATAAATAAACCTTCGTTCATTTATAGGATGGTTTCATATTACAATATGCCCGCGCCTTTGTAAATAGGTTCACGTCCGGTTTCTTCCAATAGTTTTGGGTTATCCTGCCGAATGAAGCCCATGGATGCGGCTGTATGGACGCATTGGCCGTACTGTATGATGGATGGCTGGTCTTCTGGCCTGCGCATACTTTGTTTCAGTTGAAATAATCTCGCGTATGTAAATCGGTTTCTATTTATTTTATCACTGTTTTGAGATATAATATAACCAATTGAACGTATTAGTTACATTTTATGCTATATTGATGTAAATCGGTATCGGACTCTTTGCAGGGCAAAAAATAAAATCATATCGTTATAGGGGGTTCATATGTCTGATCTGCCCGTCTACCAGGATCAAAACCGCAGTTTTGAAGAAAGAGCCAGGGACCTCGTCTCCAGGATGAGCGTGGGTGAAAAAGTATCGCAGATGCTGCATGATTCGCCCGCCATCGATCGGTTGGGGATCCCCTCCTACAATTGGTGGGGTGAAGCCCTCCACGGCGTTGCGCGGGCGGGCGTCTCCACCATGTTCCCCCAGGCTATCGGCATGGCGGCCACCTTTGATGAAGACATGGTATACCGGGAGGCATGCATCATCTCCACCGAAGGGCGTGCCAAATACCACGAATTCCAGCGGCAAGGCGATCATGACATATTCAAGGGGCTCACTTTCTGGTCCCCCAATATCAATATCTTCCGGGACCCGCGCTGGGGCAGGGGCCAGGAGACCTACGGGGAAGATCCGTTTTTAACGGGCAGGCTGGGCATGGCTTTTATCAAAGGCATCCAGGGCGACCATCCCCGGTACCTGAAAGCCGCCGCGTGCGCCAAGCACTACGCCGTGCACAGCGGCCCCGAAGCGGGCCGGCATGAATTCAATGCGGTCGTATCGAAGAAGGACCTGCGCGAGACCTACCTGCCCGCATTTAAGGAGTGCGTGCAGGAGGCCGGGGTGGAGTCCGTGATGGGCGCGTACAACCGGACCAACGGGGAGCCCTGCTGCGGCAGCAAAACGCTGCTGGAGGATATCCTTCGGCAGGAATGGGGTTTTAGGGGGCATGTCACGTCGGACTGCTGGGCGATCAAGGACTTCCATGAAGGGCACAGGGTCACCAGAAATGCCGCCGAATCCGTGGCGCTCGCCCTGAAAAATGGCTGCGACCTGAATTGCGGCTGCCTTTATTCGCAGCTCACCGTGGCCTATCAGGAAGGCCTTGTCACGGAAGAGATGCTGGATCGTGCGCTGGTGCGGCTTTTCGTCACGCGCATGAAGCTGGGGATGTTTGACGACCCGGCGGATGTGCCGTATGCAGGGATCGGGTACGAAGAGAATGACAGCAAGGCCCATAACGCCTTCGCGCTGGAGATGTCCAAACGCTCTTTGGTCCTCCTGAAGAACGAAAATAACCTCCTGCCGCTGGATAAAAAGAAACTGAAGTCCATCGCGGTCATCGGCCCCAATGCCAACAGCCGTGCTGCGCTGATGGGTAATTACCACGGCGCCGCCTCGCGCTACACCACGGTGCTGGAGGGCATCCAGGATCATGTGGGCGAAGATGTCCGTGTGTACTATGCGGAAGGCTGCCATTTGTACAGGGACAGGCTGCAGGTCCTCGCAAAGCCCCGGGACGGGTTCTCCGAGGCCGTGGCTGCGGCGCAAAAGGCGGATGTATCCGTCGTATGCCTGGGTCTGGATGAATTCGTTGAGGGCGAGGAAGGCGATACGTCCAATGAATATTCCAGCGGGGATAAGCTGAATCTGAACCTGCCGGGCGTCCAGCAGGACCTGCTCGAGGCTGTATGTAACACGGGTAAACCTGTAATACTGATACTTCTGTCCGGGAGCGCATTGGCAGTGTCCTGGGCCGACGAGCACGTCCCCGCGATCCTGCAGGCCTTCTATCCCGGCGCGCAGGGCGGCAAGGCCATCGCGTCCCTCCTGTTCGGGGAATACTCCCCCTCGGGCCGCCTCCCCGTCACGTTCTACCGTACGGCGGAGGAGCTGCCGGATTTCCTGGATTACGCCATGCAGGGCCGCACCTACCGGTATATGAAAAACGAGGCGCTCTATCCCTTCGGTTTCGGCCTGGGCTACGCGGAGTTCGAATACGATGACCTGCAATTGGGCAGCGAAAAATATGCTGTTGGTGAGACCGTTCAATGCTCTGTTACCGTAAAGAACACCGGGCGGTATGCGGGCAGCGAGGTGGTGCAGCTTTACCTGCAGGACATGGAGGCCTCCGTGGATGTGCCCAAATGGCGGCTTGCGGGCATCAGGAATATCTTCCTGAAACCCGGCGCGAAGGCAAAGGCCGTCTTCACCCTCACCCCCAGGCTTCTGGCGCTCATAAATGATGATGGTAAATGCGTGCTGGAGTCGGGCATGTTCAGGGTCTATGTGGGCGGGAGCCAGCCCGACAGCCGCAGTGTAAAGCTCACAGGCAGAAAACCGCTTGAGATCACCTTCGAGCTCACCGGCCAGGCCACGGAGCTCAAATATTGATATTTCCCCTGCCGCACTGCTGTAAAGGCCTGGGTGGGGTTTTTACAGCAGTGCGCCTCCTCCATCGTATCAGGAAACAGCCACCGGTCTCACCGCAGTTCTCAACTTTAACCTGAAATCGGACTCTCAAAGCCTTCCCCTTTGAGGGGAAGGTGGCGCCATAGTGATTCCAATTGCTCCAATTGGAATCCATGGTGCCGGATGAGGTGTTTCTCCATCGCATAGAGCGCTTTCACCCGTGTGTGTAGCCAGTATGTATTCTTCTGGTTCCGGTTATACCTTTATCTGAATTACCAGTTATTCCGCCCCAGGACCCGTCGCATGGCTCCCCAAGTGGGTGCATCGCATCCACTGTAGGGTGAGCTGCCGTAGTGAGCGTAGCGAAACGACGGCTGTGGGGTTTACTCCCACAGGATTGCAAATTCATGCCCCAATGGGAGGCAACCCCAATCAACCCGTAAGGGTCGTATGCTCCCTATGCATTCCGCTATTGTTAACTGTTAGCTGTCAACTGTCAACTAAAAAAAGAAAAACCCCTCAGGGTTTTTCTTTTTTTATATTCACTATCTCCAGTCGCCTTTGTCTTTGGGCGGGTCCACGAGCCTCTTCTTGGCCGGGTGGTCCGGCTCCGGATCCTTCTCTTCGGGTTCCGCGTCCTTCACCGTCGCCTCGGCTTCGATTTTGACGCTCTTTGTGTCCGCCGCCTTTGCCTTGTCCTTGGATTCCCCCAGGTATGTCGGCAGCGTCATCCCCGCCATGTCAAACATCTCGTTCATCGGCGGGATGGATTTCAGCAGCCCCGAGAGGAACGAAGCCGTGGACGTCTGCCCGTCCTTGTTCTGCCCGTTCTCCCACACCGTGATCTTGTCGATCTTGATATTTTTGATAGCCTCGACCTGTTTTTCCACCAGCGCTTCCAGCTTGTCCGCGATCATCATGTGCACCGCGTCGTCCGCGTTTCCGCCCGCCGCATGGATGATCCCCTCGAAGCCCTCGGCCTGCTTGTTCAGCACTTCCTTGATGCCGCGTGCCCTTGCCTCCATCTGTGCAAAGATGGCATCCGCCTCGCCGCGCGCCTTCCGCCGCAGCTGTTCCGCCTCGGCTTCCGCGGAGATCTCGATCCTGCGCTTTTCGATCTCGGCCTGGATGATGATGTCGGCTTCCCGCGTCGCCTTTTCGCGTGCCGCACGCTGCAATTCGGCTTGTTCTTCTGCCGCGTAGGATTCCTTCAGCGCCATGGCCGTCTGCACCTTCTCCGCCGCGGTAGCGCGCCGCAGGGCTTCGGCCTCCTTCTCGCGCCGTTCCGAGTCCGAGTTTGCGATGGTGATCTTGGCGGTGTTTTCCCCTTCGATGGCGCGGGAGTTCGCCGCCGAGACCTCGATGCGCTGGTCCCTGTTGGCGTTGGCCTGGCCGATGGCGCCTTCCTTGTCCTTCTCCGCTACGGTCCGTTTCGCGTCGTTGATGGCCTTGGCCGCCGCTTCCTTGCCCAGCGCCTCGATATAGCCCGATTCGTCGTTGATGTCCGTCACGTTCACGTTGATGAGCCTCAGGCCGATTTTGTTGAGTTCTGTTTCAACGTTGTTGGATACCGCCGCCAGGAACTTGTCCCTGTCGGTGTTGATCTCTTCGATGTCCATCGTCGCTACGACCAAACGCAGCTGGCCGAAGATGATGTCCTTGGCCAGCTCCTGGATATCGGGCAGCGCCAGTCCCAGCAGCCGTTCCGCAGCGTTCTGCATGATGCCCGGCTCGGTGGAGATACCCACCGTGAAGCGTGAAGGCACGTCGATGCGGATGTTCTGCTTGCTCAGCGCGCTGCGCAGCAGCACTTCGATGGAGATCGGCGTCAGGGAGAGGAACCGGTAGCTTTGCACGATGGGCCACACGAAGGCCGCGCCGCCGTGGATGCACTTGGCGCTCCTTTGGGAGCCGTCCTTCGTCCGCCCCACGTTGCCGTACACCACCATGATCCTGTCCGATGGGCACTTCTTGTACCGCGAGAGGAACATGATAAAAAGGATGAATAGGATGACCGAGCCTGTCACGATCAGAGCGATGATTCCGCCTTCCATAGTATCCTCCGTTTATGTTATTTGTTTGCCTTTGTCACGAGTAACGTGTTGCCGCCTTCCACCGAAAGGACCTTGATCTTCTCCCCGGTGGAGAGCGGTGCCTCGTCCGCGGTCGCGGCGAAAAGCTCCGTCAGCTGTTCCTGCACCACCAGCTGCACCTTCCCCTTCCCCTGCCTGTTCGCGGGGATGCGGATATAGACCGTGCCGTACTGGCCCACGGTGTTGCCCATACGCAGCGTCCCGTCCGATTGCAGCCGCAGCATCGCCGAAAAGATCGCCGCCACGATGGCCATGGCCGCCCACCCCGCCGCCACGCTCAGGGCGATATCCGCCCAGATCGGTAATGTGGTTTTGGCCAGCGCCACGCCCGTCCAGCCTGCGATGGCAAAAAATGCGATGAACCCGCGCAGGGTGAACATCTTGAACGTGGAGATCGACTCGTGTTCCTCCCGCGCGTACTCCCGCTGCGTGTCATGGTGCTGGGGCCCCGCGTGCGAGACCCCGTCGTTCGATGCAGTATCATGGGGTGTGTCAACGCTATGGCTGCTCCCCATGCTCACGTCGCCGTGGTGTCCGAGCCCCACGATGGAGAGGATCAGTTGGATCACCAGGATGGCCGAAAAAGGCAGGGCGATGCAGTAGTAGATCTTTTCAAACAGGTTCAGTCCCGCCCAGAATGCATCCAATATGCATTTCCTCCTTTACATAAATACATGGCTTGCTGCAGCCAATACATATGACGTTAAAACAGACCGCACGCACTTTAACGTTGTGTGCGCATGTGCTATTCACACATGTATATTATAACATATTTACGTGGCAAATTTCGCTAATATAAACAAATATTCGACGGCTTCCAGGTAAGCAGGCCAAATGAAATGGAAATGCCTTTCGATTTTGGAGGCTGAAAAAGACGTGTTTTTTGGATACCGGTTTCGGCTACCTGTGCTTGGCATTTTTGGCCAGTCCTCCCGAATAGCTCCCCACCGGCGCGTTGCTGCTCGTCTCAGTTTCGATGAAACCTACATAGCTCACGCCGCCCTTGTTTCGCTTCACCATCGTCTGCTTTTTGATCATATAGCATCACCGGCTATAGTATTCCCGTTCATGTGGCCAACTGAATCACGCGATGAATTGGTTTTTTGATGGCGGAATAAACTGCGGTTCCCTTGTCCGCAAAAATAATAGAAGCGCCATAAAGACGCAAAGAACTAAAATGGTTTCAACCATCTTATTGCTCCTGAATAGAAAATGCTTGAATTTTACCTGCCCCATTAAAGTATACGCACTCCATCAAAATATAACAATATATCCAGTAATGTGATATAATTGGGGAAAATGGTTTGTTGGGGGTAGGCTCATGGCCAACCAAGCAAAGATTTCTGCAATGACATGCCAAGAAGAATTAGAGGATAATATTGATAAGGTTCTTGGAGTCTTAAAAGATACAATGTTGCATGATATAAGTTTTGATGTAGCTAGGAAATTAGTATATTGGTTAAATGATTGGGCGGGCAAATATCTTCCAAACGAAAGATCCTTTAATTATGAGAGCTTAATATACTATGAAAGAGGAAATGTTTTAAAGGCAGAACTTGGATTCAAGATAGGTAGCGAAGATGGTGGGCTCCATTATTGCCTCGTGGTTGAAAATAATAACGCAAAGACAAATAGAACGATTATGGTAGTTCCGTTAACTTCCCTAGACGATGACAAGTCAGAAGAAGATATCGACCCCAATAATGGAGTATTTCTAGGGAGAGGAATATTTAAGAGCGAAATCGAAGATTATCAAAAACTGATCGCAAAAACAAAAGAACAGATTGTAGTATTAACAAATCAGGGGAAAGACACGACTATATTAGAAAAGAAATTGAAAAGGGACGAAAGGGAGCTAAGAAACTTAAATAAGGGTTCCGTTGCTAAAATTAATCAGTTATGTGCTCTAAGCAAAATGAGAATCGTTTTTCCCAAGTCACTATCGGACAGATTTGCAGGTTTTAAATTAGCCCCAGAGAAGCTGAACGAAATTGACGACAAAATAAGACGATTATATCTTAGGCAGGAAAAGTGAATAAAAAAGCAACTAGAATATTGCGCTTTTTAAGTTATAATATTTTAGTTGCAAAATTCTAATATTGTTAGTATAATGTAGGAAACTAACCCCATAGCGGGTCTAATGCGTGAAGCATTAACAGCACTAACCCTTTACGGGTAGAGGTCCTTTGAGGGGACCTCTTTTCATTTTACCGCTTGCTTTAGCACCAAGTTAAACATATCTCTTTTACGATTGTTGTATCCAAAACAAAACTCATCAACATAACGTTACAGATACTTTATTGAACAATGATGATATATACCTTAAGTTCAGCGTATTTCAAGGGACAATTAAGAATAATTATTTTTAGGAATAAATGGGCAGCAAGCTTATTCATTTTCCATCGCGCCGCTGGTGATGTAATCGCCTTTCACCTTGGATATCGATGTGCCGTCCCCCGTGATCTTGTATGTCCCGTTGTACAGGGCGATGCCGTCTCTGTTCGAAAAAGTCGCGTCAAATGTGATCCACCCGTCTTTCACTTCGCCGATGCCCACGTGCAGGATCTTGTTTGCGCCCAGCTTTTTATCCAGTTCGCCTTTGTCGGGCAGGGAGACGTTCAGGGTGTCCACGGTCTCACAGGCAAAGTCGGCTATGTAGATGGCGCTGTCCCCCATCGTGGTGAAATAAAACGCCTTCCCGCCCTCGGGCACCAGCCGGTCCGACATGCTGCCGTATTCGAGCCTGACCTTGGCGCTCCCGTCCTTGTTCAGCCGGGTTGTGCTCCAGGTCCTGTCCCCTCTCCCGGTCAGGTCCGGGTCGTGGGAATCGATATAGATGTACTCGCCGATGATGTCAAAGTTGAAGCCCCGTACGCCCAGGTCCTTGTCATCCGTGCCGTCCGCCTTTTTCATGTGCAGGGGGGCATCCTCGCCGTAATTCGCCGCCGCCGCGTCTTCCCCGTCCAGGTAGTACGTCACCCCGTCCAGGGTGACGCCGTCGGTGCCACCCTGCTCCCCGCTGGGGGAGGGGGATGCCGCCGCCGTGTCCGTGGGGATGGCGGTGGGAGCGGGCGCCGAAACCGTTGCCGAAGGCGATGGGCCGGCGTCTGTGGCCAGGGCCGGGCTGGCGCATCCGCCCAGAAGCGCCATGGAGCATAGGATGGCCAGGACAAATAACATCAATTTCTTCATATACGGCATATCCTTTTCATTTCGTAACGTTGGTTGCATGGGCAGCGCATCATACCTTGCCCGCGTCGATCAGCGCGTCCAGCCTGGCCGCCTTGTTATAGGCTTCCATGACGCACGCCTGGTGGGCTTCGTCGATATGCCCGGACTCGTGGATCCTGCTCCCCCGGAAGTGCAGGCAGACCTGCCCGCCCAGCCCGTTTGAGTAAATGGTGCCCCGGTTATGGATGAATCCCATGAGGCTCGCGGCATAATACTTGTCCCCGATGCGCACCCATACGGGCCGCCTGGATGGGTTCATTTCCCCGCCCCAGGCCTTTTTCATGGCCTCCGTATCGGCTTTCGTCATCGTCTCCACGTCCGCGTGCCACCAGCCGCCGAAGCGCTGCATCTTCCAGTGGATCCCCGTACGCACGTCGATGACCTCGAAAGGCTCCATTTTCTTCACGGTCTTTTCCATGTATCCAAACCAGTCGTCCAGCCATACCCGCCCGTTCTGCCTCGGCTTCTGCGCCGGCATGGAGGACCTGTAATTGCTCCACAGCTTGGCCGCCCCCTGCGGGCCGAAAAGCAGCAGCAGCGTCTGTGCGCCTGCGATCCCGTCCGCTTTCATATGGGCGAATTTCTGGTAATCGGCCACCGCTTTCTTGGTCGCGCTGCCGTATACGCCGTTTGCGGCGGCGTAGAAGTATCCCGCTTTCTTCAGCACGGTCTGCAGGTTTGTCACCATCGGCCCCTTCATGCCCGGGGAGAGGGTGGTGATGTTGGAATGCGCCGGCAATGAATAGCTGACGAAGTCCCCTCTTACGTAACCTGTCTTGCCCGAATAGTTGATTCTCACCCAGTGGTCCTGGATGCTGTACGCCGTCACGCTCGCGCCCTTAGTCATCGTCGTCAGGTTCTGGCCCGATGCGCTGGGGATGCTCCGCAGGTTCACGCCGCCCGAGCTGATCGTCGCCTTCAGGTCGATAGAAACGATCGTGTAGATATGCACGCAGCTTTTGGGCACATACCCGCTTTTCTGCCCGTCCGCCACTTTGTACATCGCCCCGTAGGCCCCCGTCACCGTCACCTGTGTGTCGCTTTTCAGGGATTCGATCGCCTCGCTGGCGGGGTCGGGCTGCTTCGTCATCGTCGCGTCGGATATCATCACGGCCGGGTCCCTCAGGTTGCTCACCAGTACGTCCACGTAGTCCGCCCGGGTATAGCCGGTTTTCTTCTGGTAGCGTATCTTGTACCAGCCGTTGCTTTCGTTCCCCAGCACGTTCACTTGGGTGCCCTGGTCCATTTTGGTGATCACGTCGGCTGTCGTGGCGGGTTTCTCCCGCAAATTGGCGCCCTGCGTGTTGATCGTGCCGTTCCGCGCGGTGGACGCGCTTGCGGATGCGCCTGCGGATGCGCTTGCGGATGCGCTTGCCGTGGGCACGGCCGCGGCCAATGCCGAAAAGACGAGTGCGGATATTGTCATGGTGGCGATAAACTTCTTGATTCCTGAAAGCATCGTTTTTTTCTCCGGCTTCAGCAGGATTTGAAATAAATTGGATCGTGGGTTCCGGTTCAGACGTTGGTTGGATACAGCAATGGTTATGCCGCATTGCGGCTGACTGCATTATAGTACTTTTTACGATGCTTTGTCAAAAGCGTATCATTTTTGTTTACTTTTTGCTTTGGTACCGCTGTCAGCCCCGCAGGATAGCCGCCCGCGAACAAGCAAAGGCATGGAACAGGGTGGCTTGTTCCATGCCTTTGCTTTGAATATGGTTTAGGCAAAACCGTGGTTATACCGTCGCTCTTGTGATCGTGATACGGTAGACCTTTGTATCCTTGGACTGGGCTGTCACGGTGATCTCTACGACGGCGCTTTGCCCTTTGGCCAGGCTCACCCGGTTGGTGGCCCTGGTGACGCCGTTGATCGTCACCTTCGCGCTCACCTTGGATAACCGGTCTGCCGCCTTTGAGTAGATGGATACGGAGCTCTGGTTGGCCGGCATTGTCATGGTGTAATCCGTAATGTTTGCGTTGAACGGCGCCGACAGCCTGCACCTCGATGAATTCGTGTACAGCGAGGCGAGGTTTGTGTTGGTGGATTTCGCGCGGTGGATCGTCACATGGTAGTACCGGTACACCCCCTTCTGGGAACGCACCTTGATCGTGATGTTTCTTGTCTCGCCGTTTTTCAATGTATAGGACCTGACCGAATAATACACCTTCGCCACATCCGCGCGTTCGGCGGTTGCGTAGATCGTCGTTTTATCTGTCCCCTCCGGCAGCTCCACCCTGTACTCCGTCTGGTACTTGCTGAATACGGGTGTGATGCCCGCGCCTTTGGCCGTCAGCCCGGATAGGTAGTTGTTCGAGGATTTCTCCCTTGTGATGGTGAAGGTATAGGTTCTTGTTGTACTCGCACAGTATACCCGTATCTTGCGCGTTACCGTCTGGCCGTTCTTCAGTTCCACCGTCAGGCTGGATCCGCCCGCGCCGTTCAGCGTCATGGTTGCCGTTTTGTTCTCCTTGGTTGGCGTCAGCGTTACGCGCCCGGTGTTCTCATTCAGCAGAACTTTGTAGCTGTACTTCGCTTTGTAGAATGCGGGGGTGATGCTTGCTCCCTGTGTTAACTTGAGCCCCGAGAGATAGGCGCTCACAGGCTGCCATTTGGCGTAAAGCGTTGTATCGCATGTCACCTTGTCGGTATTGAAATTCCATATGTTTACGCATTCCTTCTCCTTGTACCAGCCTGCAAAGGTAAATTCTTGTTTTTGAGGATCAATTACGGGCTTGGTGATAGTTGTATTGTAATTCGTGATTTTGCTGTCGATCTTACCCCCGTTTTGTGTGTTGAAGTTTACGCTATAAGAGTTGACAGTCCACTTTGCATATAGAATCATATCTGTAGATACTGGATCCTTTTCGAAATTCCATTTTGAGCGATAGGCATTGTCCCTATACCACCCTTCAAATGAATGGCCTTCTTTGTAGGGATCTGACGGTTTGGTAATGGTTGAATTTGGTTTTACGAATTGATCATCGTATATGCTTCCGCTCCGTGAATCAAACTGTACGGTAAAATATCTGTACACAGTCACTTCGCATGAACCGGTAATGCCGTCCACAGCCGCCGATATAAATGCTTTGCCTGTTTGGATGGCTTCAACGATGCCATTCTGATCTACGGTAGCCACTGATTTGTCACTGCTGGACCAGGTTATTTCCGGATACGTTGCGTTTGAGGGTACGACTGTTGCCCACAGCGCCCGATAGGTTCCGCAGAGTATTGGCTCGTTGTTGCCGCTTATCGTTACTGAAGAGACACTAATTGGCTTCTCATATATCGCATATAGCGTTATGTTTGCAGTAAAGGTATACTCGTCGCCGGCATTATATCGCTCGCCTGTACCGTCCGGCAGCGTATTCCAGTATAGGAAATGCAGCCTGTTCTTGGTTAGCTTATCCCCGCTTTGGATAATTGTTTTCGTGTTTTTGTATTGCGTTATAGATTCAGGATTATTCCCTGTTCCGCCATTTATATTATATCTGGCCGTAAATACGTCATCGTTGTTTAGGTATGCATATACCGGGGTAGTCCAGGGATAAGGTATTTCAAGTCCGAACGCTTTATGATTAACGATGGTTTGGGTGGACAGGAGCGTGTGCGTATTGTTTATAGGTGTGACGCATACCCCGTTTTTCAGGAATACGATAGCATTGCCCGATATTTCCAGGGATCCTGTTCCTCTAAAATTTCCATAGCCGATATCACACGGTGCATCAGTGCCTCTTGCTGCATAAATCGTACCATCATTGATTACGATAGTCCCACCATTGCCACCATATCCACCGCCAATACCTGCCGAATACATGGAGCCTATCGCGTTTACTGTTCCACCGGAAATGGTGATACTCCCTCCATCCCCGCCATAACCGCCACCGATACCTGCAGCCCAGGATCCCTGTGCCGTTACCTGCCCACCTTCGATATTGATGATCCCGCCGTCACCACCGTCGCCGCCGCCGATCCCCGCACCATCTGCGTTGCTTCTGGCAGACACGATGCCGCCGGTTATCGTTATTGTGCCGCCTGAGCCATTTTCTCCACCGCCGATGCCTGCACCATCCCATCGTCCTAAAGCAATGATCGTTCCACTATGGATCGTGATATTCCCCGCTGAGTAGTTGCCATAGGCACCGATCCCTGAGCAGCCGCTGACATCGAGTGTTCCGGTGCCTTGTATTTCCAGGGAGGTCCCTGCCTGTACTTTTATTCCCGGGCTGTCGCTTCCGCTTTGTAGGGAACATTCGCCTTGCACGATCAGTTCATTGCCGGTGCCGGAGAATGACAAGGCACAGCAATATGGCGAGCCCGCCCTGTTATAAATTTTCACATTGTTTAAGGTGATGGTTGTTCCGGCTAGGCATACAATTCGTACATTGTTGAACGTGGCCCCAGTGTTATTTGTCAGTATCACATTGGATCCGGTTTCTACCGTTCCAACAGTGATTGTGGAATTGTCCCCGAAATCACTCAGATCTAATGTTCCTTGAACCTTTACAGTTGGTTGTATAATGTTCTGCAATTCGGCAAAAGGATAGGTGGTTTCACCGGCCATAGTCCAGACATTTGCGAAATCATATCCTTCATAGGACGATTGACTTTGTAAAGCAGTTGCACTTTTTGGATCACCATAATTCCCTTCTTTTTCACACATCCCCTCCAGGTAATAACAATGTGACCATAGGGTTATATTCGTCCAGTTGCATGCAGTGATTCCATACGTTGCATGGCCGATATTATAGCAATTTGTATATGTATAGCCGCTGTAATAATGCCAGCCTGCAATGCCGCCTGAATCTTCGTCGGGATTTGTTTGAAACAGGTCTGCAGTATTGTAGCAATCGCGGATTCTTCCGTGGGTTTCTCCGGCTATACCGCCTATGACCGTGGTGCCCAGGCCTGTTATGGCTCCGTGATTGGAGCAATAGGATATATTGCCTTCGGTATCCCCCACGATACCTCCCGCTTTGACATAGGAAGAAATTTTTGCGGTATTCGTGCAAAAAGATATATCCCCGGAATACATGATACCAGCGATCCCGCCTACGCCGTAATTCGTCTGCGTTTTGGTTCCCGTGATCGATCCTGATACACTGCAGTTTTTGATTTCTCCGCTGCACGATCCTGCGATCCCGCCGCAGATATAGGCACTGGTGACATCGACGTCAAGCATTTTTAGGTTTTTGATGGAAGAAGACGTAATTCGGCCAAACAACCCGATGTTACTTTGTTCCGGACGGTTAATTTTAAGACCTGAAATGGAATGTCCACCGCCGTCAAAATGAATATTTAACGAAGATGAAAAGCCGATGGGCTCCCATCCGGCCCCATTATTGTAGTACGCACCGCCTTCAGATGTGGCAGATGACATGTCGATATCATTGGCCAGAATAAAGTATTTATGGTCATAAAGTCGGACATTGTTCAGGTGTTCAGGAGTGGCGATGATGAATGGGCTTGCTATTGTCCCCAGACCACCATCGAACTTTTGGGTTTCACCTTGGAGGGGATCGTGCGGCAAACCTTTTAATACTGGATACAGGTAGCACCCGGTAACAGGCATTTCCCATATGTTATCAAAATCAAATGCCGTGAACGTCGTCCGCTGTGTCATCTCAATATGCGTTTTTTTATTGGATAGCTCCCTGTCGTAGCCATCCGTCGCGCCGATCAGCCCAGGTTCGCCGGTGTCCAGGAAATAGGTATCCGTTATGGTGCTCGGTGCACTGTATACGATAGCGGCAGAGCAGTCGCTTCCTGATACGCTCCCGATATTATAGCAGTGTTTGATGTCATCGATGTATTCACCAGCGATGCCTCCCGCTGAATCCTGATCATAAGCTACGGATACAGCTCCCATATTAAAGCAGTCATGGATCGCGGTGTTGTCACTGTACAACCCTGTTCCTGCGATTCCACCCGCAGAATCCAAGCCGCTGTTCATCAGATTTCGGATGTTTCCGGTATTATAGCAATATCCCGCTTCTCCATTATCCCGCATGTACCCAACGATACCGCCGATCGAAGAAGAGACATTTTGGGCTGTAACAGTCGATGTATTGTAACAGGAGGTGATTTTCCCGTCTGAAGCTGCAGAGATGCCCCCGCATTCGTACTCGCCGCTGATTTCACCGCCGACGAAGCAATGACTGATTATCCCGCTGTTTTTTGCAGCTACCCCTGCAGCTCTACCCCTGGTTTGTATATAAATATTGTTCAAACCGAGATTTGTTATTTCACCGTCGTTTCTTGCAAACAGCGCCGAATTGGTCTCAGTCGTTGCATAGACGCATCTTAGCCCGTTAATGGTATGACCGCCGCCATCGAAACTGCCACAAAAAGCATCCTGATAGTCCCCGCCGATCGGTATCCATCCTGCGCCGTCGTTGTAATATTCGCCGCCTTCGGAAGTAGCATCCAGTAGGTCAATATTGTTTGTCATGACAAAGTGTGCACCCAGGTAATGTCGCACATTATTGAGTTGATCAGGTGTGCCAACCTTATATGGATTGTAAATGGTACCAACGCCACCTGAAAACTCCGAGGTGTTTTCATTACCTGCAAAGAAATGAACGCCTTTAAGAATAGGGCATGGGAAGTCAGTATCCGAAGACATGATCCATGTATTTTCAAAGTCAAAGGCGGTAAAAGTGGACATCCGGGTCATTTCTAAAGCAGACTTCCTGAATGTCTGTGAACCACCATAGTTTTCTGCAACCCCTCTAAAACCAAAATTGGAAAAATAGCAGTTGCTGACTTTTGTACTGCCGCTGCCAGCTATTGCGCCGAAAGTATCGAGTGTTTCTTCGCTGCCGAAGGTGATGCTCCCCGTGTTATAACACTCTTTGATTGTCCCAGCGAAACCTGCAATACCTCCCACGTATGCATAGTATCCGTTTGCAGATATTGTGCCGGTATTGAAGCATTTTTCTATCGTTCCATACCCTCCGGCTATACCGCCTACCTTTGCAAAATAAGATGATACCAGGATGTGCCCGGTATTGTAACACTCACGGATCGTACCGTAATTGGAACCTGCAATGCTTCCGATAAAGATTTCTGCATCTCCTGCATCATTTGCTGTAATCTCACAATTCTGCGTTCCTAACCTCGTGATCGTGCCGCTATTTCTCCCAAACAACCCGATATAAAGTATGGCCGGGTTGCTGATATGCATGTTTTTGATAACAAATCCGCCACCGTTAAAAAAACCGGTAAAGGGAGTCAGGTTGTCTCCGATTGGTGTCCATCCTTTTCCGCTGTTATAAAATTCTCCGCCTGGCGCTGTTGCCGCATATAGGTCTATATCGTTGAGCAGGATGAAATGTCCATCCAGGTGATCTCGTACTGCATTGAGTTGTTCCGGGGTTGATATGCCATACGGATCTTCCTCTGTTCCGCTCCCGGTAAAGGGTGTGCCGTTGCTTGTCCATTTGGCGTAGAGCGTGATATTCTCAGTGACGGTATCCGTGTCAAACGCCCATTCGGTGCTGCATGCCTCTTCCCGGTACCAGCCTCCGAAACTGAACCCGGGGTTTATAGGCTTTGAAGGTTTGGTTATGGTGGAGCCCGATTCGGCGGTCGCCACATCCACTTCGCTTCCGCCCATTGAATTGAATGTTACGGTTACCGTGGTGGCCTGGGGGACCCATTTTGCATAGAGGATGACGTCTGATTGGATGTTTTCATTGGTCCACTGCGTATTGCATCCCTCGTCCAAATACCACCCTCCGAAGGTGTATCCATCCCTCTCAGGTTCTTCGGGATCGGGGATGGAGCCGCCGTCCACGTTCGCCTTGCTGATGATGTCATCGCTGCCATCCAGCATTTTCAGGGTGAGGCTGCAGAATGCCTGCTTGGATGAGGCGGTATAGGTCGACCAGTTTTCTGATTTGCTGATAGGATAATAGACTTTGAAATCGGATGAAACGCCTGAAAATGCTTCTTCTCCAAACGCAGGCTGCTCGCCGAAGAAGTAGAGTTTGCTGAGCTGGCTGCAGTTGCTGAAGGCATGGCTGCCCACGTTGGTGATGCCGTCAGGCAGGGTGATGCTCTTCAATGTGGTTTTATCTTGAAAGGATTCGTCCCCTAATTGGGTCACAGCATATCCGCCCAGTTGCACGGGTATGGAGATGTTCGTATCGGACCCCGTATACCCCGTTATCGTTGCCTTTTCATCCGAAACGGTATAGGCATATCCGCCTTCCTCTTCGGCCAAAGCGATCGCAGGCAATAAACTGAACACCATGAAAAACGAAATAGCCGCGGCAAGTATCGTTTTTCGCATGATAGACCTCCGGAATGTTTTGTTTGGCATGATGTTATAGCAATGATGTCCGGCCCTGCCAGGTATTGAATGACGCGTATCGTCTATAAATGATATTTTATCATATTTGAATGTACTCTATCAATTATTTCCTGCTTCTCTTGTTTTTCTCAGTAAATATGTATTGTGAATATCATCACTTCCCCGTCTTCTCATGGATGAATGCCCCCACCTGTGCCAGCGCCTCGTGCGCCTCCCGTATCTCCCAGATGTGCCATACGTGCCACATGCCGTCCCAGCTCGAGAGCGTCGCGTCAGCGCCCGCTTTCTTCATCTTTTTGAATAACTGTTCCGAATCGCTGTACAGGACCTCGTCCTTCCCCACCTGGATCAGCGTGGGCGGGAACCCGTCAAATTTCCCGTAAAGCGGGGAGATGTGGTGCAGGTTCAGCGATACCTCTCCCGCATAGGCTTTTGCGGATTCCATCAGCCCGTCGCGGCGCAGCATCGGGTCTTTTTCGGCGTTGGAGGTGTGGGATTTGCCCGTGCACGTCAGGTCCGTCCACGGCGAAAGGCATACCAGCGCCGCGGGCAGTTCGCAGCCGTATTCCCGCAGAGCCATCGCGGTGGCCAGCAGCAGCCCGCCCCCCGCCGACTCCCCCGCAAACACGATGTCTTTTGCTTCAAACCCGCTTTCCAGCAGGTGGTTGTATGCCGAGAGCGCGTCCTGCAGCGCGGCCGGGTACGGGTGCTCGGGCGCCAGCCTGTATTCAAACGATAACGTTTTGAGGAGTGCCGCCATCGCGATCTCCCCCGCCAGTACCCGGCTGGAGATCAGGGATCCCGTCACGTATGCCCCTCCGTGGAAGTAGAGGATGACCGGTTTATCAGGGCTCCCCTCCACGTCAAACCATTCGCCTTTCACTTCCCCCAGCTCCGCCGGTTTGATATAGACGCCCGAGTACCACTTTTTCAGTGTGCTCAGGTAGTCCGTCTGCCGCCGTTGGATCTGGATGTCCGCGTTCCCGATGAGTGGTGATATCGTCTTGAGTGTGGCTTTGAGCAGTGTGCTTTTCAGGCTCGTCATGTTACCTCCGGGAGTTATCAGTGGGATAAATCAATCCAAAAAAATAAATGCTGATCGTAAGCGTTCTGTAATTCTCCTATGCAAATCGTCAATCGGTCAATCCATTCCAAACGGATTTTCTGCATTTTATAACGTTGACTGCTTCATCCCCGTAGGACCATCTTGCCTCCCTCGGGCGCCGCGCGCTTATGGGGAGAGTGGCGCAATGTGGCCCAAAATGAACCGTAAATGGGCCGCTAGCTGCCCTATGGGGTCTATGGGGTCGCTTTGCGCCGGAAAGAGTGATCTTCCTACTTGTAAATTTATCACTTACCGCAACTGTCAAATTCCAACTATAAATTCCATGCCGAGCAGCGACATGTGCGGTGCGAGGCATACCTTATAGGCAGGGGGGTATCCGAGTGGCCGCACCCGCAGGGTGCAACGAGGTATCTAGGGGGGACTGCCCGCGGGCGCACTAGCGCACGCTGTCCCCCCTGGAAAGTCAGATATGAAATCTGCGCCTCATCTGTTCCTTGACCTTTTTCGACCGCTCCAGGATCACAAACGTGATGGAAAGCGCCGCGCAGGATACCCCCGCGAAAAGCGACCATTCCAGCGCGATGGCGCTCTGGGAGTATGCGTCCAGGTCTATCTCCACGCCGATAAGCAGCAGCGCGATGGCCAGGAATACCGCCGCCGCGATGTACAGCTCCTTCAATACCTTTCGTTGGATCAGGATGGTGATGACCAGTGTGAATAAAGCCACGCCCAGTACGATGGGCATGCCCACGGGCAGCCACCATTCCCGGAAAAGCGGGTTGTAGAGGGATAAACCGTATTCCACCATCTTCAGGTAACCCAGGATGGCGACCACGTCGATGATGATCCATTTGATGGCTGCGGGCTTTTTGAAGAGGAAGGGCGATACCCCGATGGCCCAAGCCACCACGATGCCCCCCACCGCGTACAGCGCCCACGTCACCGTGCCGTTGTACAGCAGGTTCGTCAGCAGGCAAATCACGGCCGGCGTCGTGAGGATGATGGACAGCAGCTTGACCCACAGGTCCTTGTTGAAGGCGGCTTCGTGCTCGTCCCGCTGGGCAGGGTACGGTTTGGGTTCGTCGCACGCCTTCTCGGCCGGGTTGATCACCGGCACGCTGCATAATGGGCATTTTTTCTGTGTCGGGTCCAGCTCCACCCCGCAGTTCACGCAGTAAGACATATCAGTATATCACTCCTGGTTGCTCTCGATTTTTACCGGGACTCCCATCTTCACCAGCATCGTGAAGAATTCCCGTTCCACCATGGCCTCCCGTATCACGCGGGAAAAGGTGAGCGCCAGCGTCCCGCCGTAGCTCGTTGCCGTGCAGTTCACGCGGTTGTAGCGGGAAGGCCCCAGCACGAAGTCAAAGCGTTCCACGTATTTTTTCATCTCTTCCGGCACGCTCACGATACCGATATTGGAAAACGTACTGGTGAACCGGCTCTCCCCCGTATAGTGGAAGATCATCCGTATCGCCGCGTTCTTTGCAAAAAGCGGCATCGCCCGCACCACCGGGTTGCGTTCGGACTGCACGTTGCGCGCCAGCCGCGCGTTCAGGTGCTTTTCCGTCATCTCGTAGCGCAGGAAGTGGTGCACCAGCTGGCACACCTCCTCCAGCGTGTATTCGCCAAAGTTGGGGTCGATACCGGGGTTGACGAACATCGAGAAATTGCGCAGTGATTCCGATTCGTAGTATTTGCGCAGGTTCACCGGCACGGATACCTTCACGGGGCGCAGCCTGCGGTTCCCCTCCGCCAGCTGGACCTTGTTTAATGATATGAGCAGCATCGCCACGATGAATTCCGTCAGGGATACGCCCTGCTTCTTGGCCATCGGGGTGATCCGCTCCAGCGGGATGAGCCCCGTCGTGATGTTCAGGTTCAGCATCGGCTCCACCGTTCCGCGCACGGAATAGGCCTTGCTCTCCTTGCGGCTGTGGTGGGCCTTGAAGCGCGCGTATCTGGAAAAGGCGTCCTCCATCTCCCCCGCCTTGGAGTCCTTGGCCGGGTCCAGGATGCCTTCCCCCGCCGGGATCTTGTGCCCCATCAGCCGCAGGTACTCGGCGGTGAGTGTCTTGAGGAAGGTCATCGCGCCCGTCCCGTCCGTCACGGCGTGGAATACTTCCAGCGCGATGCGTCGGTTGTAGTAGCGCACGCGGAAAAGGTATCCCCGGTTCGCCTTGGTAAAGCGCATGCACGGGTTCTGCACGTCTTCCTGCACCAGGGGTTTGCGCGGGTTGGGTTCGAAGTAGTACCAGAAAAAGCCCGTCCGCATCTTCAGCGCGAAGCTCGGGATGCGGGCAAGCGTGGTCTCCAGCGCCTCCTGCAGCACCAGCGGTTTCACAGGCTCATTTAGTAATACGGATACCCGGAAGATGGACATCCATTTCCGGTTCCGGATGGCCGGGTACAGCTTCGCGGCGTTGTCCAGCCTGTACCACGGGTTTGATTTATCTTGAACGGCCTTGTTTTTCAACGGGCAGTTGTCCCCTGTTCTTGCGTAATAGTGTCCCCTTAATGTATACCCATTCTCACTATAACATAAAATGAGCATTCCCTGCTCATTTTACTTGCCTCATTCTTTTTATGGCTTACGCAGTGTCAGCTTGATGCCCTTTTGATGATGAGCCAGTACTTTTTCTTCGCCCCGGATTGCGCGGTCACGGTGATCCTGATCTTTGTTTGCTTCCCGTTTTTCAGGGTGTATGTCTTGGCGCCGGGGTATACTTTCGCCAGGCTGCTCGCTTTGATGGGCGTCACGCGTACGGAGCGTGTATCCTTGTCCAGTTGCAGGGTATAGGTCAAAGTCGCCGGATTATAGGTAAGCCACTCGCTGTTCACCGATACTGTCAACCCTGTCAGGTTGTTGTTGGTGGACGGTGCGCGCTTCACCGTCACAGTATAGGTCTTGCTCAGCTTCCCGGATTTGATCCGGATGGGCACCTTCACGCTCTTGTTGTTGTCTACATGGATGTATTTGCTGGCGACAGCCTTCCCCTGGATGGTCATGGTGGCGTCTGGGTCCGCCTTTACGGGTGCTATGGTCACGCCGTCTTCATGTTCCCCCAGTTTTATTGTGTAGCTGTAATAATTGTATTTGAAGGTGCGGTTCAGCTTGCCCTTATCCACTGATATCTTGTTCAGGTAGGGATTGCTCACCAGTATCTTGGAGATGTCTATGACCTTCACGCTTTCATACCCAAACCGGTCTTTGGCGTAGATGGTGTATTTGCCCTTGGCGCCCACATTGAATGTCCCTGAAAATGCCTTTCCGTATGCTTTACAATTGGCCAATGTGCCGCTGCCCTGGATATACCGCGTTTCCGCCACGCCCGCGGGGTCTTTTGCATTCACGATCACTTTATAATTATTGGGGGCGATGGATTTTGAGCTGGCGCTGATCACCGGCCCGCTCCGGTCGATCACAGCCTTGGCAGTATCACTGTTGTAGGCTGATGCCCCATAGGATCCGCTATTGCCTGAGGTGCCTTTCAGGGATACCGTATATTCCCCTGCTGCAGAAACCTTGTTGGCAAAGTTTATCGCTTTACCGTCTTTCTTGATGCTTACATCGTTGCTGCTCGCTCCGATTGCCAGGCTGTCATTGGTCACAGCCAGGGGAGCGCCGGGATCCGAAGACGGATTGGATGGCATTTCGGATACGCCTATCCAGCGAGATTCGTAGTAATAGGCATAATATGTCCCGTCCTCCATGTTGTAAGATTGGTTGCTTTTTATTTTGTATTTCAGTAGGTATAGTCCGGGTGTATTTGTATCTACGTTTCCTGTGACTTCGATCTTACTGGTGAGGTCACCTTCAGATTGGTTGGATGCGCTAACGCCGGCTTTAGGATCAAAGGGTACAGACCCTACCGGTAACGATACGTTGTCTACGCCTGAGAACGCTGATATGATTTTCACTTCTGGGAAAATGTAATTTCCACACTGCCCAAAATATTGTACGTGCTTTCCATCCAGCCGCCACATATAGACGCGCAGTTTATATGTACCCGCTTGCATTTTGGCGTCTATCACACTGTTTGAAACGTATGTGCCGTCGGGCAGCATGGAAAGATCGCAACTGGTTCCGCTTTTGTCATTGGACAGGTACAAGACGGCGTATTCGTTCAGTCTCATCCCGTTTGGGTTTACTTCGACTTTGACATTAATAGGGTCTCCGGGCTTTAGTGTGTTTTGGGTTAATGTAATTTTTGTAATGATAGGGTCTGGAAGGTTTGGTTTGAGATTCGGATTATTTATTTTAAAAGTAGCATTTCGAAAGAGCGAAGCGTCGCATATTGCTCCGCCGTTTCCCAATCCGTCAACTGCCCAGAAATCATTTATAAAATAGGTTGCATCCGGCATATCGTTGGTAACGATAATTGATCCGCGCAGTAATCCTGGCGATCCTGCCACGGGTAATAACTCGAATCCGCTGCTAGGAAATTCCATGCCTTCATAAACTAGATAGGCACAGGCATATTGGAGCCCTGCAGGGTCTTCGGCCCTAATATCAAATGTTACGGTGTCTCCTACATTGGCTATAGGTTTATCAATGGAAACCGATTTTATTATGGGAGGATCCCAATCGGTTCGGACTGTATTGGTTACAGAGAAATAGGTTGTTTTAAATGTACCTTCGCTTTCGCTATTTGCAGACCCGTTTTCGTAGGTGCTTACATTTTTCGCATTATCCCTTAACCAGACTTCAAATATGTAATACTGGCCAGTCCCGAAATACTTATTCACTTCAAATATGCATCTGTATTGATTGGTATTTTCGATCTTGGTCATATGCATGCTTAAATATTCATATCTGTTGTCCTTGACTTTTCGAATTCTGATGCTCGGCACGTCGATTCCCGTCCCCATTCCGCTCTCATCATCGACCGCTTCCAGTGTGATCGTAACGGATTCACCCGAGACATAGCTGGTTTTGTCCACCGAAATACTGATAAGCCTTGGAGGCGTCGTATCACCATCTGCAAAGGCAGTGGGCGCCAGCATGCATACCAGGCATAGGACGATCAGGATGGCTGTGATTTTTTTCTTCATGGAATCCATCTCCAAATGTTTGATAGGGGAGATGTCACGCGTCTTGTGTCAAGTAATTTTTGCCTGTTATATTTTATCACATACACTGTTGCTTCTACAATCGTGCTGTGCCGTATCCGGTAAATTTTACAATTGCTGTTGCGCGTGGGCCTCTGGGCCGTCAGGTATGCTTTTCTTTTTCCGGATGGTTTTTATGATCCTTGCCCACAGCGCCGCCAGCAGCCAGGAAATAGGGAGGGCCGCTGCGAATACGATGATGCCCTTCCACACCCCCGGCAGTTCAGCATCATACAGTACATACAGCATGCCCGTGACGATCACGTAATGGATGAAGTAGATGGAAAAAGCATTCTTGGCCAGGCTGTCCGCCGCCTTGTTGGGCTTCCTCACATACAGGTTGAAGGCGCTCAGTAAACCGAATGTCAGGAAAACTGCCGCGAATACGGAGAGGAAGGGAAATACGTAGCCGAGCCATGGGTTTCTTTGGGGTATCGCCCCCAGGATGTAAAAGTAGTAGATCGCCCCGTAGGAAGCCAGCCCCGCCAGCAGCATGGCCCACCATGCCTTTGTGAAGCGGCTTTCCTTCGCCAGCAGCGTTTTTCCCGGCTCGCGCTTCCCAAAAAGGTACCCGGTGAAAAAGAATAGGAAATAGATCAGCAGGCGCGATATTTGCAGGTCAGCCGCCCCGAATCCCACGAAGGCTGTGCCGAATAAGGTGACCATGGGGGCGTAGCATACCAGGGATAACCCTAAAAAGCAGGGCAGGAATACCCACGCACTGCGGTAAAATCGGCTGTCCGCCGGCGGCCGGGTGGGATTTGGCATTGCCCGCACGATGACAGCTATGACCAGGCTGAATACCAGCAGCAGCCATAAAAACCACAGATGGTAGCCGTGCTGGCCGATGCCCTGCATGAAGATCGCCCACAGGTCACGGCCCTCCGGGGTCGCGCCGGTTTGCCGCATCCGGACCAGCGCGCCTAAAAAGTAGGTGATGAGGTTTACCGTCAGGATCCCTATGCCAAAGGGTATCCCCAGACGTCTGGCCCGTTCCGCCGTCCAGCGTCCCGCGCCTTTTTTCTGAATGCTCCTCCAGATGAAATACCCCGACACGAAGAAAAAGGCGAACATAAAGAAGTTGTCATTCAGCCCGACCAGGAAATCATATCCCATGAAGCTCGCCCTGTCCGCGATGGGGATGCCCGCTTTCGCGTTCACCGTGAAGGACAAAATGCTGTGGTGCAGTACCACCAGCACCGTCAGGAACGCCTTGAAATAGTCCATGGGTATATTTCGGTTCTTTTGCGTTTGCTGTTCGTTCATTTCCTCAATCAGGCTGTGATTAACACAGTGTGGTAATGGAGGTATATATTGATTATATATGTGTTGCAGTCATTCTTCAATCAGGGAGTATTGATTCTTTGCATGGTTGGGACCAACATTAATGCCCGTCAGGGCATTCCGCAGTGTTTTACATTCCTCGCAGCCCATTTATCCGGTTTTTTGGCATTTGCAGTTCGGACTGAGAAGCGCGTTTGACCCAATGGAAAGGAGCGGTTTTCCGCTCCCCCCTGCCGCATGGTGAATCTCGTTTTAGTGTCTGTCCTCGTTCAAACCAACCGATCCTATTGTCCCAAAGTCGTTAAACTCCAAAGGAGCTTTAGCTCCAAGGGATTTTAATCCCGAGGGACTTCAGTCCCTTGGGCACGCCCCTCCGTTGTCCTTCGTGGCGTTGTTGTCCATCCATTCCTTCATCCGCTTCAGCATCTCATCCCGCTGCTGGCTGGTGATGCGCCCTTCCTTGACCAGCTTGTCCAGCTTTGCGGTCTTGTCCTTCATCACGGCGTCCTTCAGTACGTCCAGCTTGCCCTCTTTCTGAGCCAGCTGCCACACCGTTATGTTGCCGCTTTTGCACAGTTTCAGCACATCTTCTATGCTGCGGTTCGTCAGCTTCGCATACGTTTCAGCGCCGCGCTTTCCATGCTCCCGGCCGTCCTTCTGGAGCCTGTCCTTGAAGAGCTTGTAGACCACGTCTTCCTTGCTCTCGTTCAGGCATTTTTCCAGGTTCGTCAGATAACCGGATGCCTGCTCTTGGCTCAGGCTCCCGTCCTTCACCTGCTGCTCCATCACCGCGCGCTGAAAGTCCAGCCATTTTTGTTCGATCGTGGACATGTTGCCGTCGGCAAACGCCGTAGCCGTCGTCCCGAACAAAAAGACTGTCACGATCAAGGCGATCCATTTGGCTCTCCGCAAATAAACAACACCTCCTGCATTCACCATGGACTTCATTATTTTGCCCAGCAAGAGGTGTTGAACCTGTTAACAATATTTTATTTTGATATTCTTGTTTCACAGATGTCTCGCTTTATGACAACCTTCCTCTGAGTTATTAAACCATAAGTTTAAGAAATCTTCTGCTGTTCTATCTTTTGCTGTGGTATGAAAACATGAATATACTTCTGCTCCAGATTTTAATTCGTCGAGTATTAAAAAACAATCAACAGCTTCAACAAACTTCCAGGCCACTTGTTGCCCGTATTTATTGGGATAAAAATCATTGTCTTTCCTGGCCTTTATTTCAGCAATCTTATAGGCATGTTCAAAAGATTGTGCGCGAACGAGTATTAAGGATTCTTCAAACCACTGCTTGCCATCATCCTCATAAAATTCGTCAAGCAATGTCTCGTCAGGCTCACCTTCAACTATTATTTGTTTTATGATTTTTACACCATACCAATTCCATGTGCTGTTTTTCATATCTAGCCTCAATGTATGAGTGCATTATATGTATTTCAATTCCCTTTCACGCTCGGCGTTGTGCCGATGATGAGGATGTCCGGCACGGCCGTGTACGTCTTTCCGTTGCTCAGCCTGTGCCTGTTCAGCATCTTCCCCATGAAGATCATCGCCGCCGATGGCCCCCCGTCCAGGTTGTAGGCGGTATTGCACCCGTGGGAGAGGAATAGCTGGGCGAATTCGTCCAGCGTGATCCCCCGGCTGTCGTCCACGCCGAAGCCTTCCGTCACGATCCCGATAAAATGGCTCTTGGTAGTCATGCCGAATCCGCTCCGCGCGTACGGGTCGTAGATGTGGGATTTGGGCAGGTCCTCGTTCACCTTCCCGTCCCGCACCAGCATCGGCCCGAAGGAGATCGTATCCTTTACCCCGGATTTTAATAGGTCCAGTACGGTCGTTTCTCCCGGGCGGTAGATTTGGATGGTCAGGTCCGGCAGGAATGCCAGTGTGTCGGCCTGCTGTTCCTTGTCATAAAAGGTGATCCCGTTGCGGATGCACATCCCCTGCTTGTTCGCCGGGTGGTAAAACCAGTCCCCGTTCTGCGCGTAGACCGCGTTGTAATTTGCTGCGGTTTTGGTCGGGTTCCCCGGTGAATACCCCGGGTGCGCCCTGCTGGAGAATCCCGACTGGATCACGTCAAAGTTGCTGATCTTTATGTCCGCCAGGAAGTATGTCAGTTTCAGTTTATCGCTTTGGATCTTGGTAATGTCGATGGAGTAATCATCGCAGCTGTAACTCCATTTCCCGTTTTGCGCGTCCACGGAGTATTTCTCCCCAGCCGGCGCAGGCTGTGCCTGCGTCGGCTGTGCAGGCGTCGGCTGTGGCGGTGATGGTTGGATGGTCGTAGCCGTATTCGCGGGCGGTAGGTCCGATGGAGCGGGGCTGGCCTGCGGGCTTGCGGTGCAGGCCGTCAGCGCGATCAGGCACAAAAGGACCAGTCCGATAGATATCTCTTTTTGGAACGTCTTCATCGTTTTTACCTCACGAGAGTTGCTGGATATGTTCGTTCTGCATTTTACTGAATTGTTTGTTGTATTCCATCATTCACGGAACATTTTGAAGCCGTGTTCATCATACCATTCCCTCAGGCGCCTTCTGGTATCGGTCTCATAAGCTCTATCTTTATAAACCATGACTTGGGAACTGCTTATTATTCCGATAATGTTCGACTTCCAATAGTCCTTTGCATATATAAAGATGATCGGGAAATCATACCATAAGGCAGCAGTCCTTATTTGTTCACTTTCACTAAGATAGGGTGCGTTAATATCTCCGCTTTTTCTTTGTTCTTCCCAGCGCTTCTCATCGGCAGCAGTGACAAATTTATAACCGATTTGCTTTTCAGGGTCATATCCATCCAGTCGGAAAACTGCTTTCTGGTTGTCTCCATACCCAATGATGACATTTCTTAAATCATCATGTTTGAAATTTATCTTTCCAAACTGGTAATCTTTCGCCCAATACTGTTCTATACCATCTTTCACCCATTCTCCGCTGTAAAGCCCATCCTCAATCCATTGCTTGATTTCCGGGGTTTGAAGTATCGTTCTGGCATCACCGTTCACTTTGCCTTGGTCATCGATGATTTGATCGTAACCGGTGTCGTTTTGATAACTATAAATACTTATAAAGAAAATGTGGGATGCATTTCTTGCAGCTGCTTCCTGGATCAGTTTGATGTCACTGAGATCTGGCGCATTCAGGTTGCCATTGGCACGGTCTTTTTCCCACTGTGTTTTATCTTTCAAAGTGACTAGTTTATATCCGACTTTTTTCTTGGCGTTATATCCATCCAGTTGGAATATAGCAGTCTTTTCGGTTCCGTCCGGTATTCTGTACGTTATTTTGACTGTTCGCCGATTCGTCTTGTCAAAGTCTATCCCGTACTCATTTTGAAGAGTACTCTCAAATACATAATTATAGTCTGAACTTGGTGTGGCTGGACATCCTAAAAGCAATACACCAAGCAATATTATCATAAGACAGGCAGCTATACGGGATACCGTTTTCTTAATCATGATGGTCTCCTTGCTTGGTTCCCCTGTAAATGCAGATATGGATAATAAAGACTTATTCACATTATATCAGAATCATAAGGTAACGGGCATTAAACGGTGATACATGATGGGAAATCCCCTCAGTTTTTATGCTCGCTCAATGGAAGGTAACCCTTGTCCCCCGGCATTCCGAAACTATTAACTGTCAACTAGTTAGCCCCGGAAAGGCAATTGCATTCACCCCCGAAGGGCTCACCAAAATTCTTCATTATTAACTATTAATTATTAATTAAATCCGTATTCTCCCTTCAGCTCCACAAAGCGTACCTTCTCCACGACTTCCCTGTGGATGCTCCCATCCCCGTCCTTCGTCACGAGGTACAGGTCCTGCACCTCCCGCGGCCCCGCCGGTATCACCATCCTCCCGCCCGGCTTCAGTTGCTCCAGCAATTCCTTCGGGATGCTCCCCCCCGCCGCCGTCACCATGATCCGGTCATAGGGCGCGTGTTCCGCCAGTCCCTTGCTCCCGTCCCGTATGAAGAAATGGATATTGCGGTATCCCATATCGGCCAGCCGCTTCTCCGCGGTTTTGGAAAGTTCCTCGATCCGTTCGATGGTGTAGACCGCATCGCACAGGCAGGCTAGGATGGCCGTCTGGTATCCGCTCCCCGTCCCCACCTCCAGTACCCGTGAATCCTTTTCGGGGTTCAGCAGCTCCGTCATGTACTTTACCAGGCTCGGCTGCGAGATGGTCTGCCCGTGTCCGATTCGCAGCGGCGCGTCGATGACGGCATATTCCCTGTATTTCCGCTCGATGAAATCGCCCCTGTCCAGCGTCGAAAGGCATGCCTCCAGTTCCTGTTTGTCCATGGTTTGACCCTCCCATATGTTTGGGATGGCATTATTTATTCCTTCATGCCCTGTTTCAAATACGTGCAATGCGCCTTTAAAAAGCGAATGCTCCCGGATATATTTTACATTTGTCCTGTAGGATGTACAATGAATGTATGTGCTCTTCTTCAATAATCGCTTATGGAGGTAGTCATGCGCAGCGAAACTGAGATGTTCGCCCTGATCCTGGACGTCGCCCGCGAGGATGAACGCATACGCGCCGTACTGCTGAATGGTTCTAGGGCCGATAAGAACGTCCCGAAGGATATCTTTCAGGATTATGACGTCGTATATATGGTCACCGGGACGGCCTCGTTTATCCGGGATCCGGGGTGGATCGACGTGTTCGGGGAGAGGTTCATCCTCCAACTGCCCGATGAGATGGACAAGCTCCTCGGCCATCCGTATGACTTCGATAAGGATTATGGTTATCTCATGCAGTTCACCGACGGGAACCGGATCGACCTCCACATCCGGGAAAGGGAATATGCTTTGGCGCACCTGCATGAAGACAGTTGCACCGTTGTCCTGCTGGATAAGGACCATGCCCTGCCCCCGCTCCCCGAAAGCTCGGACAAACGCCATTTAGTACAAAGGCCCTCGCAGGACCTGTTCTTCTGCTGCTGCAATGAATTCTGGTGGGTCATCCTCTACGTTGCGAAAGGGCTCTGGCGTGAGGAGATCACCTATGCGATGGACGCTTTGGAAACCCTGGTGCGGCCGCAGCTCCTCAAGATGCTCACCTGGTATGCCGGGAAGCTGACAGACTTCTCCTGCGGTATGGGCAAAAGCGGCAAATACCTGCCCCGGTACCTTTCGGGGGCAGATTGGAGCAAATACCTCCTCACATACCCCCGTGCCGATGTGCCGGATATCTGGGATTCCGTCTTCACCATGGCGGACCTGTTTGATGAAACAGCACAGCAGGTCGGCACAGATCTAGGGTTAATATATAATAACGTGGAGGCTCAGAACTGCCTGGCTTATCTTCGCCGCATCCGCACCCTTCCCAAAGATGCAGCGGATATCTATTGATGTATTTGTTATATATTCTAACTGTACATCACGAATCTTCGGATATTAGAATATGAATGAACTAGTACAGAGCCATCTTGGCTCCCTCAGATGAGGGAGCTGCCGACGAAGGAGGCTGAAGGAGTGATCCCTTTGCATACCGCAACTCTCAACTCTCAACTTTCAACTCTCAACTGATTTTTTGCCTCATCTGGTACACCGGCGCGAAAAGGTCGCCGATCCGCTTCACCCGCTCCTCGATATTACGAATGGTGAACATCTCGGGCCGTACCCCCTGGATGAGCAGCTCGTCCCACGTCACGGGTGTGGATACCGTGGCGGTCGCCGTGGCCCGCACGCTGTAGGGCGAGGGGATCGTCTTGGCCCGGGCATTCTGTACCGCGTCCAGGTACACCTTGTCCCCACGTTTGCTGATGGTCCGTTCGGTGGTGAAGCGGTCCGGGTGCGCCTTCTCCACCATCCTGCACACCTTCCCCAGGTACTCCCGCACCTTCTCAAAGGGCGTCGGTTCGATGGGGATCACGATATGCACGCCCGTCGCGCCCGAAGTCTTGGGAAAAGCCGTCACCTTCATCTCATCGAGGATGATCTTGATCAGCCGCGCCGCCTCCACCGCGTCGGCATACCCCGTGTTCCCGGAAGGGTCCAGGTCAAATACCGCGATGTCGGGCTCGTCCAGCCTCGGCGCACGGGAGAACCACGCGTGTGTCTGGATATTCGCCCGGTTCGCCATATAAACCAGGCTCGCTGTGTCGTTCACAAAGCACCAGTCCAGGTGCCCCCGCTTCTCCGAGGGCAGTGTGATTCCTTCCAGCCACTCCGGCGCGTCTTCCGGCCGCTGCTTCTGGTAAAAGTGTTTGCCCTCAACGCCATCCGGGAAGGATTCCATCGAGAAAGGCCGGTTGTGCAGCCACGGCAGGATGTACCGCGCCATCCGGATATAATACTCGATCAGGTCGCTCTTGCTCGCCCCGATGGCCGGGAAAAGCATTTTCTCCGGCCTCGTGATGCATACCTCTTTCCCCTCGATCGTGATGGTGTTGGCGTTCATGCTTCACCCTCCCTTCAAGAAGAAGTTAACGTTTATAACCTATTATTTTCAATTAACAAATACCCTTTTTCTTTATCCCAACACATTTTTAGTTTGATAGTTACCTGTATAGCTGTCAATGGGCGGTATCCTGTTACGGCCAAGAGGATCGCTTGGCTGAAGAATACCCCTGCGGGGTCACTAAGCTCCCTCTGCCGCGCGTTGCGCGCGTTTGCGAGAGGGGCTGTCGTCCAAGCGACAAATGGGCCGCTTGCGGCACAATGGGGTCGCATGGCGACTGAGGGAGAGAGCCCCCTCGCAGGGTAATAGGATCATGCCGCAGGCATTCCGCAATTCTCAATTATCAATTATCAATTATCAATTGCATAACACTGGGATTTCTCAGTTTCAAATCCTCCGTCCACTCCAGATAACGTGTCCTGATCCGTATCTCCGGCCTCGCCCACCGTACGTTTGGCATTTTCTTTACTCCGCCGAACGGGCACTCCTGTTCCGGTGGATTGACTCCCTCCAGATATTCTTTCAATGCGCTCCACTGCTTCTGCGTGATACCGCTGCTCACGTTCCCCGCAAAGCGCATCTCCCCGTCCTCCTCCGCGCCAACGAGCAGTGAGCGGATGCGCGGCCCCTCGTATTCCCATCCGCACACCCATACCGTGATCTCCCGCCAGCATTTCATCTTCTGCCACAGCTCCGTCTTGCGCCCCGGCAGGTAGCGGCTGTCCTTCACCTTCGCCACCACCCCCTCCATTCCCTCAGCCTCCACGGCGCGGAAAAGCGCGATGCCTTCCGTTTCGATGCTGTCCACCAGCTGCACGGTGATGTTTGGTTGAATGCTGTCCTGTAATATCTTCTGCCGCACCGTCAATGGCTCGTGCATGATATCTTTCCCGCCGTGCCATAACATGTCAAACGCCATGTAATGCACCGGCAGGCTGGCGGCCGCGCCGGCCGTTTTGTTTTTTGAACGCAGCTGGTCCCGCCTCATCACCTGCGGGAAACTCGGCTTCCCGTCCGCCCCCAATGCGATCACTTCTCCGTCTATGACAGTCCCTGCGGGTAATGATGAAAGCGCCGCGGTGATCTCGGGGTACTGCTCTGTCCGCTCGTTCAGCCGCCGGTTGATCAGGCGGATCCCCTCGCCCGTTGCATACGCCAGTACCCGCACCCCGTCCCATTTCACCTGGAAAAGGTGCAGTGGGGAGTCAAATGGCTCCTCCCGTACCAGCGGTTCCATCGGTGCTATCGGTTCCGTCCACACGCGTCCATTCTCCCGTCGTAACAATTATTCCAGTTCGTAACGATCATCCCGTCCGTGGCGTTTGCTGCCATCTGTAACGTTGCCCGGATTGTTGGTTCACTATCATTCTTTACCTTGCATCTGGCATTTATCAGGGATTTTTGGGCATGCTTATTCACAGGATTTGTTTAGAGTGCCTGGATAAGGTTATCAATAACTTTGTGCATGGGACAGGTCTTTTTTCCCATACATTTATACTGGATTGGGCGGTGTTTGAGATAGGGACCCTGGTATTCCTGCGCCATATCGAGCTGTATATTTATTGCGAACCATCCATGACACTCAGCGTCATCTATGCCGATGGCGTGAAACGCCTGTATTCATCCGTTCCGCGCGGTGTGTACCGCGCCTTGGACGTGTCGTCCAATAAGAATGCCTTTTACCTTCGGCATATCTCCGCGCATTACCCCTTCTCGGAAACCCGCTCGCCTGCGGGCATCACGCATCGGGAGCTTGCCCCGCCCGTCTCAGCCCAAAGTCCATGACGATCTTCCAAAGGGATGATCCATTCCAGCTGATCTGATTATCAGTGGTTAGCGCGTGCCTGCAGCATCCCTGAGCCGATTATTGGTTCTTGTCCGTTCGCTCCACACTCGTTTCTATGGCATAAATTTTCTTGATTTCCTGTTAATACAGCTATATAATGTAATGTTAACCATCGGCTGGATGCCGTAAATGGTTCCCGCCGTTCTGATGTCTGTTAGGGCGGCGGATTTGGACCGTTACGGTCCGTTTTGGAGGGAGATCATATCTATGACAAGGAAAAAGCCATGGAAACTTATTCTGATGCTCAGCATCATCGTCCTGGCGCTGGCGGGCGCCGCCGTCCTGGTTGTGACACTGGTCAATCCGGAAGTGGATGTAGAAACCGAGCGCCAGGAGGTTCTCGGGCCTTTGGATAAAAACCAGGGCGTCTCGGGGCTGGATCTCAGCGCAAAGGATCTTTCGAAGGCGTCCCTGGAGATGCTCTCCGGCCTCGTCTATGATAACGCCACTGTCTGGCCGGATGTGTCGAAGCTGCCTGCGTCCTTTTCCCCGTCCGGCTGGCTGGATGCCTGCAGGGATCCGGGCCTGGGTGTCCGGGACCTTCACCGGCAGGGCATCACGGGTCAGGGCGTATCGGTTGCGGTCTTTGATAAGCCCATTGATAGCACCCATATGGAATACGGCGGACGGCTGGTCTATATGCCCGTGAAGGATATCTCAGGCAGTTTTGAGACCCTGCATTTTCACGGCCAGGCCTGCGCCTCCATCATCGCGGGGGATACCTGCGGCGTCGCACCCGGCGTGAAGCTCTACTATTTCGCGGTGCCGGATAACGGGATGAACATCGAGAATTACTGCGCGGCCATGGACGCCCTCATCGCGTTCAATCAGGCATTGCCTGCCGGGGAAAAAATCAGGCTTCTTTCTATCTCGGACGGTCTTCAGGAGCAGGGTACCGATTGGGAGCACTTCAGCGCCGCACTGGCCAGGGCCAAAGCCGCGGGCATTGACGTCAATTATTCCAACAGCCTCGGCAACAGGTTCTTTGAAGGGGGCTGCCCGCCGTACAAGGATAAGGATGATCCGGATAACTACATATACCGCTATCCCGAAGCGAAAAAAGCGCCCTTCCCGGTGGTCATCGTTCCGGGGGATTACAGGACTACAGCGGAAAACGAAAGCAGTTCTGCCTGCAGGTATTGGAACGAAGGCGGTTTCAGCTGGACCATCGCCTATACCGCCGGCCTGTGCGCTTTGGCCTATCAGGTGGATCCCGGGATAACATATGAAAAGATCCTGGACCTCCTTTACGATACCCGTACGGTGAACAAGTCCGGCTCTTTCGTCGTTGACCCCGCCGCCTTCATCCAGGCTGTGGAGGCAGACAAGAGCCATTGATCAGGTAAACGTATCAAAGAAGAACGGGCGGTTATCCGTCCGTTCTTCTTTGATGAATATTCATACTCAATGGAGGGCACACCCGCCTCCCCAAATTCCACAACTATTAATTCTTTACTGTTTTCCCCAGGGCCTGTCGCATGGCGCCCCTATTAGGGGAGCTGCCTCAAGCTTGCTTGAGGCTGAGGGGTTTGGCTAGTTCATCGCAGGATAATTCTCAATTTTCAATTCTCAATTATTAATTTACTCTTTTTCCTTCTTGGCCACCAAAGGTTTGGTCGTTACCGGTTTCAGCCGTATGTAGTTATGCCGTATCTTCGGGTCCTTCGTGGGCCGGGAGTCGATCTCATACTGCCCCAGCTTCTTCACGAATTCCGTCAGGTTCCTGCACTTGTAGTTGCGCGTGTCGAAGTCCGGGTGCCGCTTGCTGAGGATGGAGCCCACCGAGCTCAGCAGGGCCCATCCCTGGTCGTCCGATATGTCGTTGAGGATGGACCGCAGGGAATTCATGATCTCCCCCTTGGTGCTCCCCAGCGCCGTCCCTTCCTTGTGCTCCGTGTCCGGTTTGGCCCCGTTGATGCTCACGGGCGCCGCCGGTTCCTCGGGCGTCAGCAGCACTTCGATATAGACAAATTTATTGCACGAGGAGATAAAGGATGACGGCGTCTTCTTCTCACCGAATCCGATCACGAGCCTCCCCGCTTCCCGCAGCCGTGTCGCCAGCCGCGTGAAGTCGCTGTCGCTGGATACGATGCAGAATCCGTCCACGTTCCCCGTGTACAATATGTCCATCGCGTCGATGATCAGCGCCGAGTCAGTGGAGTTCTTCCCGCTCACATAGCTGTACTGCTGCATCGGGATGATGGCGTTTTCCAGCAGCGTGCTTTTCCAGCTCGTCATCTGCGGCGTCGTCCAGTCCCCGTAGATGCGCTTGTACGTGGGGATCCCGTATTTGGATATCTCGTCCAGGATCGCCTTGAGGTATTTGCTGGAGACGTTCTCCGCGTCTATCAATACGGCCAGTTTATTGTCGTTGTCCATCAGTCTGCTTTCGTTGTCCATTCCTGTTTGACCCCTCTTCAGTTCAAATCAATATCACCATTATATATTATTATGGGTAAATTGTCTGTATTGGATACCTTATAGTGACGATCCATCATGAAGTTGCATGTAATATATATTTTATTTTGAATTATTTAGCATTGTAAGATTATTATCAAAGATATAAAATTAGTATATGGAAAATAGAATACCAAATGTAATAATACGAAAACGATTGAGAAAAGAAGTCAACTATGGTTGTCCTATTTGTAGGTCACCTTTTTTAGCTTACCACCATTTTGATCCTCCGTGGGAGCCAAATCATATTCATAATCTAGAAGGTATGATTGCGTTATGCCCGTTACATCACGCACAAGCTGATGTTGGAACATGGACTAATCAAGAGCTTCGAAATATGAAAAAAGATAAGCTCGAAAAATCTATTAACGGACAAATTCATTGGAGTTTGGGTCAATCGGTAATCGTTGCAGGAAGCAATCTATTCCTAGGGAATAATATCTCATTTAGATTGTTAGGTCGTGAAATTTTTAAGATTAAAGAAATAAGGCCAAAGACCGTTGTACTTAATGCATTATTGTTTAATGAGAAAGACCAACCAATACTACAAATCTTGGAAGATGACATTATTATTGCCCCTGAATTGGTTGATGATTTTAATTGTACTGCAAGTGCAAATAGGATTCGCGTTGATGTAAAAGAGAGTAATTCATTTTTTGAAATGAACTACTCTCGTAGAAGCTTGGACTATATTATTGGTTTATTAGATGATGAATTACAACGAAGTGGAGATGTAATTTCTTTAATCAATCAAAAGTTAGTTGAGGATAAAATATCATTAATTGAAATCAAATTCTGTATAAATACGTCACATATTAACCTTGAATGCAGGGTGCCTGATATAGTTTTTGATTTCAGAAAATCAGGACAAGATCGAGCAAGTTTATATGGAAAATTTTTTGGCACGAGTGGTTGCTTAAGCATAAATTTTCACGACGTTAAGACAGGTACCAATATAGAATATGTATCGCTTGGCAATAACCTTAGGTGACTTCAAGACAGAATGAAATTACATAAGCAATTAGTGTTATAAACTTCAAACTCATATCATATACCTAGGTATTCTTTGCTTCCCCATTTATTAATCATCTTTTTTCACTAGACCATTATAGGGACCCTATAGAGGCATATGCAGTATTAATTATTCATATACATATCAATACACCCCAATTGTGCAATGGAGGTGTATGGCATGGCGCATCGGAAAAAGTATGAAGCAAAAGATGAGTTTGCAGCCTATATCCGCCATATCCAGGATGAGCATGTCCGCATCTATGTCACCGACAGGGTCATCCGCCAGATACACTGGTACGATCGGAAAGGCTCCGTCAATAAATCCGGCTTCAGATGGGCCATGGCCGTTTCCATCCTCCTCAGCGCCCTCATCCCCGTTTTCACGCTCCTGGCGGATTCTCCTTATGAATTGACGGTGAAGATCATCATAACGGCGCTCAGTTCCTGCATCACGGCCATCTCCGCCGTCAGCGCACTCTACCGTTTCCGGGAGCTTTGGATCCAGTACCGTACATATTGCGAGATACTGAAAAGTGTTTTGCACCGCTTCTTCACCTTATGCGGCGAATTCCAGGGTCTGCATGAAAAAGACGCCTTTCCCGTCCTCGTGGCGTCCTGTGAGCAGTATATGACCAAGGAGTATCAGGTCTGGGCCACCCATGTCCCCAGCTGTGACAGGGATCATTCAGCCAGTTCGTAGGTCTTTTTGAAGATGTCCGGCTTGCACGGGTACTTTTCCCCGTTCACGCCGATGATGATATAGTCCCCGGCCTCCGCCTTCATGTCGCCTTCCAGCGTATGGATGGTGATGGCCTCCTCCGCCTGGAAGGCTTCTACCACCACAGGCCGTTTCCTGTATTTTTTGGCTACCATCGGTTTTTCCACCTTGTCCAAAGCAGCGCACCGTTCGTATAGAGCGTGTGCTTTTGCACATTATCATATGTTATAAGGGCTATTTTGTGCCAAAGTGAAAACAATAATGCACCCAATGTATAGTATGCCATTCCATATTTCTGGACTTTATAATTCCTGATTCAGATTTTTATTCGGATCAAATTCTTTACCCCTCGAATGGCTGTAATGTCACCAGCTTATGGGGTATGCCGTTCTCCAACGACCCGCAGAGGGTTGAGTGTGTCTTGAGGGAGGAGACTCCGCAGAATCCGCGATTCCACCCGAATAATGTGCATTATCAGATTTCTCAAGCCTTCCCCTTTGAGGGGAAGGTGGCATCCATGTGATTCCAATTGGAATCACTATGGCGCCGGATGAGGTGTTGCCCGACTCTCGTTGAAATCAGGATATTTTTATCGTGGGTGCGCGGCACTCACTTCTGCTTGGCGGTTCACCGGTATATATTTCTCAGTTACGAGCTTTGCCTTCCCCGGCTTTTCCAGTATAATGGTTCTGTTGTCAAATACCGCTTTCAGGGGGTTCCCGTTGGATACATCCATTCATAAGAAAAGCAATACCGCCCTCGGCGTCGTTTTCATCCTTTTGACCCAGGCGCTCTGGGTCAGTGCCGTTTTCTTCTGGAAGCTGCTTTCAGATGTGGATCATTTCACCATCCTCGCCGCCCAGCTCCTTTTCAGTTTCGTGATCGCTTTTCTCGGCACGGTAATGACCGGCAGGCTGAAGGAAATAAAGACTGTATTGAAGAGCCGCTCCCTCGTCCTCCGCCAGATAGCCGCCTCCTGCTGCATCGCGTTCAACTGGGGGCTCTATATCATAGCAGTATTGACGGGGCACATCGTGGAGACCTCCATCAGCTTCTATATCACGCCCCTCTGCCTCATCCTCGCCGGTGTCGTCTTCTTCCGGGAAAAGATCACGAAAACGGCCGTAGCCGCCCTCATCCTCTCCGCCGTGGGTGTGATCTTCCTTGCCGTCAGCTATGGGCATTTCCCAATCTATGCCATCCTCCTGACGGCCACCTTCACCGCCTACAGCGTGCTGAAAAAGAAAATAGCCCTGAGTACCCTTCCCGGCATCACGCTGGACATGGCCCTCTGGGCGCCCGCCGCACTGGTTTGGTTCGTCGTGTCTGTCGTACATCCCGGCAGCGGCGTATCCCTGCCCGCTTTCACCCTTGTCCTGCTCGTGCTCTCCGGCGCCGTCACGGTCGTCCCGCTGATGTTTTATGCCGGCTCCTGCCATCGCATTTCGCTTGGGCTCATCGGCATATTCAGTTATTTCTCCCCCACCGCCGCCCTCCTCATCGGCGTGTATGTTTTTAATGAACCGTTTACCGTCTGGCACCTCGTCGCCTTCCTCCTCATCTGGCTCGGCGTGATCGTATTCTTACTTGGAAATTACGTCACTGCCCGGAAAACAAAAAGGGACAGGTATGACTTTCCTGATCCCTAAAGATACGTTCAAGGTAGCAGTTATTGTCAATTGGCTGCACATCCACAGGCAAATTGTGCATGGCGCCCTTTTTAGGAGAGCTGACATCCAATCGGCCTTTTATTGGGCCGCTTAATGCCTTAATGGGCTTTCCCCCGTAAGGTAATTCTCAATTCTCAATCATGAGTTTACAAAATAAGTGCAACACTTGAGGAAATGAATGACCCAGCAAGCCAAAACCTTGTAAAATGGGAGTTGCGAGACAACCATAACAAGGAGGAAAGGCAAGATGGGTCACTACAG
>JAEXRW010000007.1 GCA_023454175.1 Bacillota bacterium | reverse complement strand
GCACCATCGTGATCGCCGCCGTCAGCGTCGTCTTGCCGTGGTCCACGTGGCCGATCGTCCCGATGTTTACATGCGGCTTGTTTCTCTCAAATTTCGCCTTTCCCATTTTCCTTCTTCTCCTCCCTTGCGTATCCGTACAATATATATAGTTCTGGAGCGGGTGAAGGGAATCGAACCCTCGTGACCAGCTTGGGAAGCTGGAGCTCTGCCATTGAGCTACACCCGCACAGTCCCTGAAAGTACAGCATTCTTATTCTAAAAGAACGCTATTTTTTTGTCAATATCCGATTCCTTTATAATTATTGTTGCAGCACTGGCCCGCTATAAAGCAGCCTTTCCGGGTCAATTGCTCACCAGCAGTTTCTCCAGCTTCTTTTTTACCCGCTGCAGCGCATTGTCGATGCTCTTCACGCTCTTATCCATGTCCTGGGCTATCTCCTGGTAGGAGCGTCCGTCCATATACGCGGCCAGCACCTCCCATTCCAGCCTTGAGAGCAGTTTCCCGATCTTTTCCCGCATGGATTTGATCTTCTCATGGTCGATCAGGATCTCCTCCGGGTTGGTCTCCGCTTCCCCGCTGATGATGTCCATCAGGGACCGGTCCGAGTCCTTGTCGAAGACCGGTTTGTTCAGCGATACGTATGAGTTCAGGGGGATATGCTTCTGGCGCGTCGCCGTCTTGATTGCCGTGATGATCTGCCGTGTCACGCAAAGCTCTGCAAAAGCCTTGAAGGAAGACATTTTGTCCGCCCGGAAATCCCGTACCGCCTTGTAGAGCCCGATCATGCCTTCCTGTACGATATCCTCCCTGTCCGCGCCGATGAGGAAGTATGACCGCGCCTTTGAGCGTACGAAGTTTTTATACCGCTCCAGCAGGCAGTCCAGCGCCGGTTCTTCGTTGATTTGCGCCTTGCAGACCAGTTCCTCGTCGGTATTCTGGCTGTATCTGCGCAGCAGTTCCTCTTTGCTCTTCTCCAAATATCGCACCCCTCAGGTTAAAGTTAATAAATATTAATGTTAATAAGGCCAGTAAAGATCCATTTAAACCTGTTCAGCGGTCCCCGTCTCCCCCCAAGGGCCAAATACCATGCCGCAGGCATTCCGCAATGATTAACTATCAACTTTTAACGAATATAACGCGCAGGTCCTGCGCATGGCGCCCAGAACGGGTACAAAGCGCCCGTATAGGGTGAGCTGCCCCAGGCGCTGCTTGGGGCTGAGGGGTTAATCCGCCCGAAGGGAAATTCTCAATTTTTAATTCTCAATTTTCAATTGTGTTTCCTGCCTGTTCTTCTCGTACATCAGCACGGCCGCGGCCACCGAGGCGTTCAGCGACCCCACCTGCCCCTCCATGGGGATCTTGATGAGCAGGTCGCACTTTTGTTTGATCAGTGACGATAATCCCTCGCCTTCCCCGCCGATGACAATGGCGGTTGGCCCTTTCATGTTGGTCTCCGCCACCGGCTGGCCCTCCATGTCCGCGCCCAGGATCCACACGCCGCGTTCCTTCAGTTCCCCCAGCGTCGTGGCCAGGTTGGGCACGCGCACCACCGGTACATGTTCCTCCGCGCCTGATGCCGCCTTGGCAGCCGCCGCGTTGAGGGAGGCGCTCCTGCGTTTGGGGATGATCACCCCGTGTGCGCCGAAGCATTCCGCGCTCCGTATCACCGCGCCCAGGTTACCGGGGTCTGTGATGCCGTCGCAGATGATGATGAAAGGCGGTTTCCCGCTTTCAGCTGCCTTGGTGAATACGTCTTCCAGTTCCGCATATTCCGCCGCGGGCAGCAGCGCGATGATCCCCTGGTGGTTCCCTGGCCTGCCCGAGTGCCCGAAAGGCATCGTCATCTCGTCCAGCTTGCTGCGGGATACCTCAGTCACCACGAGTTTGGCGTCCCGCGCCAGCTTCGCCAGCTGCCGCAGCGAGCCATCCGTTTCGCCCTTCGCGATCAGGATCCGGTCCACTGTCCGTCCGCTTTTCAGCAGCTCCCGCACCACGTTCCTGCCAAAGAGCATGTTGCTCGCTTCCGCATCCTCGCTGGCCGGTTTTGCAGCGGGCTCCATGTCCCAGTCGTCTATCTCCCGTACGCCCGGCATGTCGGTTATGATGCGTACCGGGCCTTCGTCACGGTTTCCGGGGGCATTTCTGCCGCGGTCGCTGTACCCGCGTCCTTCCGTCGGTTTCCGCTCGCCGTATTCCTTCTTGCCATAGCCTTGGCTCTCTTCACGTCTGCCGTAGGAACGGCCCTCCGGAGGTCTCCCGCCGTAGCTTTTCTTTCCGTAGGACGGCGCGCTCGTGCGCGTTCCCTCGCTCCTGTCATAGGAACGACTTTTGAACGGTTTGTCCCCGCCGCGGGGATTGTCCCCGCCGCGCGGATTATCCCCGCCGCGCGGATTATCCCCTGTAAAGCTCTTTTTTCCATATGTTGAGCCTTCTGTCCTGCCCTTGTACCCGCCCGGAGCCGTTCTGTCGCCGTATTCCCTTTTGCCGTAGGAGGAGCCTTCGCCTTTTTCATAGGAACGGCCTTTGAACGGCTTATCCCCGAAATCCCTCTTCCCGTAGGTGGGGCCTTCGCCCCTGTCAAAGGAACGGCTCTTGAACGGCTTGTCACCAAAGGTCTTTTGCCCGTAGGATGGGCCCGAACTCCTGCCCTTGTATCCGCCGCCGGAATAGGGCTTGTCCCCTCCGCGAGGATTGTCCCCCCGGGGGGGATTATCTCCGTAATTTTTCTTGCCATAGCTGGGGCCCTCTTCCCGGCTCCCGTATGAACGGCCTTGAGGGGGCTTCCCGCCGTAGCTCTTTTTGCCGTAGCTGGAGCCTTCTCCCCGGCCTTTGAATGATCCGCCGTATGTTTTTCCTGTGCCGCCCCTGGCTTTCGGGGGCCTGCTGCTTCTTTCCGCCATTGTTTCTCCTTATAATCGCTTATTACGATCTCTATTATGTTTGCTATAAATAATAATGAATATAAACTCTGCTCCTGGCACTCCCTCAAACCGGTGCCATGCACCTGTTTATGAGATGAGGTATCACCCAAGTAAACCTAGGGGTTGTATTTGGCTTGATGCAGGGATTCCCCCGCAGAATTAGCCCCGCAGGGCGGTCTTTAATTGTCAATTAATATTTATTGTGCGTCATTTCCGCCTGTTTCTTCCGCACTTCCGCCGATTTTCCGCAGGACATCCTGCCTTCGGGGCAGTTTCCCGCGATGCAGCCCGGTCCCGCGCTTGTGAATAATTTCGGCGCTTCCCGCATACACAGGCAGAGCATTTCCCAGGCCATTTCCCGTATCTCCCACTGCGCCCGGTTGCAGCAGCGCAGATTGAAAAAGTGCAGGAGTTCCCGCGCGTTCATCGTCAGCATCAGCTTCGTTTCGCACGCGTTGGGCAGCACGAAGCGCGCGTCCTCGTTCACCTTTTCCCCTGCCGAACCGTCCTTGCTTAATGCTTCCGCCCAATCGTTGTACCATTCCTGCATTTGCGCCATCTGGTTCTCATACTTTGTAATGGCGTCCTGCCCCAGTGATTGAATGGAAGGTGGGATGATATAGTTGAATGTCCCATCCTCCCGCGTCTGCCCTACATAACGCTGGGATTGAACGGAATACGAAGCGATCCTGTGCCGCGTCAGCTGCGCCAGCAGGCTCCGGGATACGCCCTCCACACCGAATGTGAAGCTCGCGTGTTCGATGGGGGATAGGTGCCCCATTTCCACGATCTTGTGGATGTATCCGCCTTGATCCTTTTTCTGTACGCCCTCCGCCAGTTCGTCGATTCCGGCCTTGGAGTAGCACAGTTTCGCCCCCATAGCCACCAGCTCGTCGGGGTTTTCCGTGCACCGCAATAATGTTACTTTCAGCGTGGTTTCGGGCATCAGTTGTCCTCCTGCAATGAAGAATGGCCTACTTTAGAACAGTATAGGTAATACCTGATATACATAATTCCAAGATCGGCTCATTGTCAATTGTCCATTGTCAATTGTCAATTATTAAATGGTATCCGTCATTTTCAGGATCTCGTTCAGCCTTTCCTGTTTTCCGGCTAGGTACAGGTACCCCAGCAGCGTTTCAAAGGCTGTCGCGCTGTGGTATTCCGCCACGTCCGCGTGCTTGGGGATGTTCGCGCTCTTGGCGTTCCTTCCCCGTACATAGATCTGCTTCTCGTCCTCAGTCAGTGAGGATTGCAGCGCTTCTCCCGCTTTCGCCTGCGCCGCCGCCTTCACCTTGCCAATGGCGTCGTAATGCATTTTCCGCACCAGCCCGCCCTTGGCCGCCAGGCTTGTCCGCACATACAGGCTGTAGACCGCGTCCCCTATAAAAGCCATCGTAAGCGGGCTCAGTTCCCGCGCCTTCTCTTCCGGCATCGTGCCATATTCGGGCAGAGGTACGGGTTGTACCACAGGAACAGGAGGAACGGCTGGAACCTGTCGCACCATTTTATCCGGGCGCTTGAATATCTTCAGCATTGGGATGGTATAAGGCCTTCTTTCAAGTCTTAAACGCGTTGCATGGCGCTGGCAATGAATCCTGATTGGATATTATACCAGAACTGCCCTTCTCTATCAATGTATGCATCAAAAGGCGGCAAATTTTCTTGTAGGACTACAATACATATTGGACAGTCAGTCGAGAAAAATGATGAAGGATTTGCACGCATCGGTTATTGTGAGTTTTGCAAAGAACAAACATCACCGAAAGGAAGTGCAAATCCCTCATGGCAACTGTATCACAGGACATGAAGTACCGGCAATCCTTAATGTGCTTTGCCATTCGATATGGCGTATCCCGCGCGGCACGCAAGTATAACCGCCCGCGCTCATTCATTTACTTCTGGCTGTCAAGGTACGATGGCACTCTTGAGTCGCTTGCTAACCGTTCCAGACGCCCGCATTTCCATCCTGTACAGCATACTCCGCTCGAGCTTAAGCTCATTAAGAATATGCGGCGAAGGAATACCCGGCTCGGCCTCATTGACCTGTGGTGCAGACTGCGGGATCGCGGCTACACCCGTTCCCCCGAAAGCCTGTACCGCGTGCTCAAGCGCATGAACGCCTTGCCCCAATCGCCTGTGAAGCAGAACTACGTCCCTAAACCCTATGAGCAGATGCAATATCCTGGCCAACGTGTCCAGATCGATGTAAAAATAGTGCCCCGTGCTTGCTGTGTTTCCGGACTGAAGCTGTACCAGTATACCGCCATCGATGAATTCACAAGATTACGCTATCTGGGTGCCTACGCTGAACATAGCACCTATTCCTCCGCCGATTTTTTGAAGAAGGCGGCCGCCTTCTTCAAAAAACAGGGGTTCACCATCGAGTGCGTTCAAACTGATAACGGCTTTGAATTCACCAACCGTTTCGCCCGCTCTGATCGCATCCTCGTTACGTTCTTTGAAAAAACAGCTGCGCAACTTGGTATCCGCCACAAGCTTATTCGTCCGTATACACCCCGCCACAACGGCAAGGTGGAGCGCAGCCACCGCGAAGATCAACGCCGTTTTTACAGCACTCATTGTTTCTTCTCACTCACCGACTTTGATTTCCAGCTGGCTGCTCACCGGAGAGCTTCCAATAACCGTCCCATGCGTCCTTTACAGTATAGCTCCCCCATCCAATTCCTCCGTACCCATACTGTCCAACATGTTTGACAAACCTACATGCATCAAAAGGCGGCAAATTTTTCTTTTTCTTGCCGCCCCTCATTATGCGACTGTACAGGATGATCAATCGATGATGCTGGGTGTGGGCGATGGCGCTGGTGTGGATGGCTGCACCGGATTTTGGGAGAAATAATCCAGCACCCCCGTGCAGATCAGCTGCGCCAGCTTGTTCTGGTAGTCCTCCTGCTGCAGGAGCTTTTCCTCTTCTGTGTTGGAGAGAAAGCCGCATTCCACGATCACGCCTGGCTTTTCCCCCGAGCGCAGCATGTAATAGTTCTCTTCCTTGCACACTCGCTTGTTCCCCGTGCCCTCGTTCATGGCTTTCTGGATGGCAGCGGCGATTTTTTCCCCGCCCGGCGACCCCTCCATGTAAAAAACCTGCGGCCCGATGCATCTGGTGTCGGGGATCGAGTTCATATGGATGCTGATGAGCAGGTCCGGGTTTGTCTCCTGCACGATCTGCCTCCGCTTGCTCATGTCCGCTTTCTTGTTCGGCCCCAGCGCGTTGGCGTCCGTCCGCGTCATCACCACGATCATCCCGTGGCGCTCCAGCTCTGCCCTCAGCTTCTGAGCCACGATCAGGTTCAGGCCGTCTTCCCGTACTTTGCTCGTCTTGCCCACTGCGCCCCCGTCCAGGCCCCCATGCCCGGCGTCGATCACGATGGTGGCGTTTATCTTCATATCGCTGAAGTGCGTTCCCCCCGCAGGCTGCGCCGTTCCCAGCACGATGGCTGTTATGATTCCTGCCAGTACCAGGACCGCTCCGGCAACGAGCCATAGGGCTGTCTTCCGCTTGATCACGATGAATCGCATACCCATCCCCCAACCCTGTATTGGTAAATGTCCGATGGAAGGCAAAAGATTTCCATAACTAAGGGTATTCGGGGGAGGGTTGTAATAAAACTGTTTTTGGGCAAAATATGGCGGTGTCATGTGTATACGTAATGTATATTCGATCGGCATCTTTTGCATCCGGACACCGGCGTTTTGGAAATAGTTTGGAAACTTCGCGTTCCCGTCTGCTTTGCCCCCATTTTTGCAGGACATCCCGTGGTTATCCTTCGTTTTATCCACACTTTCTGGCAACAGATGCGATACACCGTGCATAAATATTTCGCCGTATAACACCTTTTTAACATGTTTGACTCGCCAAAAAGGCATGTTATGCACATAATCCACAGACTTATCCACAGTCAAGTACTTTATTTTTTCCGAAATCGGGTAAAACTCAAAAAGTGCCGGACAAGTTATCCACAGCCGCTGGCTGCCTTTGAAAAGTCGTGTGATTGGCAAGGATATGGTATAAAAAGATTGCTGTCTATGCACATGTGAATATGCAAATGAAGGACAACTTTCATGCTCTCAAATGTCTCTCATAAGCCCGGTTTCCGGCCCAATTTGAGGGAAGGATAGGCATTCAGGGAGAGGGGTGCTACGTCCCCGTGCAGCAGCATGTAGTGCCCCGCGCAGCCGATCATCGCGGCATTGTCCCCGCAGTATTTCAATTCGGGGAAATAGAGCGATATCCCGCATGCCTTCGCGCGCTTTCCCGCTTCCTGCCGCAAAAGTGAATTGGCCGATACGCCGCCGCACACTGCCAGCTTGTCCGCCTTCAGGTCGGCAGCCGCGGCGAATGTCTTCTCCAGCAGGGTTTCGACCACAGCCGCCTGGAAGGACGCGGCCACGTCTTCGGTGTTGATGGATTCGCCGGCTTGCCGCGCCTTGTGCAGCGTATTGATGACGGCGGTCTTCAGCCCTGAAAAGGTCATGTCGTACCCTTCCGAGCGTTTCATCCCGCGCGGGAATGGAAAGGCTTTGGGATCACCGTTCAATGCGTGTTTCTCCAGGTGCGGTCCGCCCGGGTATCCCAGTCCCAGCAGGCGGCCGATCTTGTCAAACGCCTCGCCCGCTGCGTCGTCCCGTGTCCGCCCGATGATCGTCATGGACCCGTAGTCTTCCACCATCGCGATATGGCTGTGCCCGCCCGATACGATGAGGCACAGGAAGGGCGGTTCGAGTTCCCTGTGGGAAATTAGTGTGGAGCAGATGTGCCCCTCGATATGGTTCACGCCCAATAGTGGCAGGGAAAGCGCCAGTGCCAGCCCCTTTGCATACTGCACGCCCACCAGCAGCGCCCCCACCAGCCCCGGCCCGCACGTCACGGCGATGGCGTCGATGTCGCCGAATTCCTTTCCTGCCTCTTTCAGCGCGGTTTCCGCCAACGGTCCGATGGTCAGGATATGCTGGCGTGATGCCAGTTCCGGCACCACCCCGCCGTACTCCTTGTGCATCTCGATCTGGGAATACACGCAGTTGCTCAGCACTTCCCGCCCCCCGCGCACCACGGCGGCCGCCGTCTCGTCGCAGGAGCTCTCCAGCGCCAGGATGGTGATATCCTTTTCGTCTTTATTTAACGTTTCTTCAAGCTTTTTCGTTGATTCTTCCGTATATCCCATTATTTCGCCTTTGCCATTGTTAATTCTTTCGCCATTCAATTGTTTGGGCTGGCGATCAGCCAGCCCATATCAACCTAAAATTTCAATCATGCCGAAGGCATTCCGCAACTATTAACTCTTAACTATTAATTATTAATTTTGGTTAACGTCCAGCTGCAGCGGGTCTTCGTGCAGCGGCTTGGGCTCTCTTTTCTTCTCCAGCCGTTTGGATACTGGCAGGTATGCGATGCACAGCACCGCGACGCCGCCCGCCACTCCGGCAGCCAGCGCCATGATGCGCATCACCAGCGCGTCAAAGAGTTCTCCCGGCAGCATGCGGATCATCGTGCTCGTGAGCGGGTTGAGTATCCAGTCGTTGTTTTGGGTCCCGAACATCACCCGGTGGAAACTCGTCCAGAAGGAGTTGAAATCCGAGGCGGCCCAGATGCCCAGCACCCCGATGAAGATGGCCAGCGCCCCTGTGGATATCAGGTACGATACCGCGAAATTCCGCAGCGCCCGCCTGTTGGAGAGAAATACGCCCAGCGCCAGCAGCACCACGCCCAGGATGATGCATACGTTGCGCACATACATGGCGTCGTTGTACAGCGTTCGTACGTCCACCATATGCTTCACTTCGGTCTGGTCCTGGAAAATAGGTTGCTGGACGCCATCAATGGTTCCCTGCACGTCGATCTGCTGCTTGCTCCCGTCAATATAATCCAGCAGGTCCTTCATGCCGTTGGCATAGTCCGCCTGCGAAAGGCGGGTAATAAAGGATAATTGCAGTTTGTTGTACTGGTCTGTGTAGAATGCTTTGTCGAAGGCGCTGATCTGTATCGAGGTGACGACCCATGCCGTCAGCAGCAGCAGGCACGCCGCAATGAGTGATATGAAAGCAAATGCTTTTCTCAAACCGCCTCACCCCTTTGTGTTTTTTTCCTTCTCTTTCTATTTTACACGTTTTTGCGGCCATCCGGCAACCTGAAAGATTGTCGAAACGCTTTTTTATTTTTCCTGCAATAGTTCATTTCCGCTCCTATCATAACTGATATCGATGCCGTTAATCATCAACAGTCTGTAAACTCGGTTAATGCAGGTAAGGGCGGATATCCGCCCTTACTGCATTTGGATCATGCCCGAAGGGCATACCTTAACTCTCAACTGTCAACTTTCAACTCTCAACTAATCTTTCAGGCAAACCACCGGGTTCCGTGCCGCCCCCACCTCGTCCAGCCTGCCTACCGGCGTCGATACTGGCGCCTCGTGCAGCTTGTCCGGTGATTCTTTCGCCATGCGGGCGATCTCTTTCATCACGGCTGCGAAATGGTCCAGGGATTCCTTGGATTCCGTTTCCGTCGGTTCGATCATCATCGCCTCTTTCACGATCAGCGGGAAATACACCGTCGGCGGGTGCATCCCGTTGTCGATGAGGGCTTTCGCCACATCCATCGCCCGGATGCCGTATTCTCCCAGGTTCTGCGCCGAGAGCACGAATTCATGCATGCACCTGCCGCCGTACGGCAGGTCGTAGTCCGCCTTTAATTGCTCCATCAGGTAGTTTGCAGAGAGTACCGCCGTTTCCGATGCCTGCCGGATGCCCTTGCTGCCCAGCGAGTAGATGTAGGCCAGCGCCTTCAGCATCACCGCAAAGTTGCCGTAAAAGCTCTTCACCATGCCGATGGAATGGTCACTGTACGAGAATGCGTAACTGCCGTCCGGTTTTTTTATAATGCGCGGGTTCGGCAGGTATTTTTCCAGAGCGGCTTTCACGCCCACCGGACCGCTGCCCGGCCCCCCGCCCCCGTGCGGCGTGGAAAAGCTCTTGTGCAGGTTCAGGTGCACCATGTCAAACCCCATGTCCCCCGGCCGCGCGATGCCCGCGATGGCGTTCAGGTTCGCCCCGTCGTAGTACATCAGCCCTCCGCATTGATGGACCATATCTGCGATTTGAACGATCTGTGTTTCAAAGATACCCAATGTGTTGGGGTTGGTCAGCATCATCCCCGCCACATCGTCCCCCAGCGTGGCCTGCAATGCGGCCAGGTCCACCCGCCCGTCCGGACCCGAGGGGATCTGGACTACCGTGAACCCCGCCATGTTCGCGCTCGCCGGGTTGGTGCCATGGGAGGAATCGGGTACGATGATCTTTGTCCTTCGCGGTTGTCCCTTGTCCTGTATGTAGGCCTTCAGGATCATCATCGCTGCCAGTTCCCCGTGCGCGCCCGCCGCGGGCTGCAGGGATACCGCGTCCATCCCAGTGATGGATTTCAGCGCCTCCGCCAGTTCGTGCATCGCCTTTAATGATCCCTGCACGGCGCCTTCGGGCGCCATCGGGTGGGAGCTTGCGAAGGCTTCCATTGCCGCGATGTCCTCGTTCATCTTGGGGTTGTACTTCATCGTGCAGCTGCCCAGCGGGTAAAAGCCATTGTCCACCCCGTGGTTTCGCGTGGAAAGCCCCGTATAGTGCCGTACCAGCTCCGCCTCGCCCACGTGCGGCAGCTTCGGGGCCTCTTTGCGCATCAGTAATGCGGATAAGTCTTCTGAGAGTTCGCGATGCGGCGTATTGCTTTCCGGTAAAGTGCTTGCGGTCAATCCTTCCCCGCCCCGCTCGAATATCGTGGGAAATGTCGTATTCATGCGCCCGCCTCCAGTATTCCGGCGAGATGGTCGATCTCGTCCCTGGTATTGAGTTCCGTCGCGCACCACAGGCTGTGCCCCGGCATGCCGTATTTCGCCAGGTCCAGTCCGCCCAGGATGCCGCGGGAAAGCAGCCGCTCATTCAATGCGGTGATATCTCCGGTGTGCTTCACGGTGAATTCGTTGAAGAATGGCGCTTTGAATGCAGGTTCGAATCCTTTGACCCTGGTCAATCTTTCAAGCAGGTAATGGGCATTGTCGTAACTCTGCCGGGCGACTGCGGTTAACCCTTCCTGCCCCATCGCGCTGATGTGGATGGCCGCGCGCAGCGCGCAGTATGCCTGGTTGGAGCAGATGTTGGACGCCGCCTTGTCCCTGCGGATATGCTGCTCCCGGGCCTGCAGGGTCAATACGTATCCCTTCCGCCCGTCGTGGTCCACAGTCTGTCCCACGATCCTTCCCGGCAGGCTTCGGATGTATTTCTCTTTCACGGCCATGTACCCCAGGTACGGACCGCCGAAAGATACGGGGATGCCCCAGCTTTGCCCCTCGCCCGCCGCGATGTCCGCATAATCGCCGGGGGCCGCCAGTACGGGCAGTGCCGAAGGCAGTGCGCAGGCTGTGAATATCGCTCCGGCTGTATGGGTTATCTCCGACGCTGTCATAACGTCCTCGATGCACCCGTAAAAATTGGGCTGGGCCAGGATCACGCCCGCCGCCGCTTCAGTGCACAGCGTTTTCAGTGCTTCTATATCGGTTGTTCCGTCTTTGAGAGGTATGAGCTTCAATGTGACGCCCGCAGCGGTGGCGTATGTCTTGATGGTTTCGATGTAATGCGGGTGCAGCGCGGAGGATACTACTACTTCATTGCGCCGCGTGATCCCCCGGCTCATGAGCATGGCCTCTGCGCACGCCGCCGCCCCGTCGTAGTGTGAAGCGTTCGCCGCGTCCATCCCTGTCAGGCGGCACACCAGCGTCTGGTATTCAAAGATCGCCTGCAGCATCCCCTGGCTCATCTCGGGCTGGTACGGGGTGTAGGCGGTGTAGAATTCGCTGCGGTTAGCCAGGTGGTCCACTACCGAGGGGATATAGTGGTTGTACGCCCCCGCCCCCAGGAAGCAGGTCAGCACGCGTTTGTTCATCTCGCCCATCCCGGCGAATGCGCGCTTGGCTTCCAGTTCGCTCATCGGTCCCGGCAGCTCCGGCAATGCCGGGATGCGCAGGTTCTCCGGGATGGATGAAAATAGCTCCTTCTCATCCGTTAATCCCGTGCTCGCCAGCATTTCCTTCCGCTGTGCTTCGTTGATGCATAGGTACGATTGCATGTTTCTCAGCCCTCCGAAAGAAAGGCGTCGTATTCTTCTGCCGTGAGCAGCCCCGCCGCTGCGGTGGCGTCCTCCGCCTTCAGCACCGCGATATGCTGCTCATACGGCGCCTGGTTCAGCAGCTCCGGTGCCTTGTCCAGCTCCGTGTTGACGGACAGGACCTCGCCTGTGAGCGGGGAAAATACCTCGGATACCGCCTTCACCGATTCCACCACAGCCAGCACCTTGCCGGCATCCAGTGTTGTGCCCACCACCGGCAGTTCCACATAGACGATGTCTCCCAGTTCGCTCTGCGCGTGGTCCGTGATCCCCACATATGCCGATCCGCTGTCGATCTTTACCCATTCGTGTTCCTTCGTGTACTTCCTGTCCTTTGGCGTAGCCATCCTTTTTCCTCCTGTATGTAAATTTATTCTCCCGGTATATCATGAACATGATGATAGTTTGCCCGTTAATCACGTCTTTTTCTTATAGAAAGGTAAAGGCACGCGTTTCGCTGTTGTCAGTTTGCCCCTTATGTCCACCTGTATCTCCCCGTCCGCTTTTGCTGCGTCCACCAGCGCCATCGCGTATGCGCCCTCCAGCGTGGGGAAAAACCCGCCCGAGGTCACATAGCCGATCTTTTCGCCGCTGCTGGATACGGCGCACCCCTGCCTCGGGATCCCGCGCTCTGTCAGCATGAGACCGATGCGCAGTCTTTTCAGCCCTTCCGCCGCCTGCTGTTGCAATACTTCTTTACCAAGGAAATCAGCGGCTTTCTCCAGTTTCACGAAGATGCCCAGTCCCGCCTCCAGTGGCGATATATCGTCTGTCAGTTCGTGTCCGTAGAGCGGCATCGCCGCCTCCATCCGCAGCGTATCCCTGCATCCCAGCCCGCAGGGCAGCAGCCCGTGCGCCTTCCCGGCAGATATCAAAGCGTCATAGATGGCCGGAGCGTCCGCGTTTTCACAGTAGATCTCCACGCCGTCCTCCCCGGTATACCCTGTGGAGGAGAGTGCGCAGGGTATACCGGAGATGGTGGCGTTTTCACTATGCCTGTATCGTTTCTCAGGGATGGGAGCGGCCAGCCCCGCATCTGCAAGGATCTCTTTGTATAGCGGCCCCTGCAGCGCGATCTGGGAAGTTTCTTCCGTTCTGTCGGCCATGTCGAGTTGGTATGCCTTTGAATGTTTTAGGAAGTGAGCCCACACCTTTTCATGGTTGGAGGCGTTGGCCACCACCATGTAACCATTTTCGAGCTTGTATACCAGGATATCGTCGATAACCCCGCCGTTTTCATTGCACAGCAGGCTGTACCGGTCCAGGCCGGATACCATCGTAGAAATGTCGTTGGTGCATACGCTGTCCAGGAAAGCCTCCGCCTTTTCTCCCTGGATGATGATCCGTGCCATGTGGGATACATCAAAGATGCCGCACCGCTTCCGCACCGCGTTGTGCTCCTCCATGATGGAGCTGTACTGCACCGGCAGCATGTACCCCGCGAATTCCACCATCCTGCCGCCCAGCTCCACATGCTTGTCGTAAAGGGCGGTGCGTTTGATATCGTTCATATTCTGATCCCCGCTTCATTAATAGTTTTGTTCGTCATAATCATTGCATTTTGGTAGCTTTCTTTAGCTTTAGAGTCCTTGGTCTTAAGTTTCTGCATGATCCACCCCCGAGGAAGCACTGATTGAATGAGGGCGATAAGATTTGCGAGGAAATTTGCTGCGCGCGCACGCGTTGTGCCAAAGGAGCAAACACGAAGGAACAGCATAGTGCTGTTTCAATAGCACCGCTATTTCGAGTGTTTAACGACACAGCCTTCGCATGAATTCCTGACGGCCGGATCCCGTGATAACCGTTAATAATGTCAACGTTCAGCGCCGAAGGCGCCGTGCCCCTTACCAATGCCGACAAATTAACTGCAAAGATATCGCAGGAATCAATCAGGGTTTCCTCAATAAAAAAGAGGCAGGCAAATACAAGTGTATCTGCCTGCCTCTGTGCTTTTACCTGAGAGATTCGGAAAAGTATACTTTCCTTTGCCCCGCCGGTGCCCCCTCGCATGGGGCTTTACAGAGTCCCGTCGTCGTGCGGTCCTTTTGCCTGAGAGATTATCGGCCAGGATTCCCCTTCGGCCCCGGCATCGCTGCCGGCGTCTTCCGTACGATTCATTCGGCTATATGCAGTTTTTTGGATCGATCCTATGGATTGATCGGAATGAATTAACTTACGGGTTAATTCGATATTTCCCGTATTTGCGTACAGTGTAGATGATATAGGCTACTACCAGCGCTACAGCCAGGCCTAATGCGATGTATTCATAGATCATCAGCTGCTTCATGCCCATGTTGTTCGCCAGGTAGTCCAGCACAGCTTCGCCGATGCATACCGGTCCCGCGATGGCAAAGAATATCCGCATGGTTTTCACTGCATGCGGGCGGATTTCCTGTTTGTACTGGGCAAATTCAAAGGTCTTGCCGCCGGGTATGATGGCGCGCCAGATCATGTACAGTCCCGCCAGAACAAACATCAATGGCATGAGGTAACCGAACATATCCGTATTGGCGGCAGCGTTCTGGGCTGCGGCAGTCGCCGCGGGCAGGGGAGTTGGAGACATGTGCTTTTGTCCTCCGTTACGTATTTCGCAAATCCATCTTATCACGTTTTGTCCGCCGCGGGAAGAAATATTTCTGTTTGTTTCAACTGCTTTTCTGAAAGCAGTATTATCATCTGTTCCGGTTTGAAAAGGAGCGTCGCATCCCCATTCAGGTTCGCTTTGGCTGTATCCCGGCCGTCGTTCTGCTTGCCGGCCGATTGGAAATACGCCTTCCATGCCGCTCTCGGTATTCCGGTTTTCTCCTGCATCAGCTTGTCCAGCCGCAAATGTAATCCATACGGGTTTTGGATCCGCAGCGTCACCGGCTCCAGCATGAATACATTCAATGAAGGTGCAGGGCCTTCGATGGTGTATCGGAGTTTTTCGTGGCAGGCGTTCGCCCTGTTGCGTGCCAGCGTCCCCGCGTCGAAAGCATACCTGTAAGCCAGGTCCTCGTCGTTTTTCAGGAAGCCTTCGTAAAGCGTGCGGTCCATGTCCTCCGGTTTCACCCTGGAGAGGATATCCATGTTCCAGGTCGCGCCGCACCTTGTGCAATGGTAAATCAGCCACACGTCCAGCCTTCTTTGCTGGGCGTTGACGCGGAACCGCTTGCTGCAGGCAAATTCGCGCATCTTCCCGCACCGGCCGCAGTTTTTGTGGATGAGAGGAGTGTCCATGGGTTTTAATACCCAGGTTATATTCATAGTATCCAGCCCTTTCCGGGCCGTATAAACAATAAAAAGCCATGCGTCTGCCACAAAAATGAAGCACGACTGCATGGCTTTGGTTTCAGCCAATGGTTTATCGCATCGGTTTGCTATATGGATTGTTTATACAGCGCTCGCTTAATTCTCATGTATGTGTGATGAAACAAAGCCGCTATCGGATTTCGGCCTTCCATCGCGCATATTCGGTTTTGAGAATTAAGCGTTCGCCGGCATACGGTTACCTCTCACTTATTGATTCTGTTTCAGAATAACACCATATTTTGGTCCGGTCAATCGAATATGATTCGCATCTGAGAGCCTCCCTGAAGCGGATGCAAAGCATCCGTATGAAAAAGGCAAATGTGAATCCATTCATAGAAAGAATGGATTCACAATGCAGCCGCAAAGCGACCAAATGGGCCGCTTGCGGCACTATGGGGTCGCATGTTGCCGGAGGGTTTCCCCCCGCAGGACCATATAATCATGCCCAATGGGAGGCTCGTTTGCCTCCCATTGGGCATTCCAAAACTCTTAACTATTAACTATTAACTCTCAATTTTCTTAATCTTTACACCCTGCGCCGTATCCTCCAGCACGATCCCCTTGTCCTTCAGGATGGCGCGTATCTCGTCCGCCCGTTTGAAATCCCTTGCCTTCCGCGCCGCCTGCCGTTCGTCCACGAGCTTCAATACTTCCGCGTCGACTTCCTCTTCCTTTTTTTCGGGCAGCAGCCCCAGGATGTCCAGCATCCCGTCGATGCGGGATAGCACCGCCTTTGCCCCGGCCTTGCTTCCCCCCGCTGCGAACGCAGTGTTGACCTCCCGCAGCGCCTCAAAGAATGCCCCGAGTGCGTCGGCGGTGTTCAGGTCGTCGTCCATCGCGTCGAAAAAGGCCGTTTCTTCCGTCTCGCACAGGGAGATGAGTTCCTTTTCCAGTTTGTCCGGCGCCCCGTCCGTGCCGTTTTCCATCAGGTACAGTAGGTTCTCCCGCGCGTTTTTGATGCGCTGCCAGGCATTGCAGGATTGCTGGATCAGTTCCCGGGAAAAGTTGATGGGGCTGCGGTAGTGCGCCCCCAGCAGGAAAAGCCGCACGGCCATCAGGTCGTATTCCGCCGCTACGTCCCGCACCGTGAAAAAGTTGCCTTCGGATTTGGCCATTTTTCTGTTGTCCACGTTGATGAAGCCGTTGTGCAGCCAGTACCGTACGAAGGGTTTTCCCGTAGCCCCCTCGCTCTGGGCGATCTCGTTTTCGTGGTGGGGAAATATCAGGTCCTGCCCGCCCGTGTGGATGTCGATGGTCTCCCCCAGGTATTTCATGCTCATCGCGCTGCATTCGATATGCCAGCCCGGCCGCCCTTTGCCCCAGGGGCTGTCCCACGCGATCTCATCCGGTTCCTTCTGCGCCTTCCACAGCGCGAAGTCCATCGGGTCCTTCTTCTTCTCCCCCGGTTCGATGCGGGCGCCCGCCTCCAGCTGCTCCAGGTCCTGGCACGACAGCTTCCCGTATCCCGGGAAGGATTTCGTAGCGTAGTAGACGTCCCCGCCCGATACATATGCGTGGCCTTTTTCTATCAGCGTTTGAATGATCTGGATGATCTCGCTGATGTGCTCCGTCGCCCGCGGGTTCGCCGTGGCCCGGCGGATGGCGAGCTTGTCCGCATCGTGGTAATACTCCAGGATGAACCGGTCCGCCAATTCCGCCACGGTGGTGCCCTCTTCCCGCGCGCGTTTGATCATCTTGTCGTCCACGTCCGTGAAATTCTGTACGAAGTTCACCTTGTACCCCTTGTGCTCCAGGTACCGCCGCAGCACGTCAAAGATCACGAACGGGCGCGCGTTGCCGATGTGGAAGTAGTTGTATACCGTCGGTCCGCAGGAGTACATCCGTGCCTCCCCTTTTACGAGAGGCACGAATTCCTCCTTTTGTTTTGTCAATGTGTTGTACAGCCTCATTTATTTTCAGCCTCCCCGGATGTTAGTTTCTCCAGCTTTTCTTCCAGCGCCGCTATGCGGTTGCGCAGTGCCGCCAGTTCCACGTACACGGGGTCGGGCAGGTGTACCTGGTCCAGGTCGTCCCCCGGCCGCAGCCCGCCGCCATCCTTGCCCTCCCGCTGCCCTTCCAGCGCCGCCGAAGCCGCACAGGTCGGGGATCCCGCGCATTCGGGCATGTTATCCCGCATCTGTTCGCATTTGCGCTTTCCGGCTGCGTCCATGCCGGGGCACTTGCCGCACTTGACCACCCGGCCCGGCACGCCCACCACCGTGGAGCACGGCGGCGTCTCCTCCAGCACCACGGAATTGGCGCCGATCTTGGTGTAGTCCCCCACTTTGAAGGGGCCCAGCACCTTCGCGCCCACCCCCACCATCACGTGGTTGCCCAGCGTGGGGTGGCGTTTCCCGGTGTCCTTTCCCGTCCCGCCCAGCGTCACGCCCTGGTACAGCGTCACATGGTCGCCGATCTCCGTCGTCTCGCCGATCACCACGCCCGTGCCGTGGTCGATGAAAAGACCCTCACCGATGGTCGCGCCGGGATGGATCTCGATGCCCGTCTTCCTGCGCGCACGCTCCGAGATATACCGTGCGATCAGCTTCATGTTGTGCCGCCAGAACCAGTTGGCCCGCCGGTACCGCCGCACCGCTTTTAATCCGGGGTAGCACAGCAGCACCTCCAGTGCGCTCCGCGCCGCCGGGTCCCGTTCCATTACGGCCCTGATGTCTTTTTTTAATCTATCAAACATAGTATACTGCCTCCATTCTATCCTCGTCTAACCTTTCAAGTAAGACCTTGTTCTATCCCTTATTTAGCGTAGCGTTTCCTGTAGGGTAATCCTGCCTCCCTCGCGCGCCGTGCGCTTATGAGGTGAGGTGGTACCAATATCATTACAATCAGGCTGATTGGAATGACTATGGTGCCCGATGGAGTGATACTCCTATGTTTCATCCAACTTCAGGCCCAACCATGGATTTCATGCCGCAGGCATACCGCAATTCTCAATTGTCAATTTTCAATTGTCAATTAAAAGCCCTCGTCTCTATTAAACAGAGACGAGGGTTTACTCGCGGTCCCACTCTGGTTGGAGCATTGGTGTTATAAAATGCTCCCGCTCAAGTCGGCGTTAACGGGCCGTATCCCGTGCGGCATTTCGCCGCATCCCTCCGGGGCGCACACGCGCCGTTATCTGTGCTGGTCGGACTCTCACCCAGTGGCCCGGCCTCTCTGTCGGTTGCACCAATTCAGGCGTTTTTTCCCCATCATCGTAATATATTGTATGTGAATATATTCCTGTAGTTGCGTTTATTTTATACCACGCGGATGCTGCAGTCAACCTTGCGGTTTGCGCAAATGCCGTTTTGTGCTATGATAGGAGCGGTTTTATCCATTTTAATGGTGATTTGTTTTGAAAGAAGGCATTTATCATATGGCAAAAACGGTCGTTTTGACGGGCGGCGGCACCGCGGGGCATGTCACGCCCCACTTTGCGCTCATCCCCCGCCTGCAGCAGTTGGGTTATGACGTCCACTATATCGGCTCCTGCGGCATGGAAAAGGGCCTCATGGAGGCCGTGCCCGGCGTTACGTATCATGAAGTATCCAGCGGCAAACTACGCCGCTACTTCTCCCTGAAAAATTTCTCCGACCCCTTCCGCACCCTCGCGGGCATTTCGCAGTCATTGAGATTGATGAAAAGTATTAGACCCTCCGTCGTCTTTTCCAAGGGGGGCTTCGTGGGTGTTCCCGTCGCCATCGCCGCCCATATGCGCCACATCCCGGTGATCGTGCACGAGTCGGATTATTCGCTGGGCCTTGCCAACCGCATCGCCGCGCCCTATGCCGGGCGGGTCTGCGCCGTCTTCCCCCATGCGCTGGAGCGGCTTCCCGCAGGCAAAGGGCTTGTGACCGGCACCCCCATCCGCCCCTCCATTTTGGCAGGGGACCAGGCGAAGGGCCGCGCCCTGTGCGGCTTTGCCGGGGTCAAACCCGTGATCTTCGTGGTGGGCGGTTCCAGCGGCGCGCAGGCGCTGAACGAGGCCATCCGCAAGGTGTTGCCCGCCCTGCTTCGGCATTATGATGTGGTGCACGCCTGCGGCAAGGGAAACCTGGATGAAGCGCTGGCAAATGTGGCAGGCTACAAACAGTTTGAATACCTCGATGCCGAGAGCGAATATCCCCACATCCTAGCCCTGGCGGACCTCGCCGTGTCCCGCGCCGGCGCCAACGCCCTGGTGGAGTTCATGGTCTGCAGGAAGCCCACCCTGTTTATCCCCCTTCCCTGCTGCTCCAGCCGCGGCGACCAGATCCTCAATAGCCGCTTTGCGCAGGACCAGGGCCTCTGCTCCGTCCTGATGCAGGAGGATATCACGGAAGACAAACTCCTCACGGCCGTCGAGGATGTATACCAGAACCGGGCAAAATACAAAATGGCCATGGAGAAGAGCACCTCTTTCTCCGACGGCACCGACAGGATCATGGAGCTCATCGTCACGCTGGGAAGGGACTATGGCACGAAGAAATAGCAAGGTTCAGGATAGGCAAAAGGCAAAATCAGTACCCGATGCATCGGTGGATATTCAAACGCTGCTCAGGCAGGCTCTCGAAGCAAATGTCAGTGAATCGCCCGACGCCCCGGGGTCTCCTGCCCGCGGGGCGCTGGTCACCCTTTCCGGGATCGCAAAGAAAAAGACCGTTAGGAAACAGGTCGGGGATGCTTTGGACGCTCTTGGCCGCGCCCGCTTCTACTCGCTTCTTTCCCATGAAGACCCCAAGGTGCGAAAAAACGTCGCCGTCCTGCTCGGTACGCTCGCAGATGCAAGGGATGTGGACGCACTGGAATCGGCGCACCGCATAGAGGAATACGGCTATGTCCGCGCCTCCCTCATCCTGGCGCTGGGTAATCTCCCCGGTACGGCCTCCTATCTCTCTTCCATCGGTTTGAACGGTGAGACCGCCCATCCCGACGAGAAGCACGCGCTCTCCCTCGTCCTCTCCCGCCTCGCCTCCCTGCGCCACCCGTTTGTTGCGCTGCCGGGTTCCATGGATATTGTACTTTCGACGGTGCCCGGGTTCGAGCATGACCTGGATGTGCAGGCGCGTTCGCTGGGTCTGGATTCAAGGGTGGCAGGGTCTGGGCAGGTAACGGTCGCAACGGCCGATTATCCCTCTCTTTTCCGCCTCCGCGCCTTTTCCGAGGCGCTCTTTCCGGTTGCCTGTGGGATTGAACTCGATCCTTCTGTGATAGCGGGTGCCATACTTGAACGGGGTGTTCCGGAGCTGCTGGGTCAGATGCACGCATCCGGCGGGCCTTTCGGCTTCCGTATCGAGATCAGGTCTCTGGACCACGCCACGCGCGGCAAACTGGCCGCTTCCCTCTCCATGCACATGGGCGTCGTCCCCGAGTTGGTCAATAGCCCCTCCAATTATTCCGTGGAGTTCCGCATCATACCCCTTCCCGAGGGGAAGTGCGATGTTTATTTCAAGCTTTATTCCTTTGAAGACACACGATTCGATTACAGGAAGGCCGATGTCCCCGCCTCCATCGCCCCATCCACAGCCGCGGCCATCATGCTGCGCTGCCGGGGCCGGATGGACCCGTCCCATGATGTGCTGGACCCCTTCTGCGGTAGCGGGACCATGCTGTTTGAACGCCTCTCATTGTTGCCCGCGCGCAGGGCTTTCGGTGTAGATATATCCAAAAGCGCAATAGGCGCCGCGAAGCAGAATGCTTCCGGTGCGTTCGATGCCGCCTTCATCCACTCCGACGCGCTGGCCTTCAAGCCCCGACGCCCCCTGGGAGAGCTCTATGCCAATATGCCCTTCGGCCTGCGCAGCCTTTCCCACGCGCAGAATATCAGGCTTTATAAGGACCTCATCGATCTGCTTACCGGTTGGCTGGCACCGGATGGTTTCGCCGCCCTCCTCACCATGGAAAAGCGCCTCTTCCGCGACCTCGTTTCCCCTTCCTCCGGCCTCCGCATTGTGAACGAATGGCCAGTGGAAAGCGGAAAGCTCACCCCCTCCCTTTTTCTTGTTGTCAAAGCATGATTAGACTGAAAGTATTATGGTTCCTTGTAACCTGTTGAGAAAAAAGCCTCCTGTTTCTTACCGTTGAACAGGAGGCTTTCAATTCGTTATGCTTGTAACGTCAGTCGCACATCAGGCCGGGCTGCGCGTGATGGTGATGAAGTAGGACTTCGTGACGCTCGTGTTCTGCGCCGTCACCCTTACCTCCACCGTTACGCTGGCTCCCGGGCTTGCCAGTGTGATCTTATTGCTGCAGGACGCCCCGCCGATGAAATAGGCCACGCGCGCATACTTGTTCTGCACGGTCGGGCTCAGCGTTACACTATTCTTATTCGCTGGTATGGTCGCCGTATACGTGTATACAGCCTTGTTGAAACCGGGGGCGAGTGTCACGCCTTTCAGGCTCTTCAGGTATGCGTCGGTCGAAGCGGCGCGTTGGACACGGACGGAGTAAGATTTCGTCGGGCTGCCGGATTGTGGCTTCACCTTGAATATCACCGTCGTGCTCTTGCCTGTATCCAGCGAGACCGTCTTGGAGGTTGGGCTCACCGACGCAAGCGGGGAATTTCTGGTCGCCGTGATCGTTACCTTCTGCGTGTTTTCACCCAGGTTCAGTGTATAGCTCAGTTTGGCCGGGCTGAATGTCTCTGTAAAAGCCCCGGTCGAAGGTTTCAGCGCAGCCAGGGTGTTGTCTCTGGATTTGGCCCGTGTGATTTTCACCGTATAGGTCTTGCTGAGCTTGCCGTAGGATACTTTTATTTTTACCGGCACGGTTTTGCCGTTGGCTACCGATACCGTCTTGCCCGGCGTCACCGATACAGATGCCCCGGCGGATTCCTTGGTGGGCGTTATTGTGACTTTGTCTTGATTCTCCCCGATGTATGCTGTGTAGCTGGTTTTGGCCTTGGAGAAACCGGGAGAAAGCGGCGTACTTGGGGAGAGTGTGATGTTGGTCAAAAAGGCCCCCTGCCACTTCGCATACAGCGTTTGGTTTGCCGTCAGGTTGACCTTCGCAGATGCGATAATGCGTGTGCCGCCCCCGTTTGGCTGGGTATACCAGCCGTCAAAGGCATAGCTCGTCTTTGAAGGCGTAGGCAGCGTGCCGTATGCCGCCCCGTAGGTGACGTTCTTGCTCGCGGGCTTTACCTTGCCGCCCTGTGGATCGAACGTGATCGTATAGGTGTAAGGCGTCCACTTTGCATATAGCGTCTGGTCGGTTGTGATATTGAATACTGTGGATTCGGTGATACGTGTGCCGCCTCCGTTTGCCTGGGTATACCAGCCGTTGAAGCTGTGGCCCGTCTTTGACGGCGTAGGCAGCGTGCCATATGCCGCACCGTAGGTGACGGTCTTGCTCGTGGGGCTTACCATGCCGCTCTGCGGGTCGAACCGTACTGTATATGGATGGATCGTCCATTTCGCGTATAGGATATGGTTTTCCAGGGTCATGGCCGTTGTGGATGCTGTGATGAGCGAGCCTCCCCCGTTTGGCTGGGTGTACCAGCCTCCGAAGTCATAGCCCTTCCTTACGGGTGTAGGCAATGTGCCGTATGCCGTTCCGAAACTGACGCTCTTGCTCGCGGGGCTTACCGTGCCGCTCTGCGGGTTGAATGTCACCGTAACGGGTCCCGCGCCTGATGCGATGGCTGTGTATGCGTCTGCCCTTCCATAGCCGAATACGTTGTCAAACCCGGCCGTTCCCAGGTCCGTGGCGGTCCCCCTGAGGCTCTGGCTTACCTGCTCGCCTGTTTTGGACGGGTATTTGGACCAGTAAAGCGCGGCCACGGCGGCTACGTGCGGGGCGGATGCGCTGGTGCCGAAAAATGGGCTGTGGAAGCCTCCCGCGCCGGTCACCTGCACGCCGTCCGTCCCGGTGATGTCCGGCTTCGCCCGCTGGGATCCGTCTACCATCGTCACGGGTCCCCGTGAGGAGAAATCCTCCGCCTGGGTGGGCGTTGCGGCGTCCACTGCCGCGCACGTGAGCACGCCGGGCACTGCCGCCTGCCCGAAGATGGAGTCCCCTGGCACGATATTGGTGGGTACCACCGCTGACCCGCCGCTCGGGTATATGTAGATCTCCATGTTCTTCAGTTCCGTGGCGCTCACCTTTTGTATCCATATTCTGCATCTTACAGTGCTGTATCCGTTATTGGTGAGTCCAACCGATTCATATGGATGGGTGAATGAAGGCTGCTCACGGCAGCCCGTAGTGGTAACGGAGCCGCTCCAGGTCTGCATTGTCAGGTCGTAGTTGTTCACGGCTGCGTTGTACGGGTCGTTCCATTGCAGTACCACCTGGGCTGAGCCGCCGTACCCGGCTAAATCGACGTACAGGTATGGGTCGGTGCCAAATGTGCTTTTCCCCGTCCCGTCGTCCACATACTGCCCCTGGTAATGCTTCTTTCCTGCGTTGCCCGCCGAGGTTACGTAGACGATATGGTTCACCGCCAGCTTTTCTTTCACGTGTGTGGCTACGGTGCCGTCCTCATAATAGGGTTCGAAAAGCCAGCTCACGTCGTCGCAGATGATTTTGCACCCCGCGTTGATCAGATTATCAATAGCCGTGTTGAAAGCCACTGTATTGCTGCCTGCGGTATGGAAATAGATGTCCGCTCCCGGCGCCAGGTCGTGTACGATCTCCATCATCGCCGTGCCTTCGTTCCCCGAGCCCGCACTCAATATCTTGCCGCTGGTGACGATATCGGCCGGCAGGTCCCCGCTGGCTGCGGCTGCGGCGGCCTGCGTCGCGCCGTCGGATATGATGCCCACTTTGATGCCGGCGCCGGTCGCGAGAAATGTGCTTCTGGCAAGTTCGGCGCGGAGCACCGCGTCACCCTCGCTCTCCTTGGAGCCCGTGTTGAAGATGGGCGGTCTGACGGGCGTTATGCAGGTCACGTCGTCCCGCGCCGCGAGCGCCAGCAGCTGGTCCACAGGCACGTGCGCCACCGCCAGGTCCTCCTCGCGGTCGGTATCAGTGATATCCGTCACGTAGGGCTCCAGGATACTGAAATCCGTTCCGGGTCTCAGTTCGATGTATACATATGCTGTCTGCGCATCGCTGGTCGCGCCGTTGAATACGGCCGCGTTGTCTGTAAAGAGTACTTCGCTGATCGGGCCCTCCTGCTGTGGGAAAAGGTCCGGCTCGGCCAGTCTTAGCAGCTGTGTATCCAGCTTGGATTCCGCGGGGCTCAGCTTGGGGGCTGCGTCGCCGCTGTCCGGCGGAGGGCTTGTCTCCTGCAGCAGGCTGGGTTCCGGCAAAACGCCGGTATCCGGGGAAGCGCCTTTATCCGGTGAAACGCCGCTATCCGGTGAGGTGCTTGGACCCGGGGAAACGCTGATATCCGGTGAAGCGCTCGGTGCCGGGGAAACGCTCGCCTCCGGCGGTGTGCTGCTCTCTCCCCCCTCTGCCAGTACCGCTGTGGCTGGCATGCATAGAATGAATACCAGCGATATAAGCAGGGATAGCGCTTTTTTGAATGGAGATTTCATTTGGAAGTCCCTCCTGCATGATTTTTCATAAGGTACCAAATTTCGCATGTTATAACAGTACTATAAAATGGTAAAGTATTCAACCACGTTTTATACGTATACGGTGGTTGCTGTTGCCTTGGCCTGGCTCCTGGAGGGGTAATCATGGCTATGTGAAATTTTGTGTATGGAATGGCTTCCCGGAAATAAGCTGAATTCCCTTGTGGTTTTTGTAATATCAGTTATAATATATGCAGGCATCTGTGATGCCTTCTACCCATGAAAAAACTGATGGAGTGATTCGTATGTGGCGCAGGATCGTCGCTATTGTGTCCGTGGCCGTGCTCGTGGCCGCCTTCGTGGCTATCATCCTTTTTAATTACCTCAATCTTGGGGCCGCGTATTTCTCCCAGGATACGATCATTACACTGATCCTCGTCTTCGGCGGTTTCCTGCTCGTTGTTGCGGTGGCCTTCTCCATTATCTCGCTCAGCCTGAATAACAGCAAGATCTACGAGCAGCGGCTGGCTATCTTCCACGTATCGGTGGATTTCCTGGATGCCTGCACCACGCGGGACGTCACCAGTGATGACCTCCGTCTTTTCCGCGCCGCGGTGCTGGACGCCTCCTTCCTGCTCACACATCCGCATTACGCCTACATGAATTCCCTGTTCAATGAAGGCGCCAAGCTGAAAAAAGCCCTCTCCCGGCTCAAGGACGCCAATGTCCCCGAGGCCGAGCATGATGAGTCCATGCGGATCAAGACCGATTGCCAGGAATGGTTCAAGGACCAGTACCTCCCCCTGCAAAAGATCTTCGCCCGCTACCTCGATGTGAACCGGTAAGGATATTTCTTAGGATGATCTTTGTGCCCCGCTGGAAGTGTAAAACCCCGGCGGGGCTTTTTCATGGTTTGGTTATTGCTCGAAATTGAAAAGGCCGCCCCTGTTGAGACAGCCTTGGTATGATAGCAGATATATGTGAATGGTCCTATTCGCACTCGAAATCGAGGATGTCCGCCATCGCGCCGCACTTTTCACATTTTGCGCTCCCCGTCAGCCAGGTGTACAGGTCCTTGGCATCCTTGCGTTCATCCCTGGCCCTGTCTTCGATATCCCCGGGGTATTCAAATCCCAGCGTCAGTTCAAACGTATCGTTCCCGCACTGCGCGCACACGGCCCTGGTCTCGGAGTAACCGGTTTTGGCGCTATCGTTGCAGGCATCGCCCAGTTCCCCGGCATACCCCTGCCGGGTGGAGTCAAATAGCTCGTGCCTCTCCCCGCACGCCGGGCAGATGATGGAGATAGGATCCCCCAGCAGTTCCAGACCCTCCAGTTTGTTGCCCGCCACATGGACCAGCCTGCTCCCGCATTTGCACTGGATGCCATATACCTCGATCCGCTCGTCAGGCCCCACGAAGCACAGGTTGTCATATCCCGAGCAGTTCGCCAGGAGCGAAGCGTAGTTGGTGTTGTGCTTCGATAGGATATGCGCCTTCCCCTCCTGGCACGGTTCACATACATATTCTTCGATGATCCTGGGCGCGCTGTTTTGCATGTTTCCGGGGCCTGTGGCCCTGTTTTTCCTGCCGAAAAAGCCGGACATGTTTTCCGCCTCGCTTTCTTGCTGCTGATACCATTATTATAACCGATGAAACGCCCCTGCGGCGGGCGTCCTGGACATTTTTACATCATGTTTATATGTTGGAATGCAAAGAATATGTCCTGGGATATAAATACCTCGCTTGGCCGCTATAGAAACAGCGGATGGCGTCTCTTCCGCCACCCGCTCTTACTTTTGTATTGTTTAATTCCCCCCAGAGGGCCATATGATCATGCCCAGAGGGCATTCCAAAACTCTTAACTATTAACTGCATTAATCCCCCGCAGGGCCATAAAAAACCATGCCCGCGGGAGACAAACTTGCCAAAAGGGAGGCATATTGCCTCCCTATGCATTCCGCAATTCTTAACTCTTAACTTTTAATTATTAATTGTTTAGCCCCCCCGCAGGCTAATTGTCAATTGCACATTTACATTTCAAGTGCAACACCCCTGCCAATATTTTTAAGAAATACTTCTGCAGGAGTCAGCCAGCCAAGTCGCTTTCGTGGGCGGTTATTGAGTAACCTTACCACATGATCTAAATCCTCGTCGGTAATGGGAGCAAAGGATGTCTTCTTGGGGAAAAACTGCCGTAGCAGGCCATTTGTATTTTCGCTTGTGCCTCGTTGCCAGGGAGAATACGGATCACAAAAGTA
>JAEXRW010000027.1 GCA_023454175.1 Bacillota bacterium | reverse complement strand
TCTGGTCAAATTCCGTTCGCAGTTGACCGCTGCGCAGGCGTGCGATGCCGCATTTATCCGTGTTGCAGATCGCCGCGTTCCAGTTGTCGCACTGTTTGCCGAGCATTTCAGCACGCTTCACGCCCAGAAAGCCTTCCACCGGTTTGTTGATGAACGTCCAGTTCATATCCATGTCCGTTACCGAGATGGGCAGGGGGATGGCGTCGAGCAAATTCTCAAACCAGAATACCTTATCCGCCATGGTGTCCAGCGTATTGTTGATGCCTTCCACGATCTTCTTGTAGTCCCCGGCATGCTTGCCTGCGTCTGCGCGGGCTTCGAAGTCTCCGTTGATGGCTGCTTCCGACAGCATGTTGGTGTCTGCGATCATGGACTTGATGGCGCCCACCATCTTCTTGAAGGACTGCGCCAGTTGCCCCGTTTCATCCTTGGATTTGATATCGATCTGTACGTCAGTATTGCCGTTTGCGATGCTTTCTGCTGCTTTTGCTATCTTCTTAATCGGCTTGCTGATTCGGTTTGAAATGATTAAGCCTAGTATAATGGCCAGCGCCACAGCCAAGACAACCAGTACGATGGTTAAGATGATCGTGAACTGTGTGTTGGCATTTTGTTTAGCCAGTCTTTCTTGTCCCTCTTCAACATTTTCCTGCACAGCGCTTTCCAGTGCCGTGATAGCGTCTCCTACATACTGGGCGCTTGACTTCTCTTGCAGTAGGGCATTGGCTCCCGTCTTGTCGGTTTGAGCAAGCGTGATGATCTCGTCTGCCCTGTTTTCAAAAAGCTCGATCTTGTGTGCCAAATCATCGAATACTGCTTTCTCTTCATCGTTATCGATCGTTTCCCCGTAAAGGTCCAGATTCTCATGCAAAATGCTTCTCGATTTCACCATCGCGTCAGCGTCTTTTTTGAGGATAACGGGGTCTGTTTGTAGAAGCGTATCACGGATCAGGGCCCGGTAATACATGGCCTGGGCATATACGTACCCCAGGTACCCTTGTGCCATCCCCTCATCATTAAAAAGAGTGTCACTGTTAGTATTGATATTGGATATTTGTACGATCCCGTAAGTGCCCACAGCTGCCGCCAGTACAGCAAATATGATAAATCCCACGAGTATTTGTGTTTTGACTGTAACTTTCAATTGTGCTCCCTCACTTTTTGATGATTGAAATAAAGTGCTCAATTCAATGCTTCATGGCTCATCAGTTTTTCGGTATCCAGCAGCAGCTTCACTTCGCCGTCCGTCTTGCCGATCCCGCTGATGAATTTGTTCTCGATCCCGCTCCCGTAGTCCGGAGGCGGCGCGATGTCCTCGTCGTTGATCGTGGATACTTCGTTCACATGGTCCACGATGAGCCCCACGCTCACATCATGGATGTCCAGCACGATGATGCATGTCCTGTCGTTGTAATCGAGCGGCTCCTTGTGAAATCTTCTTCGCATGTCCATCACGGGGATGATCTTGCCGCGCAGGTTGATGATGCCCATGATATAGTCCGGCATTTCGGGCATGGTCGTTATGGGCTGCAGTCCCACGATCTCCGTCACCATTCCGATCCCGATGCCGTATACCTCTTCCCCTACCGCAAAGGTGAGGTATCTGCCGTGCTGCGTGTCTTCCTCCTGCTCCAGGACCCCTGTCTCTTCAAAAGCCATTGTGTTTTCTTCACCTCTTTAAACTTGAGTATTTTTAACTTGCATGTACTCAATAAGTATGAGATGTAATATCTATCGACGTTTTTCGACAAAACTTAATAACCGATAGGTCAGCTTTTTGGCTATTTGCACTCTTTTTCCTGAGATACTCCCCGGCTCAGTGGCTGACAGATGTGATCCGCATGTACCAGGACAGGATTTTATACACAGAAATGAACCGCCTGTAACACAGGTTTCCAGACTTGTTCTTTGTGCTGCCACTAGATGGGCATTTTCGGTTAGCTATCGCGGATATGAATCATGACCACCGCTTAGCCGGTGGCCTGAATCAGCCCTATATGAGCATGTTCCAGCGGTGTCTAAAGACACTCTGCGCTTCCCCAGTTGCATAGGAGTATGTACCTCTATCTTGATTCTCAGTTCTTTGTTTCGTTCTTTTGCCGTTAAGCGAAGCGTCGTGTAGTCTGCGTAGGCGCGAAGCGTAAAGCAGAGGCTCCAGTGGAGCGTCTGTAGCTGAGCGCAGCGCCCTACCTATTGTTCTCCCTTCCACGTCCGTAGTATCGTTGACCTCCCTGTAATCTTAGTTGTGGGAGGCGCACCGCGTAAAACAAAGGTTCCAGTGAAAGCTTTGTAGCGGAGCGGGGGGTGGGTAGTTGCTTTTCTACTAATCCTAGCATCCTTTTATCTACTCAAAGCTGTAAGCTTCCCGGAACCCCTACCCCGGTTCACCGGGGTTTTGAACTGGGGGTTTTCATTTAACAAAAAAGGCAGAGGATTTTTCCTCTGCCCATGGAGTTGCATTTGTTCCAATAGGATAATCTGTTATCGGTTTGTTTCAGCCTAAGCCGTTCCAGAAGTTCTCCCAGGCGGCGCGTGTATCCATGGCTTCATACGTTTCCGAAAGCATCATCCATTCGAGGTAACCGTGCAGGAAGAGCATGAAGGACAGCATGCATTTCCCCACCCATCGCGAATCCGGCTCCATTCCTTTTTCCATAAATGCCTTCTGCACGTTCATCTGGACGAGGCTGTTCATGTTGTCCATGATCAGCTTTAGCTGTATTTGGATATCCATCTCCGAAAAACCTGCAGCCAGAAGCTCTGCGCGTTTCCAGAAAAGCAGGTTCGTCTTGTCGTTGTACAGCCGCACGTTCGCGTCGAATACTTCATACAAAAGATCCTTGATCTCCGTAGCGCCGGATTTCGCCAGCGCGGCTGTGATGGTATTCGTAAAAAGGTCGGCTTGCTCCTGAAGCAGTGCGAGGAATATATCGCTTTTGCTTTTGAAATGGGAGTAGATGGTCGCCTTTTTGATGCCCACGGCGTCTGCGATATCCTGCATGGATGTTGCATCATAGCCTCTGAACGCGAAAAGCTGCAGTGCGGCTTTTTTTATATCGTCCGATCTGATCATAATCTTCCTCATATTGTATAATGTTAGAAATTTATTGATTCATCATAAGGTTAACACGTATTTGAGTTTAGAACAATAACATTTTTCAAATTTCTTCAAATCCGATCCTCCTCGCAGCCTTCCGCAAAAAGCGGGGGGATAAGCCCCCCCGCAGGTTGTAGTCCCGCATTTTACCCTGTTTCACCCGGGCGTTTCCCCGGCCTGTCCCCAGGACTTGCCATGGTGCCCCTCTTCAGCGCTCCAGCTCCGCGTCTTTCAGCCTGAACCGTCCCACCATGCCCCGTAGCATTTCAGCCTGGCTGGATAGTTCCTGCGTCGTCGCCGCGCTCTGCTGCGCCGTAGCGGAGTTGCTCTGCACCACCTGCGCCACCTGTTCCACGCCCCTGTTCACCTGCGAGATGCCGCTGGCTTGCTCGTTGGATGAAAGCGCGATCCTGCCCATCAGCTCCGCGGCCTTTTCCAGGTCTTTCGTTATTCTCTCCAACGCGCCCGCAGCCTCGGCGGCAGTTTTCGTTCCCGTCTCCGTCTTCTGGATGGAGCCCTCTATCAGGGTGGTCGTATCGCGTGCAGCCTCCGCGCTCTTGGCCGCCAGGTTGCGCACTTCCTCCGCCACCACCGCAAACCCCTTCCCGTGCACGCCCGCACGGGCCGCTTCCACGGCCGCGTTCAGCGCCAGGATGTTCGTCTGGAACGCGATATCGTCGATCACCTTGATGATCCTGGAGATGCTTGCGGAGGCGTCGTTGATCTCCTCCATCGAGTGCAGCATGTCCTGCATGTACGCGTTTCCTTCACACGCGCTTTCTTTTACGCCGCTGGCCACCCTGCTGGCTTCGTCAGCACTTTCGGCGTTCTCCTTTGTCTGGGCTGCGATCTGGCTGATGGTTGCTGTCAGCTGTTCGATGGCCATCGCCTGTTCTGTAGATCCCTGGGAGAGTGCCTGGCTCCCCGCCGATACCTGGTGTGCGCCCGATGCCACCTGGCTTGCGGCATTGTTGATCTCGTGCATCACCTTGTTCAGCGTGGAGATGACTTTGTTCACAGAGTCGGACAGGTCCGCAAACGCGCCTTGGTACTCGTCGCTGACTCTCACCGTGTAGTCGTTCTGTGCCATGGTACCCAGCGCGTCGATGGCTTCGTACATCGGCGTGGCCATTGCGTCCATGATATGGTTGATCCCTTCGATCAGTTCCCGGTACCTGCCCTGGTATTGTGATTCGTCGCTGCGCACACTCAGGTCGCCGCAGATGACTGCATTCGAGAGCGCATTGGCTTCGTTGATTGCGGCATTGATGGCCCGCATCATTTGGATTGCGGAAGGTATCAGGTGGTCGTTCTCGCTTCTGCGGCCCAGTTCTTCGATGGCGGGCAGTTCCGAGAAATCCCCACGGGACAGCAGGATGAAGGAATCCGTGATGGAATTCATCTGGTCTTTTACCTTGTTGATGGCGTCGCCCATATCCTTCAGGTCCCCCTGGTAATCACCTTCCACTCCAGTGGTGAAATCGTTTATGCACATCCTGCCCAGGGCATTCTGAAATTCTTCGAAAGGCGATACGAACCCGTCCAGCGTGTTGTTGATGCCCTCTATCATCTCGCGGAAAGCGCCCTGGTGCCTGGATGCATCCGCCCGCATGGAGAGATGTCCCGCCACGGCCTGCTCCGAGAGCATCTTTGCATCCGATATGACGGCTCTGATGGCGTTCACCATCCTGCCGAATGCTGCCGCCAGCTGGCCGATCTCATCTTTGGTCTTGATGCCGAGTGAAATATCGGTATTGCCCGCTGCCAGTTTGTTGGATGCATTCATCAGCTTACGGACGGGTTTGGTGATCCCCCGCGTTACAAATATGGCAAACAGTGCCGACAGGATGCTTGCGATGCCGGCCGCCCCGATCATGATATAGGTGGCTGTCGTGGACGCGCCGGCGTTGCCGGCTGCTTTGGTCTTTGCCAGATCGATGTTCCGGTTGGATATTTCCCCCAGATCATAACCGATACTGGTCGCGCGCTCCGCTGAAGACTGCAGGGTCTTCTTTGCCTTTTCCCAGTCCCCGCGTCTGATGTCATTATCCAGTGACTGCATGGCCGTCAGATAGGTGGAAAAGCTGGATCTGAGCGTGCCGAAAGACTCGTTGCCCTTTGCGCTGAATAAGGATTCGTACTTCTTGTAGATCGCGTCGATGTTCTTGTCAGCCTGGTCCAGAGCATCCCTGAGCCTGGCTGCGCCGTCAGGGGTGAAATTCATGCTCACCGTTTCCGACGCGGTCGTGCGAAATGTGTAAAACTCCTTGTACAGCTCTGCAGCGGCGGATATGGATAGGACGTTTTCATGGTAGAGTGCCGCGTTCTGGGCTGCTATGTCCTGCAGTGAAAGCACACCGTATGCCCCCACCCCCAGCAGCCCTGCAAGGATCACAGCAAACACGATGATGAGTTTCGTCCCGATTCTGAGATTTTTGAACATATTCCTGCCTCCAGGTGCTGGTTGTTCAGCAGTCTTCCTTCAATAAACACGGTGTTTTCAGCATACCGTCTTCTGCCCCGGGTTTTTACCCCTGTACGGGATCGGATCACAGGCCTGGGAGTCCGCCGTTCAGGCTTTAAACCGGCCTGTTCCCTGTATATGTCTGTACTGGCTCCATACTTACTAATCGTTAATTTACGTCTTTTTCTTTATAATTTAGTTCTAATTGCATATAATGGAATATCTTTAACTGGCCGGATGATGATCATAAGCCATGCAGTAGCGGGAATTATCGAATCGAAAGGGCTGCCCCTCCCAGGAACAGCCCTTTGTAAAGAGCGATCAGTCATTCCGGCCATGCCTTCGGATCAATACTTTCCGAAGTCGTCTTCCGCCGCTTTGCTCTTGCGGGCCTTTTTTTCCTTCTTTTGCGGTTCCGCTGCCTCATCCGCAGGTTTGCCTGCTTCCAGTGCGGGGATCTGTGTTCCATTCCCTGCTTCAGGCAGCGCACTGTCGCCATTTGCCTGCGATATCAGTCGGAATTGCTCCACCATTCCCTTGAGCACGTCCGCCTGGCTGGAGAGTTCCTCCGTAGTCGCCGCGCTTTGCTGTGCGGTTGCCGAGTTGTTCTGCACCACGGCAGCCACCTGCTCGATGCCCTTGTTCACCTGGGCGATGCCTGTGGCCTGTTCGTTGGATGCGTTGGCGATCCCGGCCATCAGGCCCGCGGCCTGGTCCACGTCCTCCACGATCTTCTTCAGGGAGGCCGCTGTCGCGTTGGCCATCTGGGTGCCGATACCGGCCTTCTTGATGGAGGTCTCGATCATGGCCGTCGTTTCCTTCGCGGCTTCCGCGCTCTTGGAGGCCAGGTTCCGCACTTCCTCCGCCACCACAGCGAAGCCCTTGCCGTATACCCCTGCGCGCGCAGCTTCCACCGCCGCATTCAGCGCCAGGATGTTGGTCTGGAATGCGATGCTGTCGATCACTTTGATGATCTTGGAGATATTGGCGGATGCCTCGTTGATCTCCTCCATCGCGCTGAGCATGCTCTGCATCTGGTGGTCGCTTTCCGTCGCCGCAGCGCGGGTCGCATTGGTGATCTCGCTCGCCTTCACGGCATTGGCCGCATTGTCTCTCGTCTGTGCGGCGATCTGTGTGATGGTGGTGGTCAGTTCCTCGATGGCGCTCGCCTGCTCGGTGGCCCCCTGCGAAAGCGCCTGGCTCCCGTCCGATACCTGCCTGGTCCCCGCGGCCACCTGGGATGCGGCGTTGTTGATCTCGGTGAGCACGGTGTTGAGCGAATCCACGATGCTGTTGATGGAGTTTTTGATCTCTATGAAGTCGCCTGCAAATTCGCTGCTGATCTTCTCCGTCATGTTGCCCTGCGCCATCTCGTTCAGGATCCGGGTCGTCTCCCCCATATAGTGGGAGATCGAGTAAACGGCCTGCTTGAAGCTTTCGTTGATGGCCTCGAAGTTCGCCTTGGCTTCTTCCGTGTATTTGTCTCCCTCCGCCACCTCAAAGGTCAGGTTGAGGTCGCCCAGGGAGAGTTTCTCCAGGTTGCTCGCGAGTTTCTTCACTTCGTGGTCGGTATACTGCGCGGTCTTGACGCGTGCGGTGATATCCTGCACCACTTCGATATGGCCGATCTGCTCTCCGCCGCGGTCCAGGATGTAGGAGGTATCCACCTGGAAGTTTGCGCCGAATTGCTCGAATTCGGTGCGGAGTTCCCCGCTCCTCAGTTTCGCCACGCCGCAGTTTTCCGTTTTGCAGATGTTGGCGTTCCAGTTTTCGCACTGCTGGCCCAGCACCTCGTCACGCTTCACGCCCAGCATTTCTTCCACGGGCTTGTTGATGAATGTCCAGTTCATGTTCATGTCCGTCACCGAGATGGGCAGGGGGATGGCGTCCAGGATGCTCTCGTACCAAAAGGCCTTGTCCACCACGGTGTCCATCGTGTCGTTGATGCCTTCCACGATCTTGCGGTATTCCCCCTTGTGCCGGGTCGAATCCGCCCGCAGGTCAAACCTGCCTTCGATGGCAGCCTGCGACAGCATGCGCACGTCGCGCACCATGTTGTCGACTGCGTTTTTGACCGCAACGTTGGCGCGGATCAGCTTGCCGAATTCATCCTTGCGCCCGCTCTTCATTTCGAAGCCCAGGTCGCCCTTGGAGAGCTTGTCGGCGGTGGACAGCAGTTTTTTCATGGGCTTGAAGATGCCTGTGACGATCGTGGTCCCCAGCAGGATGGATATCAGGATGGATGCGCCTCCCACGATCAGGGAGATCATGAAATTCCTGGCCGCGTCATCTTTGTTGGTGTTGGCTATTTCTTGTGCGGACTGGTTGCTGTTTTGCAGCATATAGTCCAGCTTCATGTCGATCTGGTCAGCCGTGGCGTTGAGGGTGGAAAGCTGGGTAATAGCCATGATGGAGTTTTGTTTGGAACCTGCATCGGCCACTCTATCCGCACCGGCTTTGAATTGGTCCAGCAGATAACCCAATGTTGTCAGGTCATCCTTGTCTTCAGGGCTGAATAGCTCATAATCGTTTACAGAAGCTCTTGTTTTACTGAGTTTTTCCTGCACGTTGAACGTTGCGGTAGTCTGGTATATCGCAGTGTCAGTGGCATACTTGTACAGCGATATCTGGAAATCTTTGAAGTCGGTTTTGATCTGCTGTGCCTTTTTCAGGCCTACTGTGCCTTTTTCATATAGGGTCATGCTGTTGTTCCCCAGTGTTTGCACGGAGGTGATCCCGAAGTAAAGCATGGCTCCCATGAAGATTACCGATAGTGCAAAACCCACGATGACTTTGGTGGTCAGCCGTATGTTGTTGAAAAATTTGAACATGTTATGCCCCCCGTAATTTTGGTATGATGTTTGATTCCGTTTGGAAAAGCCAAGCCTGATGTTCAGTTATTGGATCAGCACTGGGAGATCCTGTCCAGCTCCTCTTCCACAAAAAGGGTCTGGGCGTCGATCAGCAGTTTCACGCCTTCGCCGCTTTTCCCGATCCCCTTCAGGTACCTGTTCAGGATGCCTGTCCGGGCGTCCGGCGGCGGCGCGATATCTGCATCGTCCAGCTTGATGACCTCCAGCACCCGATCCACGATGAGCCCCATCGTCACGCCCTGGATATCCACCACGATGATGCAGGTCCGCTCGTCGTATTCCCGCTGCGGTTTGTTGAAACGCAGGCGCATGTCGATCACAGGGAATACCTTGCCCCGCAGGTTGACCACGCCCTTGACATATCCCGGCATCTCGGGCAATGCGGTCACCGGCTGGATGCCGATGATCTCCGTCACCTGCCCGATATCCAGTCCGTACTCTTCCTCCCCGATTGCAAAGGTCAGGTATTTACCCTGCTGGGTATCCTCTTCCGCTTCGAGCATTTCCATCTGATTGTATGCCATGCGCCATATCCCTTCCCGGTCTTGTAATGTGAATACTTATTTATAAAATTGTGCCTGCTAAAAAGCGTCATAACGTGCCATATAATATATCGGAAACATCTCGCTGGTTCTTTACCGTTTCCTGTCCCGCCTGGTTTATTTTTATGGCCTTGGTAAAAAGGCTGTGGAAGGCTCCGCGGAACGGGGATATACATACGTCACGTATGGTTGCAACGGCTTGGGCGGGGTTTGGCATCCGGGGCCGGATCGTTATGTTTATATGGAAATGGTTGAAGATGCATGATTTGTCTGTTATGATGGAAAGGGTACCATTCTGTGTAAAGGAGGGCCGTGAGGTCAAAAGGGCGCAAAAAGAAAAACCGCTATCATATCCTATTATTATATATTCACTGTCTCTCTTCTGTAGGCGCCCTTTCGTAAAACGAATATGAAGATCGTATTGGTGATTGACCAGTACACCAGCGAGGCCGACGTATCCAGGAAATTGGGCGCGGCCGTTTGGGCTACGCGTTTTGTAGCCGGTCTTCGCGCACGCGGGCATACTGTCACCGTCATTTCAACGGGCGAACCGGAGCCGGGCAAGGTCTGCGTCCCGTCGAAGATCTTCCCCGTCATTGACCCGCTCATCCGTGCCCAGAGCATGGTCTTCGGCCGGTCCGATGATGCAGCCGTGCGCGCCGCTTTGGAAGGTGCGGACATGGTGCACCTGGAGCTGCCCTTCCGGCTTTGCATGCGCGTGCGGGAGATCGCGCAGGAGATGGGCATCCCCTATGTGGCGTCCTTCCACTGCCAGCCCGAGAATATCTCCTACAATATCGGGATGAAGTATCTTCCCCTTCTCGTCCCCGGCCTCTACCGCTGGATGCGGGACAGGTTTTTCCGGCATGTGGAGCATATCCATTGCCCTTCCAGGTTCATTGCCGGCCAATTGAAAAAGTACCGGTACAAATCCAGCCTGCATGTCATCTCCAATGGGGCCGACGAGGTCTTCCGTCCCATGGACGTGGAAAAGCCGCCTGAATGGCGGGATAAGTTCGTCATCGCCATGGTGGGCCGCCTCTCCCCCGAAAAGCGGCAGGACCTCATCATCAGGGCGGTGAAGGGGTCCAAATACGCCGACAGGATCCAGCTGGTCCTCCCCGGCAAGGGCCCCAAAGCTAAGTCCTATAAGCGCCTGGGGGAGAAGCTGCGCAATAAACCCGTCTTCGGCTTTTATGACAAGTATGAACTGGCGGAGTTGCTCAACCGGTGCGACCTGTACGTCCATGCCGCCGAGGCCGAGATCGAGGCCGTAGCCTGCGCCGAGGCTTTCGCCTGCGGCCTGGTGCCGGTGATATCCGATTCCAGCAAGAGCGCCACCGGCCAGTTCGCCATCGATGAACGCAGCCTGTTCAAAAATCGGAGCGTGAAGGACCTGCGCCGCAAGATCGAATACATGATCGAGCACCCGCAGGAACGCGCAGAGCTGCGGGAACAGTACCTGAAGCGGGCACAGAAGTATAAAATGGCCCGCTGCATCGAGCAGATGGAGCACCTCTACGACCAGGTCATCGCGGAAAAAGCATACCGCGAGAAGCATGCGCATGACTCCGACGCCCATCAGATCCACCTTGCCCAGACCGGGAATTGTATGATCGGCGAGGACTACCGCTTTGTAAAACGCAATGTGTTTTTCCTCATTTTCTCCTTCATTTTCAAGTATCTCATCATGTACCCTGCGTTCTATGTCATCCTGAAGCTGTCCCTGGGATACGCCTCCGAAGGCCGGCAAAATCTGCGCCTTCTCCAGGGCGGGGCGGTTTCGGTTTCCAACCACGTCCATACGCTGGACGCCCCCATGCTGAACTTCGCCCTTTTCCCGCGCCAGCCCGTCATGACGTCTTTGAAGGGTAATTTTGAGACCCCCGGCGTCAGTTTCCTGGTCAGCACGCTGGGCGCCACCCCCATACCCGAGACGCCCAAGGCCCTGCGCGCCTTCATGCAGGCCATGAAGGGTGAACTGGGCCGCGGCCGCCTGGTGCATTTTTATCCCGAAGCGGCGCTCTGGCCCGGCTATGCCGAGTTGCGTCCCTTTAAAAACGGCGCCTTCCGCCTGGCTGTGGAGTCGGGCCTCCCTGTCCTGCCCCTGGTGCTGAAGCAGCGGCCGCCGCACGGGCTGTGGAAACTTCTGAAAAAGAAACCCTGTATCACAGTTGCCATAGGCAAACCCGTGCCCGTTCCGGCGGGAGGCACGGTGAAGGAACAGGTGGAGCGCCTGCGCGATGCCGTGCATGCCTCCATGCAGCAGATGCTATCCGGCGGGGCAAATGCGGATCACCCCACGGACGCGGAATGTGAAGCAGCCAATTGAATCATGCCGGAGGCTTGCCGCAGTTGTTCATTGCTCACTGTCATCGAACGATATGGAGCCCGGGGTGGGATCCCGGTTGAAGAATGCCGAAGGCATACCAAAATTCTTAATTCTTAATTATTAATTCTTAATTAATGTAAAGAGGAGGCCGAAAGGATAAAGGGCAGGGCGAAAACAGCACAGCAATCATTCTGTAATCATCCCGTTTTGACCCATCGCGCCTCCCTTTATTGAGTAAAATGAAGATCGTAGTCGTCATCGACCAGTATGACAGCGAGAACGACGCTCCCAGCCACAGCAAGGGTGCCGCCATCTGGGCGTCCCGGTACGTGGAAAAGCTGCGCGAGCGGGGCCATGAAGTCCGTGTCGTGGCCACCGGGGACCCCGCGCCCGACAAATATGTGATCAAGACCAAGGTCTTCCCCATCATCAAGCGGATCGTTGAGGAAAACGGCATGGTCTTTGGCCGTATGGATGAGCCTGTGGTGCGCAAAGCGTTTGAGGGCGCGGATATCATCCATTTCATCTTCCCCTTCAAGCTCTCTTATACCACGCTGAAGATCGCGCAGGAGATGGATATCCCCATATTCACCGCCTTCCATACCCAGCCCGAGAATGTCACGTACAATCTGCATATGAAAAGCTTTCCCATCGTAGCCACCTACATTTACGGACGTTACAGGAGGATGTTCTACCGGCACTTCGACCACATCCATTGCCCCACGCAGTTTATTGCGGACCAGCTGGTAAAGCATAACTACACAAACCACCTGCATGTCATATCCAACGGCGTGGATGAAGACTTCCGCCCCGTACCGGTGGAGCGTCCGCCCGAATGGAAGGATAAGTACATCATCGGCATGGTGGGCCGCCTCGCCGCTGAAAAGCGGCAGGACCTCATCATGCAGGCAGTTGCGATGTCCAAATACAGGGAAAGGATACAGTTGGTTTTCTGCGGCAAGGGTCCCATGGCGAAAAAGTATAAGAAGCTCGCCGATAAACTCGGGCTTGCTCCTTCTTTCGGCTTCTACCGCAAGGATGAGCTGTTGAAGCTGATCAATATGTTCGACCTTTATGTCCACGCCTCGGAGATCGAGATCGAGGCCGTCGCCTGCTGGGAGGCGCTCGCCTGCGGCAAGGTGCCCGTGATAGCGGATTCACCCAATAGCGCCACCCGCCATTTTGCACTGGACGCCCGCAGCCTGTTTAAAAACAAGGATGCCGCCGACCTCTGCAAAAAGATCGAATACTGGATCGAGCACCCCGAGGAAAAGGCCGCCATGAGCCAGAAATACATCCAGGCCGCGCGGGATAATTCCCTCTCCAAATCTATTGAAAAGATCGAACAGGTCTACCGTCAGGTCATCGATGAGCATGAAAGGAAGAAACAGGAGAACGCTTCCTAAAGTGTCATGGATGCATCAGGATATGGGCAGCCCGGCGTATGCAGGGCTGCCCATTTTTATTGCATATGGCATCCGAATTTCATCCGTGTCCGTCATTACGCGTATTTATTGTGAATACATATATAGCATTAAATGCATGTATAGAGTCATTACCATTCTATCTATGATTATTTTTTTGAGTGTACTGTGCGCTTGCAGTTGCGGTCCTGGACCGGTAATTGCAAAGACTCTATCTTCGGCGATAATAACGCATGAAGCAGCCGTAACGCCCGTAGTAGTCTCGCCCCTTTCGGATATTCCGCCGCCCGCCGCGGTCGAGGTTTTTCAGGATATGCCGGCCGTTGCAAAGCCCGATACAGCGGTGATCATTTTCACCTTTGATGACGGCCCCGTGTCGGACTATACCCTTGCCTTCCCCATCCTGAAAAAATACGGTATAAAGGGTACTTCGTACATCATCCCGAAATACATGGACAAAAAAACACGCGGCAAAATCAAGTGGGCGCAGGTCCGGGAGATGTACGGATACGGCTGGGTCTTCGGCTGCCACACCTGGGATCACAGGGCGATGGCCGGCCTCAGTACTGCCCAAATAAAAAAGAGCATGGAAAAGGTGGACCGTTCCTTCATCCGTCAGGGGTTGCCGCCCCCGCGGATACTTGCCTATCCCTATGGCTCGTACAATAAACGGGTGATCAGGGCCATCAAGCCCTACAGGAAGCAGGCGCGGCTCGCTTATTACAGCACCAGGTTTGTGTATCCCGGCAAGGGCAGCCCCTATAAGATCCCCTCCATCAGCGCGGATATGCGCTCCTCATCCCAGCTGAAAAGGGTCAAAAAGCTCGTGGATAAAGCCTGCAGGAAAAAGGCGGTCATCGTTTTCCGGGTGCATACGCTCTACAGGAAAAGACCGTATGACACGGTCCGGATCAATAAGCACATCCGGAGTGGATGCCCTCCCCAGACCAGTTCCGTCCTCTTTGAAAAGCTCGTCGCATACTGCAAAGAGAAAGGCTGCACGTTCATGACCATGCTGGATCTTATGGATTTGTATTCGTGATTTCCAGAATCAGGCTTGGATATGTTCCAAATAGACGGGTTGTCCTATATTCCGTGTGGACTTTTCGTTGGAAAGGTAAATCTGAAAATGGATAGCCCATTTCCAGGGTGTTTTGGCGCAAAAAAGAAGGCTGCCGCCTTCCTTCTTTCTTATATTTTAACCCTGCAACTGTTCCAGCGCATCCAGTACTTCCTCAGCATGGCCCTCCGGCGTCACCTTGGGAAATACCTTTTTCACCGTTCCGTCCCCGCCGATGATGAACGTCGAGCGGATGATCCCCTCGTACTCTTTTCCGTACAGCTTCTTTTTTCCCCATGCGCCGTATTGCTGGGCCACGGCATGGTCCGGATCGCTCAGCAGGTGGAAGGGCAGGCCGTATTTGCGTGCGAATCCCTCGTGGGATTTGGTCGTGTCGGGGCTGATCCCGATTACGGCCGCGCCCTTTGCCAGCATGTAGTCATACGCATCGCGGAAGCCGCACGCTTCCTTTGTACAGCCCGGTGTATTGTCCTTGGGGTAAAAATACACCACCGCCGTCTTCCCGGCTAGATCCGAAAGCCTCACTTCCTTGCCGTTCTGGTCCTGCAGCGCGAAATCCGGCGCTTTCTCGTTTTCCTTCAGCATGGTTTGTCCCCCATTCCGATTTTGGTCAATCCTGTTCGCTGCATTCTCCGCATCCGCACACCGGGCAGGCGGTCAGGCCTTCCGTCTGGCACACGTCCTGCCCCTCGGCATAATCCGGTTCATGGTTTTCCGCGGAGTACGCATATCCGCACGCCGCACATACGTATTTGCTCATGTTGCTACTCTCCTTACCATAGCCTTGTGTATGGATGGTATCTTTGTTATATATGTAACCGTGTTGGTGCGTATTGAACCGGGAAGATATGTCTTGGTTGCTGTATGATTCGTCATAACCATACCCCGGCTGCCGGGCGTTCTTCTTCAATAAAAATGCATACAATTTGTCCCTCATATGCACGTTCTTTACATCATCTGAATGGCATTGTGTCCCTTTTTGCACGATCCGTAGGGTCGGCCCTGTGTGGCCGACCGTAACATCCTGACAACGTCTAAAACCAAACCCATGTCCCGGTCCACTGACGTTATATATCGGCGTTTATTAGATAATAAAGAGCGGTGTATGCCGCTCTTCAGGTTATCAAAAAACCTTGCGTGAAAAACAGCAATTGGCTAAATATGCAATCACAAATCAAATCCGTCATTTCCGGCGGCGTGTACCGCCGCGCGCACGCGGTTCAGCGCGCCCTTGGAGCAGGATGATACTCTCATGCCGGTTTGTGGTGAACACTCTCTGCATGCTAAAACTGATTAAGGTGGCATAGCCACTTTTTTCACGATCAGAAGAGCGGCGTATGCCGCTCTTCTGATCGTCATCTTCGTAAAAGGCATTTCCTCCAGGGTACTGCACTTGGGTCCTGTAATGCTTGCGTATGCTCAATAAAACCGTCTATTGTAAAGGGCTGTATACCGGCTGAAGCCACTATAGCCGAAATCATCGCCGATCGGGTCAAATCCGTCATTGAATCCGAACGGTCCTGCAAATGGCCCCGCAAATGGATCTGCAACGGGGCCTGCTGCAAAGGGGGCCGCCGCAAAGGGGCTGCCGAAAGCGCCGGTCGGGCCCCCGAAAAACGGGTCTCCCCACCAGCGGCGTCTCGGGTCAAAAAAGCCCTGCACCCTGCAGTTGTTGCATGAAAAGCGTAACACAGGAATTATCCTCCTTTTTCCGAGCAGTCGTTCGTTACATTATATTCATGCATACAGGTTTGTGACAGCGATGGAGGGACAGGGCTGTATACGACTCGGTGCAGTATATAATGTTTGATTTATTGTAACACCGCTGTGTACGCTTTCACTACGTTTTGCTGCTGTTATGTGTGTCTGTAATGGGTTTGCTAGCCGTCGTCATCCCTCGTCCGGCATGGTTACACCTCACGCTCCTATTGCAGTGTACTTGTACTCACGCCCCGGATGTGCTATGCTGTTGCCGAAAGGGGTGTAGTCTGTGAGTCCATCTGAAACGGAGTTTCGCGCCGGAGTCCCGCGGCTTTACGACCTCATCGCAGCCCGGATCGAGGAAGGCTGCCGCGCCAAGAGCATCTCGCTGAACAGTCTCTCCATCCTCATCGGCAGGGGCCGTACCTACCTGGCCAACCTCTTTGCGCGAAAAGGCGTCCCACCCATGGAGACCCTCCTGCGCATCGCCACCGTGCTGGACCTGGATAAAGCCCAGCTCATGGACCTGTGCCTTTCCTACGCTTCCCGCGAGGATCCCGCCCGGGCGGAGGAGTTCCGCGCGCAGGTGGAGGAGGCCTTCGCCGCCTATATCCGCAGCGACTGGCGCAAGACCCATACCGGCAGCGTGAAAAACGAGAGCTACACCGTCTACATCGGCCGCCGTTTCGGGGAGTGTTACGTATCCGATAATATGATGAACGGCGCCGCCATCACCCGCGGCTCCAAGGTGCTCTATGATCTGGAGGACAAATCCGTCAAAAGCGGGCAGGTCTACTGCTTTTCCTATTCGGGGGAGACCCGCAAGCTCGTGCGTGAGGTCCATGAGTCCGGGGACGATTATGTCCTCTGCGCGGTGAATATCCATTCCGATAAAAGGGTGCAGGTGCTGCCCAAAGAGGGCGTGAACATCCTCGGCCGCGCCATCTGCGTCGTCAGCCTGCTGAACCTCGGCGAAGACGAAGGCTGATACTCGCACCGGGGTATGCGCGGCGTGTGTTGTGTCCCGTGTGGCATTAAATACGCTTAATGAAATACGATTGCGCTCAAAGGCGGGAGGCTATATGGTTATTCGACAGGAACGGCCCGAAGATTACGGTGAAATATATGCGCTTGTGAAAGCGGCGTTTGCCACATCCACCAATGAAGGCGAATGGGACTATCTGAACGGGGTGCGCAAAAAGGCTGCCTTTATTCCGGAGCTTTCGTTGGTGGCCGAAAATGATGACGGCATGCTGGTCGGGCAGATCGTTTTGTACAAAACGGATATCACTGCATCTGAGCATGTTTATACCGAGCTCTTGCTGTCGCCCATCAGTGTCCATCCGGACTTTTTCCGCAGGGGCATCGCCCGTGCCATGATGCAGGAAGCCTTCCGCATTGCAAGAGGTCTTGAGTTCAAAGTCGTGTTCCTTTGCGGTGATCCGTCCTTTTACCGTCGCTTCGGGTTCAGGCCGTCCCATGAATTTGGGATATTCCATATCGCCGATGAGACAAAAATGGCGGAATGGTGCATGGCGCTGGAATTGACGCCCGGCGCCCTGGCGGGGATATCCGGTACGATCGATATTCAATAATACCGGGTAAACGCAGGTCCGATCATCCAAACTTTTGCACGCTTGCATTGAGCACCTATACAGTTACGAAAAGGCGGCCATCATAGCCGCCTCTCGTATATAACGTTATTAAACCGCCATTTCTTCCGTCCGGCCTTGCCGTATCTCATCCACCGCTGCCTTCAGCCGCTTCACACCCTCGGAGATCTGCTCGAGGCTCAGCCCCCCGTAACCCAGCACCAGTTGGTTCCTGTAACGATCCTTCACGATGGCGTACTCTTCGGCCCAGTCTGCCTCCACGCCGTGCCGTTCAAACACCTCGAAGTCTGCCTCCTGGAAGTCCAGTCCCTTGAAGATCGCCAGCACGTGCAGCCCCGCGTTCTCTCCCGTGATGGTCACGTTTCCCGGGAATGCGCTTCGCAGCGTCTGGATCAGGTGCGCCCGCTTTTTCTCATAGATCTTCTTCATGCGGTAGACATGCCGGTCCAGCAGGTTCTCCCCGATGAAGGCCGCCAGCGCCGTCTGCTCCAGTACCGCCGAGCGCAGGTTCACGTGCTCCATCGCGGAGGAGAGCCATTCACTCAGGTGCGTCGGCACGATGAGGTAGCCCAGCCGCAGCGCCGGGGATAGGATCTTGCTGAATGTCCCCATGTAGATCACCCGCTCGGGGTCCAGGTGGCGCAGGGACTGTATGGGCCCGCTCTCGTAGCGGTATTCACTGTCGTAATCGTCCTCGATGATATACGCGTCCTTTCGCCGGGCATAGTCCAGCAGTTGCAACCGCCGGCTGATATGCATGACCGCCCCCGTGGGGAATTGGTGCGAGGGCACCGTATAGATCAGCCGCACGTCCGTCTCCTCGGGCAGCCGGTCCGTCATCATCCCGCACCGGTCCACCGGCACCGGGTGTACCAGGTTTCCGCCCAGGCGCAGGATATGCTGGATGAAATCGATGCACGGGTCCTCCACGGCCACCACCCCGCCCACGCCCGCCAGCACCCTGGCCATCAGCTCCACGCCCCGCGCCATACCGGGGATGATCATGATCTGGCTCAGCCTGCAGCTGATCCCCTTGCTGCGGTACAGGTACTGCACCAGTGCGCAGCGCAGCTTCCATTCCCCCGCCGCGGGGCCGTATCCGAAATTCGCGGAATTGGCGCCCAGGCAGGCTTCCTTCAGGTATTTGGCCCAGCTCGTCACCGGGAAATGCAGCGCATCCGGGTTGCCGGGGTTGAAGCGGATCGTATTGTCGCTTGTATTTGCCCTTTTCCATTTCGCAGGCTCGGCTGCGCTCTTGTTCTCCATTCGGCACGCCGGACACCCCGCCAGGTCCATCACATACGTACCCGATCCCGTGCGGCTTTCCAGGTACCCTTCCGCGATGAGCTGTTCATACACCTGTATCACGGTATTGCGCGCGATACCCAGCTCCCCCGCCAGGCTGCGAGAGGGGGGCAGCCTCTCCCCGCTCTTCATGCTCCCGTCCAGCACTTTCTCGCGGATCTGCGCCGTGAGCTGCTGCATCAGCGATGTATCTGACTCCCTGTCGACCATCAGTCCGTACAAAGGGCCACCTCCGCAATTGGTTCCTTATTATTTGTTTCTAATTGGAGCTTCTGCGGACCAATCAAGTATATTATACTTCAACCATAAGGAAAAGCAAGGAGGGATTTCCAAATGTCTAGGCAGAATGAAGAGTTCGGCGGACTGCTCGGGGCCTATCTGGAAGGCGTGCGTCAGGCATACTACCCGGTGTTCTCGGGCAAATCACAGTCACGCAAGGCACGGTTGGAAGAGGAAAAGACCCTTTCCCGTTCCGTGAAAAAGGCCGGCGCAGAAGAGTGCTGCGGCCAAATGACGCCCATGCTGTGCAGCAAGAGCTAAACCCCGAAAAAATACCCGGATACCTGGAGCGCCAGGCATCCGGGGCGGGGCGCTCGGGTTTTGTTCCAGATTGAACAGTCAACGGGAGTTAGGATAAAAAGAAATAGGTTATCATGCTGCAGGGTTCGCCTTGCAGCTTTTTTATGGTGAAAATACCTGTCTTGTATGAATATTTTGATCACCGTGTGCAGTGTATTCGTATCAGGTGTATGCGCCCAGCAGCTCTGTCATGGTCATGAAGGAACAGCCTTTATCGATGCAATACTGTACCAGCATCTCAAAAAGCTTGCTGCTGGTCTGCGGCGCCCCTCCGCTCGGAACGTTCGCGACTTTTTGCACGGTATCATAGGGAGCATCCCTGTAGAGGGTATGTACCCGGAATACGATGATCGCATTTTGCTTGCAGGCCTTGTCCACCAGTTTCTTTACTTTTTTGAGTTGGGAGGTGGATTGCATGTCGGCGCTGATGGATGGGATCCTGTATGGGTCCATATGGTTTTTATCTGCGAAATCCGTCCGGTAATATGCCAGCCTTGCCTGTTTCCTGTAGGGTCTGATAGCGTTGATTACCCTTTGGTTGTTGGCTCCGTAAGGATAGGCCATGATCTCTGGCGGACTCAAACCCTCGTTTATAAAGGACTTATTCACTGCTTCCATGCTCTTTCTGATCTGGTCGTCCGATGCCTTGGACAAACGCAGGTGTTCATAGGTATGGCATCCGAATGCCCAGCCGTGTTCCGTCATCTCCTTTACCTCATCCCATGTCAGCTTCCAGGTCATACCGCAGTCTATATATTTCGGCAGTATATAGGAGGTGCCCCTGATGTCATGTTTTTTCAGGATAGGATAAGCGAGCAGATAGTCCGAAACCGGCCCGTCATCAAACGTGAAGATCACGACCGCACCGTTTAGTTTGGATTGCGGCGATAAGGCTGTCGGGGGCCTGCCTTTGGGCGGAGTGGATCTTACGCTTTGGAGTGATGGGGTGATATTGAATGATGTATCGGTCGCTGGAATAGTATGTGTACCCGCAGGCGCGGCATTTGTTCCATAACCGCATCCGTTCAGAATCAGCAGCAAGACCAGTATGGTTGGGACGAGTATGCATTTTTTCATCTTGTGTATGTCTTTTTTTTGTTATTTTTGTCTATTAGTGATTCTAGCATTCCACTGTATCCATGTCAAATATCGGGCTCTTGTGGCTTCTGGGTCATGCATACCTGGTATGCCTGGGTTTTTGGGGTTGCCGTCATGCTGGGTCTGTTGCCTGCTGGAAAAGTAGCTTATAATAGGTTTGAATATACTAATTGTGCCCCATTGCGAAAGAAGGCGTGCCGGCGGCGGGCATCTCATCACTTGAGGGGAGCCGGATGATATGAAAGTCAGGGTGGGCGCTGTCGATCGATGGGCCTCGGGGTATCACGTTTCTTTTGTCAGTCCCTTTGGAAGCGGCCATGCTTTCTGGAGCGGGGATGTGCCGGTCCTTGGGCGGGAATACTGCGTTGAGATCGGCTGCGCAGACAGGTTCGTCTGGGGAGAAAACATCTGCCCGGTGAAGTGCAAAAGGTACGCTATCCGTCAGCAGAATGGTTGCCTTCGCCTGGCCGGTTTGTTGGAATCCATCGATGGGGACGGTACGGCAGCGATCCGCCTGCTGGATGACCTCATATATATTAGGGTGAAGGGGATGACCGCCCGGCCCGGCGCCTGGGTGGAGCTCAGGGTCTCAGATGTCACCCTGCATGACGCACAGGTATGAAAGCTTGAAGGTGAGTTGTATGAAGATAGCGGTATTATCGGATATACACGGCAATGCGGTGGCACTGGAGCGCGTGCTGGCGGATGCATCCGCCATGGGCATCCGCCACGCCTTCGTCCTGGGGGATCTTTTCCTCAAAGGCCCCGAGCCCGACCGGGTTCTCGATCTTCTGTCTGCGTTCCATATCCTGGCCTGGGTGAAGGGGAATACCGACGAATCCCTGGCCGAAACGCCCATGGGTTATGTAGCGCAGAACGAAGCGGAGACACGGCTGATGTTATACCACCGCTACTGCTGGGACCTGCTTACGCGCCGCACGCTGGATTTCATCGGCGGCCTGGATGAGAAGGCGGCCTTCACCCTGGGCAAAACAGGTATCTGCTGCGTTCACGGCTCCCCCTCCTCCCTGCGTCAAGGCCTGGACGGGGATACGCCTGAGGGCGAGCTGGAGTGCGCGCTGCAGAGTGTGGGGGAGGATATCATCCTCTGCGGCCACACGCACAAGCCTTTTGAATGGTGGAAAGGCGCGCGCGGAATAGTGAACTGCGGCAGCGTGGGCTTGCCCGCGGACGGCGACCCCGATGCCTGCTATGTCGAGCTGGACCTTTCCCCCGAGGGGGTGAAGCTGTCCCACCGCCGTGTGCCGTATTCGGTCGGGCAGTTGCGTATCGTGGCGCTCGAGCGGGATTTCCCCGAAGCCGGCAGCTATTGTGAGGCATTGGCTGCGGGAAAACCGTTTTGATGCAATCAGCAGCGCAGGGAATATGATAATGAATCGTTTGCTGATATGGTATAATATAGTGGAATTCTTGCAGGGAGGATCGTCTATGAGCGTTCGTTTCACCGTGATCATACAGCAGGAAGAGGATTGGTACGTAGCCAAATGTGTGGAAAACAGCGTCGCCTCCCAGGGGAAGACCATGGATGAGGCACTTGATAACCTCCGGGAGGCCCTTGCCCTGTATTACGAAGGTGAAGAGTTTGTGGGAGATCAGCCGCCTGTCTTCGTGACCACATTGGAGGTAGCCATCTGATGGCAGCCAAATATCCTGTTTTGCCTCCCGAAAAAGTAATAGCCGCCTTGCGGGATTTGGGTTTTGAATACAAAAGTACCCGTGGCAGCCATGTAAAATATGTTAAGGCAAATCATATCGTGATCATCCCGCTTCATCATGAAGTCGCCAAAGGTACCCTCAGGAGTATCCTGGAGCAGGCCGGCCTTTCTTTGGAGGATTTTCTGAAGCATATCTGATTCTTCTTTTTGCTTTCAATGTGGTGAATAGATTGGAGCGGTTCATAATGGAAAAGCGCATTTTCAACTACGATATCATGCCAGAGATTCAGGAACGCTGGTCGCCCCGGGCTTTTTCCGATGAAAAGGTGTCCCGTGAGGAGATTCTCGCCCTGCTGGAGGCCGCGCGTTACGCTCCTTCCTGCTTCAACGAGCAGCCCTGGCGTTTTCGCATTGCGGATGATGAAGCATCCCTTGCGAAGATGAGGAGTGTGCTCACGGACAGCAATCGCGAATGGGCATCCCGTGCGCCCGTGCTCATCCTGATCGCGGCGGTGAAAACCTTTGAACAGAATGGCGCTCCCAATCCCTGGCACACGTTTGACGCGGGGACGGCGTGGGGTTATCTCTCGCTGGAGGCGCAGCGCCGCGGCCTCATCACCCACGCCATGGGCGGTTTCAGCAAGGAGAATGCGCGCAAGGCGTTTGATATTTCCGAGGATCTCACCATCATCACGGTCGTCGCCGTGGGGAAATACGGGGACAAAGGCAGCCTTTCAAAAGAAAACCAGGAGCGTGAGTACCCGCAGGCGCGGGAAAGGATCGAGGATCTGTTGCTGTAAGGAGGCCGATTGATACTGGAACCGGATTCGAATCAGATGCAGGGGTACATGGAGGCGCGCAGGCTTGTTGCAGCGCGGCTTTCGGGCATGGACCCGCTCCAAACGGCGCGCAACGCCGGGTGCATATATGATGATACAGTGCATGCCATCCTTCTGCGGTATTTGGGGGCGGACTACCGCGTCGGTTGTTCAGGCTGCGATATCAAAAGGGTATCGGATGGTGCCCCGCCCTCCCTGCCCGCGCAGGTGCTCATGCTGCACTATCTGCTCCATGCCGGCGCGCGCGTGAACCGTACGCCGTCCGGCAGGCTCATCTCCTTCCGGGAGGTGCGCGGCGGGGGCGCCAATTACTGGCCCGCTTTCGAAAAAAGGGCTGTCAAACCGCTCCTGAAGGCATTCGGAGCCCATCCGGAGGCGCTGGTCCATGCAGGCAGCGCGCTGGGCGGGGCAGTGTCGGCGTACGGTGATGCCAGTACTGTGATAACGCTCTTCCCCCTCCTGCCCGTCACCTATGTCCTGTACCGGGGGGATGAGGAGATGCCGGGAGCAGCGTCCATCCTCTTTGATGATACCGTCAACGCACTCCTCCCCTGTGAGGACATCGTCCTTGCCGCCAGCTTCGGCGTATATGAATTGATCCGTCTGGCCGGGAGCGTAAATCGTCGATAATTCATTTTCGCTATTGCATGTTCCATATTTTTCATATATCTTCTTGTTTGGATGCAGTTATCCATCAGGCAATCTTATACTTTTATAGTTGGAGGGTTTTTAATGAAAAAGATGAAGACGGGGCTGAAGGTATTCCTGATCATCCTGGGGGTACTGGTGGCCGTCATCGGAAGCGGGGTACTTTTCATTCTTATCGGTCTGGATATGAAAGACGCGCCCATTGCGGATGTGGACATCACGAAAGTCGCCGACGGCTCCTATAGAGGAGAGCTGAACGGCAGCCGTTTCGGCAATACCGTGGAGGTCACGGTCAGCGGCGGCAAGGTCACCGATATCGTATTGCTGCGGGATATGGTCATATCCAAGGATGGCATGGCGGACCAGGTGTTCAAAGCCGTGGAGGACCAGCAGTCCCTGCAGGTCGTGGATGCGGTATCCGGCGGCACGGTTACTGTCAAGGCCTATTTGAAATCCATCGAAAACGCCTTGACCGAAGCCGGCAAATAGGTCAGGACCATAAATCAAACAGCTTAACTGCTAAACGGCGGCATGCTCATGCCGCCGTTTATGCATCTTCAGGGTATCTTTCTTGCGGTATAGTCCAGGTAGGATTCGATATAACGTTCGCCGCCCTCATAGGTTTCCACCGTTCTTTTCTCTTTTCGGATCATTTCATATCCGGCAAACAGGGCGTCGGGCTCATCCTGCTCGAAATATGTGTGGATGACCCGGTGTTCCCCCTCATCCTGCAGGTATTCCCCGGGTCCCAGGGACTGCCCCTCCCCGTACCCCTGGTCGTCCGTGCACAGGAGATTCACATACATCAGTCCGCCCCCGCGCAGCACGCTGTGGAATCCTTCGATAGCCGTTCGGATATCCGCTTTCGAAAGGTGAAAGATGGTATTGTAGCAGTAGAGGAAACTGATGCTGCCGGGTGGAAAAGGCAGGCGTCGGATATCTCCCTTGCGGATGTCCAGCTCGAGCCGGTTTTCGCGTGCGAACCTTTCCGCCAGTGCTATCTGTGCCTCGTCGCATTCGATGCCGCATGTCTTGAAACCGCGCTCGGCAAAGATGGCCAGCGGGGGGCGCGCGCCTCCTGCGCCGCAGTCCAGCACCGTCTTTTCCATGCCGCTTTTTTCGCAGTGCCACAGGAATGTATACAGTGGTGCGGCCTTTATCAAAGTACCCGTCAAACCCACCCCATTTCTCGTTCTTCATGCGCATTATACCATATTCAGCGCAGCCGTTCGCCGCCGAAGTGTTTACATTGCGTTTAAAGATTTGCCACTTCACGTTCACAAATGGTGGTTATCTTAAAATTATGAAGTTGCTTTTGAGGTAATCTGCATGGAATTATGGCTGGATTTTGGGCTGGCATGGCTCGCGGTGGTACTCGCCTTCATCCTCAGCGTGGTCTACGTGCTCAGGGTGGCCGGGAAAAAACTGCCGCGCGATAATAAGCTGACGCGTCTGAATAGGGCGCTGCGTAAACATCACAAGCTCATCGGCGTCGCGCTCATCGCGGCGGGGCTCGTGCATGGGCTCTTTTCGTCCGTATCTGTTTTGAGCTTGAATATCGGCACCATATCGTGGATCGTCACCATCCTGCTGGGCGTCAGCTGGATGGTGCGAAAGATGCTGGCGCAGCGCAAATGGTGGATGTATATCCACCGGTCTCTGACGGTGGTCTTTATCGGCCTCGTCGTCTGGCATGTGCTGGATGTGGGCGGCGTGAAAGCCTTTGCCCTCCTCTTCCCGCCTTCTTCCACGAAATACGCGCAGGAAGCCCCCATGGAGAGCGAAGCTTCCATGGAGAGCGAAGCTTCCATGGAGAGCAAAACTTCCATGGAGAGCGAAGCGCCCATCGATATTACCGATATCGTTTCGGGCAATATGGGTGTGCCGGCCACAGGCAATGATCCGGGTGCTGCTCCCTCTGCCGCACAAAGCGCCGCGCCCTCAACACCGTCCCCATCCACAGCGGGCGCCCTTCTCATGGGCGGCACGTACCGGGATGGTACGTTTGAAGGCACAGCCTCCGGTTACCGCGGCCAGACGACCGTAAGCGTCACGATTAAGAGTAATCAGATCACGCGTGTTGAATTGGTCAGCAGCGGCGATGACGGACCGTTTCTGAACGCGGCAGCGGGCACGGTCACGCAGGAGATCGTGGCCGGCCAATCCACCAGTGTGGACTCGGTATCGGGGGCTACTTTCTCCTCCGTAGGCATCATGAATGCGGTCAATGATGCCCTTTCGCAGGCTATTCTTTCGGGTGACCTTCCCGTCGACCGGTCCCTGCCTACGGGCAGGAGGCGTTGATAGATGGAAGAACGAAAAAACAGCACGGGTTTGTCCGTGCTGTTTTTTACTGGTTGTTCACTTCCACGTCCTGCCCTCATTTGGGTGTCGCCGTATCGCATTCCGCATTGGTTGTGACGGAGTATTCTCCCTTCTTGCTCATCGTGATGATCAGCTGCATCGGCGTCCTGCCGTCCCTCAGTTTCGGCCATTTTCCGTCCAGGTATTTGGCGATTGCAGGACTGTCGGATGGTGAGTCGTACGTTCCCGCAGTGATCTCTCCGTTGGTAATGCATATGGCTCCGATGTTCCTCAGCATCCGTGCATTCGCCGTCTCAACGTCCAGCGCAGCCTTATCGGCCATCCCTGTGGTCGGGGCGTTACCAGGGGTGCATCCTGTAAGCATCAGTGTCATAAGCAGGATGACGCAGGTGGCAGTCAATCCTTTCATATCGCTCATCCTTTGTATTGGTCGTTTGTTTTGCTGTTAGTGCACTAAGGCCATGATTCAGTCCACGTCCGTATCGTACAGCGTGATGTTCCTCGCCTCGAAGGTTACGAAATCTCCGGGCTGTATCTGCCCTTCCGTCTGCAGCACGTACAGGTCCTCCCCCAGTTCGATCACGGCGAACCCGTCCTCGTTTGCAGATTCCAGCCTGGCTGTGATGCGCGTGGCGTCGCCCGTGACTTCCATGCGGGTCTCATTGCTTGCACTTGGCAGGATGTCCTTTCCCCACGTCAATGTGTCCTCAAACTCCATCTCCGCATCGTAAACCCTTCCCGTCTCCGGCGCGTCCCCGAACCAGCTTGCCTTCCCCTCGCCAAATTCGCAGGAGAAGGCCACCAAGGTGTCCTCCCCCTTGATTTCTGCGTTTGTGATCCGTATGTCCATCTTTGAAATCCATCCTGTTCTCTGATATCTGGCTTATTGTTCCCTTAATCAAACGTCCAAATCTTTTTTTGCTGTTGGTTTATATTTACGGTATAAACTCATTGTACAGTGAAGTTAACCGTCGCGTCCGGTTTTTCCCGCTCGTCCACGTAGATCTCCACCTTGTATTCCCCCGCAGGCAGCGCCTCGTTCGGCGTCAGCGTGCAGGAGATGTATACTTCGCTCTTCCCTTGCGTATCCAGCGGGTATTCGTAGACCTTCTCCGTTCCCTGGTACCAGATGAATCTGATCTTCGTGTCATCGGGCGCGTTGCGCAGCTCCGCCACCGCCACCAGCTTTGCATCCGGTGCATAAGACGTGACGGTATCCACGGGCTTGCCGTCCTCGCCCATGGCGCTGGTCATATGCGCGCCCTTCACGTTCGCCGTGGAGAAACTCACGTTGCACCCCGTGAGTGCTAGTAATGCAGTGATCATGATGGCTGTCAAAATGAATGTGATTTTCTTCATCTTACTTACCCCCTTTTGATTGTTTATCAACATCCAGCGTGTTACATAAACAATTATACACTACACTTGCCTCTTGATGGTATATTTGTCCAGCAATCAGATTTCTTATTACAGGCAAACAACGTACCTGCAATATGTTCATTTTGTTTCCCCGTGGCTATCTGAATCAACGATCTTCGGGGTACGCGCATGCCCCCGCTTTTCCGATGGGTACAGCCGCACCCGCCGCCCCGGCCACCAGTTCAGTTCGCCGATTTTCACGGCGATGGCCGGCACCAGCATGCACCGGATGATGAATGTATCCAGGAGCAGTCCGACCACGGTCGTGAAGCCGATCTGCACCAGCTGCGTCACGGGGGAGAAGAGCAGGCCCGAAAATGTGCCCGCCATGATGATCCCGCACGAGGTGATGATCTGCCCGGTGCTCGCGAGGGCGCGTGATGTCCCCGTCTTCATCTGCCCCGGGATGTATTCATCCTTGATGCGCGAGATCAGGAATATGTTGTAGTCCACCCCCAGCGCCACCAGTAGGCAGAAGGAGAAAAAAGGCACCGACCACGAAAGCCCCGCCTTGCCCATCCCCACCTGGAAGACGAGGTAGGAGATGCCCAGTGTGGCGAAGAAGCTGAAAAGGATGGTTGCGATCAGGTAGATCGGTGCAGTTAAGCTGCGGAGCAGGATGATGAGCACGATGAAGATGCCCAGCAGCACGAAGATCATCACCCGGATGAAATCCTCCTCCGTCACCTGCCGCAGTTCGTTCATCACCGATGTCGAGCCGCCGATGTGGATCTCCGCGCCATCCAATGCCGAACCCTTCACGGCGAATTCCGCTGCATCTTTGATCCTGGCGATGGAGTCCAGCGCCTGAGCGTCGTAGGGGAAGATGGACAGGATCACGTCAAACGTCGCGGCCCTCCCGTCGGGGGAGATATAGAGCTCCATCGCGTCCTTCAGTTCGGGGTGGTCCTCAAAAACGCCCTCGGGCAGGTAAAAGACGCTGTTGAGCTTCTGCCCGTTCTCGGAGTACGCCTCCGCCATGTCCTGCGCCTCCTTCAGCCCGTCTTTCAGCTCGGTTAATCCATCCTGGGCTTTTTTCAGCGCGTCATCCAGTTCCTGCACGCCGTCGATCGCGTCCCGCAGCCCATCCGCTGCCTCCCGCTGTTTCGAGGCGATGGTGAGGAGGCCCGGCCGTATCTGGTCGGTTCCCTTTTTCGTATCCAGTATGCCGCCGTCCACCTGCTTCAACCCGGTGATGGCCTCGGATAATCCCGTTCTGGACTGCCCGATCCCTCCGCCCACCGTATCCAGCCCGCCCGTGATGGCGGGGATATTGTGGAGGATGCCCGATACCGTCCCGTAAGCAGTCTGGAAGTTGGGGTCGCCCATCAGCGCCGGGTTGCTTCCCGCCAGCGCTTCCAGTTTGGCCTTGGCCGTCTGCAGATTGGAGGATACCCCCGTTATGCCCGTTTTGGACTGCGCCACTCCCGTTGATAATGCGCCCAGTCCGGTGTTCACCTGGTTCAGTCCATCGATGGCGCTCTTTTGCCCTGCGTCCAGCTGGGCCAGGCCGCCGCTCACGCCCTTCACGCCGCTTGCAGCCTTGCTCGTAGCGGAGGCCAGTTTGTCCAGCCCCTCCGCCCCGTCTGTCAGCTGCGTCTTCATCTCCGCCAGGCCGTCCCGCATCTCCGTGATGCCGTCATTGAGTTCGTCGATGGCGTCCGACGCCTCCGTAAATCCTTCGGATAATGTCTTGATCTGGCTGGGAAGGCTCACTTCCTCTATCTGTTCTCCCGCGGGCCGCGTGGCTGAGCGCACCTTTGCCACCCCGTCCAGCTTGCCCATGGCGATGGCGGCATTGTCGATGGCCTGCAGGGATTCGTTTTGCCACAGGTCCTTGTCCGATTTTAATATGACCTTGACGGGCAGCATCTCCCCCTGCTCGAAGTGCGCCTTCAAGTTGTTGTAGCCCACCACGGCGTCCGAGCCCTGCGGCAGCTCGCTCAGGCTGTCAAATGCCCGGCTGTAGTGCGTGGAGAATACCGCCAGCGGCGTCAGGATCGCCGCGACGATCAATATGTAGGTGAGAGGATGGGCCGTCACGCTGTTTGCCAGCCGCGTCCAGAAAGGCACGCCCCTGCGCACCTTCTCCCGGGCGCGGGAGGGGTGCGTGGGCCAGAAGATCCTCTCCCCCAGCAGGTAGATCAGCGCCGGGGGTAATGTGAGCACAGCCAGCATCGTGATGAGCATGCCGATGGCGATGCTGGGCCCCGTCGTGTTGAAAAGGCCAAATTTTGCAAAGCTCATGCCCAGCGAGCCCACGATCACGGTGCCCCCGCTGGATACGATGGCTGCCGCCGTCCGCGGGTATGCCGTTGCCAGCGCTTCCCGGCTGGACAGACCCTTCATCAGTTCCTCACGATAACGTGAGATGAGCAGCATGCAGTAGTCGGTGCCCGCGCCGAACATCACCGCGATGAGGAATATTTCTGTAAAGGAGGATACAGTGAACCCTGTGAACGTCAGCAGCGCCACCAGCCCCCGCGTGATGGCAAAGGCCAGACCGATGGCGGCCAGCGAGATGAAAGGCGTCACGGGCGAGCGGTAAACGAGGAAGAGCACGACAACGACTAGTATCAGGGTGATCATCAGTGTAGTCTCCATGCTCTTTTGGATATTGTCCACCTGCTCCTGCATGAACGCAGCGTCCCCCGTTACGTTCACTGTTAATCCCTGCGGGATGGCGGGCACGGCGCTGCCATTCCTTCCGTGGATGTCCGTGCGGATCTCGGTAGTCGTCACGTCCGCCGCCGGCAGGAAATTCACCTTGATGATGCCCGCCTGGTCGTCCTTGCTGATGAGGATGTCCTTCAGGTCCTCGTTTGTGAACGGCGAGGTGATGCTGTCTATGTTCAATTCTTCGGCGTTGGTTTTCAGATAGCTTTCCAGTTGCACCGCATATCCCTTGTCGGCGTCGCTCAATCCCGAGGGGTCCGATACCACCAGCAGCATGGACTTGCCTTTCGCAGCGTCCGGGAAATACTGCTTCACCATGTTGGAGTACAGCGAGGAGTCCGTATCCTTGGGCAGGAATATCGACTCGTCGCTGCTCGCCACCGCCCCCAGCGAGGGCGCAAAGACGAAAAGCAGCGCCGCCGCGGCCACCCAGAACGCGGTGATCCATACCCTGCCTTTGGATAGGAACGCATTGATCCGTTTGAAAAACATACACCCACAACCCCTAAAAGAAAATTGAAATATCAAATATCACATATTCAAATGCATAGCGCCCCTGAACGGGTGCTAGGCGTCAGTTTACAGGTGCCTCCATTGCGACCCATAGGTCGCTATGCGGCTTGGGGTGCCCTCCCCAGGGTTATACAATTCATGCCCGCAATGTGATGCATACTTGCTCCCCCTTATATTCCGTAACTGTCCATTGGTTTAACCCCCGAAGGGTCATATAATCCATGCTCGAAGAGCATACAACAACTGTCAACTGTCAACTTTCAACTCTCAACTATAATGCGTCATATCTTCGTCAGGAAAATCCCGATCACACCGGCCGCCATGCTCTTGAACGGGTTGATGCGCGCCTTGTAGAAATACCGTTTCCCCGGCTCCAGCCACCCCTTGGCCCTCCAATACTGCGCGTCATAACTATCCTCTTTCTTCCCCGTGTAATACTTCCGGTTCAGCCGGAAGGATACCAGGCTGCTCACGGTGGGCTTTGCAGGCTTATGGAATGCGGCGACAAACCCCTTTGCCTGTTTCCGTATCTTCCCCATGTAGACCACCGGTACGGGCACTTCCGCTCCCGTATTGGTGGTGATCCCCGTCTTGTTCACCACACTGAATCCCATGCTCCCCAGCGGCAGGCTCATGGACAGCAGCGTGTAAAAGGAGCCCCCCGACCCCACCGTCGTCACGATCCACGCCTTTTTTGTGTGGAAGGCAGGCCTGTGGCAGAAATACGCCAGCCTGTCCAGTAGGTTTTTCAGGATCCCGTTCATGCTCCCCACATACGTGGGAGAGGAGAGAATCACACCGTCCGCTCCGTATAGCTTCGCCGCGATGGCCGGCACGTCGTCCTTCAGCGGGCAGCTCGCCTCACCCTTGTCAAAGCACGCCCTGCACCCCCTGCACGGGCTGATATGATAGTCCACCAGATGGATATACTCTATTTCAATATCCGGCTCGATTTGCTTCAGCTCGTTTTCAATGGTCCGCACCGCCTGGAACGTGCTCCCATGCTTTCGCGGTCCTCCCATGATCGCCACTATCTTCACCACTCGTTCTCCCTCCGCAAATCCATGCTATTGGAATACCGCAATAGTAACGACTACCTGTATTCCCCACCAAGGGCATTCAAATCGTCCCAAAGGCAAATCGCATTTGCCTTTGTTACCGCAATTATTAATTATTAATTTTTAATTTTTAATTTTCGTTAAGCGCCTTTTGTATGCAATCTCTTACGTCTTCCTCGTTGTACTCCGCCCGCAGCGCGTTCAGCGTGAATACCGTCAGCGCGTGCGCGTCCGCCGTCAGCGGCCTTTTTTGTTTCTCCTGCAGCCAGTCCATCACCAGGTAATACACCATCCCCGCCGTGGCCCCGGCAGCGATGCGGGTCTCGGGGATCTGGATATTGCCTTCCTCGTGCATCTGGGTGTAGAGCGCCTCGATATATTCTACGAATATGCCCACCGTATCCCGCACGGCGTTGCCCGAGAGCGGGTCCACCTCCATCGCCACCACCATCATCAGGTATGCCTTCTCCGCGTGCCATTCGATGGCCCGCAGGCACCGCGCGATGGTGCGCCCCAGCCGCGCGTAAAAAGGGCCCTCCTCCTGGATCGACGTGGAGATTACACCCATCAGCATGGTGATGGCCTCCTGCCGCAGCGCCTCGAAAAGCTCCCGTTTGTTTTTGAAGTAGAAATAAAAGCTCCCGGTGGAGATGTCAGCCGCCTCCACGATATCCCGCACCGAAGTGTCGTTGTACCCTTTTGCGGCGAATACGTGCGTGGCGCAGTCCAGGATGTGCTGCTTTTTCTCGTCCTTTTTTTGCTGTGTCTCCTTGGATGTCCTGTAGGGCAATCTGTAACGCCTCCAAGCATAGAATGACGCTTCATTCTATGCTTTATATACCACAGGTATATATCGATTGCAAGAGGGTTCTGCATGGATTTAACACAGGTTTAATGGCGTGCTTCCCGTTCATATGATAATATGGTGTGGCAATTATTTCTTTATGAGGTGTTCGTTATGCCCGCATTCCGCAAAACCGTTTTGATAGTCGTTTCTTTTCTGGTCGTTTTGACTGCCCTTTCCGCCTGCTCCGCCCCTGCCGCCCCGCAGCCCGGCGCGAACTGCACGGTGGATATCACCTATGGCTCCGGCTTCCGTTACCCCCCATCCTACGCCGTCTGGGTGCAGGATGTGGCTGCCGGGGAAACAGCCACCTTGTATGTAACGGGGAAAGCCTCGGATGATGGATCTGTGGGTATCGAAAAGCGCCCGTCCGCCCTGCCTGTCTGGTTCGGCGTGAAGCAAAAGGAGTTCCCCGGCCAAAAGAAATTGCCCGATACGCTCAGCGGCGCCACTCCCGCGAAGGAAGCGCATCTGGAGGTCGCGGTGCCCGATAAATTCAAGGGCAAAAAGCTCCAATTCTTCGTCGAAGCCAATGTCTCCTATGACTATAATGATTATTATAGAGAGGGGCTGAAGCAGGGCGAGGAAGGATATAACGACGTGAACGGCCAGCCCTCTATCATATGGTCCCGTGTGTTTGAACCCGATCCCGAAGGATATGCTAAGTCATTTTCATTGTTTCCTGCGGGGTATGGGGACGTACTCGGTCTGGACCATGATATTTCTAAGGACGACACTCATATCACCACCGCAGATAGCATATTCGATGATATCAGGATAGAATATACATATGCACCTTGAGAATACACCTATAATATTCGGAAAGGCGCGTTAAGCCGCCTTTTCTTATCCCGACTCATTCTCCCTTGACGCGCGTTGCGCGCGTTTGCGAGTGGAGCTGGCGCCCAAGCGACATATGGGCCGCTTGCGGCCCTATGTGGTCGCATGGCGCCTGAAGGGGAATCTCCCAGAGAGTCTAACATTCACTCCCCCGCAGGGCCTGCGCATGGCGCCCCTATTAGGGGAGCTGGTGCCGTAAGGCGCCTGAGGGGTTCCGCATGAGCCTTCACAGATTCTCAAATTACAGCTTCCCCCGCAGGGCCTGCACATGGCGCCTTTATCAGGGGCTTTCCGTAGGGTTGCATGTGCCTTGCAGCGTCTCGCGGCATCCCCCAGTTGTCGACTCTCAAAGATCACCCAAAGTTTTCCCACCACGATACCCCCGCAGGACATTGAATCATCCCGCAGGGATACCGCAATTGTCAATCATGAGTTTACAAAATAAGTGCAACACTTGAGGAAATGAATGACCCAGCAAGCCAAAACCTTGTAAAATGGGAGTTGCGAGACAACCATAACAAGGAGGAAAGGCAAGATGGGTCACTACAG
>JAEXRW010000022.1 GCA_023454175.1 Bacillota bacterium | reverse complement strand
ACAGCCCCTTAAGGGGCTGTCTGAAGTAGTATGCGGTTGGCAGATCTTCATAGCGCCTTGAGGCGCTGCCAGTAACATGCCCTTATAGGGCTGAATCATGCCACCCGTTTTACGGGTGGTCATGACTACCACTGGAGGCGAATGCCTTTCAGGCGTTGCCAAGATCGCGTGGTAGCCACATAGGGCCGACCCTACGATTTCGCAGAATAAACATATACGCGTACAGATGATTCATGAATCAAACAGTATAAATATAGTTTATACTTATAGTTAATAATATCGGTTTGGATGCATATCGGAATGATATTCCCAACGACGGTATACTTACCAGTGGTTTAAATAAGCTGTAACAACAAAGCGAGTGACACGATTAATGCCCATCATGGCCGATAATACAGGGCATTTGAGAGATATAACAAACTGTATATACAATAATGTTCTAAAAACTGTTTCTTACATCGGTAAAAGGCTTGCGCCGGTATTGCACATTATAGTAGAATTAAATTGCGTTTAGACTGTGCCAACATCAGTTTAAGCAGTTTTTTTTAGGAGGCGCCCCATGAAAAAATCCCTTATACTCATACTCACACTGGCTGTGATCGTGGTGATTGCATTTGCGGGATGCAACAGCACAGCCCCCACGAACTCCACTACCCCGAGCGTGAGCCCCGCAGCCCCCACGGCAACCGCACCGGCAGCTACGACCGCCGACACCGGCAAAAAAGTCAAGGCCGGCTTCATTTACATCGGGCCCGCGGACGACGGCGGATTCTCCACCTCCCATGACAACGGCAGAAAATATGTGGAACAGAAACTCGGCATCGAGACAATGTATAAAGAACTCGTACCCGAAAGCTCGGAGATCGACGGCGTGATTGACAACATGATCGACCAGGGATGCAATATGATCTTCACGTGCTCCTACGGCTACATGGACTTCACAGAGAAAAAAGCGGCGGAATACCCCGACGTATATTTCCTGCACTGCAGCGGCAATAAATCCAACGGCAAAAACTTTATCAACTACTTCGGCCGGATCGAACAGTCCAGGTTCCTGACGGGCCTCGCAGCCGGCAAGGCTACCAAATCGAACAAGATCGGCTATGTGGCCGCATTCGCGATTCCCGAAGTGAACCGCGGCATCAACGCCTTTGCCCTCGGCGTGGCGGCAGTGAACCCGAAAGCCACGGTGGAAGTGACCTGGACCAACGACTGGGTGGACGCCACCAAAGCCAAGGAAGCGGCCAAGGCCCTGATCGCCAAAGGCTGCGACGTCATCGCCCAGCACCAGGATGCGACCAGCCCTCAGGTAGCGGCCGAAGAAGCAAAAGTATTCTCCGTTGGCTACCACATGGATATGTCCGGCTCGGCGCCCAATGCCAACATCGCATCGGCGGTATGGAACTGGGGCCCGTACTATGAGAGCGTGATCAAATCCGTGATGGACGGCAAATTTGACGGCAAGAACTACTGGGGCGGCATGAAGGACGGTGTAGTGGATGTGGTACTGACCAAGAACGCTCCCGAAGGAACCCAGGCTCTGGTAGACCAATACAAAGCCAAGATTATCGACGGCAGCTTCGATATCTTCCAGGGACCCATCAAGGACAACAAGGGCAATGTGATGGTGAAGGAAGGCGAAAAGCTGACCGACGAACAGCAACTGGGCATGATGTGGCTGAACTCCAACGTCATCGGCGAAGTGAAATAACATTCTTTCCGCAAAACGATTGGAGTCTGAAGCCTATGAACGAGATCGTATCGATGCGATCCATCACAAAAACATTTGGAAATGTAACAGCCAACGACCACGTGGATTTCTCCCTGAACAAGGGAGAAATCCACGCGCTTTTAGGCGAAAACGGTTCGGGCAAATCCACGCTGATGAATATCCTCTCGGGCCTGTACAGGCCTGACAGCGGAGAGATCTATGTAAAGGGCAAAAAGGTGTCGATCAATTCCCCAAAGGACGCCATCGCGTACGGGATCGGCATGATCCACCAGCACTTCAAACTAGCCGAAGCATTTACGGCGTTTGAAAACATCGTGATGGGCAACACCAAGGGCTTTTGGACGCGGGAAAAGAAACTGTCCAAAGAGATAAAAACCTTATCGGAAAGCTACGGATTCGGCGTGGATCCCGGACAGTACGTGAAAGAGATGCCCATCGGGCAGAAACAGGCAGTCGAGATCATCAAAGTCCTCTACAAAGGCGCGGACATCCTGATCCTGGACGAGCCCACGGCGGTGCTCACGCCGCAGGAAACAGAAAAGCTTTTTGCCATCATGCAGTCCATGCGGGACGCCGGCAAATCCATCATCTTCATCACACACAAACTCGACGAGATCATGGCGGTTACAGACAGAGTAACCGTCCTTCGCAAGGGCAAGACCATCACAACCGTCAAAACATCGGAAATCACCGAGGAGAAACTGGTGAGCCACGTGGTGGGCAAACCGGTGGACCTTTCCATACACAGGCCAAAGACGGAGCGCGGCGAAAAGCTGCTCTGCGTCTCCAAAATCTGCGCGAAAGACCGAGAAGGCGCGCCCGCGCTGCGGGACGTGAGCTTTGACATCCATGCCGGGGAGATCCTGGGCATCGCGGGGATCTCGGGCAGCGGGCAGAAGCAGCTGTGCGAGGTGCTGGCCGGCCTGCACCCCGTTACAGAAGGAAGAATCGACTTTATGGGCAAGGACCTGCTGTCCATGTCGCCCATCGATATCATCAAAAACGGCATTTCGATGAGCTTTGTGCCCGAAGACCGGCTGGGCATGGGCCTGGTGGCCGGCATGAACATCACCGAGAACATGATGCTGAAGGACCACAACCTGCAAAAGGGGATGTGGCTGAACCGCAAACCCTTTGAAAAAACTGCAAAGGAAGTCGTAAAGCAGCTGTCCATCGACACACCGGGCATCGATTTCCAGGTAAGCAGGCTTTCGGGCGGCAACATCCAGAAGGTGCTGGTTGGGCGCGAGCTCAAATCCCATCCGCGGCTGCTCGTGATGGCCTACCCGGTACGCGGGCTGGACATCGGCGCATCCATGCAAATCTACGACCTTTTGAATGAACGCAAACAAAACGGCACGGGGATCCTCTACGTGGGGGAAAGCCTGGACGTGCTGCTGCAACTGTGCGACCGCATCATGGTGCTGTGCAACGGCAGCGTGACGGGCATCGTGGACGCGGACAAAACGGACATCAACGCGCTGGGCTATATGATGACGGGCACGGCACTGGAGGGCAGAGCATGAGAATCATCGCACGCGACCATGTCAGCAGCAAACGTTCCCTGCTCATCCGCACGCTCGGCATCCTCCTGGCACTCGTTACCGGCGCCATATTCCTGGCCATATCGGGGTTTGACCCGTTCAAGGCCCTGTTATCGCTGGTGGAGGGCGCTTTCGGCACGCAAAAACGCATCGTGGAAACGGTGGAGTACGCCATCCCCCTGGTCATCACATCCCTGGGCATCGCACTGGCCTTCCGCATCAGGTTCTGGAACATCGGCGCGGAGGGGCAGATCATCATGGGGGCGGTGGCGGCATCGTATTTCGCGCTTTTCCACCCCGAGATGCCATTGATATTCCTCTACCCGGTGATGATTCTCGTTTCCTGCATCGCGGGGGCCGTCTGGGCGGGGATCCCGGCACTATTCAAAGTGAAGTGGGGAACCAACGAGACGCTGGTCACGCTGATGTTCAACTATATCGCACTGCAGCTTTTGACGTTTCTCCAATACAACGCGTGGAAGGACCCCGCGGCGCACGGCTTTGCCAAGATCGCCATGTTTGACGAGCGGGTGCTGCTGCCTGAAGTATTCGGCGTAAACATCGGGTGGATCATCGCACTTGTGCTCATCGCGGCCATGTACTTTTTCGTGGGGCGCAGCAAGGCCGGGTACAGGCTGAACGTGATCGGCGAATCCGTCGACACGGCGCGGTATGCGGGCATCAAGGTGCCGCAGACGATCCTGCTCACGGTATGCGCGGGCGGGGCGATGGCGGGCCTGACGGGCTTTATCCAGGCGCTGGGCGTGGAGCATACCATCAACGTCAACGTATCGGCAGGCTACGGCTATACCGCCATCATAACGACCTGGCTGGCGCGGCTGAAACCCATCAATATCGGCATCGTCTGCCTGCTGTTTGCAGGGCTCATACAGGGCGGGGAATTCATACAGACGGCATACAAGATCCCCAACGCCGCGGCACAGGTATTCCAGGGTTTGATCCTGTTCTTCGTGCTGGGGTGCGAATTTTTCCTCCGGTACAAAGTGATATTCGGCAAAGCAAAGGAGGCGGCATAACTATGGACTTCACGATCGCTTTCCTGGCCGCCACCATCGCTTCGGGCACGCCGCTGCTGCTGGCCACGCTGGGCGAGATCCTCACGGAAAAGGTGGGCAACCTGAACCTGGGCGTGGAGGGCATGATGCTGATGGGGGCGTCTTTCTCCTTCATCGTGGGCATCACCACGGGCAATCCCCTTCTGGCGCTGATCGCGGGCCTCGCCGCAGGGGGGATCGGTGCGCTGATCTACGCTTTCCTCACGGTGTCCCTGCGCACGAACCAGGTGGTCACGGGATTGACCCTGACGATCTTCGGCTCGGGCATCGCCAACTTCGTTGGCAAGTCTGTTACCGGTAAAACATTGGCTGCGGCGCTGACGAACGTGTACCAGCCGATACCCATCCCGCTGCTTTCGGACATCCCATTCATCGGGCCGATCTTTTTCAAGCAGAGCATCCTGGTGTACTGCGGCTACCTGATCGCAATCCTCATGTGGATATACCTCAAGCGCACCTCGCGCGGGCTGAAAATGCGCACGGTGGGGGAGAACCCCGCGGCGGCGGACTCCGCGGGCATCAGCGTTACAGCCAATAAGTACGTCCATATCACCATCGGCGGCGTGCTGGCGGGGATGGCGGGGGCGTACCTCTCGCTGTACTACAGCCCCACGTGGCAGCCGGGCATCACGGCCGGCATGGGCTGGATCGCGGTGGCGCTGGTGATCTTCGCGATGTGGAACCCGCTACGGGCCATCATCGGCGCGTACGTATTCGGCGGGCTGCGCATCCTGGGGCTGCAATTCCAGCAGAGCATCACCATCCCGCAGCAATTCATGGACATGCTTCCCTACGTTGTAACTGTGGTCGTGCTTATATTTGTGTCTATCCGGAAATCCAAGAAGAATCCACCGCCCGGAAGCTTGGGCAATACGTATTTCAGGGAAGAGCGATAACATACGCTTCATACATCAAGGCAAACAAAAAAGGCTCCAAGGAGCCTTTTTTATCAAGATATCTAACCCAAATTCCCTCCAGACTAAAAAAAGCTATTGCACACGAAGTTGAAGACGGGCGGCTGCGGGACAGCCGCCCCTACAATATACAACGAGTTATCATATACATGGAAAATCGTTACGGGCGTATATAGACGGCAAAAGGGTTTATAAGCCTTAGGCATATAATATGCTAATTCTAAAATATCCAGTGCAGTATGGGCTTTTATCCCAGACGCCTTTTTCATTTCTATACAATTCGTGCTACCAAGATTATAATATTACCAGGATGAAGTAGATAATGGGGGCAATTGCGGATGAAAAAGGGCAGTTTCGAGATCGAACTGGTGGGCAAGATCGGGTCCATGGCGCTGATACGCAAAGAGGACAACGACATCGACTACAATATCTTCAGCCGACTGGGAGCGGAGCTGAGACCCGGGACTGTGTGGGTCAGCTCGGGCGCCACGGAAATCGGCAGGCTGGATTATATCAAGCGCGCAGGAAAAGAGCTGACCGGCGAAATGGACGCCGTGAAGACCGACTACGCAGCGCAGGGGCAGGCGATCCTCATGCAGAACTACCGGCAGTTCATCAACGCCTCCTACTCGGTACGGCAGGTGCTGGTGGAGCACCGGCACTTCAACGAGCCTGAAAAACGCAACCATATCAAACACCTGCTGCTGCGGTGCGCGGAGCAGGGCGCCATCCCCATCATCAACTACAACGACGCGGTGAACGCGGAGGAGAACCGGCGGATGGAACTGAGCGAGCTGCGCGAGCACAGCGACGGGCATGTGGTGGAATGCATCGACAACGACGAGACGGCGGCGGAGATCGCCGTGCTGATGCACGCGCGGATTTTACTGATCATGACATCGGCCTATGGCATTTACAAAGACCCCAAAGACCCCTCCACACTGATCGAGGAGATCCGCGGAAGGGACGCGGCCGAAGTGGTACGGAATATCCGCGAAATGCAGCGATATTGTGTGGGATCCAGCCGGGAGGGGGCGAACGGGGCGAAGGCGAAGCTGGAATACATCATCGAACCCGTGAAACAGGGTACCACCGTGATCATCGGCCATGCGCAGCACCGCATCTCGGAGCTGCTGGAAGGGAAAGTGAAACGGACGATCATCGGGATAAGCTGAAGGTACCCCCCTAAAAATACATAAACAGATCGAATATCTATATGAAGACATGAATTCATGCGAATGATGTCAGGATATATCGACACGGATCCATTCATGGCAGGTATGCAGGGGCCTGGCCAAACCGGACTATTTCCGACCCCGGACGGGATATCATTTACTAATCCGCAAGGCTTCTTCTGCATTTCCCATCATGTAAACTTTTGCCCTAAATTCTATTGACCGGCAGACCGTTTCACGATATATATTATGTATTCTCCAATAACTTAAAAATACCACCTTATACCATCATATACCAATCAGTATGAACAGCTAGAGGCGGCAATGAGCAAGAAGCGGCGTGATGAAGTCTACAACATATCCATCGTCTCACGTACGGATGCGCGGAAAAAACCGGTATCGTACGTGATGAAGAAAAAAACGATCGTGGGGCTGATCACCACGGGCGGGATCGTTTTCATCCTGGTTCTGCTGACGGCTGTAACGGCACTGATGTACAGCGTGGACGCCTCGGGCCGCATCGACGTGCTCAAACAGGCTGCCGGGCAGGGCAAGCTCATCGTGGCGATGGCCAGCCCTGTACCCATGGGCACATCAGCGCCCTTGGAAAAACCCATCCCAACACCCTCCATCCCCACGCTGATCGAACAAAGCATAGCCGACAACCAGCCCATCCCGGTGGATGACGACTCAGGGGACATCTACGTGGATCAATACCCGGAACCCTCCCCGACGGCGGACCCGCAGATCGTGAGAAGCAGCAAGGACCCTGCATTCATATCCGCTGCAAAAATAAACGGCGTCAAACGGGAAGGCGACATCCTGATCAACGGGAAGATCGAACTGGTGAACTGGTTCAAGGGGGGCTCCGAGCTTTACAAAAAGGGCGCGCGGGCGATCGTGATAGACCTGATGAGCGGGAAGCATTTCAACGTATACCGGTTCGGCGGGTGGTACCACGGGGACTCCGAACCGCTCACCAAGGAGGATGTGGCGATCTTCAAGGACATATACAGCGGGAAATGGTCCTGGGACAGGCGGCCCATCATATTGAAAATCGGCGAACGGTACATCGCGGCGTCCATGAACGGCATGCCCCACAACGGCAACCCCAACGCGCAGAACGGCATGGGCGGGCATTTCTGCATCCACCTATTCCACAGCAGGGTACACGAGACGGGACGGGAAGAGGCGCGGCACCAGAACTGCGTGATGGAGGCCTTCCGCTACGGAAACCTGGCGATAACGGAATATGACAAGGAAATGACCCCGCAGTACAACGCAGCCACATCGACCCCGGAAAAAGAAACGAAGTATTTCCCCGCGGGCGAGTCAATACACCCGCTACCTGAAGATGAGGAGGAGAACTGAAATGGCGCTTTTTCAGAACAGCAAGCAGGAAGGTAATACAACCGTGAACATGGATTTCCTGGTGGCGTGCGACGCGATGGTGAGCGGGGACATACAGACCAAGGGCCACATCCGCATCGAGGGCGAGGTATGGGGCAACGTCACAGCGGGCGGCAACATCCATGTGGGCGACAAGGGTAAAGTATATGGCAACCTCACCGGCACCGACATCCAGATCGCAGGGCAGCTGGAGGGAGACGCACTGGCGAGCGGGATCGTGACGCTGTACGGCTGCGCGAAGATGCGCGGGGATATCGTGGCCAAGGGCTTCAACGTGGGAGAGGGCTCGTGCTACAACGGGCATGTGGATATCCCGCCGGAAAGCAGCATCACGTTGAAAGAGGAGAAAAATCAGGCTGCGAAAGCCGCACCCGCAGAAAACGGGGATGACGCCGTGATCTGGAAAAAGGCGGGGAAGGCAAAAAAAGGCACAGCTGAAACCGAAGCTCCGGAAAATCCATTATGATGGAAGAACGTACCGGGATAAATGTACAACGTGCATTACGCATTACATGCACATTGGTACAATTTCGGAGCCCTGCGGGGGTTCAATAATTAATAATTAAGAGTTAAGAATTAAGAATTGTGGAATGCCTGCGGCATGAAACAAATCCCTGCGGGGGGTTTAATAATTAATAGTTAAGAATTAAGAATTGCGGAATGCATAGGAGGCATAGACCCCCTTAGGGCATAGACCCCCTTAGGGCCTCAAGCGGTCGATTCGGGGCCGATTCGCTGCCTCCCATTAGGCATGAATCCAAAGCCCTGCGGGGGAAACGATTGCATGACAGACAAAGGATCAGCGGTTATACGGCCGCTGATTTTCCATTTCATCAGATTCACTGCGCATATTGCATTATGCGGGGAACCGAAACACATCTTTACCCCATCTGCAACAATTATGTTATAATACAACCAGTTGAGTCTTGGCGCATAAAAAATGGGCATACCACGAAAAAATCAGAGGGGAAAATGAAAACCCGGAAAAAGACAAAGAAAGCTGCTGCATTTTTCATACTCCTGGTACTGACCATCGCCGTGGGCGGATATGTGGCCGTCACGCAGGCGCGCGAATACGCAAGCCTGCCGGTGGGCAAACCCACCGCGGGTAAACCAGCCGCGAGTGCGGGCAGCACCATCCCCGATGGGGCATTAACAGGCTCCGTGATCCGCATCAACGAGATCATGCCGTCGAACAAGTCTGCAATGCTGGACGATAAAGGCCAGCACCCGGACTGGTTCGAGCTGTACAACGACCTGGACCAGCCCATTGACCTGAAGGGCTGGGGACTCTCGGACAGCCTGAAGAACCCTGTCCAATGGACCTTCCCCGAGGTCCAGATCGGGGCAAAGGGCTACCTCATCGTATATTGTTCGGGCGTGACGCAAAGCGAAAAGGGAAAGCCGCTGCACGCGAATTTCCGCCTGAGCGAGGGGGATACCCTGATCCTGAGCAACACGGAAGGCAAACCGGTGGACGCGGCGGAAGTACCTGCGGCGGAGAGCAACATCTCCTACGGCAGGAACGCTGACGATGCCTCCAAATGGACGCAGCTCGCCAAATCCACGCCGGGCTTTTCCAATGATGACGCGGGATACGCGCAGTACATCACCGGTATGCAATTGCCCGACGAGCAGAAACCGTCTATCGCGATCAGCGAGGTCATGACCCAGAATAGCACGACCTTCAAGGACGGCGCGGGGCAGTACCCCGACTGGGTGGAGATCACCAATGCGGGTAAGGACAGTATCAGCCTGAAGGGATACGGTCTCTCGGACAACGACAACAAGCCGCTGAAATGGCAGTTCCCCAATATCAGTATCAAACCCGGAGAGCAGATCGCAGTCCTCTGCTCAGGGGATTACCCTGCTTCCACACAAGCCGATACGAAAGCGCTGCGCGCCTCTTTCTCCCTTCCCTCGTACAACAGCGCCGTGGTCCTCTCGGACCCATACGGAAGGACGATAGACAGGGTATCCATAAAGGAACTGGGGAGCGACATGTCCTATGCCAAAAGGAACGGGCAATGGAATGAAACGGCGCGGCCCACGCCGGGCTACCCCAACAATGACGCGGGGTACGACCAGTTCCTGAGCGCCAACCCCCCGGTAAAAGGCAGCCTGGAGATCAGCCAGGCATCCAACGCCAACGCCTCGATACTGGCTACGAACGGAAAATATTACGATTTCATCGAGATACACAATGCATCGGGCAACGCCGTCAACCTGAAGGATTATTGCCTGACGGACAGCACGTCCAACCCGGCGAAGTGGCATTTCCCGGACCAGACGCTGGCGGCGGGCGGCTATACGACGGTATTTGCCTCGGGCCTGAACCAGGCGAAGGCCGGGCAGCCGCTGCACGCCAACTTCGGCCTCAGCAAGACGGCCGAACTCGTGGCGCTCTATGGAAAGGACGCCAAACTCATCGATAAAGTGCCAGTGGAGAACCTGCGGCCCAACATGTCGGTCGGCCATAAAAGCGGGGATGCCGGGTATTACTATTTCACCAATCCCCAGGTGGGGGCGGCCAACGCCAACGGGGCAAAGGAGATGCTGGGCATGCCGTCGGCTTCGGTGCCATCGGGCAGGTATACAAGCACACAGAAGATCGCCCTGAACGCCGAGGACGGGGCGAAGATCTGCTACACCACGGACGGGAGCCAGCCCACGGAACTATCGACCCAATATACAGGAGAGATCACAGTCAAGGCGCAGAAGCAGCAGGCGCAGGAAGGCTCGCTGCCGCAGGGCACTGTGATACGGGCCATCGCCATTAAAAACGGCTGCGTACCCAGCCCCGTGATGACGGCATCGTATTTCATCGACGTGCCGCACACCCTGCCGCTGGTCTCCATCAGCACCACGCCGAAGAACCTTTTCGACCCCGTGACGGGCATCTACATGGAAGGGCCCAACGCCAGCCAGGAAGCCGGGAAATTCAAGGAAGGGGCGAATTTCTACAAGAACACGGAGGTGCCCGCCTCCTTTGAAGTATACGACAAGGACGGCAAACGGGTCTTCAACCAGGATATCGCGCTGAGCATGTCGGGCGGGCTGGGCCTGACGAAAAACCAGAAGACTTTTGCCATCCACGCGCGCAGCGAATACGGGTCGGGCACGATGGACTACCCGTTTTTCGACAACCGCACGTTCACCCAATACAAAACCCTGGTGCTGCGCACGAACCGGGACGTGACACGGATCAAGGAATCCACGCTTTTCAACCTGACGGACGGCAAGATCAAGGCGCTGGTGCAGGCCTACAAACCATATGTTTTGTATATCAACGGCCAGTACTGGGGCGTTTATTTCATGATGGAAAAGCGCAACAAGTACATGTTTGCCGCGCATGAGGGCGCGCAAGACCCCGACTCCATCAACATCCAGAAGGGCACGTCCATCCCGATAAAGGGCTCAAACGCCAGCTACAAGCAGCTGATGGAATATGTGAAGACGCATGACATGACCCAGAAGGCAAGCTTTGACTATGTGGCGGCACGGCTGGATACCGACAGCTTCATGGACGTGATGATCCAGTACATTTACACCGGAAACTCGGACTACTACAACATGCAGTCCTACCAGATAACGTCGGGGGGCAAATGGAAACAGGTATTTTACGACCCGGAGATCACCTTTCAGCTGAACCACGACACGCTGGCGAAGCGGCTGGGGGATACGTGCAACTCGGACATGTTCAAGGGGCTTTTGAAGTACAAGCCCTGGAAGGATGCCTTCATCGAGCGGTTTGCCTGGATGATGAAGGAGGTCTACAACCCCAGCCGTGTGGATGCGGCAATCGACAGGGAGGCGGAGGCCATCCGGTCTGAAATCGGGCCGATGCGCATCAAATTCGGCGATACGGCAACAGTGAACAACTGGAACGCGGCGGTGCAGCAGATGCACGTATTTGCCAAACAGAGGCCCGCCATCATGGTGAACCAGATCAAATCCCTGCTGAGCCCGACCCAGGCGCAGCGGCAGATGCTGGACGAGGCGGTCAAATAGTTGAGAGTGGACAATTGAGAGTTGAAAGTATGAGACATACATGCTGGTGAATCACCAAGCAGAAGTAAGTGCGAATACTGCACATTCACGGATGAAAATACAGATGGAGCGACCTGTATTCTTTCACGAATCCCTCCGTCAGCCTAACGGCTGACACCTCCCTTTAGCAAGGGAGGCACGATTGGGATATTATAATGAACAATATCTAGGGCAGACTTACGGAGCCGCAAGGTTATGAATGTTCAATGGCGGTGAGCCCTGCGGGGGAATCCATTTTATTTGGCTACAATGAAAGAAGGATGGCGATCATGCCATCCTTTGGTTTTGGTGAATAGATTACGATGGTTCACGCATGCCATTCATAGCGATAACAGCGGCAACGGATGAAGGGTCCTTGGGGCTACCTCCATACAGGCGATCATTCAGACCGGGCACATGAAAATCAGGAAGGGCCGATGATAGGCATCGGCCCCTACGGGCACTGAACAGCTATCTCATCGCGTATATCAGGATTCAGGTAATTCAACCTTTTTGCAACATATCAGCCGGTCAGACGTTTTTTGCCGGGGTTTTCGTTCACGAACCAGTTGATGGCGGGGAGGCCGGAAGCCTTCAGGATGGCGGCGGCGGAGGACTTCAGGGCATTTTTCGCGGAGTTGACGCCGGACGTACCGCCTTTCAGCGCAGCCTGGGCAGCATTGATGCGGGAATGCAGGACCGCCTTGTTTTCGGCGGAGATCTTCTGCGCTTCAGGGGCGCGCGCTTCGTCCCTGGCGAGGGCGCTCTTTACGCGGGAGATCCAGGCCCGCGCCTGCATAAGCGCCCATTCGCGCGTGGCATAGCTGTAGCTATAGGCCTTATCCTCGGGAACATCGATATTGTAGACTTTCTTCAGCAGCGCAACTTTTGCCTTTTGGTCGGTGACGACAAAGTTCCAGTTAAAAATGCTCATGAGCGTGCCGCCCAGGGTGTGCATTTTGATATTACCGGCATCCAGTTTCGCACCGAAGACCGCGAGGGCGCAGAGCTGCTGGAAGGACAGGTTGGTATGCACCTTGCCCTGGAGCGCCTGCAGGATGGCGGGAAGCTGGGACAGCTTTTTATTGGCCTGCAGCTGCCGGAAGATGGCGAGGAGCATTTTCTTCTGCCGGTTTACCCGCCCCAGGTCGTTATCGATGCCCTTGCGGCCGCGGCAGTAATCCACCACCTGCTGGCCGTCCAAGTGCTGGAGCCCTGGCTTCAGGACCCTGCCCTGCAGCTTGACCCTGACATCCACATCATAATCCACGCCGCCGATGGCATTGACGATATCCTTGAGGGTGGGGATATCGATACCGATGTAGTAATTGATGGGGACCTTATTGCCCAATACATTCTCTACGCTGCGCATGACATAGGCGGGACCGTCCTTTTTATAACCGCCGCCATAATACAGGGAGGAATTCAGCTTCCACTTCCCGGGCGTATTATAAATGCGGGCGTAGGTGTCACGGGGGACGGATATCATATCCACCTTGTTCTCCTTGAAATTCATGGCAAGGACCATCATGACATCGGAATAGGTGTATTTGTGCCAGTCAGCACGCTCTTGCGCGTAGTCGGCCCCGATGAGCAGCACATTCACGATATCCTGTGAAATGGCGGGATCGGCCTGCGCAGCCACCGACGCATATGGATCGGGCGAGGGCGTGGGTACGGGAGAGGGCAGAGGGGTCACAGGCGAAGGCGCGGGCGTTCCTGAAACCTTGGCGGAGGGAGGGACTCCCAGCTTTGCTACCTTTACCTGCGAGGGCTGGGGGGCACCCGCCTGGCGCTGCCGGGCCTGCCCGGGGTCCGCAAAGGCCGCGTATGTGAAATACCCACCGAGACCGAGCACGACTGCCAGGATGACAGCCGCTATGATGATCAGCAGTCTCCTGATGCTGTACTGCCAGGAACCAATCGTGAAAGCCGCCGCTCCCCTGCCTGCCTTTTCCGAGGAACCTGCCTTTTCTGCCATGATACTACATCCCCCTACACATTTTTTAGAAACAGTATGCCCTGCTTTCTGACCAATATGTGGCAAAGCTAAAGAATCGTATATTATTATGAAAAATATTTTTTTGATATGTGGAACCGGAAGGCAAAACGCCTCAAATGCGTGCGTGCGGGGCAGTTGACACCCGTGGGGGTGGGGGATTAATATTGAAAACGACTGTTTCGGGGAAAGCAGCCAATGGAATAATATCCCATAGGTTGAGCGCATTGGAGAAACCGGCAAAAGTTACAACGACCCCGTTGAGGGGCAAACGCTGCTACTTTGAAGAAACAGGACCCATCCGTTCAGAATGACCATAAAGGGTAAGAATAAAGACGAAAAGACAACAAAGCAACAGAAGGCAGGATGCAGGGCGTGGAGGAAACAAGCAAAAAAATAGACAGGAACAAGTGGAAAATCCTGATCATCACGGTGATGGTCATATTCATGGCGACGCTGGACTCGAGCATCGTGAACGTGGCGCTGCCGGTGATGGCGGCGAACCTGGGCGTTTCCACGGGGACCATCGCATGGGTGGTGAGCGCGTACCTGATCGTGATCGCGGCGACGATCCTGCTTTTCGGGCGGCTGGGGGACATCCGGGGGCGGACCAACATATTCAAGATCGGGCTTGCGGTATTCACCATCGGCTCGCTGCTGTGCGCGGTATCCAATTCACTCATTTTCCTCATAGCGGCCCGCATCATACAGGCGGTGGGCGCGGCGGGCGTGATGGCAAACACCCAGGGGATCATCACCGAGACATTCCCCCCCGAGCAGCGGGGGCGGGCACTCGGGATATCGGGTACATTTGTGGCGCTGGGCACGCTGACGGGGCCGGCGCTGGGCGGGCTGATCACGCATTACTCGAGCTGGCAATACATCTTTTGGATCAACATCCCCATCGGCATCGTGATATTCATCCTGGGGATGAAGATACTGCCCAGGCATGAAAAGAAGCTGGATGAAAAGATGGACCTGCCGGGCGCGATCCTCTTCATCCTGGGGATCGTACCCCTTTTCGCGGCGCTGGACCAGGGGCAGGTCATCGGCTTTGGCAACCCGTGGATCATCGCGGCATTGGCAGTATCGGTGGCTGCACTCATTGCCTTCTTCATCATCGAGAAGAAGTCCAAATGCCCGCTGCTGGACCTCATGATCTTCAAAAACAAGTGGTTTTCCATCAGCATCCTGTGCGGGTTCCTCACCTTTGTGGCGATGTTCTGCTCAGTGATCGTGCAACCATTTTACCTCGAAAACGTGCTGAAACTGGATACGGCATCGACTGGGCTCTTCATGACGATCTACCCGCTGATCGTGGCCGTGGTGGCGCCTGCCAGCGGGTACCTTTCGGACAGGATCGGCTCGGAGGTACTGACGCTGCTCGGACTGGCGCTCACCAGCATCGGGCTTTTCCTCCTGTCCACCCTGACGGAGGCGCGGACGCTGGTGGTGATGGGGCTCTTCATCGCAGTGATGTCGCTGGGGAACGGGCTCTTCCAGTCCCCCAATAATAGCCTCATCATGTCCACGGTGCCGCGGGACAAGCTGGGGATCGGGGGGAGCGTGAACGCGCTGATCCGGAACCTGGGGATGGTATGCGGAATATTGCTGGCCAATACGTTACTGTACAGCCTGATGAGCGCAAAGCTGGGATATCTGGTGAACGGGTACGTGGAAGGGCGAAGCGACGCATTCGTCTACGGGATGCAGATCGTATACATCGTGGCGGCGGGGATATGCCTCATCGGCGCGGCGATCACGGCAGTGAGATTGATACAGAGGCGGAAAGAGAAGAAGTTGAGAATTGAAAATTAATCATTGACAATTGGGGAATACCTGCAGGCGGAGTGCGAAAAGTTATTTGGAGTTAAGCTTGCATAATGACTACTCATCAGCAAAAGGGTCGCTGTGGACAGCGACCCCTACAATATCTAACAGGATATTGGCTAACATGGTGAAAAAACCAATCTATGACAAACGAGAAAGCAGGGACAGGCATCGGCCCGTACGGATATAACGCGTTGCCGATATAACAGCAAGGGACGGCGTGAAACCGTCCCTTTGCTATTATCTTTTGACTAATTGACTTCCACTTCGGGCATCTCGGAATCCTCGAGGCTGGTATCCAGGTCCACGCCGAGCTTGCCCATGAGGAGCAGCTTGATGAGGCTCTCAAAGGCATTCTGGCCATTGGCACCGTCGCCTTTGCCGTCCCCCATATTCACCAAGGTCTTCGGCACGATATCCACCTTGCCTTCCGCGATGGCCTTGCAGAACTGGGCCATGATCTTCTCGGTGAGCTGGTAGCGCGGGCCGCCGTAGGCATCCACCTGCGCGGCGATGGCCGCGGCTTCGGCCTTACCGACATTCTCCACGCGGGTGGCGTCAGCCAGACCGATGGCCCTGGTCTTGTCGGCCTCGGCCTGTCCCATCGCCCTGGTCCTATCCGCCTCGGCCTGGGCTAGGGTGCGGATCCGGATGGCGTCCTGCTCGGCCTTGCGCGCCTCAGCGGCGCCTTTATTGGCCTCGATCTTGATATTGATGGCGGAGGCCGTGAGGGCGCTCTGCTGCTCCGCGGAGGCCTGGGCTTCCTTCAGCAGCTTTTCCTTCTCCGCCGCCCGCTGCTGGCTTTCAAAGGTCTTCACCTTTTCCTCGGCCACCTGGCGCTGGCGCAGCTGTTCGAGGACGATATTCATCTGGGTATCCGTCGGGGAGGCCTGCGGGGTGCCGATGAGCACCTCCTCCAGCTCCAGATTATAATTCTGGAATTTCTGGCGCATCTCCACCGTGGATACCTCCTGGATGTCCCGCCGCTGCTGGATCAGCTCGATGAGCGTCTTGGTCTGGCCCACGTTCTTGAAATACGAACTGATGAGCGGATCCAGCGTCTGGTTCACGAGCTTATCCATGTCGCCGAAGCGCTGGATGACCCAGGGAGCGCGCTTGTAATCAATGTGCAGCACCACCGACAGGGGCAGGGAGGGCTGGAACGCATCCCGCGTGATGAGGTCCACTTCCTTGAGATTTTCATCGTATTTATGCTCGCCCACCTCATCGGACACCCACTTGAGGATGATATTCGTGGTGGGGACGAGCTTGACCTCCATGGCGAAGGGGTTGATGGCGTATTTGCCGGGCATGAGGGGGTCCTGCCAGACGCCCTTGCTGCCCTTTTCCACCAGCTCACCGTGCTTGTAGGACTCCCCCGTCACGTCCGTACCTTTGGCGCCGGTATAGGATACAACCACGCCCACAAACCCGACCGGTACCACCGTTTTCGGCACATACTCGATGGTGCAGAAGAGCCTGTTCAAGAAGTACGAGCCTTCCGTGAGGACCTGCAGCTGGCGGCCCTTGAAGCCACCGGCAGCCAGGAACTTCTCCGGATTCTGAAAGTTATTATGATACGTATCGTCATGATCCTTTTCATCCCCTACGATGGGCGCGATGATCTCGCCCACCGGGAGGGAGGGACCGTCCTGTACTGTAACGATACCCACGAGGTCCAGCACACGGCCGGTCTTTTGCCCTTCGGTGAAGCGCTGCGGCTGGGTGGCGAGATAGCTGTCACTGGAGAGCATGGAGGAATCGGTGCTGCGGATGATGATGGGCTCGAAGCCGTTCCTGCTCTCGATATCCGCCTGCATGCGCCGGAGCATCTCCAATTCCGAAGAATCCCCCATGGGGAGGTAGTAGATCTTTTCCTTGGCGAGCACGACGAACTGTGCGAGGTTCAGCGCATAGGTGCCTTCACGCAGGATACCGCGCTGCGGGCCCTTCTGGCCGCCATGCTGCAGGAAGCCGCGAACGTCCTGGAAATTATCACTCTCCGGAATGATCCTGCCAAGCAGCTGGGCATAAGGCAGTACATCACCGCTGCGGGCAAAGACATAGGCCATCTGCCCCTGGGGGATGGTGATGAGCGGGAAAACATGCACCTTGTAGACGAAGCGGGGCTTGATATGGATGCCGCCGCGCAGCACACCCGGCAGGAAGCCCGCTTCGCCGTTCAAAGCGATGATGCCTTCATCCAGGGAGCCTTTGGGCGACCACCACCGCTGGACGATGCCCATCTTTTCGTTCTTGATGGTGCGAAGGCCCAGGATGACCTTGATGAAGAAGAGTAGAAAGAGAAACGCCGCCACGATGACGACGAGAACCATGAGTACCGGTGACATATAGATGCCTCCTATCAAAATACGACGCCACAATTTGTGACATCATCCGATATTATTACAAATATCTGTAATTTCGACAAATGGCGGCAAAAGTGGCTAAACACGGCCTATACATGTGTAGATGCAACAAATGAAACTGCGGCTGCGGGATGCAGCGGGGCGCGGGTATGCTGATTCGCGCACGTCCGGGCGAGGACGTTAATCGTGCTGGTTACAAAGAAGCAGAAATAAAAGCCTATAGTTCAGCCAATGCAGCGCCAAGCAAAAGTGAGTGTACATGTCACACACGAACAATGAAGATGTCCTGGCGCTTATTAAGGATCAAGCAACACCTCATCCGGCACCATAGTGATTCCAATTGGTCCAATTGGAATCACTACGCCGCCACCATCCCAGGGAAGGTGACAATTATTCAGATCACGCAACCAAAACTTTGGCTTTATTGCTCACCTTCCCTTTTGGGGAAGGCTTTATGAATCTGATAATGCTATATTCGGGTTGTACTGACGGTGGACAATTACCGTTGAACAAGGACATATGCGATTAGCAATATACTATGGACAACCGAAATATGCTCTATGGGTATTGACTTATTATTCTATGGCAACGATTCAGACCGATGCAAACGTCGATCAAGGAAGGGCGTATTCCTAAAGGCAGCCCTGGAAACATGCGACTTCTTTTTGACAAAAACAAAAGGGACGGTGTGAAAACCGTCCCTTAATCGTTGCTATGGATCCTGTTTTACAGGGCTGCGAGCTTCTTATAGTACTCGTAGCGCTGCTTCGCGATCTTCGCGGCGTCCTCAAAGAGCTGGTCCGCTATTTCGGGGAACTGGCGCTTGAGCGCGGTATACCGGATCTCGCCATTGATGAAGGCTTTGTAATCGCCTGTGGGCTCCTTGCTGTCCAGCTGTAAGGGATTTTTGCCTTCCTCGGCCAGGGCCGGGTTATACCGGTACAACAGCCAGTAGCCTGCCTCGACGGCAGCCTTGGCTTCCATCTGCGCATGCGAGGTATTGATGCCCTGCTCCTTGCAGGGGGCATAGGCGATGATGATGGAGGGTCCTTTATAGGCCTCTGCTTCGGTCACTGCCTTCAGCAGTTGGGTCTGGCTGGCACCCATGCAGACGGAGGCAACATAGACATAGCCATAGGCCATGGCCATCATGCCGAGGTCCTTTTTACGGATGCGCTTGCCGGCAGCTGCAAATTTCGCAGTAGATCCGAGCGGGGTGGATTTACTGGCCTGGCCGCCGGTATTGGAATACACCTCGGTATCCAGCACGAGGATATTGACGTCTTCGCCGGATGCGAGCACATGGTCCAGTCCACCATAGCCGATATCGTAGGCCCAGCCGTCGCCGCCGAAGCACCAGACGGATTTCTTCACGAGCATGTCCTGGGCTTCCAGTATCTGCTTGCATTCTTCCGCTTTCTCTTTGGGCAGGAGGGCGAGGAGCTTTTCCGTGGCAACTTTGGAGGCTTCCGCTTCGTCCTTGCCTGCGATCCATTCGTTCATGGCCGCGGCCGTTTCGGGGGAGACGCCTTTTTCCATGGCCTGCTTCATGAGGAACTCCACATGGTTCCTGCGCTGCGTGAAGGCGAGGTTCATGCCATAGCCAAACTCTGCATTGTCTTCAAACAGGGAGTTGGCCCAGGCGGGACCGTGGCCCTTTTCATTCACCGTATAGGGGTTGGACGGGCAGGATCCGCCGTAGATGGAGGAGCAGCCCGTGGCATTGGCTATGAGCATCCGATCCCCAAAGAGCTGTGTGATCAGCTTGACATACGGGGTCTCGCCGCAGCCTGCGCATGCGCCCGAGAACTCGAAGAGGGGCTGCTTGAACTGGCTGTTTTTCACGGTATTGGGCGTGAAGGTGACATCCGGCGTGGGCAGGGACTGCGCGAAGGCCCAGTTGGTGCTTTCGACGGCCTCTTCCTCAACCAGCGGCTTGAACTCCAGCGCCTTGGTCTTGGCGGGGCAGACTTCGATACAGTTGCCGCAGCCTGTGCAATCCAGCGGGGAAACCTGCATGCGGTACTGGTACCCTGCAAACTCCTTGCCGGTGGCGGGTTTGGTCACGAACCCTGCAGGGGCTTTTTTCATATCGGCTTCGCCCACCAGGGTGGGACGGATCACAGCGTGCGGGCAGACAAAGGAGCATTGGTTGCACTGGATGCAGTTTTCGGGGATCCAGCGCGGGATATTGACTGCGATGCCGCGTTTCTCGTACTGGGTGGTGCCCATGGGGACCACGCCATCGGGAGAGAAGGCGGAAACGGGGAGCAGATCGCCTTTGAGGACGAAGATGGGCTTCACGAATTCATCGTAGTAATCGCACGCCTCGACCTTGACGGGCTCGGCGCCTGTCTTGGCATCGGCCCAGGAGGCCGGGTATTTGATCTCGACGAGCTTATCGTCCTGGGAGGCGGCGTCGATGGCGGCAAAGTTCATATTCAAAATCTTGTCGCCTTTTTTGCCGTAGGATTTCACGACGTATTCCTTCATGTATTTGAAGGCCTGGTCGGCGGGGATGACGTTTGCAACCTTGAAGAAGGCGGACTGCATGATGGTATTGATCATGCCGCCCATGCCAATCTCACCGGCGATCTTGATGGCGTCAATGCTGTAGAATTTCAGCTTTTTCTTTGCGATGACCTGCTTCATGGACGCAGGCAGCTGGGACTCCATCTCTTCGGCTGTCCAGGGGCTATTGAGCAGGAAGGTGCCGCCGTCCTTGATGCCTTCGAGCACGTCATAACGCGTCACGTAGGAAGGATTATGGCATGCGACCAGATCCGCTGTGTCGATGAGGTAGGAGGACTGGATCGGTTTTTTGCCGAAGCGCAGGTGGCTGATGGTGATGCCGCCCGATTTCTTGGAGTCATAAACGAAGTATGCCTGCGCATAAAGGTCGGTATGATCGCCGATGATCTTGATGGTATTTTTGTTCGCGCCCACCGTACCGTCGGAACCGAGGCCGTAGAACTTGCAGCGGAGGTTGCCGGCGGGGGAAGCATCGATGTATTCTTTCACGTCCAAGGAGGAATTGGTCACGTCGTCATTGATGCCGACCGTGAACCTGTCTTTGGGCGATGCCGACTGGGCATTCCTGTAGACAGCCAGCACCATGGAAGGCGTGAACTCTTTGGAACCGAGGCCGTAGCGTCCGCCAACGACCTTGATATTCATCTTATTATCATACAGGACGGAGCAGACATCCTCCAGCAGCGGTTCGCCGTAGGAACCGGGCTCCTTGGTGCGGTCCAGAACAGCAATGGTCCTGGCCGTTTTGGGCAGTACACTGAGGAAGTGCTTGGCGGAGAAGGGGCGGTAGAGGCGGACTTTGATGAGGCCGACCTTTTCGCCTTTATTCGCAAGGTATTCCACGGCTTCTTCGGCAGCGTCATTACCGGAACCCATCATGACGATGACTTCGGTGGCATCGGGCGCGCCGACATAATCAAACAGATTGTATTTGCGGCCTGTGAGCTCCGCGATCTTCTTCATGCTTTCCTCGACGATGGCGGGGACTTTCAGGTAGTATTCATTGGCGGCTTCACGATTTTGGAAGTACACATCGGGATTCTGCGCCGTGCCGCGCTGGGTGGGATGCTCGGGGTTCATGGAGCGGGCGCGGAAGGCCTTGACGGCGTCCCAGTCGGCCAGCTTGCCGAGATCCTCGTAATCGATGGCGTCGATCTTCTGGATCTCGCTGGAGGTACGGAAACCATCGAAGAAGTGGAGGAAAGGAACGCGGGACTTCAGCGTGGAAAGATGCGCTACAGCGGCCAGGTCCATGACTTCCTGTACGGAAGCGGAGGCCAGCATGGCAAAACCGGTCTGGCGGCAGGCCATGACGTCACTGTGGTCGCCGAAGATCGAGAGGGCGTGGGCGGCCAGCGCGCGGGCACTGACGTGGAACACGCAGGGCAGCAACTCGCCCGAGATCTTGTACATATTGGGGATCATCAAAAGAAGCCCCTGGGATGCGGTGAAGGTGGTGGTCAGCGCGCCTGCTGCGAGGGAACCGTGGACAGCGCCTGCAGCGCCTGCTTCGGACTGCATCTCGGCGATGCGCATGGTCTGTCCGAAAAGATTTTTCCTGCCCTGGGCGGCCCACTCATCGCAGTACTCGGCCATGGTGGAAGAGGGTGTGATGGGGTAAATCGCCGCGACATCGCTGAAAGCGTATGCCACATGGCTGGCGGCGGTATTTCCATCGACGGTCATTTTTTTTGCCATTTTCGGGAAACCTCCTTACAAGTAATAAAATCAGGCAAAATATTAAAGGAAGACCGGGTCTATTCCGGGCTTCCTGTAAACCTCGTTTTTCAGAAATCCAGAATACGGTTGAAGTGCGTATCACAGCTTTGTGAGGATGTCCAACCAACTAAATACTATATTATATATAGTCATAACGGTCAAGAATAATGTAATTTTGTCGGGGAAAATGAAAATACGGATATGAACTTATTCCCAGGCCATGCATCATCCTGCGGGGACGTTCATCATTTGGGAAAACAAAAACGCACCCCGTTGTGCGCTCTATTTTCACCTTATTTTGCATTGCCACTGGACCATACAGCCTGGTTTCACTGGTTCGGCCGGCAGCCATACCAGAAATGATGCCACATCCTCTCGATCCTTTCATTGAACGCGGCTTCCGTAAAGTCCATGTGCAGAACGCGCCAATCCATCAGGCACTGTGTAAACAGGGAGAAATATGTCACGAGAGACTCGACCTGTTCTTCCGGGACTTTCAGAGCCCTGGCAGATACGGCATCGATCAATGCCCTGTATATCGCCGTACTCGCCTTGTTCATAATGGCCCGGGACCCTTCACGGACATCATCTTCAATGTCGCTGGAGATCATCAGAAGCGTTTTGCGCCAAAGCAGGAGGCATTCGGGACCGCATCCCATCATGAATGCCCTCAGAACATTATACAGCGTCCTCTCCAGCGACGCGTCCCTGCTTTCTTCCAGGACATTGCGCGTGGTTTCCTGGAATACGGAAGCCAACTCCTCCAGGACTGAAAGAAACAGGTTGCACTTGCTTTGGTAATGGAAAAATAGCGTGGCCTTGTTTACAGATACCTCGTCCGCTATATCCTGCATGGAAGTTTCATGATAACCTTTGAGGGCAAACAACCTGTGCGCCACCCGCTTTATCTGCGCCTTCGTTGACAGGCATCTGGTTTCGGATTCCGCAATGAACATATTTGCAACCACCCAAGTGAAATTATACGATAGCATGCAGCAAAAGGAAACAAAAAAGTGGCGAAACATGTAAAGTATGTCACGAAATATGTCGATATACTGCATGGAATCAACCAAACGGTAGGATATTGAAGGATTTACAAGGGGGTCCCCAATGATCTACTTTCCGGTCTACTCTGCAAAGCTGACGGCTATCGCCTACAATGAAGCACAGGAATGCCTGATGATCAAAAGATTTGACAGCAGGATCGAAGAAATACCCGGCGTACCGAGAAACATCTTTTTTCTACTGCTGGATGAACGGGAGGAAGCCGGTTTCGACGACCTTTACAGGCAGCATATCGAGGATGCACGATCCACACAACCGGTCAAACCCGAATATACTTATTAAAACCAAATGGTTTCCTGCAAATATCTATGACAAGGCTCCGGGGAATGCCGGAATAAAAAATACAGCGCGGTTGAGCCATGTGGCCAGCCGCACTTTTTATTTGCCCAAAGACGGTTTCATGCACCACGTTCCACTCAAGGACGTCCGGCACGGTGTCATCAGCCGAATACAGCCGCATCCATCACGGACAGGGCGGGGCTCCACCCTTACAGCCCCAAGCCGGATAGCACAAGAAAACTTTTTGAGCAGGAATATAAACTTCAAGGACAAACAATCATTGGCATATGACCCAAAGGCAACTAACCTCCAAAAAGGACAGATATGAATAACTTACGCTGAAGAACGGTCTTGACAAATCCAAAAAAATGGATACATTAGATATTGGCACTCAAAGCAAGAGAGTGCTAACACACGGACTGAACAAGGAGCGATGCGCAATGGAAGTAAAGCAATTTCAGGCGGAATCCCAAAGGCTTTTGGACCTGATGATCCACTCGGTATACACGCACAAGGAGATATTCCTGCGTGAACTGATATCCAACGCAAGCGACGCCATCGATAAGATCTACTACAGGGCGCTGACGGACGAGAGCATCTCCTTTGCGCGGGAGGATTATTTCATACGGATCGTCCCGGACAAGGGAAGCAGAACGTTAACGGTGACCGACACCGGGATCGGGATGACGAAGGCAGAGCTGGAGGAGAACCTGGGCATCATCGCCAAGAGCGGCTCCCTTTCCTTCAAGAAGGAGAACGAGGTCAAGGACGGGTTTGACATCATCGGCCAATTTGGCGTAGGGTTCTACTCCGCATTCATGGTATCGGAGGTCGTCACCGTGACCAGCCGCGCGCTGGGAAGCACCGAGGCGTACAAGTGGGAGTCCAGAGGCGCGGAGGGGTACACCATCGAACCATGCGAAAAAGAAGGCGTGGGCACGGAGATCGTCCTCAGGATAAAGCCCAATACCGAGGACGAGAATTACGACGAGTACCTGGAAGAGTACAGGTTAAGATCGATCATCAAAAAATATTCGGATTTCATCCGCTACCCCATCAAACTGACGGCGACGCACCGGCACCTGAAAGAGGGCAGCGACACGGAGTACGAGGAGCATACGGCGGAAGAGACCGTCAACAGCATGGTGCCCATCTGGCGCAAGAACAAGAGCGAACTGAAGGCGGAGGACTACGAGAATTTTTACTCGGAGAAGCACTACGGCTTCGACAAGCCGCTCAAATACATCCACACCAGCGCGGAAGGGACGGTGCGGTATACGGCCATCCTTTTCATCCCTTCCCGCACGCCCTTCGATTACTATACCCGGGAATACGAGAAGGGGCTGGAACTGTACGCAAACGGCGTGATGATCATGAGCAAGTGCGCAGACCTGCTGCCCGACTCTTTCAGCTTTGTAAAGGGGCTGGTGGACTCGGAGGACCTGTCCCTGAACATTTCCCGCGAGATGCTGCAGCATGACAGGCAGCTGAAACTCATCGCCAAAAACATCCGGAACAAGATCAAGAGCGAACTGCAGGGGATGCTGAAAAACGAACGGGAGAAATACGAGGAATTTTTCAAGGCTTTCGGACGGCAACTGAAATACGGCGTCTACAGCGATTACGGCACCAACAAGGAAGAGCTGCAGGACCTGCTGCTTTTCCACTCCTCCAGCGAGAAGAAGCCCGTTACCCTCGACGAGTACGTTTCCCGGATGAAGGAAGACCAGAAGTATATCTACTACGCATCGGGCGAGTCCATCGAAAAGATATCCAGGATGCCGCAAACGGAGCTGGTGGCGGACAAGGGATACGAAATACTGTACTTTGACGACGAGGTGGACGAATTTGCCATCCAGATGATGATGAACTACAAGGAGAAGGAATTCAAATCCGTTTCCAGTTCGGACCTGGGCATCGAACCCGAAAACAAGGAGAAGGAAACGGAAGACGCCGACAGGGAACTTTTCGCCGCTATGAAAGAGATATTGGCGGGCAAGGTGGGGGACGTGCGTGCTTCAAAACGATTGAAGTCTCACCCGGTGTGCCTGGTGAGCGAGGGACCCCTCTCCATCGAGATGGAAAAGGTGCTGCAGCACATGCCCAACAACCCCGACATCAAAGCGGCCAAGGTGCTGGAGATCAACGTGAACCACGACGTATTCAAGGCGCTGAAGAACGCACATGATACCGATAAAGAGAAACTGAACCTGTATACCACGCTGCTGTACAGCCAGGCGCTGCTGATCGAGGGCCTGCCCATCGAAGACCCGGTGGAGTACAGCAACAATGTGTGCAAAATAATGAATTAATTGAGAATGGACAATTGACAATTGACAATTGCGGAATGCCCTTATGAGTAGTCAAACAAAATGCAAGTAAAGTAGTCAGAACGTAGGTAAGTACAAACTCCCCTTCCGTCCGATTGCTGGATTGGACGGAAGGGGAGGAGTGGCGAAAAGTGTTAATCCTATAAGGCAATTTATTTTGCATGGGATTGTTCAATAATGGCCTGTGTGTCCAACTCTTTGGCATATTTGTCCTGCGCTATCAGCGAAGGCATACCAGTAATATCAATAAGGTATATACCAAATACATCGTCTTGGTATAACATATCTTTTTTGTCAAACTTCTCGCATGCTGTTTCATTAAACACATAGCGTACTATTCTGTTTTCATTTGAAATACTCAGATATAAATCGATATAGCCCTCATAGCCATCCACCCCAAAGTAAGCCTTATTCAGCGTTATTGAGGCGGGATATGCGCTCTCAGATCGGATGACATCCAGACATTTTGCTGCACTGGCCTCCATATTAGGGAAGCGCAGGTTTGGATCAGCCACTGCTGATATGGAGATGGAATCGAGGATATTATTTACTACCTGTTTATTGGATTTCGTATAAGCGGCAGGTAACATTTCGCAATAAACCGTGGCTATGCTATCGGATGTTGGAAATAGATATAATATTATTTTCACAGGCTGATCATAGATGAACACTTTGCCTGTATTTCCATTCATAATCCGATAATAGGCCTCTATCCCATTGATATCTGTCCTGCCGACTTTATCAAGCGTCATACCTTTGAGTAAACCAGCGAATGCTGTAGTGATACGTTCCTCATCATAATATGCTTTCAAATCAATATCTGAATCGGATTCCATGCCGAATGCGGCTTTGGGACTAGCCATAATGAGCATATTCACTTTCAGGTCGCGACTACTCAGGAGCAATGATGCGGGCATTGATGGCGGTCCCTTCAACGAAACCCAATCGGAGGGCACTTTCACTGCAATCCTCACTGAATCCGACTCACATATGGTTTGCCCCGAATCATCCGTATACAAACCCCTGGGTATAGCAGACGGCACAGGCGTATCAGAAGGCGTAGATAACGGAGTGGGAGAGGGAGGAGACGAGGGTGTCGCTGCCTGTGGAGAGGTCGGGCCGACAACGACCGGAGTCTCTATCTTACACCCGAGAGGACCAGGAACAGAAACAAAGCCAGAAATGCAATAGCACAGATCCGCCGTAACATTTACGTACCTCCCAAAAATTAATGAGGATCCAGAAGCATCAGTGAATTCGTCAGAGACTTTTCAGAAAGATTTGCCGAAGGCTTCGGCTTTGGCGAGGGCGTTGGTTGAGGTAATATCGCCCTTATCTGAGACACCGGGGACGGTGAGGACGCCACGGCTGCGCCAATTCATGTAGGAAGCGATATGGCGGTAGTTGGCGACAAGGGCATCAAAGAGGCCGGGCTCGTCATCCGCGGCGCAGGCCATGAGGAAACACTCCCGGATCTTCAGCGGGCGGGGACAGCGTTCCTTTGTATAAGCATTGAATTTATCGATGGCGGATTTGAGCTGGGCGGAGAAGCCGAACCAGTACAGGGGCGTAGCAAAGACGAGGGCGTCCGCCGCCTCCAGCATGGGTACCAGGGTGCTGAACCCGTCATCGAACACACAGGGCTCGCCCTTGCTCCAGCAGGCATCACAGCCCCTGCAGCCATTCACGAGCGTAATGCCGGCATCGAAACGCAACACATCATGCCCCGCGGCCTGTGCGCCCTGGGTGAAGGCATCGGCCAGCATGCTGCTGTTGCCGCCCTTGCGCGGGCTGCCGGTGAGGACCAGGATGGTTTTTTTCATATCAAATACCCCCGAAAAAGATATCAACGGGTGAAGATCGCCCTGAAACGTTTGGACAGAAGATAGTAGAGGATCATGAGGACGTTTATACCGATAAAGATGATCGACACAAGAAGGTTGAGATCCAACGAGGCTTTCAAGGCTTCGGGCTGGATATGCAGCAATACGGTCTCTGTGATATTTACGACCAGCGCTATCGCAGCATATATGACGAGTAGTTTGGGGACGACTTTTTTGCGAAAAGAGAGGAATATCAGGACCATGACGGTATAGATAAAAAAGCATACGGTATTAACCAAATCCAACATCTGTTCGAACCTGAACGAAGGGCTATACAGCGGGTTAGTCGAATTCAGGAACTTACCCAACCTGTCGGAAAAGACGATGGGGATCCAATCGGTGACCAAGGATACACCGTGCATGTAAATCTGCTCAAGCAGGATACCGACGGTGACGATAAAGCCGGTCCAACCGACGACATTTGGCTTCGGCCTGGCCGTGGATACGTCCACCCCATCCGGTTTGCGGATATCTGCCAAAAGAGCCCCCTCCTCATACGTGATAGATCATAGACCTATAGCCATTATATACCATGCAAAATCATCTGCATAGCGCATGCGGCCATGGCCGGAAGCCTCCGCCAAGCCGCTTAAACTGCCGAACTGGAAACGGGTTGACAAACGGGTTGAAAGTGTTATAATAATATCAATAAAATATTGCATTTTGACGGTTGGACGATACATACTTGCGTATGTTCGTTTTCAAGAGAAATCAAGTTTCTGGGGTGGGAAGCTCGTATTAAACGCGAATGCGGCGAGGCTTCCTTTTTACATCCTTAAAAATGCAATATTGGTAATAAAACCTTAACAATCGAATATACTAATACATGCAGCGCTTAATTCCCCAAAAGGGAAACGGGAGAACCACATCTGGGGTGAATCCGGAGAAGATCCGGTAGGGTACCTTCAACCCGAATCCGTCAGCTAATCTCGTAAGCGTTTGGAAGGAAATGTGATGTTGTCACATTTGGTGCACCATCTTTAGTTCCTTCCCCCTGGCGCTGTAAAAAACGGCGCTTTTTGTTTATCGCAAAGTCTCAAAAACAAAAGGAGGAAGAAAAATGAGAGTAGCCTTATGCGGACTGGGAAGAGCGGGCAGCGAGGTGGCCCGCGCGATATCCGAGCATCCGGATATCCGGATCGTGGCGGCCATGTGCAGGCCGAACAGCAACCGTGCAGGGAAAGACCTGGGAGAACTGGCCGGTATGCCCTTCACAGGCATCACCGCAAGGGAAGTATCCGAAGCGGAAGAAATATTCAAGGAGCATAAAATCGACGTAGTGATAGACTTTTCCAATCCTGCAGCTTCACGCGTATTGCTGGATGCGTGCAGGAAATACGGGGTGGCTGCCGTGGTCTGCACCACGGGATTTGAAGATGCCGAGATACGGTGGATCAAAAAGATCGCAAAGGAAAAATCCTTTGGCATGGTGTACGCCCCAAACGTGACAGCGGGCGTCAACGTACTGATGGACATGGCGAAGATCGCAGCGCAAAAACTACCGGATTATGACTACGAGATCACGGAGATGCACCACAAGCACAAAAAGGACGCTCCTTCGGCCACGGCCAAACGCATCGCGGACACACTGGAAAACGAGCTGTACAGGCGCGGGGAGGCAACGGTACCCATCCATGCCGTGCGCGCTGGCGGCTATATCGGACACCATGAAGTGCTGATCGTGGGTGAAAATGAAAAGATCCATATCATCCATGAATCATTCTCCCGCAGGGCGTTTGCAGACGGCGCCATCCGCGCAGCCAGATTTGTTGCAAACAGAAAGGGCTGGTTTGAAATGGACCAGGTCCTCAATGCGGCAAGCCGGGTGCCGGCCGTCGTCGAGGAAGCCGGGATGGCCTGAAAAACAATCGCCACAAGTGGCGCTATGCTGTTATTCTGGCGCAGGTATGGCCAGTACAGCTCTTTGTGTGTTTCTTTATTTCAGCTGGCAGCCGTCCATGGGACTGGTAATACGGGAACGAAAGATATGAACAGCCATTATCTGCTCGGAAGGCTGGGGCTTTGAGACAACTTTGTGGCGATCAATGAGGACTGAGGAGAATGGAAAACAATAAGATCATCAAAATGGGGATAGGCTTTGCCACGGGGCGTAAGAGCTTTCAGCAGGTGCTGAGAACCTATATATACAATTGGAAGGAATGCGGCCTTACTGACAACGACGGGGTCCATCTGAACCTTTTTGTGGCTTATGACCTGAAATACTCTGAAACGAAACCCAGCGACTATACCAACGTACACGATGAATTGCTGAACCTGATCGATGACGCCTGCTTTATCGGAAGTACTGCAATACAAAAAGAGATCGAAACCCTGGCAAAGGAAGACATCATCACAAAAAAAGAAGCGCAGAAGATCTTCGGGGGCGGGTATGCGGGCCAGCGGAACGCAGTGGTTTACTTTGCGATCAAAAACAAAATGGACTACCTGGTGTTCCTGGACGACGACGAGTACCCCCTCGCAGTGACAAAAACGCGGGACACAGCCATATGGAGCGGCCAGCATGTGCTGAACACCCACCTGAAATATATCGCTGATGCAGATATAACCCACGGACACCACTGCGGCTACATATCCCCCATACCTTACATCCAGTTTGATGATACACTGACTGAGAGGGATTTCCGCACGTTCATCGAGGCCATCAGCAACGACATTATCAGCTGGGATTCCATCAGGACGGTCATGCGGAACGGGGGCGTGACGTATGCAGATACCGACATACTGATAAACAATGCGCCCAAAGAGGTGAAAGAGGTCAACGGAACAAAATTTGTTTCGGGGGCGAACCTCTGCCTCAACCTGACGGATCCCGAACGTGTGAATGCATTTTACAACCCGCCGGACGCACGGGGCGAGGATACCTTCCTGAGCACCACACTCAATAAGAGAAAGGTACTGAAGGTACCCTGCTATACCTTTCATGATGGGTTTTCTGCGTACAACCACCTGCTGGACGGTGTACTTCCCATCGAATTAAAGCATGTGCATGCGGACGCTCCAAAGATCATTGAACGTTTTTACCGCGCATGCATCGGTTGGATACGTTACAAGCCCCTGCTTCTGTACATAACGCAAAGGGATGATTACAGATGCAAAATCGAGGAAATGGAGGACAAGCTGTCCCGTGTGCTACCGAATATATGCTCCTTTTTTAAACGGGGGGATTTCATGAACATATCCACAGAACTGGAGTATTATAACAAGAATGCATCCAAGCATTTTGATGAATTTTTGGAGACACAGGATATCTGGGGGAGGCTCTGTCAATATCTTTCGGCATGATTACCAGAGCGAGAACCTCCACCTGACCTGGTTTGACAACAAGAGTATATTTGCTATAATAGATTTAACCAAATAGTTACTTAACGGTTGGACGAATAGCGATATTCGTTTTCAAGAGAAAAAAAGTTTCTGGGGTGGGAAACTCGTTAAAAGCGCATATGCGCGGCGAGGCTTCCCTTTTTGTTTTCAAATATTTGAGGAGGTGCATATCATGGGACAGGACATATTGGAAAAACTCGAAAGAGAATCGGAGCCGCTCTGCAAAGCTGCAAGGTCCTTTGCAGGCGATAAATGGGAGATAACGGGTTTCGAAAAAATCAACTCGTCCACCTTTGCGATCACCATGGCAAACCGCAAAAAGCCGAAGAAAATACGCACGTACAAATGCGTATACGACAAATACTGCTGGTATTTCCTGCAGGAATGAAACGGCATCTCGCAAGAGGCAACACTAATCGATCTGCAAGGAGGTACAGCACGTGAACACGAGCGGCCTGATCAAAGCGATCCATACCCGAAGATCGGTGCGGAATTACCTGGACCAACCTCTATCCAAGGCTCACCTGCACGCCCTCCTGCAATTCGTCGATACCCTGGAGACGCCTTTTGAGAGCGATGTGACCATATCCCTCCACCAGGGGGAAAACTACATGCCTTTTAAAGGCCCCGGATGCTTCGCCGCGTTCCGGAGCGGGGCCGGCATCGTATCCCAGGCCAAAACAGGCTTCGCAGGGGAACTTTTCATCCTCGAAGCGGAGAGGATGGGCATCGGCACCTGCTGGTACGGGCACTACAACCGGGAAGCCGTCCATCAGGCTGTATACGGGATCCCCCAGCCCGATGCCGACAGGATGATCCATGCCATCACCCCCCTGGGATACCACCCGGAGAAACCAAAGGGGTTATCCGACAGGATCACAAAGATCATCTTCGGTGGCAGGAATACCGTGGACGAAAATCTCCATCCCGAATCCATAAAACGTTTCCCGGCATATATACGAAGCGCACTCGAACTGGCCTGCCTGGCGCCTTCGGCCATGAACAGCCAATGCTGGCAGTTCAGAGTGAGTGAAGGAACAACCGGTTTCACTGTGGAGATCGGCAAACCGGCGGGCTACCGGCATTTCAAGTGGAAATACCCGGATATCGACGTGGGCACTGCGGCATGCCATTTCTGGCTGGGCATCCTGGACTCCGACAAAAAGGCAGACGTATGCGTACGGGAGGAATCCGGGAGGGCTGTGTGGACGCTCAACCTGCCTGAATAGGGAGCAAAGAATCCAATCAAAATATCAAAAACGCATTTATGGAGAGTATAGATGGATTATGTCCTGCTCATCGCCGGATTTGTCCTGCTGATCAAAGGCGCGGACTGGCTGGTGAAATCGGCTTCCAAACTCGCGCGGTCATTTGGCATTTCGACGCTGGTGATCGGGCTGACCGTCGTGGCCTTCGGCACCAGCGCGCCCGAGCTGGCCATCGGCATCATATCCGGCGTCCAGCAGGCCAACCAGGTGACATTCGGTGACGTGGTGGGAAGCTCCATCGCCAATATCGCGCTGATCATCGGGATATCCGCGTTCATCCATCCCCTGCATGTGGGCAGGATGGTGACTAAAAAGGAGATCCCCATTTCCTTCGGCGTGCAGATGCTCCTGCTCATACTCGCCCTGCTGGGCAGAATGCTTTCGCTCATGGACGGGATCATCCTGCTGGCCGTTTTCACAGCGTACCTTGCATATCTTTTCATATCCGAACTGAGGAAGAGAAAAGAGGCCGTATGTACGGAACTAAGGGAGGAGGCATGCGGCCGCAAGGAACGCTGGAAGCAGGCGCTCATCCTCATCGCGGGGCTCGCGGGACTCTTCCTGGGCGGGAAACTGGTGGTGGACAGCAGCGTGAACATCGCACGCGGATTTGGCATGAGCGAGGCCATGATCGGCGTGACGGTGGTGGCCTTCGGCACATCCCTGCCCGAACTCATCACGTGCATCATGGCGGCAGTCAAGAAGGAGCACGATATCGCCATCGGCAACATCGTGGGGTCCAACATCTTCAACGTCCTTTTCATCCTGGGCGTATCCACCACGATCCACGCCATCCCGACGCCGGAGGGTGTGAATACGGACATATATGTGATGCTGGGCGTGACGGCGCTGCTTTTTGCATTAGCGGCGATCTTTAAAAAGATCAACCGGTACAGCGGCGCGCTTTTCGTCCTGATCTACGCGGCATTCATCACCTACAAGATCGTTACACTATAATACATATATGAATTCATTGCGGAACGAGCATCTGCCCACTATCCACCGCAGACCGCCAGTAGTACAATGGCAGAATGAAAAAAGCAAAGGGGCGGTCATCAAAATGTGGGCAACCAAAATCACGGTACGGTACGCCGAGACGGACATGATGGGGGTGGCGCACCACGCGAACTATCCCGTCTGGTTTGAAATGGGGCGTACGGAATATATCAAAGCGTCAGGGGATCAGCTATTCCGAGATCGAGGCACGGGGTGCACTGCTGCCCCTGATCCACCTGGAATGCGACTTTAAAAGACCGGCGAAGTATGAGGACAATCTATCAGTCATTACCCGATTGGTGGAACTCACCTGCGTGAAGGTGCGCTTTGCATATGAAATGTACAACACGGCGGACGATACGCTGCTGGCGACTGGCGGGACGACCCACGCCTGGACGAACAAGGAACTGCGGCCCATCAACTTCCTAAGGAAGGAACCCGGAATCTACAAAATGCTGCTGGAACGGCTGGAGGAACAGCCGAAGGGCTGAAACAACCCCCCGCGGGCCTCCTTTGCTTTCGTCACCGATGGCGGAAGTCACAATCCGGGTCGTGGCCATCAATAACGCCCATGCTCTCCAGGAAGGAGCGGCAGATGGTCTCGCCGACAAACGTAAAGCCGCGTTTTTTCAGGGCTTTGGAGAGGGATTTGCCATCCAAATACGACCAGACGAACTGGGGAAAATACTCTTCCCCTTCCTCCATTTTCAGCAGGGCATGGGCATTGCGGATGGAGGCGCGGATCTTCAGCTCATTGCGCACAATGGAGGGGTCGGCCATCAGCTGGCTGACCTTATGCTCGTGAAAATGGGCCACCTTGTGCGGGTCAAACCCTTCGAATGCACGGCGGAAGGCCTCGCGCTTTTTCAATATGGTCTCCCAGGAGAGGCCTGCCTGGAAGCATTCAAGGCACAGTTTTTCAAACAGCCTATTTCGGTCATGGCAGGGGACGCCCCACTCTTCATCGTGATACCGCCGCATCAATTCATTGGACTCCGCCCAGAAACACCTTTTCATCCGAGACCCCTCCTTGTTCATACCATGCATATCATCACCCTATTTTACCACAAAGGCGTGAAGAGAGGGGACGGTATGGGGCATTGCACATATCAAAGATGGCAAATATATGATAAAATAATTATTCAACCAGGCTATTACCGGAACCAGTGTAACACCGAAACCATTTTTCCCGAAAAGGAGTTCACCATATGTACAAATACCTGAACACACGAGCACAGGCCATCAGTGAATACGTGGCCGGGGAGCAGCCCAAACCGAGGGAACAGATCATCAAACTGAACACGAACGAGAGCCCATACCCGCCTTCGCCCAGGGCGCTTTTGGCGGGAAAGGAAGCGTGCGGGGAGAACATGCGGCTGTACCCGCCCCCGAAATTCGACGCGCTGCGGGAAGTGATCGCAAGGCGGCACGGCGTATCGGTCGATAACGTTTTTTGCGGGAACGGATCGGACGAAGTCCTCGGCTTTTGTTTCATGGCTTTTTTCGGCGACCACCCGGTGCGGTACAACGATATCACATACGCTTTTTACAAGACTTACGCGGAGATATTCGGGATGCAGAGCGACGTCATCCCTTTAAACGACGATTTCACCGTGCCGTACCAGAAATTTTTCGGGGCAAAGGGGGGCGTGATCCTTCCCAACCCGAACGCACCCACCGGGATCGCACTGCCTACTTCCGCCATCGAAGAGATCGTTCAAAACTGCCCGGAATGCGCGGTGGTGATCGACGAAGCGTATGTGGAATTTGGTACGCAGACGGCCATCCCGCTGATCCACAAGTATGACAACCTGCTGGTCATCCGCACACTCTCCAAATCCCAGGCGCTGGCGGGGCTGCGCGTAGGATACGCGGTGGGCAGCGTGGAACTGATCAACGGCCTTTTCAAGATCAAGGACTGCTTCAATTCCTACCCGCTGGACTTCACGGCGCAGGCGTGCGCGGCTGCGGCACTGGCGGACGACGCCTATTATACCGCGCAGAATGCAAGGGTCGTCGCCACACGGGAAAGGACCAAGGGGGAACTGCTCAGGCTCGGCTTTCAGGTGACGGACTCCAAGACCAACTTCGTTTTCGTGCGGCACCCGAAGCTGGACGGGGCGGAAGCGATGCAGCAATTACGTGCCCGCAATATTCTGGTGCGCAATTTCCGAACGCAACGCATCAAGGACCACCTGCGCATCAGCATGGGGACCGACGCGCAGATGGACATACTCATACAGGCCTTCGAAGAGATCCTGCAGAAGGTTTGATCACTGATATTATAGGTCAATGATTTACCACAGCCGGCCTATGCCGGCTGTTTGCTTTGCCGGTCCCTGACCATATGCTGTTCCATCCGGGGAGAAATATATACCCGGCGGTAGCGGTAGAGCGTATGGAGCAGGATGGAATAAACCGGGATGGATATCGACTCCCCCAGGATCCGGGTAATCAGCAAGGCCTGGGCAGGGGCTGAAAGGTTCCCGGTCAGCAGCTGTGCCATGTAGTCCGGTTTTATAATGAGGAAAAACCAAAGCGTATTGAGGAAGAAAGAACAAACGACCATCGTAACGACGACGGCCAGAAGCACCTTGAAAAAGGCCAACACCGCATGCGGCCTGCCCGGCTTTTCCCACAGGTAAAAGAGGGAAGGGATAACGCCGATCAGGATAGCCGTGAGCGTGAAGACCGGCAGGTACCCCCCCGCTTTCACGGGGTTGATCAAATACTGCAGGATGTCAGAAAGCCCGCCCACGATGCCCCCAACCACGGGACCGAAGAGCATGCCGCTGAGCATGATAGGGATCGACCCGAAACCAAGCTTTTTGACTATGATGCCGCCGCCGATATTCAGATTGAAGGTAAGGAATGCATAGAGCACAGCGCTCATGGCGATGAGCATGGCGGCATAGGCGATGGTGAGGGGGGTGAAACGCGGGAAAATCCGGAAGCTTTTCATGTCTTCTTTCTCCTTTTTCCCAGCGCCTGGTCAGAAACGATAACCACGATTTGCTTGCGCCTTAGAAACTACACATCAATAGTTCCTGCATGGGAAAAAGGCGGCCGCGGACTCTTGCATGATCCATGCAAAAAGCCGCATGACACAAATGCGCAGCGGACGCGGCCGTGCACCGCAGGGACCCAATAAATCCCTTTCGTCCGCGGGCGACTTCCCATCCCGCGGCACTTGACGCGCATGACCTACTCTGCCATTATGCTGTTGATTGCGCTAATTATATCAGAACCTGCATAACTATACAATAAGGCTGCCCAGAATGGCTTGAATACTGCGTTGCGGTTTACGTTCAGTCGGTGCGGAGTAGCCTCCGGCTACACCTCCCTCCTGAGCCGCACAGCGCCTTGTCTCAAACCATTCTGGATTGCCTTAGACCGGTCATGTACTGGCTTGCAAGTCATGTAGCAACTTGCGGTTGGGCGCTCAACGTAGCCTCCGACTACGCCTCGCTTCCGGTCCTCGCGCGCCTTGCCAACGCGCTACGTGCGCGTGGGCTTCGTGGATTGTCTTGGAGGTTACTACCAAGACTGTGCGACGGATAGCGTCAGTCGTCGGAGCAGCCTCCAGTTACACCTATCTCCTGAGCGAACTGCGCCTAGTCAAACGCGCGACGCGTGTGCGCCATTACAGATTACCTTACCATACTTGCTTTAAGGGCTATCGAGTATCTGCACTTTACCCAATAAACGTGTGCAGGGGTACCATTATTGTCATAAATGTGCTATCCTGTTTGTGACGGCATACGCGTGACCATCCATGCTTTTCTTTTCAAAACAGGACATCCAGAAAAACGAATTGCGAATGAGAGGCTCCACATCCATGAAACGCATCTCCCGTTTGGTCATTTTTGCCCTGGCAAGCATGCTCATTTCATGCGGTTTTACCGCCACTGCCCTGGCGAGGCCGCCAAAGATACTGGAAGCGACGGTGGCGGCTGCGGGGGATATCATGACGATGCCGCGGCAGCTATCCACCCACTATAACAGCGCTACCAAAAAATACGACTTCACCGGCGATTACACATACATCAAACCGATGCTGGAGGCCGCCGACCTTTCCATCGGCAATTTTGAAAGCACGTTTTCCAACAAGAAGATCATCGACAGCAAATCGCCGCCGCGGTTCAGCGTGCCGGACGCCCTCGCCGACGGGCTGAAATACGCAGGCTTCGACATACTGAATTTTGCCAACAACCATGTGAACGATTTCGGGGATACCGGGATCTTCAGAACGCTGAGCGTGCTGAAAAGCAGGGGCTTCGATATCACCGGCATGCGCGCAAAAGCCGGGGACAAGAATTACGTCGTCAAAGAGGCCAACGGCATCAAAATCGGCTTCACGGGTTATACGTTTCAAACAAGCCGGAGCAAGAACGGCATCAAGACCATCAACGGGCACCGGATGACCAGGACCACCTCGGGGCTTTTGAACTCATTCAGCCATGCATTCAACAGTACAAACGCGGGCGAGATGAACAGTACGATACAGAAAATGAGGAACGACGGCGCGGAATTCATCATCTTTTACCTGCACTGGGGAAGGGAAAATACCACGAAACTGAACGCGGAGCAGACACGCATCGCCCAGCACCTGGCCAACCGCGAGGTCGACGTCATCTTCGGGATGCACCCGCATATCCTGCAGCAGATCAGAATGGTGAAATCACAAGGATCCAGCCACAAAACACTGGTTTTCTACTCCCTGGGTAACCTGATCTCCAACATGGGCGGGATGCACAGCGGGCTGGACAACACCGATACCATGCTGGCAGGCATCCGCATCGTGAAGGACACCGTGACGGGGGACGTGACCCTCGGAGAAGCGGGCTACCTGCCGGCAACAAACCTGCGGACGGGCAAATGGTACCCCATCGTGCCGGTGAAGAAAGCGGACGGCAGCATCCCCTACCCGCAGGCGTACAGCCGCATCAATAAAGTGGTGGGAGCCAGCGCGCGGGCCATCACCGGTATCAAAGTGCGCGAGTGGCTGAACCCGGAAAGCTTCAGCCGGAATAAATAGCAGCTGGGAAACTAGATCCAAACCCTCTGCCACCGCAAGCTTAGGCTACGGTGGCGGCTCCCCCAACAGAGGCGCCATACGATGGCTGAATACCATGTTCAAATCGCATTCCAGATACCGGGGAGTAATATGGACTATATACCATTCAAACAATACCTGTACCATGCCTGGCTGCACCCGAAGGGGCTCACGGACTTCGCAGACAGGGAAAATGCAAGGAAAGCAAGACGGATCACACTGGGCTTTTTCTTCCTGACGGTGCCGTTCCTGGGGATATACTGGCTGCTGGACAGCCTCTTTTCCATTTCCGCCATGTCCTATGGAATGCCCATCACAATCGTGGGCATCGCCGCCTGTTTCCTGCTCCCGTTCATCTGCTCCATCCCCGCACACCGGAAGATCTACAAACGGCTGCGCGCAAACGCCGAAGCCATGCGGGCGATGTTCTCCAACAGAGCGGACGAAAAGTGAGGGCTTACCTCAAAAACCTTCACAAACAATTTGCATGAAAATCAAAATAACTGATGAACGAATGCCCTTCGCCATGGTAGAATATTTCCATCTTCGTTCCCAAACCATTTTTCCTTGATAGGATTTCGTCATGCGAAAATAATATATCCCTGATCAGATATTATTTACACTCTTTCATAAACGGAGGGAAAAGTATGTTCACGGACATGCAGATCGACCGGTTCACGGAGGAACTGGCATCCAACGCCCCGGTGCCGGGGGGCGGGGGCGCGAGCGCGCTGTGCGGAGCGCTGGCGGCGGCGCTGGCTTCGATGGTGGCCAACCTGACGCTGAAAAGCGCGAAATACCAGCTAGTCCACGCGGACATGAATAACCTGGTGGAAAAGGCGAAGGAACTCCGGCTCACCTTATTAAGCCTGATAGACGAGGACGCCAAAGCATTCGAACCGCTTTCGCAGGCGTACAGGCTGCCAAAGGAAACGGACGAAGAGAAGGCAATGCGGCGGGGTGTGCTGGAAGCGGCGCTCAAAGAAGCCGTGAAGCCACCGCTAGCCATCTTAAAAACAGCCAATGGGATACTGGACCTGCTGTGCGAGGCCAAGGAAAAGGGGACCAAACTGGCGGTGAGCGACGTGGGCGTGGGCGCGCTTTTTGCAGTGGCGGCGATGCGGGGCGCGGCGCTCAATGTATTCATCAACACATCCCTCATGGAGGACAGGAAAACTGCGGATGCTTTGGAAGAAGAGTGCCGTACGTATGAGGCGGACTTCGAACGGGGCACGCTACTATACAAGCAAGTGGAGGTAATGGTATGCCGCAAATCATAAAAGGCGCGGACGTGGTAAAGGCCGAAACGGAAAAACTGCTGGCCGCCGTAGAGGATATGAAGGAAAACGGGATCACCCCGACGCTGGCCATCCTGCGCGTGGGGGAGAAGCCCGACGACGTCTATTACGAAAGCAGCGCGGTAAAACGGTTGAACGCGTGCGGAATGGAGACAAAGCTGGTCAGCCTGCCCGAAACCGTATCGCAGAAGGATTTTGACAAGGCGTTCGATTCATTGAACAACGACCCGGGGGTGGACGGGATCCTGGTGCTATGCCCGCTGCCCAAGACGCTTTCGGACAGCCATGCACGGGAAACCATCAATCCCGACAAGGACGTGGACTGCATGGGACTGGTATGCGAGGCGGGCGTGTATGAGGGGTATACCGGCGTATTTGCTCCCTGCACCCCGGCGGCGGCCATGCTGATGCTGAAGCATTACGACATCCCCATCGAAGGGAAAGAAGCCGTCATCATCGGCAGGAGCATGGTGGTGGGCAAGCCCATGGCGATGCTGCTGCTGAAGGCCAACGCAACTGTGACGGTCTGCCACACCCGGACCACGGACCTGCCCGGCGTGTGCAGGCGGGCGGACATCCTGATCGCAGCGGCAGGCAAACCCAAATGTATCGACGAGACCTTCATCAAACCCGGCGCCGTTGTGATCGACGTGGGGATCAACGTGGATGAAAACGGGAACTTCGTGGGCGACGTGGACTATGAAAAAGCGCAGAGCGTCGCATCTGCAATCACACCCGTGCCGGGCGGCGTGGGCGCCGTCACAACGCTGATACTGGCCCAGAACACATTGGAAGCGGCGAGAAGGGCGGCAGGACTCACGCGCGGAAAGTGAGCCAACCCATTAACCGGCATTAATAGAAACAACAAAGGGGAGGGCGTCCTCTCCTTTCTGATCGTCAAAAAAGTGGCTATGCCACTTTTTTGAGTTTTACCATGCAGGTTTGTTTACCACAAACCTGCATGAGAGGTGTCATTTCTGACGTACACGCCGCCAGAAATGACGGATTTGATTTGTGAATGCATATTTACACAGTTGTTGTTTTTCACTCAAGGTTTTTTGATAGCCTGAAAGGAGAGGGCGAACTCTCCTTTTTATTGATATCCCCAGCCAGGGACGCAGGAGGGCGGTGAGTGCTAAAATTCTAACCAAGGGCCATATCCTCAGCTATTCGATCAAAAAGGAAAGGTACTGATTCCGGATCCGTTTGCTTGCAAAAATGGAAGAGAGCATGCTATCATTTTTTAGCTGATTTTGTCTTACGAAAGCGATGGGGGTCTCATGGACGACTTATACCGCAGCAAAGGCCGCCGGACACACCGGCGCGGGCCGGGTACCAAGCATCCATCAACAGACGTGCGTACACGCGGAAGAAACGTACACCCAGGCAACTGGGGAAAGAAAAAGTTGAGCGGCGGGAAAAAGGCGCTACTCACCCTGCTGATCATCCTGGTCATCCTGGCCCTGGCCGTGGGGGGCATGTACGCCTATTACAAGATAACCGGCGATAAAAACGCGATGATCCCCTTCCTGCAGATGTACCTCAGCTGCGCGGCGGACAATGTGGACTACCAGCCGGGCGGCACCCCCACACCCACGCCCAGTATCACCCCATCCGAACTCCCCGACGATGCGGACGATACCGATATCCTGCCCGGGGAGACGTATGTACCGACGGATGTGGCGCCGGTTACAAACAAGGATACGCAGGTAACAAACATATTGCTGATGGGGATGGACCGGTGGGGCGGCGCGTCAACCGGCAGGTCGGACACCAATATCGTGATCAGCATAGACCGGAAACACAAGAAGATCAAGCTAACGTCCATCATGCGGGACATGCAGACGGAGATCCCGGGCAAGGGGCCGAGGAAATTCAACGCCGCATTCGTACTGGGGGGTCCCGAGCTGACGATCAACACCGCAAACACCGTGCTGGGGCTGGACATCCAGAAATATATCATGGTGGATATCGCGGGGGTAGAAAAAATCGTGGACAAGCTGGGCGGCGTGACAGTCACCGTCTATGAATACGAGATGGACCTGCTGAACCGCAGCGTGGCGCTGGCCAACAGCAGGCTGGGCGGCAACATCGCGCCGGTGGCGAAAGCCGGCAAGCAGACCCTGAACGGGCGGCAGGCGGTGGCCTACATGCGCATACGTAAAGTGGGCAACGGCGACTACGACCGGACGAGGCGGCAGCGGGAAGTGCTGAGCGCGCTTTTTACCAAGCTGAAGCAGAAGAACCTCATTGAAATGATGCCGGTATTCGATTCCATCCTGTCCATCCTGCAGACGAACATGACGAAGGATGAGATGATCGGATTCATCACGGACGCATTTACGCTGATGGACAGGGACGTGATGCAATTCCGCGTGCCCATCGACGGGCACTATTCCGTGCAGGGGACGGACATCATCCCGAAGGAGCCCGAAACCAACGACCTGCTGCACCAATTTATCTATTCCGACACGCCCCCACCCGAAGTGCAGGCTATGATGAAGAGCCTGTACCGGCCGTATGTACCTTCCCCGAGCCCTTCGCCATCAAGCAGCCCGAGTCCAACCCCATCGATGACGCCAACTCCGACGCCGTCACTAGCGCCGTCACCATCGCTATCGCCATCACCGTCGCCGAGCGTGGAGCCTTCGGCTACGGCAGGCGGGTGACAGCGATGTACAGTTTTCATAACAGAATGCAGAGAGAGGCAAGCCCGTCTCCGTTGAGAAATATTCATCTTGCCCTGTGTGGTTCCCTCCTTCAAGCCACATGCAACCAAAGGTCGCTTGGGTGACAGCTCCCTCTCAAGGATGTTTATTAAACGATAGACCGAGATGTCAGAAGAAGGATTCTCTCCCCCAGTCACCAAGCGACCCTTTAATTTGTTGTGGGTCGCTCTGGGTGACAGCCCCCTCGTCTGATGGGGCCAAGAAAATGAGACCCTCCTAATCTCCGACGTGCGCGTCCGAGGGCCAAAATGGGCATGCGGGAAATTCATTGTCATGGCCGCAAAACAATATAAAGGCTTGTATAGCCCTTGTGAAAATTTAAACCATCAAAGGCGCGTCCACTTCACATAGGGCGCGCCTTTTGCATCCAATCCTATGCTGGCCTTTCAGGTATCTTTTTTCGGGCGTTTGAACATGAAAAGAAGATAGAGGTTTTTCCCATTGAAGACATAGGTGGTGCTGACCAGTTCCCAGCCGTTTTCACCATACCGTTGCATGGCTTCCAGGGTGGTGGTGGACTCCTTCACCGGCTTTTCGCCTTTGGAATCATTCTTCTCCTTGCGCCATATGGCGGCAGGATCGGGATCGGCATCACAATTATGCTTCAAAACAGCATATTCCCACTTCATATCTCAAGCCTCCCATGATTAGACGTGTATGACAACCCGGTTACATTATATGGGCGGGGGAGGCAATAAGTGATTCCAAATATCACCCACAATGGGAGGGGTGTAGTATAATAGGCCGCTCGACTGGATGAGTTAGAAAATCAAAACAGAAGCCATCCGCAACCTGCGGGTTTTTTTAAGAAAAATATTGACAGGACGAACACACGCGGATATACTGTGCATATACGATATACACAGTGGTATGGAGGTCAAACACAAACATGGAGATTTTATCGGTACAGAACCTGTGCAAGCGGTACGATACATTTGCCCTCAAAGACGTATCCTTTCGCCTGGAAAGCGGATACATCATGGGTTTCATCGGCCGAAACGGCGCAGGGAAGACGACGACGCTGAAGACCATGCTGAACCTGGTGCACGCAGACGGCGGGAAAGTATCATTGTTTGGCAAGGACTTTTTCCAAAACGAACTGGAATGCAAGCAAAGGGTCGCCTTCATGATGGGGGGCGTGAGCTATTACCCCAAAAACAAGGTCAGGACCATCAGCAGCGTGGTGAAACGTTTTTACAGCGAGTGGGACGACAAGGTATTCGATGGTTACCTGAAGCGGTTCGACATCAACCCGAACAAAAAGGTGGACGAACTCTCGGCGGGTATGAAGGTGAAATTCGCCCTCGCGCTGGCGCTCTCCCACAATGCGAAGCTGCTGATCCTGGATGAACCCACGAGCGGGCTGGACCCCGTATCCCGGGATGACCTGCTGGAACTTTTCCAGGAGCTGATCGAGGACGGGGAAAGAAGCATCCTCTTTTCCACGCAGATCACCAGCGACCTGGACAAGTGCGCCGATTTCATTACATATATCCGAAACGGAGAGGTCATCGCAAGCGCGGCCAAGGACGATCTCCTGGCGGCCCACAAGGTGGTGCGCGGGACGAACGAACAATTCACCAATGCAGTGATACAAAAGCTGATCGGATACAAGAAAAACACTTTCGGGTTCACGGGGCTGGCCAAAACGGCCGATGTATCAGCGCTGAAACTTGAAGCCGCACCGGCGGACATCGAATCCATCATGATCTATTATGAGAGGGAGAACAGGGAATGAAAAACCTATTATTCAAAGAATTCAAGCTGGCGATGCATCCGAGTGTATACTTCTTTCTGCTTTGCGCCGCGCTCCTGCTGATCCCCAGCTGGCCTTATGTCATCGCCTTCGGATATATATTCATTGGGATCATGAATATGCTTATTTACGCCAGAGCAAACCAGGACATCCTTTTCACGGTGTTCCTGCCGATACGGAAAAGGGACGTGGTGCGGGCGAGGGTCTACGCCATCGCCACGATCGAGCTGGTGCAGGTCATCGCCGCGGTGCCCTTTGCGATACTGCGCAACGCAATCTACGGCTATGAGAACCAGGCGGGTATGAATCTCAACGCAGCGTTTTTCGGATTCATCCTGATCATGTACGCGCTATTCAATATCATCCTTTTCCCTATGTTTTTCAAGAACGGATACAAACCCGGGATACCAATGGCGCTGGCGGTGATTGCCACGCTGGTTTTCTTCGGGCTGGTGGAGACAGCGATGCATACCATCCCGGTACTCACGGCCAACCTCAACGCGCTGGACGCACAGCACCTGGTCTATCAATTACCGGTATTGGCCGCGGGAATCGTACTCTTCGCCCTTTTCACACTGCTCTCGAGCAGGATGGCTGAAAAGAATTTCGAGAAGGTGGATCTATAAGAAAAAATGAACATCGTGATCTCAAATACATCCGAAAAGCCGATCTACCAGCAGATCTACGAGCAGGTCAGCTCGCAGATATTGAAAGGCGAGCTAGAGAAGGATTACTGCCTGCCCCCCATACGCACGATCGCGAAGGAGCTGCGCATCAGCGTGATCACCGTGAAAAAGGCGTGGGAGGAGCTGGAACACAAGGGATTCATCTACACCATGGCGGGGAAGGGGTGCTTCGTGGCGCCCCTGCCGCGCGGGGAACTGGACAGCAAGCGGGACAGGATGGCATACGACAAGCTGTCCAAGGACATTGCTTACTACAAATCCCTGGGACTGACAATGGAGGAGATCACGGAATTCATCCGGAAGAATTATGGGGAATGAATGAAAGCTTTAACCGAGGTCGCTGCTTTTATTCAGCGGCCTTTTCATATTTTAATCAATAAATGAGATCTGCCAACAATGATCTGAATTTCATAAATGGCAGCAAACGTTGGTTGACAGCATTGTTTTGTGTGCGTTAAAATATATTGCACGTGTGCACCTATAGCTCAGAAGGATAGAGCGCACGCCTCCTAAGCGTGAGGCCTTGGGTTCGAATCCCGATAGGTGCGCCAGGAAAACAGCCCCCCTTTATACGGAGGGCTGTTTCTTTATGGTACAATCCGACCGTTATAAATATACCAAGCACCAGGGATCAAAGATCCAGGCGAGTCTTTACTATCCCCGCCCCCATGTCCCAACTGTTTGCCGACACGGAGAACAAGGCTTTGTTCCCGTTAATATTTTGTAATGACCCCTATACATGCGTTGAATTAAAAGAGGGACTCTGCTACAATCGGTTATGGGCATAACACCATAACTGTTCTCAAAATAATCTATAAAATAAGGAGCATGGACGATGGAACGCAAAAGAGTAAAAGAAAAGTACAGGCACCTGGACAAGGAAGGACTATTGAAGCTCGCCTACGATATTGGCGCTGCATTTGAGCGGAATTCCCACTCCTGCTCGCAGTCGGTGGTCTGCGCCATCCATGAGATCGTGGGCCTGGACGATACCATCGTGCGATGCGCGACGAGTTCCTGCGGGGGCTCCGCCGCGGAAGGTCTGGGCGAATGCGGAGCATACGCAGGGGGGCTCCTGGTCATGGATTATTTCTTTGGACGCGAAGCCAAAAACACTTCCTTTACCACCAAGATAGAAGAGAACATCGAAAAACTGGCCGATGCGCAGAAAGTGGCCAGCAAATATTACTTCAAATTCATGAAGGAATACGGAACGCTATTCTGCGCGCATATCCAGGTCCAGCGGTACGGACGTTTTTATTACCTGCAGGACGAAGATGAAGCAAGGAAGTTTGCCGAAGCCGGCGCGCACACAGACGATAAACACTGCCTGGACATCGTGGGCCGGGGAGCTCAAATGATCATGGAAGTGCTGATCGACGAAGGCGCCGTCATAATTTAAAAAGAATCAAAAGGAGTCATCCGCAATATCGTGCGGATATCCGACGGACGTTTTACCCTGCATTATACAAAATCGCGTTTCATCAGCTGTGAGACGCGATTTTCTTTATCCACCCTTCACCCGCCCGGCATCCAACGTGTACCTGCAAAGACGCCGCGCGGCGCCCTAACGCATCCATCCTGTCAGAAATTATACCAGTATAAACCGGCTCCTATTTACGGTGCGGGACCTGCAGTATGATGATGCCAGAAAGCAAAACTGATTTTATAGATGGAGGAAAAGAAAATGAAGTACCTGTGGACAACGATCTATGTAAAGGACATGGAGGAGTCGATCGCATTTTACTCCGAACTGGCGGGGCTCCAGGTGAGCAAGCGCTTTCCCGCGGGGCCGGGGGTGGAGATCGCCTTCCTGGGAAACGGCGGCGGCAGCGAGACACTGGTGGAATTGATGGCAGACAGCAGACACGGCGCAGCAGCCTTCGGGGAGTCCATATCCCTCGGATTCGCCGTCGACTCCATGGACGCGATGCTGGAGAAGGTGAAAAGCAAGAGCATCCCCGTGCACAGCGGGCCGTTTGAAACCCCCGGGTTCAAATTCTTCGGCATACAGGATCCGAACGGACTGAACGTGCAATTCTTCCAGCAGAAATAAGAGTTTTGCAAAACCGGTTCAGACGAATGCACAAAATGATCCTCCAACCGAGGATTATTTTGCTTTTCGGGATGGATCTTTTCTATCACCGGCCTGTACTAAAATCACCCAATGCAAGAAGCGCATATGATAAATACCAGGAGACGAGAGAAGGGGATTGAGTCATATGTATAACCGTTATGGGAGATACGCCCCATACAGCGATCCAATGAAAGCCGGTTCCAGGTATATGAACAGCAGAAGGCCCTATATGCCTGGTCTCAACAGACCGGCGGGAAATGCAGGACCCCGGGACTACGGCCCGGAACCTTTTGCGGTGAACATCGAGGAGGCCACAAAACAAAACAACGCTTTTCGCAGGGCCTTATGGACGGGGACCCATTTACAACTGACATTGATGAGCCTAAACCCCGGAGAAGATATAGGCCTGGAAGTCCACCCGAACCTGGACCAGTTTGTGCGAATTGAAGAAGGAAACGGCATCGTCAGGATGGGGAACCGGAGAGACTACCTGGATTTCCAAAGAAGTGTGTCTGCCGAGTATGCTTTCATCATACCTGCGGGCAAATGGCACAACCTGGTGAATACGGGAAGGACACCGCTCAAACTATACTCCATCTACGCGCCGCCGCAGCATCCCGCCGGCACTGTACATGCAACAAAAGCGGACGCAGCGGCAGCGGAGCGCCATAGCGGATACTGACAAGAGGCAATCTTACACACAGGGAACGATATCAGTAAAAACAGCTTTTGATTTGTGAGATATAAAGACTCCCCCGGCAGGGAGTTTTTATTTTGTGCACGATGAAGCGCAAACAACGATATACAATATCAGAGACATTACAAAATGCAAAAAAGGGTGACAAGTGACGCCTATCATGATTCACTTGCGGCATCCATATATTTATTGTAAGCACATTCAATGATGCGCACGATTTTCTGCGCGTGCGAAAGGACGGAAATGCGATGGTGGGACCTGCATGCTGCCCGAGGGGGAAATTCCGGCGTATCAAACCGGGGGAGGCACTGGTGGATCTGGCGAAGGAGAGCGGGCTTTTCGTGGGGGATTTCCTGCTGGGGAACCCGTGCCTGGACCCCGCGAGGGCCCTGCCCGGGCAGGTGGTGTGCATGCCGGAGTGGGATGAGCCGGGGGAGCGGACGAGCCGGTACGATGAACTGAAGGAATTCATCGTGGAACGGGAGCGCCCGGGTGAAAGCGACATCAAGCGAAGCGCGCTTTCCGCCATCCTGCAAAACGACCTGCCACTGCATGACTTTTTGGTATTGAACCCGGAGGTGGTGGAGGAGCACGAGTGCTGGGAGGGGTACAGGCTGCCGGGCGCGTACCCGCCGGACAACAGCTTTTTCTGGCATGTGATCAAACCGGGAGAGGACGTATTCGCGCTGGCGCAGCGGTTCCGGCTGCCCCTGGCGGCGCTGCTGGCGGCGAACCCAAGGCACAGGCCGTCGGATTTCCGGCAGGGGATAAGAGTCAGAGTGCCGAGAAACACTTAATTTAGTTGAGAGTTGAAAATGGACAGTTGAGAGTTGCCCTGCGGGGGGAGAAGTCTAATGTACAATGCAAAATGTACAATTTACAATGGCGGAATGCCAGCGGGCATAATTCAAGGTAATCACTCCTTCCGGCACCATAGTGATGCCAATTGATCTAATTGGAATCACATTAGTGCCACCTCACCCCATAAGCGCCCGGCGCTCGAGGGAGGCAAGATAACCCTGCGGGGAACTTTATTATATGCCGAAAATTCACATACCTAAACTATCTGATGATATTTCCTCCACATCTCATTCCATAAATTCGGATCAAATAATATAAAAGGTTTTGTATTTATATGGCCGCTGACCTCATTCAAACTTGAACTGGGGGCCGGATTGTACTAATATGGTCTAAAACACCCTTCGAGCTGGTGTTATATGGGAGTGGGACGTATGGCAAAGGTAAACAGCAACTACCTGGAACTGCAGGGGAACTACCTGTTTGCGGAGATCGCGAGACGGGTGGCGGAATATAAAAAGGAAAACCCGAACGCAGACCTGATCCGCATGGGGATCGGGGACGTGACGCGGCCGCTGGTGCCGGCCGTGGTGGAGGCGATGCACAAGGCCGTGGAGGACATGTCCAAAGCGGAGACCTTCCGCGGGTACGGGCCGGATTTCGGATACGATTTCCTGGTGAACGGCATCATCGAAAACGACTATGCCCCTCTGGGCATATCTATCGACTATGACGAGGTATTCGTCTCGGACGGGGCCAAGTGCGACGTAGGGAATACGCAGGAGCTTTTCAGCACGGACGCCACCATCGCCGTGGCGGACCCGGTATACCCGGTATATGTGGACAGCAACGTGATGGCGGGGCGAGGCGGGAAATACGACCCGGAAACGGGCAGGTATGAAAAGATCGTGTACCTGCCGTGCACGAAGGAAAAGGGATTCACGCCCGATCTACCTGACAAGAGGGCGGATATCATCTACCTGTGCTACCCCAACAACCCGACGGGGATGACCATCACCCATGAAGCACTGAAGAAATGGGTCGACTATGCGCGCTCCACGGGGGCGGTCATCATCTACGACTCGGCTTACGAAGCCTATATCACAGAGAAGGGCGTGCCAAGGAGCATCTACGAGGTGGAAGGGGCCAAAGAGGTAGCCATCGAATCCCGGAGCTTTTCCAAGTCCGCTGGATTCACCGGGGTGCGCTGCGCGTACACCATCGTCCCCAAACAACTGCTGGGCCTGGACAGGGACGGGAACAAGGTGCCCTTGAACCGGCTGTGGGCGCGGCGGCAGGCAACGAAATTCAATGGGTGCTCCTACATCACCCAGAAGGGCGCAGCGGCCATCTATACGCCCGAGGGCCGGGCGCAGGCAAAGGAGACCATCGGCTATTACATGGAAAACGCGCGCATCATCCGCGAGGGGCTGAAGGCGCTGGGCTATGAAGTCTACGGCGGGGCGAACGCGCCGTATATCTGGCTGCGGGTGCCGCGGGGGGAGAACTCATGGGGGTTCTTTGACAAACTGCTGCGCGGGCTGGATATCGTAAGCACGCCGGGCGCGGGGTTTGGCGCTTGCGGGGAAGGATACCTGCGGCTGACGGCATTCGGAAACAGGGAGAACACACTCAATGCGATGGAACGATTGAAAAAGCTATAATTAGTTGACAGTTGAAATAACCCCTCAGGCACCATGCGACCACATAGGGCCGCTAGCGGCCCATTTGTCGCTTGGTGCCAGCTCCCCTAATAGGGGCGCCATGCGGGGAAGATTATATGGACTTACAAGAGAAAATTAACTATTTTAGAATGGACAATTGAAAATTGCAGAATGCACCGTAGTCACCAAGTGGCATGATCGGAATGACATTAGTGCCACCTCCCTCATAAGCACGCGGCGCGCGAGGAAGGCAAGGAACCTGCAAACGTTTTATTTTCGATTTGGGAATATATCCATAATCACTGAGCGGGGGAAAGTTTGGGGTTTTTTCAGGATAAAATAAATCCGCAGATTTGGTTTGCCCATCTGAACACGTGCGGAAGGATGAATGCTGAAAATGCCTAAAAAGGTCTGTACAATGCTATGCCTCGCGCTGGCTTTCATCATCTTGTTTTCGGGATGCCTGGCCATCAGCAATTCGCTTTCGCCCACCCCTTCACCATCCGGTGAAACCGCTGCCCCGCCGGAAGAACCGTCCGGGGAACCATCCACGGAACCATCTGAGGAGCCATCGCCCTCGGAGGAACCATCTCCTTCCCCATCAGAGGCGACACCGAGCCCGACGGAGGCCACCCCGCCTGCATCCCCGACAGTTGCACCGACGCCTTCGCCTACGCCTGCGGAAACGCCATTTTCCGAGCTTTCACCGACGCTGCAGATGTCCTTCAAGGATATCATCCGAGACGACGGGACGAGAAAAACGCCTCCCTCGGCAAAAGACATGCCGCCCAAGGGCACGTACAGGATGGTCATTGACCTGAAAAACCAGATCTTCATGATATTTGCCAAAGGGGATACGGGAGACTATGACAAACCCGTGCGGTACATGCTGTGCTCCACGGGAAAAACAGGCTACAACACGCCCACCGGAGTATTCCATACCGGTTCGCACAAGGTACGGTTCGGGTTTTTTGTGGATTTCAACTGCTACGCACAGTACTGGACGCAGGTGGTACGCTCGATCTACATCCATTCGGTCCTGTACGCCTCCCGCGACGACAAACACCTGAAGACATCGTCGTACCGTCAGCTGGGGAAGGCAGTCTCGCACGGGTGCATCCGCCTGCTGCCGCCCGACGCAAAGTGGATCTATGAAAACATCGCGCCGGGGACGGAATGCGAGATCACAAGCAAAATGCCGTCCAACCCGGACCTGAAGGCAAAGCTGAAACCGCCGCCGGCAACTTAATCAATTGACAATTGATAATTGACAATTGAAAATTACGGGCATGCCTGTGGGGATGAACCTATATTTAGGGGATAGAAAGACCTGAGAGGGTATAAAACAATCAATTAATCACTTGATTAATCATATCACTTTATCAGCCTTAAACGGGGGAGAACATGGGAAAGAAAAAGAAAGGGCGGGGCGCCGCGTGGCTGGCTACAGGCGTGATGGCAGTCATCATCGCCGTGGCGCTGCTATACACGTTCGGTGTAATCAGCCCCAATTCGTTATTCGCGGCAAAGTATACGGTAAAGGGGATCGACGTTTCCCATTACCAGGGGGATATCGACTGGGATAAGGTGCGCTCAAACAAGGACATTTCTTTTGTGTACATAAAGGCGACGGAAGGAAAGACCAACCAGGACGATCATTTCCAGAAGAACCGGGACGGGGTACGGAAGGCCGGGTTGAAAACCGGGGCATACCATTACTTCACGCTGAGCAGCACGGGGGAGGAGCAGGCGGCTAATTTCATCGCCACCGTACCAAAAGCAGAGGACAGCCTGCCGCCGGTGGTGGACCTGGAGGCGGAGGGGCCGGACAAGGTAAAATACCGGCAGGAGCTAAAGAAGCTCTTAAGCACACTCGAAAAGCATTACGGCGAAAAGCCCATCCTGTATGTGGTGTACCCGGTCTATGACGAATATATCAAGGGCGACTTCAAGGAATATCCCATCTGGATACGCAGCACGTTCCTGCCGCCAAGGCTGAGCGACGAGCGGGAATGGCGGATGTGGCAGTACTGGGATAGGGGAAAGGTGGACGGCATAGCGGGATACGTGGACATGGATGTGTACAAAGGAAGCCTGGATGAACTGATGTCAAAATAATACCGGGGGCAAAATTGAGAAGGCCATATCGGAGTTGCTCGTAAAGAATGAACTTATACTATCAATATATATGCAAGGTTAAATACAAGCACTTGTAGCAAAAGTATAACGGGAAGAACCACATGTCGGGCTATTTTCAAATCGGCCTTTGGAACCCTGCCAATGAGAAGAATATAGGAGACGAGGAGGGCAAGCCATAGAACAACTGTTGATATAACCACCGCACCGTAGCGCAGCAGGAAGTTCTGTGCATAAAAGGAAAGGTAATCCGATATCCTGCTGCTGGAAAGAGAGACCGCGCCGACTACCAAATATGGCTATATTAGCCTTGAGGTAGCCTTTGACTACAGGGAACGGCGCTTCTGAGGCGTCTTTCCCAAACGCACTTTGCCCGCCATTTACTTTTGAGGACGTGGAACCAAAACTCAATCGCATACTGAAAGATAAAATGGCGAAGATCCAAAGCCCAGCAGAAGCAAACAGCAACAGAGCCACTGGCACGACTTGCCTAGTATCCTGAGGATATGCCACAAGGCTCATAATTATCATTGAAAGCAGGAAACAGGCAACCACACCAAGCGGCATGGTCACAAAGATGGCAACCTTCGTGATTTTCATTCACTTCTCCCCCTCGATAAAGATTCCGGTAGACCTTGGCTTAAGGATTCGTATATGAAGAAGGCGCCCCGAGAGGAGCGCCTTAACTGATCCGACCGTTATTTCGTCGCGCTGCAGCCTTCAAAGAACCAGAGCTTGCCGTCAACCAGCACGGGCCAGACGTCGCCAGAGAGGGTGGTCTGCCTGATCCCTTCGCGCTCCAGCACGACCTTATCTGCCGTGCGCTCCTTGACCGTCCAGCGCTCCTTTTCCATCTGGGAGACGAAGGCATCCACAGGATCGGCACCTTTTTCGATCTTGACGAAATACCACGGGGTGAGCGGGACCTGCGAGGCTTTATTATCCACGGTGGATATCTTGATCAGGGCAATGGCGAAAAGCACCACCGCCAGCACGATGACGATGGAAATAATGGAACCGATGATCCTCCCGAGCACCTTCATACAGCTTCCCTCCAAACCGATAGTATGATGATATTATATATCTTTCCAGAGGTGGATGCAAAGGGTTGAAGCGGCAACACCCGCTCCATGGGCATGACCGTCCGATTGAACGCATATCCGCCATGTGTTACAGTATATATGGATAGGCATGGAAGGAGGGCGTTATCATGGCAAATCCGAAAGCGCTCGTCGTTTATTTCTCGGGGACGGGGGGTACGAAATACTGCGCCAGCGCCATAACGGACGCATTGAAGGACAAGGGCTGCGAAGTAAATATGCACTCGCTGGACGCGGCAGATTACGAAACGGTGAAGGCGGATCACCCCGGCCTTATCGTGAATGCGCATTACCTTTTTATCCTGTATGCCGTACACGCGATGGACGCCCCGATGCCCGTTTACGACTGGATCGAAGACCTGCCGCATGGACAGGGGATTAAGACCATCGTGATCTCGGTATCGGGCGGGGGCGAGATGTGGCCAAATACTTCGTGCAGGGTTTACTGCATCAAGACGCTGGAGAAGAAGGGCTACGACGTGGTATATGAGAAAATGCTGGTGATGCCGGCCAACGTGCTGGTGGGCGAAAACGACGACCTGTGCATGCACATGCTGAACGCCCTGCCGATCAAATCACGAAGGATCGTCGAAGATGTACTGGCCGGAAAAAGGCTCCGGACGCGCTTCAAGATCAGTACGCGGTGGATGCACTTCATTTCCAATACGGAACACAGGAACGCAAGGAGATTCGGACAACTCCTGTACGCAGATCCAAACTGTTCCGGATGCGGGGCGTGCGCCAGAAACTGCCCGAGGCAGAACATCACGATGGAAGGCGGAAGACCGCAATTCCACGACAGGTGCATCATCTGCATGCGGTGCATCTACCAGTGCCCGAAGAACGCCATCGCCCCGAGCAGGTTAAAATTCTTCGTGGTAAAAAAAGGGTTTGACCTGGCGGCGCTGGAAAAACGGATGAAAGGCGTCCCGTTAAAACCCGTGAAGGAATGCTGCAAGGGCGTGATATGGGTGGCGGTACGGAAATACCTGCTGGAGAAGGAAGCGTAAGAAAGATATGGATATTACCAATGAGACGCAGATGCCGATTTGGAACCAATAGGATCGCCGATAAGAAACCGGTATAAGAGAAGAAGGTGCTGCGCTACATTGCCTGCCAGGACTACTGCCCAAAACAGGCGGTACAGATCAACGATATTCCGGGCGTAAGATCCTTCACACGCGGGAATGCGGAAGGTACTCGACCCCTATTCAACCGCTTCAGAAATAGCAAGACAAAAAATTCACGTTCAAAATCGCATGAAACAATGAATACACCCGAATTATCATATTGCCTTTTTCGGCAAATCCATTATTATTGAATATATATATTTTTATTGACACAAAGGACACCATGAAGAAAAGCCCGTTTTTCAAGCGAATCACCAATAAGTACCGTTTTGGAAGCGCGGGCTATGCAGGCAGCAGACCGGTATTCCTGCTGTGGGTACAGACCTTTTTTATTTTCCTATTGACAGCCACACTGGTATTGGTGAGCCTCGTGGATACCGGCGGCCGGCTCTTTTTTTACCTGCTACTGGTGGGAAGCCTACTGGCGGGCCTCGTGGCCGGATATATTTCAAATATCAAAGGCAAATACATCATCAGCGCGTGGGTGACGATGATATGCATGGTGGCCGGGCCGTGGTTCTCCATCCTTTTGGACCCTTCCATATCCAGCGGTGATTTCGTGCCGCTCATATACATCACACTTTCCATCCAATTGTGCTCCATATTTCTTTCATCGAGGATAACCGCCGCTATCGCTGCCGTGCAAATAACCGGCTTGACATTGATGATCATTTTGAACCCTGCACTCCTGAGCATTAACTGGCCGAGCCTTCTATTCTTTGTTCTTTTCACAGCGACGCTCGGCATCATCTCCAGCGTGGTGATGCGCAAGCACATCGACCAGATCGAAAAACAAAGAAAGCAACTGGAAGAGAAGGGAGAGGCGCTCCTGGAGCTTTCGGTACGTGACGCACTGACGGGACTTTTCAACCGGAGATACATGGAGGAGACACTGAAAAAGGAGATCAGCCGCGCCAAACGCAAAAACAGACCGCTCTCGCTCATCATGGCGGATATCAATGAATTCAAACATATCAACGATACATACGGGCATATGATGGGCGACCATGTGCTCAGAAACACAGCCGTGGTGCTCGGCTCCAAAGTGCGCAGCTCGGATATCGCCTGCAGGTACGGTGGGGACGAATTTGTATTGATACTGACCGAGTGCACCGCTCATGAGGCCGTCAAACGCGCCGAAGAACTGAACAGGACGATATCCTCCATGGAATTCAACTACGACGGAAAGACACTCAAGGACATATCCCTGACATATGGCGTGGCATCCTACCCGCAGGACGCAGCCAATGGCGAGGAACTCATAAAGGCGGCGGACAGGGCTTTTTACCAACGAAAACGCAAAAACGGAGCAGGCCGCTGACCCTTGATCCCAATAAAACGCTTGAAGAACAATGTAATATCATGTAATATATAAAAATGTAGAACGGCAGTTTTTATATTATTTACAACAAGTAATACGGAAGGATGGCAGGACTCATGAAGTATGCATTTCTGGGCATTTATGCGGCACTTTTAATCGTTATCGCAATCTATTCCATCCGAAGATCGAAGACCACCGAAGATTTTTTCCTGGGCGGGCGCAAGATGGGCGCGTGGATGAGCGCATTTGCGTACGGCACCACCTATTTTTCCGCGGTCATATTCATCGGCTATGCGGGGAGGTTCGGGTGGAATTTCGGCATCTGGTCGGTCCTGATCGGCCTTGGGAACGCTTTCATCGGCAGCTTCCTGGCATGGCAGATCCTGGCAAAACGGACGCGCGCCATGACGCAGCGGCTGAACGCGGCCACCATGCCGGAATTCCTGGAGAAACGGTACAAAAGCAAGGGGCTGAAGATCGCAGGGGCCCTCGCAATCTTCATCTTCCTCGTACCCTACTGCGCATCAGTGTACCAGGGGCTCGGACTCATCTTCACGAGCGTATTCGGCATCGATTATCTCTGGTGCATGGGCGGCATGGCGCTGCTGACCGCGATCTACCTGGCCGCAGGCGGGTACTTTGCCACGGCGCTGACGGATTTCATCCAGGGCATCGTCATGCTGGGCGGCGTGCTGCTGATGGTGATTTTCATCGTATCCAACCCGATCGTGGGCGGCCTGGGAGAGGGGCTTTCCAAGCTGGGCGCGATAAGCCCGAAACTGCTGGATATCTCGCAGAACCCCGGATTCATGAACCTGATCTGGGTATTCCTCCTCACTTCGGTGGGCGTATGGGGGATGCCGCAGATGGTGCACAAATACTACGCCATAAAAGATAAACCCGCCATCGTACGCGGCACGGTGATCACTACGGTATTTGCCCTGATCATCGCAGGCGGGGCCTATTTCTCGGGCGTATTCGGACCCATCTACCTGAACAACACGATGCCCAAGGGCGGCAACGACGCCATCATGCCGACCATGCTGCAAACGGCATTGCCGGAGTGGATGCTGGGACTCATCATCATCCTCGTGCTGGCAGCCTCCATGTCCACGCTCTCCTCGCTGGTGCTGGTCTCCAGCGGGGCCATCAGCATGGACCTGGGCAAGGGCGTGATCAAGAAAAACATGAAACAGAAGAGCGTGGTGCTGCTGATGCGGCTGCTGTGCATCCTCTTCGCGGGACTGTCCCTGCTGGTGGCGGCTTTCCAGGTGGCGGAGATACTGACGCTGATGAGCTTCTCCTGGGGAGCCATCGCAGGCGCGTTCCTGGGGCCATACATCTACGGGCTCTTCTGGAAAAAGACCACCAAGGCGGGCGCGTGGGCCGGCTTTATCACCGGCATCGCTGTGACCATCGGCCTGGCCCTCTTCTTCGGATTCACGGGCGGCGTGGACGCGGCCAAGGCACAGGCGCCTTTCATTGGCGTGATGGCAATGGCGGGGTCTGTGGTGATCGTGCCCATCGTCACGGCGTTTTCACTGAAATTCAAATATTCCAAGGAACACATCGACAATGCGTTCGGTGTGAAAGAGGAACCGGCATAAGCCAGTTGACAGTTGAAAGTTGAGAGTTGAGCGTTAAGGTTAGGCCCGGACGATACAAGATCGCCGGGCCTTTTCAATTATGAATGACAATGGAGAATGGATGCATGCCTTTTAGGGCAAACATCTTGATTTATATAAGCGGTCCCCAACCATGACCGCCTTCCCTGACCATCCCTTTATCGGTATAGTATGGCAAATGCGGGGGAAGAATGGTAACGGAGGAGGCGGATATTTGACTTTATTCGGAAAAAGACTGGCCGCGGGAACCACCGTTTTGTTCGTGATCATCCTTTGCATCATCATCGCAGCATCCATCCCGGCAAAAGCCGGGGGCGCGGAGAACCGGCTGCTTCAGTCGGCCTGGGATGCAAGCGGGGCGCAGGCGGGCCAATACAGCATACGGGCATACTGGAAATATGCGGGAGAAAAGAGCGGCGAGGCCGTATCCAGGATAGTAGGCGACATGGCGAGGGCGATCGGACTGAAAACCGAAACGCAGCAATACGGCACACCGCAAGAAAATGAAACGGAACTGCACGGCAGAAGCGGCGAACTGAACATCGCCATCTGTACGACGTATTTCCCCGACACGCAAAACCTGGTGCTGCTGGGCGCCATCCAAACCACTGCCAATGAAAATGCCATCCGGACAGCAGAGGAGAGCTTACAGAGGATGCTGCAGCATGAACCGGGCGCGGATGTATACAGGCAAATGACAGGCATAACGCGGAGCATGACACGTACGGAAATGACAGGTATCTGCGACAATGTTTTCAAACGTATAAAGGCTGCCGATATACAGGGAAGCTTTGGCGAGAATTACATCTCCACATTCGCATACGCAAATGCCGAGCCGGTATACCTGATAAACGGCGGGCAGCGGTGCAATATCCAGATCGCGATGCGGCAGACGACGACAGGGAAAACGAACGTGCTGATCGGCATCCCCGCTGTTTTGGATAACTACTGACCACTGCAAAAAAGGACGACTTCCCGCCCGTTTGCAACAATACAAACGGCCCTGAACATTAACAGGCGTGAAACATCATTCATACTATAGAAGGTGGAAATTACGAAATTATACAAAACACATTTAAGCAGAAGAGCCATTGCACTACAAGGTAAAGCAATTCAAAGAACATGAGGCAAATAATATCGGGACTACACAAAGGCCGAAGTTCAAAAAATATGATCAGTCACAGCGTGGCGCAAACGCGCGCTGCGCGCCATAATCCAAAACGGGGGTGTGTGTTTGAGCAGGCTGTACGTCCAGAAAAGCCCGCCGCTTTCGGGCAAAATAAAGGCAAACACGGCAAAAAACTCGATCCTTCCCATGATGGCAGCATCGCTTCTCACCGACGATCCAGTCACAATAGAAGATGTACCGGCATTATCCGACGTATTTGCAATGTGCGAAGTGATCTCCGCGCTGGGCATCTCAGCTACCTATGAGGACCGTACGCTGCACATGCAGTGCATGGACCTGGGCTGCGATACCGATCATGTGAAAATCATGAAGAAGCTGCGCGCATCCTTCCTCATCAGCGGGCCGCTCCTCACCCGTTGCGGCCTGGTGTGCACAACCTCGCCGGGCGGGTGCAATATCGGCTCCAGACCCGTAGACCTGCACCTTGCAGGGTTTATGGCGATGGGCGCAAACATCGAAGCACAGGACGGCCAGGTAAAAGCCAGAACAGATAGGCTGCGCGGCGCTGATATCTTTCTTTCCTTCCCCAGCGTGGGGGCAACGGAAAACCTGATGATGGCGGCGACCCTGGCGGAGGGAACGACCATCCTGCGGAACGCCGCGGCGGAACCCGAGGTGGAGGACCTGGCTTTCCTGCTGAAAAAGATGGGCGCCAAAATATACGGAGCGGGTTCGAGCGTGATCCGTATCGACGGCGTGAAAAGAATGCACGGAGCCGCGCACACGCCCATCCCCGACCGGATCGAGGCGGGAACGCTGATGATGGCGGCTGCGGCAACGGGAGGCAATGTGGCTGTGCAGAACGTGAACCCTGAACATCTCAAGGCTGTGACCAGTGCGTTGCGGCGAATGGGCGCAAACGTGATGGAATATCCAAGGAGCATCCGGGTGACTGCCGACAAAAGGCTGCGGGCCGCGGATATCAAGGCCATGCCGTACCCGGGATACCCCACCGATATGCAGGCGCAGTTCATGGCGCTGGCATCCACGGCAGAAGGCATATCCCGCATCGAGGAAACGGTTTTTGACGGAAGATTCCGCCATGTGGATGAACTTTTAAAAATGGGCGCCAAGATCAGCCTGCGCGGCAGGACAGCCGTGGTGGACGGAGTGGAAAGCCTGACAGGCGCAAGGGTGAAGGCGCCGGACCTGCGCGCAGGAGCGGCAATGGTGCTGGCGGGGCTGACGGCGGAGGGCACGACCATCATCGAAGACGCTGACCACATCGACAGGGGATATGAAAACCTGGATGGGATGCTGGCAAGCCTGGGTGCAAACATTGAACGGGAAAAGATCGCGAGGCCGGCAGTGGAAGCCGTGGCGCTGGCTTATTAAAATCCATTATTGTTATATAGGACCGGAGACGCCCTGGCGGGCATGTAAAATTCAGTGAAAACCACCATGCATAAATCCGAAGAATATGCTGCCTGAACGGCGGCTTTTCTTTTTGCTGCCGAACGGGTCATATCAAAGGCATGCGACTCATAAACATAGCCATACAGCTTTGGAAGGCGGTGGACTATGCGAATATCGCTGGGAGACAGGCTGGGCAAGCGGGGAGTATTCCTTTTCTTTTTATCCGCAATGGCGGCGTGCGTGATCATCCCGGCCCTCATATGCCTGTCCATCCCCAACCTGGGGGCCGGTGACCGGTCAGCCTCCCCGGTAGATGAGACCTACGGGAAAGCTGTGGCGAGCCTGGACCTGTATGACGTGAAAAGCGGAAAGACGACCAAGATCGACCTCGAGGAATATATCACAGGCGTGGTGGCGGGGGAGATGCCGGCGACATTCGAGCCCGAGGCATTGAAGGCGCAGGCGGTGGCTGCGCGTACGTATACGCTGGAAAAGATGCAGAACGGGGGCAGCAGCGTGAAGGAAGGGGCGGACATGAGTACGGACAGCAGCAGGGACCAGGCCTACAGCGACAGGGAGGCGCGACAGGCCAAATGGGGAAGCAATTTCGAGGCATATGAACAAAAACTGGAGGCCGCGGTAAACGCCACCAAAGGACAGATCATGGTGTACGACGGACAGCCCATCAAAGCGCTTTTCCACTCCACATCGGGAGGGATGACAGAGGATGTGGAGAAGGTATACTCGGCATTCCTGCCGTACCTGCGCGCGGTGGAGAGCAGGGGGGAGGAGGATGCACCGCACTTCACGGGGACGAAGACGGTGACAGCCAGTGAATTCATCACCGCGATAACGAAGGAGGGCGCCAAGATCAACGGGAAAAGCCCTGAGGGCACCGTAGGGGAGATCAAACGCACCGCAAGCGGGAGGGTGGACACCGTTACAATCGGAGGCAAGCGTTTCACCGGGCGGGAGATCCGCAGCCTTTTCGATCTGGACAGCACGAACTTCACCATCGGCGTATCAAGCAGCTCCGTCACATTCCACACAAAAGGATACGGGCATGGGGTGGGGATGAGCCAGACGGGGGCCAATGCAATGGCAAAGGGGGGCAGCAATTACGCACAGATCCTGAAGCATTACTACACAGGGGTGAAGATCGCACAAATGAAGCAATAGCGCGTCCGCCCCAATAGCCAAACCATTTCATAAAGCACGAGGAATCCTCTTTCCATCACTTCAATGAATCCAAAAATATATGATAATTTACAAACAACAGGATTCCCAAAGTTCGGATAATGTGTTAAAATATAATTGCAATAGTGTTATGAGACCTCAATGAGATGGGCATGAGACCATTGAAGGAGCATCCGGGACTATAAATATATTACGAAAGTATATTGTAATTATTGGAGAAAGTACATATAATTATCATCAGGATATAATAATTGGGGACAAGCGTGATATCGTTTCCGCACTTCTTTTTTTCTTACAGCCATCACGCGTTCCCGAAACGAGGATATCCAAAGAAGGCGCCATTACCTTTTTCTTAGCAGGAAACTGTTCACGATAGATCGGGATATTGATTTCAAAATATAAAAAAGCCAAAGAAAGAAGGAAGCAGAGATGAAGAAGCTCTTTCGGAAAACCATCACTTTTGCAGTGGCGCTGGCCCTGATCGTAACGCTGCTGCCCATGACAGCGTTTGCGGCACCAGGTGATGACGACAATACGCTGAAAAGTATCGCAGTGAGCGTTTCAGGCGTGAATTTAAACCCAACCTTCAGCCCGGGTACTTTGAATTACAGCCTGGCCCTGCCCACATCCTACACCGACCCCAACGTAACGCTCACAGCGACGGCGAATAATGCCAGCGCGAAGGTCGGCCTCACTTCGCTGGTCGCAGACGCAGTGACCGGTTCAAACCAAAAGACAGTATCGGTGACCAATAATGAAACCAAAACGGTCAAATTCTATGTATTCTCCGTCGATTATCCAACCACAGATCTGGAAACCTATACGATAACGATCACAAGGGCCAAAGCAGACGACTGCAATCTGAAGACACTCACCGGAACGCCCGGCACACTTTCCCCGACCTTTGCGCAGGCCACGACCAGCTATACGCTGACGGTACCCAAAGAATCCAATTCCACGGTGGTGAAAGCGGAAGCCAACTCCGGCCTTTCCACCCTGAAGGTGGGCGAGACCGCAACACCGACCTACGGCGCGTACAATGCAACGACCGGCTACAGCGTAAGCCTCCCCACCCCGGGCGACAGCAAGATCGTAAAATTCCAGGTGACTGCGCAGGACACCACAACAAAAGAGTATACCGTGACTGTGAAAAGAGCCCTCTACGCCACCCTGAATGTCACCGTAAAGGATGATATCGGAAGCGGTTATGCCTTCCAGGGTGTGGAAGTGGGGATCTACACGGATGCAGCCTGCACCGCGTCCGTGGGCAGCGGAACAACGAACAGCAGCGGCCTGTATACGCTGGGGCAACTGGAAGCGGACGACTACTGGGTGAAAATAAAGAGCGTACCGTCCGGATACACGCTGCCCACCCTGACACCCACCAAAGTGACGGTGGCGGAAGGGGAAACAAAGAACATAACCATCACGGTACCCAAACAAGGGAACTATTCGTATTACGGCAACCAGCTCAAGAGCATCGGATTCTCCATCACGGGCGGAACCGGCACGGGCAGCTTCACGGAAGTGTTTGATCCGAACGACAGGACGATCACGCTCGTACTTGGTGAAGGCGTAACATCCGCCAGGATCACGCCCGTACTGTATGATAAAAGCAGCACCCTGTATATCGCCGGAAGGAAGGTATCCTACAGGGACGTAAGCTTCAAATACATGGGCTCCAGCGCGAAGTACTCCATCAAAGTGGTGCCCACAAAAGCAAGCGGCCTGAAAAGCGTGACCTATACCCTGACCGTGAAGCGGGCGGCATCCAGCAACAAGAACCTTGCAAGATTGACGTACACGACCACCGGAGTGACCGTCAGCCCTGTGTTCAACAAAGCCACCACGACTTATACGCTGACCCTGTCCAACACCGTCTCCAGCTTCAAACTCTATCCCACAGTGGAAGGCTACAAGGCATCCTACAAGATCAGAGCCATTTTGCAGGACGAAGAGACTGAAAGAAGCCAAAGCTCGACCGTCAGCCTGAAGCCCGGGGAGAGCAGGAAAATAATCGTACGAGTCACCGCGCAGGACAAATCAACGAGAGATTATGTCATCAACGCAACACGGCTGATCTCAAACAACGCTGACCTGAAAAAGCTGACTGCTACCTACAGCGGCACGACACTGGCGCTGAGCCCGGCCTTCGATAAGAGCAAAGAAGACTATACGCTGGCATTGAGCACCACGCAGGGCAGCCTGACACTGGCGCCGGAAGTGGCGGATTCAACGGCGAAATACATCATCGAGGCGGACGACGCCGCTTCGGGCAAAACCATCACCGTAAACCCCGGCAAAACCAAAGAAGTGGAGATCATCGTAACGGCGCAGAACGGGGACACCAAAACATATACCATTACGGTCACACGGGCCATATCACAGGACGCGAACCTGAAAAGCATCACCGTATCCCAGAGCGCGCTGTCCCCGGCCTTCAACAAGGATGTACAGATGTATGCGCTGCCTTTGACCTCCGCGCAACCGAGCGTGAAGTTTACGATCACCAAAAACGATACGACGGCTACATTCTCCTCACTGGTCGTAAACACCACATCCACGGGCGGTAGCTCGGTTCCTTACACTTCCGGTACAGTCAACGTCAGCCTGACGCCCGGGCAGATCAAATACGTGATCATCACCGTGCGGGCCCAGGACGGGACGATAAAAGACTACATCATCCGGATCGTACGCGCCGCGAGCTGATACCGTTATCAGAACATAAAATCAAAGGGGCCTCCAACCGGAGGCCCCTTTTCCATCCCCTTGCGGTTCATGCGATCACCGTTCGACTTCAAACGCTCATTTTCCAGAACTGCATCATGCCGGGTCCGTAGCGCTCATTGGGGCGGGCCCAAAAACCGAACTTTTCATAGAAACCGTCCTTGCCTTTGGCGCACATGAGCCCCACCACCGCACCGGGCCGGGCGTTTGCTTCAAGATATGCCATGACCTTTTCCATGACCGCCCTGCCCACGCCCTGCCCCTGCCAATCCGGATGGACGATGACATCCTGGATATAGAAGGCAGCGGCGCCATCCCCCACCACACGGGCAAAGCCGACCAGACTGCCGCAGGCAAACGCGCAGACCGAATGGCGTGACCCTTCCAGCCCTTTTTCCACCGTTTCGATATCCGTCCTCATAAAACCCACGGCCTGCCGGAGTGCATGCAAATCCGCAGCGGCGGGCTTTATTTCCATAATCTCATAACGAGCCATCCCAACACCCCCTTTTTCATCCAATTATACAAAAAACCTGCATGCGGTCAACACCGGCCGTGCAGAATAACGCTGGACCGCCGAATCCGGACCTATATGACCGGGTCATGGGATTATTAACCATGTGAGGAAGCGGGGAGTGCATACGGTATTTTTTCCGGTACGGATGGCAAAAATATAACACAGGAGGTAAGAATTATGCGTTTGGATGAAATGAAAAAGAAGTGGAAGGAAAGATTCACCAAGGAGAAGATGAAGGAATTTGTGGCAAAGCGCGGATTTTACGTGCTGCTGCTCATCTGCCTTTTGGGCGCCGCTGCAGGCGCTATCATAATCTCGGGTTCGGACCAGAACCCCGGCGACTCCTCCCAGGCATCCCCCTCGCCGACGGGTTTACAGGCCGGAGCCAACAAGGACGAACCGCTGACTGCGGCACAGGAAAAGCATGACCAGCTGCTGGCACAGGCATCGGCCAGCACCACGCCATCATTACCGGCGACATCGGTATCCCCCACGCCGGCACCCAAAAAGCTGACGCTGCCGGTGGACGGCACGCTGATCCGACCGTTTTCCATGGACAAGCCGCTGTACAACAGCACGCTGGATGTGTGGAGCGTACATAAAGGCATCGACATCTCCGCCAAGGAAGGCACAGCTGTGAAGGCCGCGCTGGACGGGACGGTGAGCGACATCAAATCCGACGCGCTGATGGGGCATATGCTGGTGATCACCGGCAGCGACGGTGCTAAAACGGTCTATGCATCCCTCTCCAAGCGGCCGGACCTGAAGGTGGGGGATAAAATCAAAGCGGGGCAGAACATAGGCGCTGTGGGGAAAAGCGCGTCCTTTGAAGTGATGGACGGCGCGCACCTGCACTTCGAGTATATCGTGGGCGGAAAATACATCAACCCGGAGAAATACCTGGTGAAACAGCCCGCGATGCCATCGCCGACACCGACGCCATCGTCAATGCCGAGTACCCCGGCATCGCCCAAACCCTTGGCGACGCCGATGCCATCGGGCTCCATTAAGCCGACAGGAACACCAAACCGGGATCTGGATCCAGATTGAACAATAGATCATTGAAATAACAGACAAGGTCCTTGCGGGAGACCGCGAGGGCCTTTTGTTTGTCCGATACCTTTGGGATAGAACGGAATCTTGCGGACGAAAAAAAAAAGGGCCGATGTGGTCATCGGCCCCTACGGCATCTACCTATTAATACAAATCAGGTGTGGGCTACCTTGAGGCGGCCTTTTTCCTTGCGGGTCTTTACCAGCTCTTCGGTGTAGCGCTTATCATAGGTGGCGCAGCCGACCTTGCTCTGCTGGATGAGGAGTTCAAGGCAGTTATCGCAGACCGTGCAGTATTTGATCTCGTCTTCCTTGCCTTCACGCAGCTTTTTCGGCAGGAAGGGATCGGCATAGGACTGGCGGCCCAAAGCGACCATATCCATGACGCCGCGTTCGATGCACTGCGCGCCGTACTGCAGCAGGGAGCTCTTCTCGGGCGAAACGGCGCAGAGGCCGTTTTTACCATCCCTGAACACGCTGAAATTGGATCCAATCAGAACAGTCTCAGGTTTGAGGTCTTTTTTCAGCTCTTTGGCAAAGAACTGGTGCAGGTAGCCGAAATAGGGGTGCTGCTTATCCACCTGGGTGAGGCTGATGGTGATGGAGGGGCTGCCGGCGGACTGGATGAAATACTGCGCGCCGCGCTCTTCCAAACCTTTCAGCAGGGCTTTGGGCTCGGTCAGGTCTATGATGGGGGAATCCGGGCCTTCGGTGCCGAAGCCGCCGGGGAAACCTTCCCACGCGGAGATCTTGGAGCCGATGAGGAAGTTTTTATCACCCACCTCCTTCTGGATACGCTCATAGAGGTCAAATGCGAAACGGGAACGGTTTTCCCAGGAGCCACCGTATTTCCAATTACGGCTATTGTACGGGCGAAGGATCTGGGTGCCCAGGTAGCCGTGGCAAAGCTTCATATCGATGCCATCCGCGCCTGCATCGTGCGTGATCTTTGCGGCCATGACGAAACTATCGACGATCTTATCCACTTCCTCCTCGGTGAGTAGGTCCCCGCCGTAACCGTACAACGGATTCACCGTGACCCTGCGGGAAAACCCGGGATGGGAAAGCTCGCCGGAATGCGTGAGCTGAAAGACGAAGAGCATGTCGGGGTTGGCGGCCTTCACCTTTCTCACGAACTCACCGAGGGCTTTTGCATTTTGCGGCATGATGGTGAGCTGGTTATCCCGTGAACGGCTTTCCTTGGTAACAGTAATGGCCTCAAGGGAGACCAGCCCGGCTTCGCCTTTGGCCAGGGTTTCATAACGGCCGAGGGTGATATCGGACGGGTTGCCGTTGACATCTTCGTCGTTGCACTCCATGGCCTGCATGAAGAAGCGGTTTTGCGCAGTAAGATTACCGATCTTGATGGGCTGCAAAAGGGTGTCTCTGTAACTCATATGAATCGCTCCTTAGTTTGTTGGTATATAGGGTGCCTTGTTTTGAAAAGCTGTAATCATTGGTAATTGAAAAATGGCATCGCATCCAATAAGTCACTGGTTATGTTGTTATAATAACATTTACCCTCTAACCGTGCAAGCCATTCCGAGCACCTGAACCTGCAACCAGCCGACCCGTTCAACTGGGCTTAAGCGGTCACAAAGGAATTATAACATGACCGGAAGCAAATGAGAATACACAATACGGTCAAATACGGGCATCAATATCTGGTAAACAGCGCATGTGTATTGATAAACCGGATATATTATGGTATGATCCAGTCATAAACGGGCAACCTTGGTTTGAAAGCAAGTGCAAAAATGTACAATATCGAACGTAAAAGCGAAATCATCAATATCCTGGAGCAGAACGGCAAGGCGTATGTAAACGAACTGGCCGAACGTTTCCATGCATCCAAAGAAACCATCCGCAGGGACCTGCGCGAGATGGAGGAGGACGGCGTACTCAAACGTACGCACGGGGGCGCGGTACTCCAAAGCACAAACGCAGCGGCACCGAGCGAATACCCCGTGTCCGTACGCGAGATCCAGCGCTACCAGGAGAAAAATGCGATCTGCAAACGGGCGGCTTCCCATATCCGGGACGGGGATATCGTATTTGCAGACAACAGCTCCACATGCATATACCTTACCCGATATATCCCGGCGGACATCCGCGTGACCATCCTGACCAACTCCATCAAACTGATGCTGGAATCGCTGAACCACCGGAACCCGAACCACCTGATCATGTGCCTGGGGGGCGTATTCAACGGCAGCAACCTCTCCCTATACGGGAACATGACGCTGAAAACAGCCGGGGAATTCCGCCCGAACAAGGCCTTCATGTCCTGTACGGGCATCCACCCGCAAAGCCAGCTGGCGGATTCCAGCGTGCTGGAGGTGGACACCAAACGGCTGATGATCGAACGCGCACAAGAGGTATACATCCTGGCGGACCACAGCAAATTTGAACGGTCGGGCCAGGTATACCTTTGCGACATATCGGAAGTGGACTATGTGATCACGGACAACAAGACAAAGAAAGAGGATGCGGCGTTCCTCAATGAGCAGGGGGTCGAACTGATCATCGCGCAGGAGCAAATTGACAATTGAGAATTACGGAATACCCAGAAGGGTATAATCGAATCGCCCTGAGGGCAACTCCTCCAACCCATAGCACCGCACAAAGACGCATTTATGGCAGACCTACAGGGCTAATGCTGTGGCAGATCATATACCCGGATCGGGAAGTTGACAATTCCGGGATAAAAGCGCATGATACCGGCGGCAGCGGGCGCCGCACCGGACAAACTATTATTGATATTTTATAGATGGGTGTGTTGAATATTGGTTTACACGGTTACGCTCAACCCGGCAGTGGACAAGATCCTCTTCCTGGATGAATTCAAACGGACAAGGACCAACCGTATCAAGCGGACGGTGGATACGTTGGGGGGGAAAGGGACCCACGTATCCATCAACCTGAAACTCCAGGGGGTGCAGAGCACGGCGCTGGGCATCACGCTGGGGGAAAACGGCAAGAAGATCACGCGGATGATGGAAAGCCACGGCGTGGATGTGCGGTTCCTGCACTATGAAATAGAAGGCATGGAATCCCGCACCAACTATGAGATCGTGGAGGAAACCGGCCACTACTGCACGATGGTGACGGAGCGCGGGCCGATCCTGCCTGCCCGGATGACGGACGACCTGATCAAGCAGATGAAGGAACTCGTCAAACCAGGCGACATGCTGCTTTTGACCGGGGATGCAAGCAATGTGGAGGACACGGCCATCTACACCAAGCTGACGCTGGAGGCCAAGGCTTTGGGGGCAAAAGTACTTCTGGACGCCAGCGGACCATACCTGATGGAGGGGCTGAAAAGCAAGCCATTCCTCATCAAACCCAATTTTGAGGAACTGTGCTATATCGCGGGAAAAGAGCTGAAAGGCGAAGAAGACGTGGTGGCTACATTGGAGTCGCTGGATGGCAGCGGAATCGAGATCATCGCCATGACGTGGAGCGGGGACGGGGCCGTGGTAAAACACGGGAAGGATATCTACCGGGTATATCCCCTGAAGGTGAATGTTATAAACGAGGTGGGATGCGGGGATGCCTTCATTTCCGCGATCATCGCAGGGCTGGAAAAAGGGTCTACCATGGAAGAAACCCTGCGCAACGCAACATCCATAGCAGGAGCAGCGGCGGAATCGGAGATAACCACAGGATTTGATGTGGAGCGGGCGGAAGAACTGAAAAAGAGTGCTATAGTTCGCAGACTTCGGTAACATTTAACAACCTAGCTGGTACAAAAGTTGACAGTTGAGAGTTGAGAGTTGACAGTTGCGGTAGGCCCTGCGGGGGAGATTCTATTACCCTGCGGGGGAAGCAAGGCAATGATTTCATTTACTGATCAAAAATTAATTCAAATAGAGAGGCGGAAGGAATTTTGGCGGAACTGCAATACCTGGACATGAGGCGCCAGATGGCGAAAGTGGCAAAGACGATGTGGGACAGGAAGCTGACCAACGCGGCGGGGGGGAACTTCGCGGTGAAGGTGGCTGAGAACCGGATCCTGGTATCCCCATCCATGATGAGCGAACACAAGATGTGTGAACTGGATGTGGAGGATTTCCTGCTCATCGATTACGATGAAAACATACTGGAGGGACGCGGCAAACTTTCCCGGGAAACGAAGATGCACGTGATGCTGCTTTCCAAATTCGATTACATCAAAAGCACCATCCATGCGCACCCGCAGTACTGCATGGTATACGCCGCGGCAAACAAGCCTATCAAGACCGTGACGGAAGCCACGATGAAGCGCGGGGAGTATTTTGGCTGCATCGAGCATGCGGACGCATATACACCGCAGCTGGCGATCAACGTATACAAGTACTTCGAGGAGCGCCGGGAGCTGGCGGAGAAGATCGGGATCGGATGCATCATGCCGCTGCACGGCGTGGTGGTATCGGGGAACAGCCTGCTGTCGGCGTTCAGCTGCCTGGAACGGATGGAGACGGACGCCATCTGCAATATCTTCAAGAATTTTATTTAACGGATACCTGAAGGGACGGTCCCTTCATCCGATAAATATCCGGCACGGTGCAGCCACAAGCGAAACGGCATCCCAGCGCGCACACAACAGCCGTACCGGAAACCTGCTTTAACCGGCATATGGAATTGGGGGTGCAAGAATTTGAAGATCATCGCTGTGGATCTGGGGGCCAGCAATGGCCGGTGCATGCTGGTCCATTACGATTCGGGCCGCTTCACACTGGAGACCGTGAACCGGTTCATGAACGAACCCAAGGCTGTGGACGGCCAGTACATCTGGGACACCCGTCGCCTTTTTGAAAGCATCGCCGACGGGCTGGCCAGGTGCAGCGGGACGGAAATCTCGTCGATGGGCATCGACACATGGGGCGTGGACTTCGCGCTGCTGGACAAGGCGGGGCAGCCGGTGCTGCCTGCATACTGCTACAGGAGCCCGCATACCGATGGGATGATGGAAAAGGCTTTTGCCGCCATGCCCAAAAGGGAGATCTACGCGCGCACCGGCATCCAGTTCCTGCGCATCAACACGCTGTACCAGCTCATGGCCATCGCGGGGCATAGCCCCGGGGAACTGGAAAAGACCGATACCCTACTGATGATGCCCGATTATTTTGCGTACCTTTTCTCCGGGGAAAAGACATGCGAATACTCCATGGCCTCCACTTCCCAGATGCTGGACGCCGTTAAACGGCAATGGGACGACAGCCTGATCGAAAAGGCAGGCCTGGATCCCAGGATATTCCTGCCGGTGAAAATGCCGGGGACGGTCCTGGGCACTCTCTCATGCAGCGTGAAGGAACGCGTGGGCTTTGACACGCGCGTCATCACCGTGGCCGGACACGATACGGCGAGCGCCGTAGCCGCCATCCCGTGCGAGGGAGAGGACTTTGCTTACATCAGCTGCGGCACGTGGTCACTGCTGGGGGCAGAAAGCCAGAACCCCGTGATCAACGACATCACCTATCAATATAACTTCACCAACGAGGGCGGCGCCAGCGGGAAGATCCGCCTGCTGAAAAACATCATGGGCCTTTGGATCCTGCAGCAACTGAAGGGCGAGTACGATACAGCCGGGCAGGAAGCCGACTACCCCACCCTGATCAGCGAGGCGGAAAGGGAAACGCCTTTTTCGGCGTTCGTAGAGCCGGACGACGTGCGCTTCCTGGAACCCGGACCGATGACGCCGCGGATCCGGGAGTACTTGGCGCGTACAGGGCAGCGCACACCTTCCACGCGGGGGGGCATGGTGCGGTGCATCCTGGAGAGCCTGGCGATGAAGTACCGCTACGAATACGAACGGCTCAGGCTGGCCACGGGAAGGAGCCTGGCGACCCTGCACATGATCGGCGGGGGCATCCAAAACAAGCTGCTGTGCCAGTTCACCGCGGACTCCACGGGCGCAAGGGTGCTGGCGGGACCTGCTGAAGCGACGGCGATGGGCAACGCCATCGTACAGCTCGCCGCGCTGGGAGAGATAGCCAGCATGGAGGAGGGGCGCGCCATCGTGCGAAACTCCATCTCGTGCGCGGAATACCTGCCGAAGGACAGGCGGGCATGGGACGACGCCTACGGCGCATTCCTGCGTGCCACCGGACTTGGGGAATGAACCTAAAAAATATATAGGGGGGAAAAGGCTATGGACATACGGGGCATAGACCACATCGCCATCAACACGCTGGATTACGGGGCGACCATCCACCTGTACAGGGACATCCTGGGATTCAAGGAACTCAACACGGTGGAAAAAGGCGATTTCTGTTCAACATACCTAGCGGTACCGGGCGGGGCGCGGCTCGAAATATTTGACAACCGGGGGAAGACCATCCCTGTGGCTTACGACGAACTGCAAAGCGGGGTGCGGCATATCGCGTTCCGTGTGAAGGACGTGAAGAAGCACGAGGAATTGCTCCGGGGCCACGGCATCGACATGCTCCTGAGCTGCACCGAACTGCCGGAATTCGACGCACGGGTGATCCTTTTTTATGACCCGAACGGGATCGTGGTGGAATTCTGCGAAAAGCTTTCGGAGGTGTGAGCCATGAACCCATTCAGCTTTTACAACCCTGTCCGCGTGGTTTTCGGCCCCGGCGTCTTTGAACGGCTGGGTACGGAATGCAGCAGCCTTGGGAAAAAAGCCCTGCTGGTCTCCTACAGCTCGCCGGGCCCGCTGGGCCCAGTGATCGAGAAGGCGCAGCGGCTTTTGGAAAATGCGGGGATCGCGTGCGTCCCCTTTTGCGGTGTATCCCCCAACCCGCTGACGAGCGAAGCCAGAAAGGGCGTGGCGCTGGCGCGGGAGCACAAGGTGGATATGGTGATCGGGCTGGGAGGCGGAAGCGCGATGGACTCGGCCAAGATCATCGCGGCAGGCTTTTATTATGAACAGGACCTGTGGAACATGATCATCAGCCGCCACGACGCGAATACCTCCATCCCGCCGCAGAAGGCGCTGCCCATCGTACTGGTGCCCACGCTCCCGGCAACGAGCAGCGAGATGAACGCGGGCGCCGTGATCACAAACGATGAAAAGATGGAAAAGTCCTATGTATTCAATGAGAACCTCTTTGCGCATAAAGCCATCATGGACCCCGAACTGACGCTCTCCCTGCCGGCATACCAGAGCGCACTGGGGGCGGCGGACGCGGTCTCCCACGCGATGGAGACCTACCTCAATACCGAGGAGGACTGCCACCTGCAGCGGCGGCTGGCTCTTTCCTGCATCGAGACCATCATGGAAGCCATACAGAAGATCCTGAAAGACCCCAAGGACATCGCCGCGCGCACCACGATGATGTGGGCGGCCTGCGTGGCGTGGAACGGATGGACCAGCACGGGCGCCGATCATGGATGCCCGATGCACCAGCTGGGACACGTGCTCTCCGCGAGGTATAATGTACCGCACGGAGGGACGCTGGCCATCATCATGCCGGCATGGATGAAATACAACCTGGAAATGAACCTGCAGCGCTACGCGGCGCTGGATGCTCAGCTCTTCAAAAAGACTTCAGCCCATTACGATGCGGCAGCGGGCAGGGAAATGATCTCCCGGTTTGAAGGGTGGCTGAAGCAGATCGGCGTGCCCACGCGGCTGGGAGACGCGGGCGTGAAGGCGGATGCCATCGACAGCATGGCGCAGGACGTGATCCGCATCAGCGGAAGGGCGGACGGCACGGTGAACGGCAGGCCGGGCGTGGGGCTGGAGGACGTGAAAGCGATCTACAGACTGGCACTATAAGCATCGCCAGGTGAAACCGGGCGCATCCTATGACGGATGATCCCGGCGGATCGTCAAAACGACAATGCCCGTCCCACATCCCTGCCGTAATGGCGGTACAGGGCTGCGGTTATAAGTCCCGGTGATCCCGCTGCTGCGGCGGGAACCGGATCGACCGGAAGAGGGGGATACCATGCGGTTTCATTTCTCCACGGTATGCATCGAGGATGCCTTTTTCAAGCCGGTGATGAAGGGCGTACAGGACGCGGCGGGCCTGCTGGGCGTGGAAACCGTTTTTGAAGGAACGCACGAAGTGGATATAGAGGGGCACCTGCGGCTGATCGAAAAAGCCATCGCAGGCGGCTGCGACGGCCTCGCCATCGCCATCGCGCACCCCGACCGGTACAACGGTGTGATCCGCCTCGCGCGGGAAAAAGGGCTGCCGGTAGTGGCTTTCACCCTGGACAATGCGGCATCGGGACGGATGAGCGGCGTGGCGCAGGATACATTCCGTGCGGGGCAGGCATTTGCCGGAAGGATGGAAAAGCTGATCCCTGACGGAGGGAAAGTGCTGGTCAGCGTGCACACCGAGGGGATCGACGCACTGGAAAAACGCATCGAGGGCATGCGCAGCGGATTGGCGCACAAGGGCATCCGCTGGAAAAAGATCACCGCTTCGACGACCGCTGAGGAATCTGCATGCATCATCGGTAAAGCACTGGATGAAGACCCGGAAATCTGCGCGGTATGCGCCACGGGGCTGCCCGACACCGAAGGCGCAGGCATGGCCCTGCACAGGCGAAACGGGGCAATGAAAATCGCAGCCGCTGGGTTTGACCTCTCGGAAACGATCCTGCGCCATATCGAGCAGGGCATACTGGCTTTCACCATCGACCAGCAGCCCTATATCCAGGGTTTCATGCCAGCCATGCAGCTCTACCTTTGCTGCAAACTGGGGCTGGCCCCATCCGACATGGATTCAGGAGCCGCGGTGATCGACTAGGACAACCTGGCCATCGCCATGCGGGCGTTTGCGACGGGAGCCAGATGAAATGGCCTGAAACAAAGACGATGCACGAATAGCACATAGAATCACGATAGAACCGGGCTGGATCGGCCCTGCCACTTCAACAACGAAAGGACTGGACACCTTATGAAAGCTTTGGCAATGGACGTGGGCGCCAGCGGCGGGAAAATGTACCTGGGCAGTTTTGACGGGAAGCGCATCTCAATGAAGGAAGTGCACCGTTTCCACAATGCACCCATCGAGGCGGCCGGGCATTATTACTGGGATATCATGGGCATCCATGCCAACATGCTCGAGGGCATCCACAAGGCCGCGGAGGAAGGGTTTGACAGCGTGGGCGTGGACGCCTTCTGCAACGATTACGGGCTGCTGGATAAAGACGGCAGGCTTTTCAACCAGGTATACATGTACAGGGACAGGCGCACCGAGGGCGTGCCGGAAAAGATGGACAGGAAGATAGACCCCAGGGAGCTGTACGCCCGCACGGGCTGCCAGCGCGCGCGCTTCAATACGCTGGTACACCTGGCGGCGCAGATGGAGGACAGCGACCGGTTCCTGCTGGAAAACGCGGAAACGCTGCTTTTCGTGCCCGACCTGCTGGATTATATGCTGTGCGGGGAAAAGGCGGTGGAATTCACCGTTTCCTCGGTATCCCAGGCGTACAACCAGCCGAAACAGGCCTGGGACGAGGACATATTGCGGCGGTTCAACATCCCAACGAAGATATTCCCCAAGGTGCTAACCCCGGGCCGCAAGCTGGGACCGGCGCTGAAATGGGTGACGGACAAGACAGAAGCGAAACCCTTTACCGTATGCAAGGTATGCCACCACGATACCGCATCGGCCGTGATGGCGGTGCCCAGTATAAACAAGCACTTTGCCTATATCAGCAGCGGCACGTGGTCCCTGATGGGGACGGAAACGGACGGACTCATCCTGACGGACGAGGCGTACAAGGCGAATTTCGCAAATGAAGGGGGATTTGCCTACAAGAACCGTTTCCTGAAAAACGTGATGGGGCTCTGGCTGCTGCAGGAGTGCAAGCGGCAATTTGACGCGGCGGGGCTCTCGGCATCCTTTGCAGAGCTGGACACGCTGGCGGAAAAGGAAACGCCTTTCCGCAGCCTGATCAACCCCGACGACGGGCTTTTCTTCGAGCCCGGGGAAATGACCGAGAAGATCCAGCGGCGGTGCCGCGAGCACGGCGAGCCTGTACCCGAGACGCCGGGGCAGATCAACCGGTGCATTAAAGAGAGCCTGGCGCTGGCCTACCGCAGGACGCTGGAGAACATCGAGCGGCTGGCGGGTTATACCGTGCCGGCCGTGCACATCCTGGGCGGCGGGGGGCAGAGCATCCTGCTCAACCGATTCGCCGCATCCGCGATGGGACGGCGGGTCCTGGCGGGACCGGTGGAAGCGGCGGCGGCGGGCAACCTGTGCGCGCAGTTCATCGCGGCGGGGGAAATGGCGGACCTGGCGCAGGCGCGCGCAGCCGTGCTGGAATCCTTCCCCATCACCGAGTACCTGCCGGAAAACCCGGCGGCATGGGAGGATGCGTACGGAAGGTTCCTGAAGATCGTCCAAAAGGACGAGGCGCGGTAAAAGGCGGCCCGGCAAAAAGCAGTTTACCTAAGCAATTGAGATACATTTCAAACGGAGGCATCCATGTACGATAAAGGATTAAACGAACTAGCGGAGATATCACGGTATGCAGGGGAAAACCAGGCCTATGTGCAGGGCGGCGGGGGCAACACCTCCGTGAAGCTGGACGGGGAGATGATGGCCATCAAGGCCAGCGGATGCCGCCTGAGCGATATGACGCCTTCCCGGGGCTTTGTAGCGGTGAACTACAAGGCGATCCTGAAATACCATGCCGAAACGGAAAAGGGCCAGCCGGGCAGGGATTACAACAAGGAAGTCATGGCAGCAGCCATCGAATCCATCCGGACGGTGAACGGCGAGGCGGCCAAACGGCCCAGCGTGGAAGCGGGTTTCCACGCGGTGCTGGGGCGGTGCGTGCTCCATACGCACGCAGCATATGTAAACGTATGCCTGTGCGCGGAGGAGGGGCCTGCCCGGGCTGCGGAAACGCTGAAAAAGGCAGGAATCGGCAGCATCCATATCCCCTATGAAACGCCGGGCTATTACCTGACGGAGAAGATAGCGGAAGCCCTGCGGCAACGCAGCGACAAACCGGACGCCATCCTGATGGGCAACCACGGGCTGGTCGTCCAGGCCGAGACCGCGCAGGCGTGCAAAGACCTCCACGAGGCGGCCAACCGCGCACTGATACGCGCGCTGGACCTGCCCGGTTTCCCGGTATGCACCATTCAGGCTGTGGAGGGCGGATACGCCAGCACGAACGAATGGCTGCTGGAAAAGAGCCGGGACCAGGCCCTGATGGAGACGGCCTTCACGGCACCCCTGTACCCCGACCAGCTAGTCTACCTGGGCGGCGCGAGGGAAAACTGCAAGATCACCATCGGGGACGGGGCCATCCTGTACAGGGCACAGGAAGCGGAGGCGCTGGCGATGGAAGAGACGCTGAGCGGCGTGGCCTATGTGGCGGACTGCATCCGGAAACTGGGATGGAAACTGAAAACGATGGACGAACAGGCTGTACGGTACATCACGGGATGGGACAGCGAAAGCTACCGGAAAAAGCAGATGGCGGGAGAGGAAAAATAATCCGCTGGCGAGACAACGATAATGGGCGACCAATCCAAGACAATTCTTGTTAAGGATAAGCATGCTGATGAAGGCACCAATAGAAGAATGAGAATATGGTTGCCCCCAACTTAACTCTCCCACGAATCCCTCCGTCAGCCTGACGGCTGCCACCTCCCTTTAGGCAAGGGAGGCTTTTGGAGGCGAATATTATCAATACAAAATCATACTTTGGTATTTAGGCAAGACATAACCGATAAGTAAAGAGAATTTTCAGGGCAGATATAAATTTAAGGAGATGGGCATCAGTGGATACGCAGATGAAGGGAAAGAAAGTGCTGGTGACGGGCGCCACGCAAGGGATCGGCAAGGGCATCGCGGAAGCATTTATCAAAGAAGGCGCGAAGGTCATCATCAACAGCAAAACACCTGCCAAGGTGGAAGCCACGGCAGCGGAACTGCGGGAAAAATACAGCGGCGCCCAAGTGACCGGCATTGCGGCGGACCTGGGCAAGGCGGAAGAGGCAGACAGGCTGTATGATGCGGCGATCTCGGACGGCCCGCTGGATGTGCTGATCAACAATGTGGGCATTTTCGCGGTGATCCCGTTTGAACAGATCACCGAAGAACAGTGGTTTGAGATCTTCAACGTGAATATCATGAGCGGCGTAAGGCTTTGCCGCAGGGCGCTGCCCAACATGCTGAAAAGGGATGCGGGAAGCATCGTATTCATCGCCAGCGAAGCGGCCTTCCGGCCCAACAAGGACCTGATCCACTACTGTGCAACCAAGGGCGCGCAGATCAACCTGGCCAGGGGCCTGGCGGAACTGACGCGCGGCACAAGGGTGACGGTGAACAGCGTGTCTCCGGTGACGACATGGACCGAGGGTGTGGAAGGATACCTGATGTCCCTGGCCAAGCGGGACGGCATCTCCCTGGAAGAAGCGAAAGTCAACTATTTCAGGCAGGGGAACGACAGTCCCTCGCTTCTGCAGCGCTTCCTGACTGTGGAGGAGATCGCGGGCGCGGTGGTATTCGCGGCATCCAACGCGGCGATGAACGGCGTGAACATACTGGCGGACGCGGGCGTGCTGCGCACGATCTAATGAACATTTATTATTGCTTCATATCAAACTTAAGAAAACGGGGGGAGCCAAATGCCAGATATCGTGATCGTGGGGGAGATCCTCACGGAGATCATGACCATGAAAGCCGGCCAGACATTCCTTCAGGCCGGTGAACTGCGGGGACCTTATCCCAGCGGGGCCCCGGCGATCTTCATCGACCAGGCGGCGCGGATGGGCGCCTCGTGCGGCATCATCTCGCAGGTGGGGGACGATGACTTCGGGACCCTCAATGTGGAACGCCTGCGGCGGGATGGCGTGGACGTGTCCCAGATCAAAATAGCCAAGGATTATACAACGGGCATCGCGTTCGTGACGTATTATGAAGACGGCTCCAGGCATTTCGTTTTCCACTGGAAGCAATCCGCAGCGGGTTACATGACCCCGGACGATGTGGATGAAAAATACCTGGACGGGTGCAAATACCTGCATATCATGGGCTGCACCATCTCCGCCACGGACGGCGCGCGCGCGTCTGTGGTAAAAGCGGCGGAAGCCGTGAAAAAAAGAGGGGGCAAGGTGGTATTCGACCCCAACCTGCGCCCTGAATTGCTGGGAAACGAAAAGGTCAAGACCGTATTCCAGCAGATACTGGACATGACGGACATCCTGCTCTCGGGTGAAAGCGAGCTGCAGGCCATCCTGGGGCTGAAGACCAACGAGGAGACGCTGGCGGCGCTGCGGGCAAAAGGCATCGGCCTGATCGTGCTGAAAAACGGCTCCAGAGGCATCCAGGTATGGAGCGGGCAGGAGTGCACGCGGATCGCACCCCTGAAGGTGGAGGAAGTGGACCCCACGGGGGCGGGAGACTGTTTCGACGGGGCGTTCATAGCCTGCCTGGCCGAGGGGAAATGCATCGCCGAGGCGGCGGAGATAGCCAACGCCGCCGGCGCGCTGAGCGTGACGAAAAAAGGGCCCATGGAAGGCGCGCACAAAAAAGAGGAGATCCTCGCTTTCCTGAAACAATCCAAGGGCTGACCCTTCCAGTATCAACAACCCAAAACACAATACTGCATAATGGTGAGAAGATGAAAGAAAATCATATCCAACAAATGATCTCCGAGCAGAAGGCGGGCAGGCCCGCAGGCATCTGCTCCATCTGCAGTTCGCACCCCATCGTGATAGAGGCCGCGATGGAGCATTACAAGGCTATCGGAAGGCCCCTGCTCATCGAATCCACCTCCAACCAGGTAAACCAGTACGGAGGCTATACGGGGCTGAAGCCCAGGGACTTTTCGGACTATATCGAGGGCATCGCACGCAAAACCGGATTTGACACCGATATGGTCATACTGGGCGGGGACCATCTGGGCCCTTTCGCATGGTGCGGGGAGAATGCCGAAAGCTGCATGGAAAAATCGGAAGCACTGGTCCGCGCGTACGTACAGGCCGGGTACGAAAAGATCCATATCGACACGAGCATGCGCCTGGGGGATGACGACCCCGACGCAAAGCTGGGCACAGGCGCCATCGCCGAACGCGCCGCACGGCTGTGCAGGGTGGCGGAAGAGGCATGGGACGGACAGAACAGCAAACCGGTTTATGTGATCGGCAGCGAAGTGCCGGTACCGGGCGGGGCGCAGGAAAACGAAGACGCCCTGCAGGTGACGCCGGTGGAGGATGCGAAAGAAACGCTGCGGGAATTTGAAGACAGTTTCTCACGGTACGGACTGCAGGACGCCTGGGAGCGGGTGGCCGCCCTGGTGGTGCAGCCGGGCGTGGAATACGCGGACAATACCATCATCCCCTATGACAGGGGGAAGGCCGCAGACCTATGCGCCTATATCAGGCACACACGCTTTATCCTGGAGGGGCATTCCACCGACTACCAGACCCGCGAGGCCCTGCACCGGATGATGGAGGACGGTATCGCCATACTAAAAGTAGGGCCGGCGCTGACCTTCGCGATGCGGGAGGGGCTCTTTGCCCTGGAGATGATGGAAAGGGAACTGTGTACGGGCACCGAGCCGTCGCGGTTTTCGGCTATTTTGGAAGCGGAAATGCTGCAGGATACAAGGCACTGGCAGAAATATTACCAGGGCACGCCTGACGAGCAGTGCACCATGCGCAAATACAGCCTGTCCGACCGCTGCAGGTATTACCTCTCCACCCGGGCGATCGAAGACGCCGTACAGAGGCTCATACAAAATATGCGGCAGGTGCAGGCACCGCTCGGAATGCTATCCCAGTACATGCCCGAACAATTTAAAAAGGTGGCCGCCGGCACACTGGCTCCGGGCCCGTATGAATGGGTGAAGGACAAGGTCCGGGATGTATTACGGGACTACGATTAATCCACAATCAAAAGACTGCCGGAGAAACCCCGGCAGTTTTTTATATATTGCGTGTTGATGTTACAAAGGAGCCTGAGTGAGTGCCCTGTCTATGCGAGGGCAAAACCGCAGATGCCCTCCCCTACATGATGCCGAATTTATCAAAAGAAGCCTTCGCACCCATGCCGCCGCGAATGGCCCGGGCCACCATTTTCTCCCCGGTGGCTTTTTCATACGCCTGCCGGACGACCTCTTTTTCCACCGAGCGCGGGATGACGACCACACCATCAAGATCCCCGAAAACGATATCACCGGGCTCTACCCGTACCCCCTTGATCTCAATGGGGACACGGAAATCGACCACCATGCCGCGCGGCGCCTGGTCCTGCGCATACGGACCGTATGAGAAGCAGGGGAAACCCAGATCGAGGATACCCCTGGTATCGCGGTGGTAACCATCCACCACCGTACCTGCGGCGCCGAGGATCTGCATGCGCGTACACATGAGCTCGCCCACCAGCGCATACGAAGGGGACGAGCCGGCACAGACATAGACTTCATCCTCCTTCAGATCATCCAGCGCTTCCAGCATGAGGCCGAAGGGCTTTTGCAATACAGGGCTCTGCCCGGCGGAGGGCCCTCCCAGGGTATCGGCCTCCAGCACGGTCATGGCGCGACCCGCCAGCACCATATCCTCCCGAAGCGGGCGAACATGGGGCGGGAGGAACTGGTGAAGCAGACCCATCCTGTCCAGCACATCCCCGATGACGGCCGAATACAAATGGGCGCGCATGAGCACAAATAGCTGTTTGTCATCCGAGTATTGCATAGGATCATTGCCTTTCGAATAAATTCACCACTCCGTAGGGCAGGCTCAGCCCTGGCAGAACTCCACCCATTCGCCGTTGCAGCCGATGACGATGAACCAGCGCGCATTGCCGGGCCAATAGGAGGAAAAGGCTATCTTCTCTTCAAAAAAAGTCAGGTTCAATTCTTTGGCCCTTTGGAAGGCCGCTTCGATATCATCTACCTCAAAAGCGATGTGGTCGACGGCACCCTTCTTCCCTGCCACGGCATCGCGTTCATAGACCTCGATCTTCAGCCCCGCCAGGACAATATGCACCACCCGGATGGGTTTGCCTTCATATTCATCCATTTTGTCAAAGACGACCTCGCCGCCAAGTTTGGCATAAAAGTCGATGGTGCCTTTCATGTTGCTGGTGGGAAGCCCGACATGGTGAAGGGCGCGCAGGTATTGCTTCATGGTGAAAACCCCTTTCCTTAATTATAAAATGGCATTTATCAGACGGTTTTGCCCTTCACAGGGGCGCTGCTCCCAGCAGGCGGGAAATGCTGGAGGCGGCCTGCATCACCTCGGAGGATATCTCGTCGATACGGTTGTCATCCAGCCGGGAGGCGGACGCAGAGACGCTGATGGCCGCAACGGCGTTGCCGGAAAAGTCCCTGATCGCAACAGCGATGCAACGGACGCCGCGCTCATGCTCCTCGTTATCAATGGCATAGCCTTTTTCCCGGATCTGGGCCATTTCCTGTTTCATGCGGGCAAAGGTGGTGATGGTATTATTGGTGAAACGCGTAATCGTGCTTTTATCCCAAATCGCCTCCGCTTCGTCTTCGGGGAGCGCGGCCAGGATGCTTTTCCCCACTGCCGTACAATACAGAGGATTCCTCAAGCCGACCCTGGAAGCCATATTCACGATGCTCATGGAGGAGGGATCTTCCTTATACAAATAGACGATCTCCGTGCCGTCTCGTACGACGAGGTGGATGGCTTCATCCGTCACCGCGGAAAGGTGTTCCAGGTAAGGCCGCGCAACAGAAACGATATTGAGACCGGCCACCACCTGGCTGCCGATCTCAAACATGCGCATGGTAAGCCGGTATTTCCCGCTTTCAGGGTCTTTCAGCACATAATTTTTGCTGACGAGGGTGGAGAGCAGGCGGTGTACCGTGCTCTTGTGCAGGGACACCATCTCGGCAAGATCGGTAAGTGTGATGCCGCGCACCGACTTGGCGAGGGCCTCTATGATATCCAGAACGCGGTCGATGGACTGTACGGAACTCTTTTCCACGATACGAAACTCCCTTTTTACTGGGCACATGGTGGTGTGCCTCATCTAAATATATATCATAATAACACATTAAGCGTACAAAATCACATATTGACAAACAAAAAAGGGTATTGTATAAATGAAATATAGTTTCACATAGCAATATGCAGTTTCACATTATGAAATTATTACTGGTGATTGACAATGCTTGTTTACAAGGCACCCCATGCGCAGCCGATGAAATTTCACCTCAAGCATATCGGGATCAATCCGGGAAGCGGCGATGACGCGCTGCGCATCGCATCGCTTTTCTGCATCGCCTTCGGCTTTCCCTGCAAGCCCGGGAACAGCTCGGTATTTGCGGGAGACGCCATCGAAGTGATGCGCAAAGACGGACCCGGGGAAAAAGGGCACATCGCATTTGAAACGCCTTCGCTGGAAAGCGCAATCACCTACCTGAACTCCATCGGCATACAGGTCAACATGGATACGGCCAAATACACCGGCACGGGCAATTTGAAGGCGGTATACCTGAAAGACGATTTCGGAGGATTTGCCGTACACCTGCTGAAGAAAGAGGAAGAGACCCATGACTTTGCGTGAAACAACGATCCAAAAAATCCTTGAGAAAAAGGTCATCGCAATCATCCGTAATTTTGACTGGGAGACCTGCGTAAAGGCGGCTGAAGCCCTGCAGGCCGGTGGCATCGAACTGGTGGAGGTAACGTTCAACCAATCCAACAGTGAATCCTTCATAAATACCCAGAAGGCCATCGCACAGATCAACGAGTGCTTCCCCGGCATGCTGGCGGGTGCCGGCACCGTACTGACCAGGGAACAGGTGGACATGGCCGCGGACGCAGGCGCCAAATACATCATCTCCCCCGACTTCAATCCCGATATCATCCGCCACACACGGGAGAAGGGGCTGGTCTCCATCCCGGGCGCATTGACACCGAGCGAGATCACGGGCGCACACCGTGCGGGCGCGGACTTCGTAAAGCTTTTCCCGGCGGGAGAACTGGGCACGGGCTATATCAAGGCCATCCGGGCGCCCATCAGCCATATCCGGCTGCTGGCGGTGGGGGGCGTGAACGAGGAAAACATGGCGGAATTCCTGAAAGCCGGGGTGTGCGGCATCGGCGCAGGCGGCAACCTGCTGAACAAGAAATGGATCGCGGAAGGCGCCTATAACAGGATCACCGACCTGGCGAGAAAATACGCCGAACAGGCCAACATATAACGGAGGACAGCAGTTTGAAGACAATCGTAACATTTGGGGAGATCATGATGCGGCTCAATCCAAAGGGATACCTGAGGCTGCTGCAGGCTGCGGAATATGAGGCGACATTCGCTGGGTGCGAGGCAAACGTAGCCGTTTCGCTGGCCAACTACGGGATGGATGCCGCATTTGTGAGCAAGCTGCCCGATAACGATATCGGCCAGAGCGCCATCAACGAAGTACGCCGCTTTGGCGTGGATACGACCCTTATCCAGCGCGGCGGCCCGCGGATGGGCATCTACTTCGTGGAAAAAGGAGCTTCCCAGCGTTCGTCCAAGGTGATCTATGACCGTAAGAATTCCTCCATCGCCCTGGCTGAGAAAGCGGATTTCGACTGGGGAAAGATACTGGAGAAAGCAAGCTGGTTCCATTTTTCCGGCATCACGCCCGCATTGGGGCCGAACCTGCCGGATATCTGCATGGAAGCCTGCAAGACGGCCAAGGCCAGGGGCGCAACCGTGAGCTGCGACCTCAACTACCGCAAAAAGCTGTGGCCCAGGGAACAGGCCTGCAGCGTGATGAGCGGCCTGATGCCGTTCGTAGATGTCTGCATCGCAAACGAGGAGGATGCCAGGGACGTATTCGGCATCGAATCCAAGGGGACCGATATCGAAAAAGGAAAAATCAACGAAGAAGGATATGTAAACGTAGCGGAGCAGGTCGTGCAACGGTTTGGATGCAAGATGGTGGCCATCACCCTCCGAGGCAGCATCTCCGCCAGCGTGAACGAGTGGGCCGGAATGCTGTATGCCGGCGGAAAGGCCTATTTCTCCCCGCGCTACAGCATCCAGATCGTAGACCGCGTGGGCGGGGGCGACTCTTTCGGGGCCGCGCTGATCTATGCTTTAAGCAGCAGCTACGACCCACAGAAGGCCATCAATTTCGCAGTTGCGGCATCGTGCCTGAAGCATACCATCGAACATGACTTCAACCTGGTAAGCCTTTCTGAAGTGGAGACACTGGCGGCGGGCAATGCCTCGGGGCGCGTACAACGGTAATCAGGACACGCCAGAGGACAAAGCAACCTGCTTTTATGAACGGATTGGAGGAGAAGAAATGCTTTACAAGAAGGCGGCAAAAATAGCGGAAGAAGTATCTGCCATCGGCGTAGGGTGCTGGAATTTTGGCGGGGACTGGGATTGTTCCAATGACAACAATTCCATTTCCATCGTGCATGCCGCGATAGACAACGGGATCAACCTTTTCGACGTGGCGCCGGTGTATGGCTGGTACCACGCCGAGCGCGTACTGGGAAAGGCTCTGAAAGGGGAACGGCGCAAGAAAGTATTGATCGCCTCCAAGTGCGGGCTGGTATGGAACGACAAGCACGAGGCCCACAACGACCTGTCCAAGGCAAACATCCTCAGGGAAATCGACGAGAGCCTGGAACGCCTGCAGACGGATTATATCGATCTTTACCAGCTGCACTGGCCGGACCCGGGCACATCCATCGAAGAGACGGCTTCAGCCCTGGACCTGATCCAAAAGCAGGGCAAGATCCGCTATGTGGGCCTGTCCAACTTTGCCCAGGCGGATGTGGAAACTTTCATGACCTACATCGATATCCACGCGCAGCAGGGCCTGTACAATATGCTGGAGCGCAATACCACAAGCTACCACAGCATCCCCCTTGCATATAAGACGGAAAAGGAAATGCTCCAAACCGTGAAAAAGCACGGCCAGGCCTTCCTGCCTTACAGCCCGCTTTTCCAGGGGCTGCTGGCGGGGGAACTCACGCTGGGGAAGGACTACTCGGACAGGGATATACGCAATCAGAACCCCAAGCTTTCCGGCGAACTTTTCAAGAAATATTACGAAGGCTATACGGCGCTGAAGCAAATCGCCGACGACATGGGAAAGCCCATCAATGAGATGGCCATCAACTGGCTGCGGCAAAAACCCGAAGTGACCTGCATCATCGGAGGCCTTTCCAGCCCGCAGCAGATCGAAAAAAACCTCAAAGCCCTGGAATGGGATATTCCAAACGATGTGATGGAGCGCATCCAAAAAGTGCTGGCGCCATTTGAAAATATCTGAGCGTTTTTTCATCACCTTCAGAACCCTGGCAGAGAAGTGGCGCTGTGAGTCAAACCGATCAAGAAAACAGGAATGGGGAGGGCAACAATGGATTCAAAAGCGGTAACCAGCCTAAAAACGAAGGGCAATGTAAAAGTAAAGGATTTTTTTGCACGGCCGGAAGTGAACGTACTGATCGCACTGA
>JAEXRW010000020.1 GCA_023454175.1 Bacillota bacterium | reverse complement strand
ACAGCCCCTTAAGGGGCTGTCTGAAGTAGTATGCGGTTGGCAGATCTTCATAGCGCCTTGAGGCGCTGCCAGTAACATGCCCTTATAGGGCTGAATCATGCCACCCGTTTTACGGGTGGTCATGACTCTCCCATGACCGGGAGTGAAAAAAGCCTATCATGCAATTGGAAGGTTCATTTGAAGCAGGTCAGAAATATGAATCGAAACGTTGTATCGACAAAAACGATTCAAGGCTGACCATGCATACGATTCTGCTTGACACAAATGACTCCTTTTGATAGATTATATTAAATACTCCGGCAGTTTCGATATGCTGTTTCGGAGGAAGGGGGATGCGTCATGAACGAGCGGATCAGGGAAGGGCTCACATTTGACGATGTGCTGCTCGTCCCGGCAAAATCGGAGACACTGCCCAAAGACGTGGATACGAAAACGAAACTCACAGAGACCATCCGGCTGAACATCCCCATGATGTCTGCCGCGATGGACACCGTAACGGACTCGCGCCTGGCCATCGCCATCGCACGCGAGGGGGGCGTGGGGATCATCCACAAGAGCTTCCCCATCCTGGACCAGGCGGCCCATGTGGACAAGGTGAAACGAAGCGAGCACGGCGTGATCACGGATCCATTTTTCCTCTCCCCCGAACACACCATAGACGACGCAAACACGCTGATGGCCCGCTACCGGATATCCGGCGTGCCCATCACCGTGAACGGGAAACTGGTAGGCATCCTCACCAACCGCGACCTGCGTTTTGAGACGGACTACTCCAAAAAGATCAAGGAAGCCATGACCAAGGACCACCTCATCACCGCCCCGGTGGGCACCACTCTCAAACAAGCACAGGAAATACTGCGCCAGCACAAGATAGAAAAACTTCCCATCGTAGACGAAGACTTCATGCTCAAAGGCCTCATCACTATCAAAGACATCGAAAAAGCCATCCAGTACCCCACCAGCGCCAAGGACGCCAACGGCAGGCTGCTCGCGGGGGCGGCTGTGGGCACGGCGAAGGATACCATGGAGCGCGTGGATGAACTGGTGAAGGCCAAAGTGGACATCATCTGCGTGGACACCGCGCACGGGCATACCAAGGACGTGATGGACATCGTACGGGCTATCAAACGCAAATACCCCGACCTGCCCCTCATCGCGGGGAACGTGGCGACGGCGGAAGGAACAAGGGACCTCATCGCGGCGGGCGCGGACTGCATCAAAGTGGGCATGGGGCCGGGCTCCATCTGCACCACGCGGGTGGTGGCGGGCATCGGGGTGCCGCAGATCACGGCTATCATGGACTGCGCGAAGGAAGCTGACAGGCACGGCGTCTCCATCATCGGCGACGGCGGCATCAAATACAGCGGGGACATCACGAAGGCCATCGCAGCGGGGGCCAGCGCGGTGATGATCGGCAGCCTCTTCGCGGGCACCGAAGAGAGCCCGGGCGAGACGGAGATCTACCAGGGCAGGAGCTTCAAGGTATACCGGGGCATGGGCTCCATCGGCGCGATGGCGCAGGGGAGCAAGGACCGGTATTTCCAGGAGGACGCGCCCAAATTTGTACCCGAAGGCGTGGAGGGCCGTGTACCGTACAAGGGACCGCTATCGGATATGGTATACCAGCTGGTCGGAGGATTACGTTCGGGCATGGGATACTGCGGGGTCAAGAACATCACCGAGCTGCGGACGAAAACCCAGTTCATCCACATCTCGCAATCGGGGCTGCAGGAGAGCCACCCGCACGACGTGTACATCACGAAGGAAGCCCCGAACTATAATGTAAGATTGTAAACACCAGGCTAGAATGCATTGACGAAAGCTCCGAAAGGGGCTTTTGATCAAATAAGAATTAAGAATTAAGAGTTAAGAATTGTGGTAAGCCCTTCGAGGGGTTATTATATGTTGTTTTGCACAAACAAGAGGCGGTTAATAGCCGCCTTTTTCTATTCCAAAGATAGCAGGTGTAGTTCAATCTAAAAAATACTTGACAAAATGTAAAAAATACTTGACATCATGTAATGAAAAGAATATATTATGTAGCGTAAAGGGAACATAATGTAAAAAGGAGCGTATTCAAAATGTCTTATCAGGTAAAGAAAACAATCGTATCCATTGCGACGGGGGTATTGCTTCTGGCGGCGTACTGCATCTATGCTTTCGGCATGGCGCTGCCACCCGTGACGGATGAGATGAAATTCTGGGCGACGACGATACTGATCTTCCTCGGCATCGGCATCGGCGCCACGATCGTCATCCAGATCGTATTCCACATCATCCTCTCCATCGCCATCGCCGTGAAGAAACAAATCCGCACGGGCAAATGCGATGACAAGGAAGTGGAGAAAACGATCAACCGGGAAATGGCCGAAGATGAAATGCATAAGCTGATCGGGCTCAAATCCATGCGGGTCAGTTTCTCCATCGCAGGCATCGGGTTTGTCGCAGCACTCGTATCCCTGGTATGCGGCGCTTCCGCTGCGGTGATGCTCAACATCCTCTTTCTCTCATTCGGCGCCGGCGCGATCACCGAGGGCATCGCCCAGCTGATCTATTACAGAAGGGGTGTCAGAAATGCCTAAGAAATTTGAAATCTCAAACAACATCCGGAAGCTCCGTTTCTTTGCCAATGAGATGACGCAGCAGGAGCTGGCCGAGAAAGCGGAAATATCCAGGCAGACGATCATCGCGATCGAAGCAGGCAAGTACTCGCCGTCGCTGGAGCTGGCATTCCGGATCGCCGACGCTTTCGGCGTGAACATCACAGAGGTATTCGATTATACCGTGAAGGAAGAAGCAGGAGGTACAGCAAAATGAAAAGCCTGATCGTACTGTACTCGTACCACCACAACAACACGCGCAAAGTAGCCGAGGCCATGGCCGATGTAATCGGAGCGACTATCCAAAGCACGGCGGAGACAGACGAAAACGAACTGAAGGAATACGACCTCATTGGCTTCGGCTCGGGGATCGACAGCGGCAGACACTACAGGGAGCTGCTGGACTTCGCCGAAAAGCTGCCGAACGTTGCGGGCAAAAAGTGCTTTATTTTCTCAACCAGCGCGGTCATGGGCGAGAAGAAGACGGCAAAGGACCATGCCCGGCTCCGGGAGACGCTGCAGTCGAAGGGTTACCACATCACGGGCGAATTCGCGTGCCTGGGCTACAATACCAACAGCTTCCTGAAATATATCGGCGGGATGAACAACGGCAGGCCGAACGAAGCGGATATTCACAACGCCAGGATGTTTGCATCAGGACTGAAGTGCAGCTGATACCCTTCGGCCTGCCAATCGCCCAGGGGGATGAACCTGACAACTGTAACAAAATACCAAATATCAACCGGCTGCCGGAAAAGGGCAGCCTTTTGTTTGAAGCATATCAAAAAAGACTAGAACAAGTGTTCGCTTTATGGTACAATATCCCTGTAAATCATTATTTGGGGAGGGCATAGTCATGAAATTCTCGGGCGCACTGGTGGCGGTGACCGATCTGGAGAGATCACGGAAGTTCTACGAAGAGGTGCTGGGGCAAAAGGTGGTCATGGACCTGGGGTGGAACCTCTGCTTTACCGGCGGGTTTTCCATCCAGCTGAATTTTGCCCAGCTGATGGGCATCGACGAGGGCACGGTGAAATACGGGAACCACGACGCAGAGCTGTATTTCGAAGAAGAGGACTTCGACGCATTTACCGAGCACCTGAAAACGTGCGAAGGCGTGGAGCACGTGCACGAACCGAAAAAATACGAGTGGCAGCAGCGGGTGATCCGCCTGTACGACCCGGACAAACACATCATCGAGATCGGGGAATCCATGGCGGCGATCGCAAGGCGGTACCTGAAGGAGGGGCATTCCATCGAGGAGACGGCGAAGCATATCATGCACCCGGTGGAATTCGTCCAATCGGTGGCGGAAACATTATAATCAAGGACAGGATCGTTAACAAACCGCTGAAAGCCGGGGTATGGAGACATACCCCGGCTTATCCTGCTTCAAGGCCCCTCCATTGCCGCATTACGGCCATCACACAGCAGGACATACCTATAAAATGCCAGATACTTAGAACAATATGGAAATAACTAATCATCCTTCAGGGTTTTTCCGATTTATATCAATGACAGTTACAAGCGGCATTTACAATTGAAGGAGGCACCCGCATGAAAACCTGGCGCAAAACGATCACATTTCTTATCGCCCTCACCTTAAGTATTACATTATTACCGGTCAACCCGACGGTGGCATATGCATATACCCAGACCTGGAGAACGGTAGGCCCGAGCGCCATCTCGGGTATGCAACCCTATGTGGTGCGGCTGGCACTGGACAGCCACGACACGCCATACGTGGCCTGCACTGATTCACCGGGCTCCGATACACTTTATAAATTCAACGGTGCGGGATGGGAGACGGTGGGGGGAGTCGCTTTTTCCACCTATGCCAGGAATGACGCACTGGACCTGGCGATAGACAGCCAGGACATCCCCTATGTGGCATACATCAAAAGTTACCCATGTGTAAGTATGTACTCTGCGGAAACCTGGACGACGCTGCCAAGCGCCAGCAACAACCAAGCGAGATATATACGACTGGCCCTGGACAGCCAGGACGCACCCTATGTCCTTTTCAAGGAGATGAATTCCTTCGACATGGGGACCTATGAGAGACTGACACTAAGAAAGTACAACAGCACCGCAGGAGCATGGGAAACCGTGGGCAACACGGGATTCTCGGAGCAGACGGTGGACAATATCTGCCTTGCTATCAGCCCCGACGATAAGCCCTATGCGGCCTACCGATACAATTCAAATGTGGTGATACGCCGGTGGAACGGGGAAAGCTGGGAGGACCTGGGCGCAACGGGGGCCGGGGACTGTATCAACCTGGCCTTTGACAAAGAAGGGGTGCTCTATGTATCGTTTGCCCAGTATGACGGCGTAGTGGTATGGCAGTATAAAGATGCAACCTGGCAGCAGATAGGCTCTACCAGTGTCTTCAACGGCGGGTCGGATAACAGCCTGGCCATCGACAGCCAAAACCATCCTGTGGTGGCATACAGGAGCCAGAACAACACCGGCGTATACAAAATATATGATGGCACGGCCTGGACGGCAGTGGGACAAAAGTTTTCAGCGGGCGGCATGGATAGAGCCAGCCTGGCACTAGGCAAATATGACCAACCTTATATAGCGTGCAATGACTGGACCAGTTCAAACCCGTGCCTGTATACATGCGAAAAGTTCTTCGACCTGAATTACGCAGCCGGAGAACACGGCACATTAAGCGGCGATGACACACAAAGCATACTCCAGGGCGGCTCTGGGACGGAAGTGACGGCGGTGCCGGACGAACATTACCACTTCGTGAAGTGGGACGATAACAAAACGAGTGCGAAACGCACGGAAACCAACGTGCAGGACGACCGCACCTATACGGCGAGCTTTGCCATCGACCAATTCCAACTGAAATACACGGCGGGAACGGGCGGGCGCATCACGGGAACGGCCACCCAGACGGTGGATTACGGCAGCTCGGGCACGGAAGTGACTGCGGTACCGGATGCAGGGTACGATTTCACCGGGTGGGATGACGGAAAACAGACCGCGTCGAGGACAGATACGCCCGTTACAGAAAATAAAACCGTGAAGGCCAGCTTCGACTCGAAATACCGCACGCTCACATTTGAAAGCCTGGGATCGACGTATGCAGCCAAGACCATCCCGAAGAACACCGCGGCGGGGACGAACTGGCCCACGAACCCGGTACGGAGCGGATACACATTCGGCGGGTGGTTCACGGGGACAAACGGAACGGGAACGCAGTATACATCCAGCACGCTCATCAAAACGGACAGCACGCTGCACGCGAAATGGATCGCGGTCACGCAATACACCATCAAGGCCACGGCCAACAGCACGGGCTACGGCAAGGTGACAGGCGCGGGGAAATACTATATCGGCACGGCGGTGACCCTGCGGGCCACGCCCAAGGAAGGCTACCGCTTCGTGCGCTGGCTGGAGGGGCGCACTGTATTAACCTATAATACGGAGTACACCTTCACCGCCAGCAAGAGCCGTACGTTGAAGGCGGAATTCGCCAGAATCGCCACACCCTCCGTCAAAGCCACCGCCAGGGGATATGACGGCATAACCCTGAGCTGGAAGGCGGTAGCGGCCGCGCAGGGATACGAGATCTACCGCGCCACGGGCAAGAAGGGGCCGTTCAGCTACCTGACCGCCACGGCAGGAACGGGGTATACGGATACGGGACTGAACACGGGCAAGACGTACTATTACAAGGTACGGGTGAAGTGCACCTCGGGCAGCGTAACGACGCACGGAAGCTATTCCACCGTACGCTACGCCACACCTGCGCTCCTCAAGCCGGCACAGATAAAGGCTACGCCAGCAGCAGGAAGCGCCACGCTCACCTGGGGAGCCGTGCCGGGGGCGACGGGGTATGAAGTATACAAAGCCACGTCCCAAGGCGGACGCTACAGCCTGGCATCGGATCAAAGCGCGACGACCTTTAACCAGTCCGGCCTGATCCCCGGGAAGACCGTCTACTACAAGGTGCGGGCATACCGGATGGCGGGCGGGGTGAAGGTATACAGCTCCTTCAGCGCCATCGTAAAGGCGAAACCTTTTTAAAAAGGTATTATAACTATACGGACACAACAGCAAGAACCCCTAAGAAAGGGGGTTCTTGTTGTTTACAAATTATACTATTGCCGGTATAATTGCATGGCAGGCAATAAAGGAGTGATATTTAGTGGACATCCAAAAACTATACGAAGCCGAGACCGCCTATACCAGCAATTTCTCTAAACGCGAGGATACGGGGGTATCGCTGCGTTTCCGGGACGCGAGCATCCCCGACATGTACATGCACAATATGACGGTATACCCAAAACGGCTGGACGATGAGACGTTAAGATGTGAAGTACAGAAGGAACTGGACATACGCAGGAAAGAAAAGGCGGATTTCCTGCAGCTGGAGTGTTATTTCACACTGGAACAGGCATTCCTCGACACACTGCCCATACCGGCGGATTACTGCGTGGACGACCTGATGACCATTTCCACGGAGAAGTTCACCACGATATCCGGAAACCCGGAGTGCATCGTGGTGCCGGCGAACGACCCGGCTATGCTGGAAGACGGGCGGCGGGTGGACTACCTGACCAGCCTGCACACGGGCGAAGACTTTGCCACGCGGCGCAGCGTTCGCAGGATGCGCGCCTACGCGGAACCCAACGACCTGACCCTGTACGTATGCTACTACAAAGGCGAAGCGGTAGGAAAGGTGGAGCTATTTCTCCACAAGGGCCTGGCAAAGATCGAAGAATTCAACATCCTGGACCAGCACCAGCGAAAGGGATTTGGCACGGCGGCGGTACGGAAGCTGCTGGAGGAAGCGCGCGCAAAGGGCATCGGGACAGCGTACCTGGTGACGAGCAGCGACGACACCCCCAGGGAGATGTACGCAAAATGCGGGTTCACCAAGGCGGCGGAAAAGAGCGAGCTGCACTTCAAACTGAAATAGCCTGTTTTAAACCAGAGAAGCACAAAACCGTCCTGAAAGGGCGGTTTTTTCATGAACGTCAAATGAAAAATCAGATCGGAGTATACGGTGAAAATAGCCAAAATCCACAGCGGCACGACACGATCCCCCATCCGGCGTCGAAAATACGATCAATGTCGTATCGCGCAGGCATTACAGGCGTCAACCGACACGAAGAACGGGAAATAATTATTTCCCGTCATAAAAACCCGGCGCGCGACAGGGAAAAACGCAGGGCGGCTATTGATTTATTTATGAAAGTATATGCACGCTATTTAAAACGCAGAACAGTTTGTTTATAATTGGTATTGCATAGAAGAGGCTCCAACTGCATGAGGGGATGGGTGAAATATGAAGCGGATCTCCAATCTCGGGCGCATCCCGCGCAAATATGTGGATGACCCGGACTTCCAGACGATGCTGAAAACGGTGATGGTCGGCGCCAGCGTGGGGTGCGAAAAGCTCTACGTCAACATCGACTTCGTGAAACCCGGCGGCAAGAGCGCCAAGTACCACTCCCATACAAAGCAGGAGGAATTTTTCCTCATCCTGGGCGGCAGCGGCATCCTGCGGATGGACGGGGAGGAGACACCGGTGGGCGTGGGCGACGTGATCTCCAAGCCTGCGGGAAAGGAGATCGCCCACCAGTTCATCAACAACGGCAGGGAAGTGCTGCGCATCCTGGACGTGGGAACGCGCGAGAAGGGGGACGTGGCGGTCTACCCCGACGAGAACGTGACCTACCTGCGGGACCCCAAATGGGCCTTCGATATCGGGGGACGGATCCCCGGGTGGATCACCGACCCGAACGAACCTTAATGTTATCAGTCAAGAACCGTATCTATCGCAGATTCAATTAAGAATTAATAATTAATAATTAATAATTTTGGTGTCCCTTCGGGACGACCATCATTCCCCTTCGGGGGTTAATTGAGAATTGAAAATTGAGGTTGAGAATTGCGGTTAGCCCTGTTGGGAAGTCAAATGTACAATGTACAATGGCGGTATGTCTTGCGGGCATTTATTCAAATGTGTCAGAGCGCTGCCCCAAACAAACAAGACATATACACGGAGGATAAAAGATGAAATTTCATGTAATCCTTTTCGACAGGTTTGAGACGCTGGACGCGATGGGTCCGGTGGAGATCATCGGCAACCTCACTCAGTATTACGATGTGGGGCTTTTCTCGGAGTACGGCGGGGCTATCACGAGCGCGCAGAAGGCGACCTTTCTTACACGACCGATTTCAGAGATCACAGAGCCGGGCATCATCCTGATCCCGGGCGGGGATGGAACGCGCAGCGCGGTGAAAAACGAGGCGTTTATCGCAAAGTTAAAAGCACTGTGCGAACAGGCTGAATACGTGATGACGGTATGCACAGGGACTTCGCTACCGGCAAAAGCGGGGCTGCTGAAAGGGTGCAGGGCGACAACGAACAAGATATCATTCGACTGGGTAGCTTCACAAGATGCTGACGTGCAATGGGTGCGGAAAGCGCGGTGGGTGGCGGACGGCAAATACTATACTTCATCGGGCGTGACGGCAGGGATGGACATGGCGCTGGGATTCATTAGTGAAAGGCACGGGGAAAAGACGGCGGAAACGGTGGCCAAATACATTGAATATATCTGGAACAAAGACAGGGACAACGACCCGTTTGCGGTAGTTGAAAGTTGAGAGTTGAGAGTTGCGGAATGCCTGCGGCATTATTTCATTTACCTGCGAGAAAAAGAAATCACCAACTCCCAAGGATGAACTGCGCTGCTGCGAAACTCTGGAGATTCTTTAATAATTATTCGAAAATTTACATACAGGAGGATCTATCATGAAAGTCATCGCGATCAACGGAAGCCCGCGCAAGGAGGGCAACACAGCGCTGGTACTGAAAACGGTATGCGGCAGGCTGGAACAGTACGGCATCGAGACGGAGACCATCCAGATCGGCCACAAGAGCATCCATGGCTGCATCGCGTGCGGGAAATGCGGAGAGAGCAAAAACGAGAAATGTGCCTTCCAGGACGAGGTGAACGAATGCATCCAGAAGATGAAGGAAGCGGACGGCATCCTCCTGGGCAGCCCGGTATATTACTCCGGCATCGCGGGGACGATGAAATGTTTCCTGGACAGGGCCTTTTATGTGGCGGGGGCGAACGGCAGGCTTTTCCGGCTGAAAGTGGGCGCGGCGGTGGCGACCGTACGTCGGTCGGGCGGGGTGGAAACGTTTGACCAGCTGAACCACTACTTCACCATTTCGGAAATGCCGGTGGCCTCGTCCACCTACTGGAACGTGGTGCACGGCAGGGATGCCGGGGAGGCCGTGCAGGACCCCGAAGGGATCCAGACGGCAGAGACGCTGGCGGACAACATGGCGTGGCTCCTGAAAGCTACGGCAAAATCCGAGAAGCCTGCAAAGGCGAAGAAGGTCATGACCAACTTCGTCCGGTAGTTTGCACAGGTATGAGGAGTTATATATGGATCGCAACGAGATCAAACAGATGGCATATGCGCTGGGGGCGGAGGTCTGCGGCATCGCAGACGTTGAACGGTTCCATGAGGCCCCGGAAGGCTTCCATCCCAGAGACATATACAAAAATACAAGGAGCGTGGTCGTATACGGCAGGGAGAACTCCAAAGAGGCCTTTGACCTGCCCATGAACTCGCCCTATACCTTTGAACGGAACAAACTGCTTGCGCTGATGGACGAGGTGACCTTCCGGCTGTGCCTCGAGCTGCGCAAGGCGGGACACGCCGCCATCCCCATCCCCTCCGCGGAACCGTATGACTACTGGGACGCCGGAAAGCGGGAGGGCAGGGGGATACTTTCCCTCCGGCACGCGGGAAAACTGGCGGGCCTGGGGGCCCTGGGAAAGAACACGCTGCTGGTGAACAAAGCCTACGGCAACCGGCTGTGGCTGGGCGCGCTGCTCACGGACGCGGCATTTGCGCCCGATCCATTAACCGCGGACCTGTGCCCCGAAGACTGCAGCATCTGCATCGAGGCCTGCCCGCAGGGGGCACTGGACGGCACGACCATAAACCAAAAGAAATGCAGGGAGATCTGCATGACGGTGACCGAGAGCGGAGGTCTGCTCTACGCGTGCAACGAATGCCGGAAAGCCTGTCCGCATTCACGCGATTAATCCACCTCAATAATACACAACCGCAGTACAACCTGTACAAAAGGACAAGGCCATGGAAAGACGGTTGACATGGGGGATGGCGGCGATCCTGCTGGCTGCAGTCATCAGTTTCCTGCCGGGGGCTTCCGCACTAAGAACGGACGCCTCCCGGCCTGCCATTGCCTTTTCAACGGGCGCCATACCGGCATCAACACCCGCGGCAGGCGAACCGGCGGCTTCCAGGGAGGCCGCGCCTGCGGAAATGAACGCCTCCACTCTGGTACAGGCAGCACCGGACATGGCGAAGGCAGCGGATATCCCCGAGATACAGCCCACCGCTACGGCGACGGCGCCGCAGGGGAGAGGCGGTAGGGTCGCGTACCTGACCTTTGACGACGGGCCGTGCACGAAGGGGGACAGCCCCACCCAGAATACCACCGCCATCCTAGACATCCTGGCCAAATACCATATCAAGGCGACCTTTTTCGTGATGGGCGCGCATGCCAGAAAACACCCTGACCTGATCCTGCGGCAATACCGCGAAGGGCATGCCATCGGCAACCACACCTACAGCCATGTGAATCCGGCGACGACGGCCGACGATAAATTCCGCGGGCAGGTAAGCGCCACCAACCGCGTGGTCAAGCGCATCACCGGTAAGAAGCCGACCCTCTTCCGGCCGCCCTTCGGGAAAGCACTGACCAAGGGGCAGCACAGGATCGGCATGAAGATATGCGGGTGGGACCTGGACACGCTGGACTGGACACGCAAGGCAACGGCGGACAGGGTAGCCAAAAAGGTGGAAAAGGCCGCGGCAGAAGGAAAAAAACGCCTCGTGATCCTTTTCCATGACCGGCACGCCGACGGGCTGGAAAAGTGCATCCAGATCCTGATAGACAGCGGCTACAGCTTTGATACGATGGAAAACCTGTACAAATAGGAATCACATTTAAAGCAGGAACGCATTGCCGGGCTGCTCGCACCCAAGCAGTTTCTTGTTCACCCGGACCATATCCTGCACCTTTTCCACCGGGCAGATGACCGCGCTATTTGCACAGACCGCGGTACAGCGGTAACACCCGATACATTTACGGGCATCATAAACAGGGCGCTGCTGCGTTCCGAGTGCATGAACGGGACAATCCCGCACGCAACGGCCGCAGGAAACGCACTGATCCGTATCGATACGGATGGGGAGGCGGCGCAGTTTCCCGACCAGACGCGCAACGGGATAGACGATGCGCACGGCGGGCCTCTGGTATGAGAACAGCCGCTTCGCTTCATTGAACGGCATCACGCGGAAGGCATTTGCATCAAGCATGGTACAGAATGCTTCCACCGTGTCCAGCGCGGCCGCATCGGGGAAGGAAGTCTTCGCGTAGAAGTGCGGAGCGACCGCCTTCAGCCCGCCGACTACGCCTATACCATACCGGCCCAGCAGGTTCAGCACATTCAGGAATGCCCTGCCGGTGGAGATGCCGCCGTAGGTGAGGAAGACGAAAGCCTTGGCAGACGGTCCAAAGTATCGCAACGATGTCCGGAGAAACCGGGCCATGGGATCAAGTATGCGCAGATGGAAGACGGGGCTGCCGATCCCGATGAGATCCACGCCCTGAAAAAGAGACGGGCAGACCGGATCCGCATTTCGGATATCCAGCTGCGTTACCGTATGGCCGCCGCTTACAAAACGCTCCGACAGCGCCCGGCTGAGCCTTTCGGTGGATTTGCCGGTCGTAGCGTACAGGAGAAGGATATGCATGGGACAAACCCCCTTAAATTATACCAATAGTTTAAATTATAAGTATAATATAAGCCCCTTTCATCATGCTGTCAATACTTGAATGATGGGGAATTTTATATTAAAATGTCCTTATTGGTTAAACCACGGGTTCAAATAATTTTGAGGTGGACGATCGATGGCGGGAAACAGGATGGGGGAGCAGACCAAGGTAACGATCCTCGCAGCGGCACAGGCGGAATTCCTGGAGAAGGGCTTTGAGCGGGCCAAGATGGAGGACATCGCCGCACGCGCGGGCGTGACGAAGGTGATGCTCTATTACCACTTCAATACCAAGCAGAACATCCTCAACGAGATCTTCAAAAGCGTGCTTGCCGAGATCAAGGACGCGTTCCGCAAGAACATGGAGACCATGGACCTGGGGAGGCACGAGAACCTGCGCGAACACCTGAAAATGATGCTGGGCCTCTACATGGAGCGGCAGAGCATCCTGCAGCTGGTGGTAGCGGAGACCGTCAGCAACCGGAACCCGGAGGATAAAACCCTGGCGGTATTCAACGACCTTTTCGGGCTCATCCTGGAGCTGGCGGGAGCGAACCCGCAGCTCAAACGGGAGGAATTCCTGATACGCCTTTTCTTCTTCAACGCGCTGCCCATGATCATGTACCCCTGCCTGATGGATAAATTCTGCGCGGACTTCGGCATAACACCGGAAAAGTGCAGCGAGGTATTCGTGGACACATTCGCCAAGACGTTTTCGAGGAACGTGGCCGAGAGCCTGTGGCGGCTGGAACGCTGATTGGATCCAGTGGCGACTATCCATCGCCATTTCCCTCATTTATCAGCATAAACAGCGGTATTCGAAGTAGGATATAGCGGAACCCTCTATTCCAATCAACATATGGGGGTATTACCCATGCGGAAGCTCCTGTCCCTGCTTGTGGCGCTGGCGGTGCTGGCCATGCCTTTCACCATGGCGGAGGCCGGCAGCAAGACCCCATATCCCGCCGCATACCGCACCACATCCAAGCCGACGGTCTGCCTGACATTCGATGACGGCAATCCGCGGGCGAGCGTGGAAACCATCATCAATATCCTCCACGCCAAGGGCGTGAAATGCACCTTCTTTGTGATCGGGAGCCAGCTGATACGGCATGCCGACCTCTGGCGCAAAGCCGTGGAATACGGCAACGAGATCGCATACCATTCCATGAAGCATACATACATGACAAGGAAAAACAACGCCTTCCTCCAAAACGACATCAACCAGTGGAACGCAACCGCGAAGGCTGTGCTGGGGGCCGGCTACAAGATCCCCGGGGTATTGCGGCTGCCGGGCGGAAGCGGATACAAGACGGCGCGCATCATGAACCTCATCGGCAGCCTGGGGTACAAGGCCATCAGCTGGAACCTGGACACCATGAGCGGCGTGACGGCCAAAAGCAAACGGAATACCAACGCCCGCATCAAGAACTACATCCTGAAGCACACGAAGGCGGGCTCCATCGTGCTGATGCATTTCGACAAGTACAACGCCAAAGCACTGCCATACTACATCGACGCACTGAAGGCGAAATATACGCTGGGGACCGTATCGGACGCGCTGGGACTGACACCGCCCCCTCCACCGCCGCCCACACCCACCCCGGTACCTACGCCCACACCATCGCCTACACCGACACCCACGCCCCTGGTACCTACGCCCACACCATCGCCTGCACCGACACCCACGCCCCCGGTACCAACGATGGAACCGACACCGGCGCCTGCCGATGTGCAGGTGCAAAGCAAGGGGCCGACGCCGCTTGTTTCACCGGCGCCCAATGAAACCGCTGTTCAACCGGAGCCGTTTGCTACTGTACCCGGCGCACCGGGTCAGGAATCACCGGGCACTCCAGATCCCGGCGCCGACTGAGGAAACGGGTTTTATCATCAACCATTTTATAACCGCAAGGGAGACGGCAATAATTGACATGCCATCTCCTTTTTTGATCCTATTCGCCATGAAGAAAGGGAAATAAGTATTTCCCGACGCAAAGCCGCATATTCCGCACGGTACACAAAACCCGGCAGCGAGGAAAAGGACTGCGAAAATAATTACAAATGTATTAAAAATAAACCCGTTTGTGGTATAATCCATGGTGTAATATGCAGCCGAGAGGGATTCCCGAAGAGACCGGGAACCCTTTTCCTGTTTGAGCGGGAATCAAGGAGTGAAGCCATTGGATCATTACAAGGTATTGAGCGAAAAGATAGAGGGCGTGCCGACAGCGGACCTGGGACCCTGGTCTTCCATTGAAGAGATCAAGTCCAACTACCGCAGGCTCGCCCAGATCTACCACCCGGACAAGCACACGAACAACCCGCTGCGCAACCTTGCCGAGGAAAAACTGAAGGACATCAACATCGCCTACCAGGTGCTGGGCGATCCGGATAAACGACGCGCCTATGACGCAGCCCACCATGCAGGCGCTTCAAGCCGCAAGCCCAGGCCTGCGGCGGATAAAACAAACCTCGAATACCGGGGCATGGAACCGGGGGAAGTGGTGAAGGAACGCATCATCATCACAAACGCGGGAGCCCCCTACTCCAATGTACGCATCGTAAAACCCCTGGACCAGCGGATACAGGTGACTCGCAGCGCGCCGGAAGCAGGCCGCGCGTCCTCACCGCTGCATCTGGAGATCACCATGCGCGCGGAAACCTACTCCACCATCCTCGACGACGTGATCCGGGTATACCTGGACGACGAGGAATTGGCGATACCCGTGCATCTGGAAACGAGGCCCGCCCCGGGAGGCGCCCCCGCCGGCAAATCTGCCGGTAAAGGCCGTCAGGGCGGCGGATTCTCCAAGGGGATGATCGCGCTGATCGCGAGCCTGGGCGTGGTGCTGTTGGGGACCATCATCCTCATCATCTTCCTGGCGGGCCTGCCAAACCCCAACAACAGGTTCGTACCGGTGACTTCGCTGCCGCCCGATACGGTGAGCGAAGCGCCGACCAAACCCCCGGCAAAATCGACTCCCCCGAAAAAAAGCCCGTCCCCGTCTCCTTCCCCGGCGAAGCCCACCCCCACGCCGTCACCCTCCGTCCCGGCATCGCCTTCCATCCCGTTCGGCGACACAAACCTGGAGAACGCGGTGCGCGAACAGATCGGAAAGCCGCAGGGCGCCATCCTGGTGAGCGACGCGGAGAATGTGACATCCTTGAACCTGCACGCATGCGATATAGCGGACATCACGCCGCTGCAGTATTTCAAAAGCCTGCGGAAGCTGGAACTGGGGGACAATTCCATCTCCGACATAAGACCCCTGCAGGGGCTCACAAAACTGACGGAGCTTTCCCTGAACAACAACCCCGTAAACGAACCCGGTGTGCTGGCCAGGCTGCAGCAGCTGAAGCTGTTAAAATTACAGAATACAGGCATGCAGGATATCAGCGCATTATCCGGCCTGACGAACCTGACCTACCTGGAGCTATCCGACAACCAGATCGGAGATATCTCACCCCTTTCCAGTCTGACGGGCCTGAAAACGCTGATCCTGCGGAACAACCAGATCCAGGACGTGGGCCCGCTTTCGGGACTGGCAAACCTTAAGGTGCTTTTCCTGAACGGAAACCCGATCACCGACTACACCCCCGTGCAGGGGCTGGAACTGGAATCGAAGGACTTTTGAAAGTAAATGGGTACTGATACCTGAATAACCTTGGTTAATCAAAAGAGCATCATCATAAAATAATGTGGTTATCAAATATCTTAGGTGTTACATTGACCATACTGTTTTAAGGTGGTATAATATGGATACGGATAAGAAGGTGAAGAATATGGCTATGCCTCATACAGCAGCAAAAGTGCGCGGGATCAAAAAAAACAGGGGAACAACCAATGTAAATAGCAGCATGGAAGAAAAACTGGATCAAATAATAGCGACTGCTCCTGTTTTAGAATGCAAGGAAGGCATAGTTGTTTTAGACTATGACAATCCTGTGCACAAAAGATGGATGGAAGAAGCTGCAGATTGATGGTTAGATGGAATGGTTAAGCCTCAACCGGGATATGTATATGATCTATCCTGCAAATTCAGGCATAAAGACGGGTTTAAAAACAGGCCCGTTTTGATTATACGGCAAGTGAATGAATATCAATTTGCCGCAGTAGAGCTGACCGGCACAAAGCCAATAGAACCTCCAAGAGATTGGGATAAAGCCAAAGAAGAGATAAAAAAATACACAAGGCCCAAGCTCATAAAACCAACCTGGGCGCAATGCGATAACGTATTTATCGTGGACACAAGCGTATTGACGAGTTTCAGGGGGGTAATGGACTCTGAAGACTTTGGAAGAGTCCTGGCAAAGATCATAGAATGCAAAGGTAAATAAATCGTGGTGCATGCTTTTACCAAATAGCAAATGCATCTTTCGTCGAGCCAATATGTTAAAGGCGGGAGCAACGCTCCCGCCTTTTGACATGCGCCGAAAGCAAAATATGGTGCAGGCATGGCCGGGGTGGTTTATAATATAGCTACCATTGAAGACGGGGGCGGACCATTGACGGAGGCACTCGAAAGACTGATCCAATACATCCAAAAGTACGAAAGCGCGGCCGTGGCCTTTTCGGGCGGGGTAGACAGCGCGGTGCTGAGTTACGCCGCGATGCAGGCGCTGGGGGAACGGGCGGCTGCTTTCACGGCGGCATCTGAATTCATGCCGAAACGCATCCACAACCAGGCGCACCTCACGGCGCAGCGCATGGGGATCCGGCATGAACCCATTTTCATACAGGTCCTGGCAAATGCGGACATCGCCCGAAACGACGAGCGGCGGTGCTACCACTGCAAGAAGGCGATCTTCACAGCCTTGAAAACGGCTGCGGCGGAAAAGGGTTTTTCAACCCTTTTCGACGGGACGAACGCGGACGACAATGAGGCGCTGCGGCCGGGGATGGCCGCGCTGCGGGAACTGGGCGTTTTATCCCCGTTACGGGAACTTTCCATTGGAAAAAAAGAAATACGGGAGATCGCCCGGGAGGCGAAGCTCTACAACCGGGACGCGGGACCGTACTCGTGCCTGGCGACGAAGGTGCGGGCGGGGAAACCCATCACGCCCGGCGCGCTGGCCACGGCGGAGCAGGTGGAAAACGTGCTGTATGTGGCGGGCATCACGGGATTCAAGGTGCGGCTGCAGGAGCAAGGCGTGAAAATCGAACTGAGCGCGGAACAGCCGGAGGAACTGCTGGACGCCGCGCGTGGCCACCTGCAAAGAATCGGCATATCGCCCGTGGAATATATCAAAACAACCTAGCGGAGGAAACGCATGCTGGAGAAAGACATCCGAACCCTGCTGGAAAGCATCCAAAGCGGAGAGACAAGCATCGACGAAGCGGTGGAGCGCATGAAGGGGATGCCCTTCGAGGATATCGGCTGCGCGCTGGTGGACCACCACCGGGCGCTGCGCAAGGGATTTGCCGAGGCGGTCTTCTGCCAGGGAAAGACGGAGGAGCAGGTGGTGGCCATCACGAAAAGATTACTGGCGGGGCAGAGCGGGGGGATACTCCTCACCCGCGTACAACCATCCCTTTTCCCGAAAATACAGGAGATCGACAATACTGCCGTGCACCATGAACCGGCGCGGATCATCGAACTGCGCAGGGGCGCGGCCGAGCGCCGCGGGAGCGTGGCCGTCATCTCTGCGGGTACGGCGGACATCCCAGTGGCGGAGGAGGCTGCCGTCACGGCGGAGGCCATGGGGAGCAACGTCACAAGGCTCTTCGACGTGGGCGTCGCAGGCATCCACAGATTACTTTCCAACCTGGACAAGCTCAGCGGGGCACGGGTGATCGTGGCCGCGGCGGGGATGGAGGGCGCGCTGCCCAGCGTGACGGCGGGGCTGGTGAATGTGCCCGTCATCGCGGTACCCACCAGCGTGGGGTACGGGGCGAGCTTCGGCGGGATGGCGGCGCTGCTGGCGATGCTGAACTCCTGCGCGAACGGCGTGGCGGTGGTGAACATCGACAACGGGTTCGGCGCGGGGTGTTTGGCGAACATGATCAACCTTCAAGCGGAAAATAATTGAGAATTGAGAATTGAAAATTGAGAATGAAGGTATGCATAGGGAAACTTGCCGCCCATTGGGCATGAACTTATTTTTCTTGACCACATCTGTATATTTACGAATCCCTCCGTCAGCCTGACGGCTGCCACCTCCCTTTAGGCAAGGGAGGCTTTGAATTCGTAAAGGGGGTATCAGCATGGCAGGCTGGAGAGCGAAATTAAAGGCGGACCCGACGGAATGGCTGCTGGAGGGGGAGAACCCTTCGGTACGGTATTTCACACTGCGGGACATGCTGGACAGGCCGGAGGGCAACCCGGAGTTGGAAACGGCAAAGCTGGAGATCATGTTATCTGGCGTGGTACCGCAGATCCTGCGGTTACAGTCCGAACCGGAATACCGGGAGACATGGAAGAACTATTACACAGCGAAATACAGGGGGCTCGTGTGGCAGCTGATCACGCTCGCGGAACTGGGCGCGGAGGCGACGCCGCAGATACGGGAGCAATGCGAGTACCTTTTCGATAATGCTCAAAGCCATGAAAGCAGCGGGTTTTCCCAGCACGGGACGAAGGCCAACGGTGGAAGGGAGAGCGAGGTCATCCCCTGCCTGACGGGGAACCTCGTATGGTGCTTCATCCATTTCGGATACATGGACGACCCGAGGTTACAAAAAGCATTGCACTGGATCACGCGGACGCTGCGCTACGACGACGGAGAAGGCGATGCGCCGCAGGGGCCGGCGTATGAGCGGTATGAAATGTGCTGGGGAAGGCACACCTGCCACATGGGCGTAGTGAAAGCATTGAAGGCACTGGCCGCCATACCGGAATCAAAGCAGACCGCCGAGGTTAAGCGCACGATCGACGCTGCCGTGGAATACCTGCTGAAACACCACATCCACAAGCGCAGCCACAACCTGAGACGGCTCTCGAAACCGGGATGGCAGAAATTTGGCTTCCCGCTGATGTACCAGACGGACGCGCTGGAGATCCTGGATATCCTCGCCGGCCTGGGCGTGAAGGACAGCCGGATGGACGAGGCAGTGGAACTGGTACTGTCCAAACAGGACGAAAACGGCAGATGGACCCTGCAGAACTCTTACAACGACCGGCTGCTCGTACCCATCGAGACACTGGATGCGAACAGCAAGTGGGTCACGCTGCGGGCGATGCGGGTGCTGAAGCATCTGGAAGAAAACCAACACCAGCCTTCTTAACACCAAATCATAACCCCTCAGCATGCGATTCTTCGAATCGCTTTGCAACTACCTTAATAGGGGCGCGCCAAGTAATCCGGGATTCTGGCCAGGAGCATTCATGCATTGCTCACAGTGGTTACGATAATAAAAGCAAACAAGTAAGCGTATTCATAACTGGTTGTGACTATCCATAAAGGGGATGGACGAAAATGAAGAAGATATTATACCTCGACTGTTTTTCGGGGATCAGCGGGGATATGACGCTGGGGGCGCTGCTGCACCTATCCGGGGACAAGGAAGGATTCCTGCAGGAACTGTCCAAGCTGGGGCTGGACGGAGAATACCAGATCGAGATCAAGGACGACATGAAATACGGCATCACGGGCGTAAGCGTGGACGTCAAACTGACCGACCACGACCCTATGCTTGCGGATGCGCACCACCACCACGGGCGGAGCCTTTCTGACATTGAAAAGATCATCCTGGGAAGCGGATTACGGGAGAGCGCAAAAGCCACCGCACTGAAGATATTCAACCGCCTGGCCCGGGCGGAGGCAACCGTGCACAATACCGACATCCAGAACATCCATTTCCACGAGGTGGGCGCGGTAGACGCCATCGTGGACATCTGCGGCACGGCCATCCTCCTGGACATGATGGGCGTGGAAGAAATCTACTGCTCCGCCATAAACCTGGGGAGCGGGACGGTGAAATGCGCGCATGGCATCCTGCCGGTGCCGGCGCCCGCGACCGCGCTGCTGGCGGAGGGCTGGGCTGTATTCCAGGACGGGCAGGGGGAACTGTGCACGCCCACGGGCGCAGCCATCGCCACCACGGTATCCAGCGGGTATATGCCCATCCCCATGATGCACATGGTAAAGACGGGGTACGGCTTCGGCCAGAAGGACACGGGGAGGCTGAACGCGCTGCGCATCTATCTGGGGGAAAGGGCGGAGATGGACGAGCGGCACATCATCGACACGGATACGGTATTTGAGGCGCAGGCCAACGTGGACGACATGCCGGGGACGGCGCTGGGATATGCACTCGAGCGCATCTTCGAGGCGGGAGCGCTGGACGCTTGGTTTGAACCCATCTACATGAAGAAGAACCGGCCGGCGGTGAAAGTATGCGCTATTACGGACAGGGAGAAACTGCATGCGGTACTCTCCGCCATCATGAAACATACACGGACGCTGGGCGTGCGCTATACGGTCATGAGCCGCTGGGTGGCGGTGCGGGAGATGATCGAGGTCGAAACCGAATACGGGTCGATCCGGATGAAGGTCTCCCACGGCGGAAAAAGGATGGCCCCGGAATATGAGGACTGTGCGAAGGCTGCGCGGGAACATAACATAACCTACATGGCGGTGTATGAGAAGGCGCGGGAAGCGGCGAAGGAATTGAGAATTGACAATTACGATATACCGGGCGGCAAGGATGCTGACAGTTGATCGTTGCGGCAGGCCCTGCGGGGATTACATAGAAAAAGCTTAAACATGGCTCCTCAATGCCAGAGGGGCCTATTTCTTATGGTTAGAAGTATGAAATCGGTATTTGTACGGGTATGTATCCTGTAACAAAAAAATGGGGTGAAGAATATCATAATATAGAATAACGATCGTGAAGGAGCATTATCTATGAACGAGTATGTGAAAAAGAAAGAAAAGAAGAGGGTCCTGCAGACAAAAGTCATCGTAGGCAAGGGGAAGTCCCAGTTCTTTGTCGAAAGCGATATATGCATACCTCCCAGCCCGCCGATATTCAAGATCGTAGCTGTGGATGCGGAAGTCGAAGTATTTGATACCAAGATCATCACCGGAGGGGACTGCAAGTGGGGATGGGCCAAGATCATCTTCAATGCAGTGATCAAAAAGAACGTCATTTACAAGACTGTCGAGCACATCCATGATGGCATCGTGAACGGGCCGCTGTACGCTGTGACATTCAAGGTACCGTTTGGCGGATATGTGGACGTCGAGCCGCTGAAGGGCGAAAAGGTCAAGGACTGCGATATCGTGGAAGTCCTCAAGGCCAAATTTGAAGGGGCCAAGGAAGTCCCGCACGATGAAGTGCTCGTATATGCAAAGGCTGAAGAAGCACGCAAGCCGGAAATACGCGGGTGCAGGATGCCCGACGACATGCGCGGATGCAAAATGATGCACGAGGAAGTATGCGAACTCAAAAAAGAAGAAGAAAAGCACGAGGTAAAAGTTTTTAAAAAACTGCTTGAGAAAATGGTCGTGGAACTCGAATTCAAAGTCGTGCGTACAGAACACGTATGCGTCGAGGAAGAACACTACTATGATCCAGCACAAGCTCCACTCCAGGAGGAACCCGATCTACTCCCACCTGAATGAGGTGAAATGCCTGGCTAAGAAAGGGGCGCTCTCCCGGCGCTCCTTTTCTTTTTTTCGGAATGAATCCAAGGATTCATTCCGAGCTTTCCGGCATGAAGCTGGCGCTATCATGCCGGAGATTTTCAGGAATGGATGCTCACCGCATCCATTCCCGCGAGGTGTCCGTTCTGACGTACACGCCGCCAGAACGGACGTATAGATATATAACATTCCGTGTTGTAACGAGTATGGGTAAAAGGACGATCTGAGTATGTCTTTGATTTCTGACATACACGCTGCAAGAACGGACGAATTAAAATTTGAGACTGCGGGTGAAAACGGTTAGGAATACGTACGGTTCATTACGTGAGATAGGGAAAACATTGCAATGGGCGCTGATATACACACCTCCGCTTGAATGGACAGATTTTTATATGGTATTGCGGGTCAAAGCGATTACGGAAATGTACGATTCATGTCGAGGGATTTAAAGAATAGCAATGAGCGCTGACGTACACGCCGCCAGAACGGACAATTAGATATATAATATTCCGTGTCGTAACGAGTATGGGTAAAAGGACGATCTGATGTGTCTATTTGCGCCATAACGAGTACAGGTAAAGGGAGGATCTGATAATCTAGCAAAGATCCACGGATTGCAGGGAGCACAGCGAGTGGTGCGACGCATTGAATTAAGTATAAAACAGGTGCAAAGCCTGGCCCAAAGCGAAAATGGAAGTGTCCCAGACTCCAAATTCAACAGAAGGAGAGGCTTTGCAAGACAAGAATAGCACAAATTCGACAAAAAGCAAAGAATCCCTGGCATGGTGGACATAATACAAATTTGGCTGTAAAATATTTAAATCAAGAATTGAAAATTGAGACATAGGTACCGGTTACGGCAACGTTAAACAAAAAAATATCGGTATTGGATATCACTCCTTCCGGCGCATAGCGACCCTATAGGTTCATTGCAGGTCGCATTGGCGCCACCTCACCTCATAAACGGGTGCAAATGCACCCGTTCGAGGGAGGCAAGATTGGGATATTGGATTATCTGTAGAATAAATAATTTAAAAGCTACGGCTTGATTCCGATTCAAGGAAAAACATTTAAACAAATAAAAGGTTTCAAGTTTAATAGATTTACGGAGGAAGGAAGCATGGAGAAGGAAACGGTACTGGTGCTGGATTTCGGCGGGCAGTACAATCAACTGATCGCACGGCGGGTGCGGGAGGCGAAGGTATACTGCGAGGTGTGGCCGTACAACTGCGACACGGCGCGCATCAAGGCGGCAAAACCCAAAGGCATCATCTTCACGGGCGGGCCCAACAGCGTATACGGGAAGGGCGCGCCGCACTGCGACAAGGCGCTCTTTCACATGGGCATCCCGATCCTGGGCATCTGCTACGGCAACCAGCTGATGGCGCACCTGCTGGGCGGGGGTGTGGAGCGGGGGGAAAAGGGCGAGTACGGCAAGGCGGAGATACGGCTGAAAAAAAGCGTACTCTTCGAGGGCGTCCCCGAGCAGACGGTATGCTGGATGAGCCACGGGGACCGGGTGGCGAAAACGCCGGAAGGCTTCTCCAATATCGCCGAGACGGACGCATGCCCGTACGCCGCGATGGAGAACATCCACAAGAAATTATACGGCGTGCAATTCCACCCCGAAGTGCTGCATACGCCCGAGGGGCAAAAGGTACTGGAGAACTTCCTCTACAAGGTATGCGGGTGTGAAGGAAACTGGACGATGGCGTCCTTCGTCGAAGAGAAGGTCAACGAAATAAGAGAAAAAGTGGGGGACAAAAAGGCGCTGCTGGCGCTCTCGGGCGGGGTGGACTCCTCCGTGTGCGCGGCGCTGGTGCAAAGGGCCATCGGAAAGCAGCTGACCTGTATGTTCGTGGACCACGGCCTGCTGCGCAAGGACGAGGCGGCGCAGGTGGAAAGCGTATTCAAAAACCAATTCAACATGAACCTCATCACGATACACTGCGAGGAACGGTTCCTCCAAAAACTCACGGGGGTATCCGACCCCGAGAAGAAGCGCAAGATCATCGGGGAGGAATTCATCCGTGTATTTGAGGAGGAATCCAAGAAGCTGGGGCACCTGGATTACCTGGTCCAGGGAACGATCTACCCGGACGTCATCGAATCGGGCCTCGGGGATGCCGCGGTGATCAAGAGCCACCACAACGTGGGCGGCCTGCCCGAGGACATCCAATTCGCCGGGATCATCGAGCCGCTGAACACGCTCTTCAAGGACGAGGTCCGCCACCTGGGCGAGGAGCTGGGACTGCCCGAGCATATCGTCTGGCGGCAGCCCTTCCCGGGGCCGGGACTGGCGGTGCGTGTGATCGGCTGCATCACCAAAGAAAAGCTTGAGATATTACGCGACGCCGACGCCATCTTCTGCGGGGAGATCGCAAATGCGGGGTTATCCCGGGATATCTGGCAGTACTTCGCGGTGCTGACGGACATGCGGAGCGTGGGCGTGATGGGGGATGAGCGGACGTACGATTACACGCTGGCTCTCAGGGCCGTGACCAGCGCGGACGCGATGACAGCAGATTGGGCGCGGCTGCCGCACTCCCTGCTCGAAAAGGTATCCAACCGCATCGTGAGCGAGGTAAGGCATGTGAACCGGGTGGTATACGACATCACGACGAAGCCGCCGGCGACGATAGAGTGGGAGTAAACGGAACTGACAATTGAGAATGGAGAATTGACAATTAGGGAAAGTTAACCCCTCAGCCGCCTACACGCGTAGCGCGTTTGGCGGCAGCTCCCCTAATAGGGGCGCCATGCGGAGGAGCGAGGTGCGGCACCATAGTCATTCAAATTAGATTGGAATGAAATTAGTGCCACCTCCACTCATAACGTGAGCGCGCGCCGAGGGAGGCAAGAGTGGGTCGTGAGCGAGGTGCGGCACGTGAACCGGGTGGTGTACGATATCACGACGAAGCCGCCTGCGACGATAGAGTGGGAATGAACTAAATTGACAATTGAGAATGGAGAATTGAGAATTTGGGGAACGACCCGCGGGGGAATATCTATACCTGAGGCATTGGATTTTAGTTGAGAGTTGCGGCAGGCCCTGCGGGGGTGATTTGAGGCCCTGCGGGGGAAAACCCTCTCAACATACGACCCCATAGGGCTGCAGACGGCTTATTGGGGCCGATTTGTTCCCTAATAGCTGTCATAATCAATCAAAGGATTTCAAAGATCCTTGGGTCAGAGTTTCGGCGCACTCTTATCTTTTTCCGTTAAGAAATACTTGTTTAGGACGGATGTTAAATGCCAATGAACGATCAACACAGGCTTATACTCGAGACCCTGCATTTTCGCCATGCCTGCAAACTATTTGATGAAAATCGAGTAATCCCCAACGAAGATTTTGAACTGATCCTGGAGGCGGCGAGGCTCTCACCCAGTTCCTTTGGCTTTGAGCCGTGGTACTTTGCAGTACTACAGAATAAAGAGCTGCGTGAAGGGTTGATTCCTTTTTGCTGGGGCGCCAGACGGCAATTACCTACTGCGAGCCACTTTGTTTTGATACTTTCGCGCAAACCGGCCGAAGTGCAATATGATTCTTTCTATATCGAAGACATGATGCAGCGTGTACAAAAACTGGATCAAGCTGCACACGATGCAAGGCTGGATCACTATACAAATTTTCAAAAGCATGATTTCCATTTACTTGAAAGCGAACGGGCATTGTTTGATTGGGCAGGCAAGCAGTGCTATATCGCATTGACCAACATGATGTTTGCAGCAGCTATGATGGGAATCGATAGCTGCCCTATTGAAGGTTTCGATCGTGATGCAGCAGAAAACTACCTGGTCGGGAACGGCGTATATGATCCTATGAAGATGGGCCTCACATGTATGGTGGCATTTGGATACAGAGTGAGGGAAGGCCGATACAAGACCCGGCATGAACAATCCGAAATCGTACGTTGGATCGAATAACGATATAGCTTACCTGTGAAGGAAAAGAACTTTCAATCGAACGATATTTGTTATTCTAAAAAATGCTTATATCACCCCTTCCTTTTCTGAGGGTACTAAGTTTTAGTGAGGCGCAGTTCATTAGCTGACAACTGACAGTTGAGAGTTTCGGTAGGCCTTATGGCGGTGATGCCCCGCGGGGATACCCCCTGCCTCTATCAATTCACTGAACCCCATATCTGGCAAGGAAAGTAGCGATGATTTCATCCAATAATGGTTTAACTGCCGCCCGATTGATACCGTTGCTGAAAACGGCGGGGTAGGTTACAGCGCCTTCGACCAGCGCATAAAACACCCGAGCTGCCAGCAGCAGGTCGTCCGCTTTAATTTTACCGTCTTTTTCCGCCTCCTGAAGCCAAGCAAGCAGCATATCATAATGCGGCGGATATTTCGATACAGTCTTCCGGGCATAATCTATGTCCTGTATAAAGACCATCGTCATGACCCGGGAGAGGCCCAGGCGCCTGGGTGAATCTATCAGAAATATCTCGGCATCCGCGAACGCCAGAAGCTGCTCTTCCAATGTTTTCCCCGGATTATATACGATGGTTTTCAAACTCTGCCGCTGCGCAAGAAAATCATATAAGACTGCCTGAAACAGATTTTCCTTGCTGCCGAAATGGTTATAGACGGTCCGTTTCGAGACGCCCGCCGTTTCCGCTATCTTATCCATGCTCGCAAGCTCATACCCCAAGCTGATAAAAACATCAATGGCGCCATCCAGTATCGCCGCCCTTTTTTTGCTTTTATCACGGGTTTTAATCTCTGTCATACCAGTTCATCCTCATCACGTAAAATAAACTACACCGTACAGTGCAAATAAGTATTGACTTCCATTTGATTTTGCTGTTTAATTATACTGCACAGTGTAAATAAAAGCTAGGAGGTAAATATGAAAAACCAAGCCATCGATCAAAGCAAGCAATACAAACGATACAAGATCAACAAAAAGCAGCTGCTTATAACGGCTATCGGGGGAGGCGTGATATTCTGGGCAGCGTCTATCGCAACCTCCCTGCTTCCCATTGCAGCGGAGTATAGGGCTGCCTTTTCGAACTGGAGTATTCTAACGGTCTGGGCCGGGTCTTTGCCTATGGGGATGATCATCGGATGCAGCGTAAGCTATGTATTGCTTCGCTTTTTTGAAAAGATCCCGGCAAAGGGTCCAATCCTAAAATCCATTTTACTTAGCGCCATCGCCCTGGCCATCGCTATACTCCTGATCGATGTCCCCATGATCTCACAGAAGCCAAATGCTCCCCTGTATTACTTCTTCATCGGCGTAATGTTCAATGCAGCAAGGTTCCTCTTGCTCGGCTCCGGTATCGGATATCTGTACAAAAGGCTGCACCGCTAAGGCTGATTTTCATCCGGGTTAAAACGAAGGCAGGCTCAACTAATAATTTGAAACAAATATTTATATGGAGGATATGAATCATGGAATCTACAAAAAGAACCGCGCGGATCGCCGGGGTGCTGTATCTCCTTTTCATCCTGACATGCGCCTTTGCAAAGATCGGCCGCGTCCTGCTCATCGTACCGGGGGACGCCGCGGCAACGGCTGAGAGGATCGCATCCTCGGGCTGGCTCTACCGCTTCAGCTTTTTGAGCGATGTATTCTCCGCAGTGCTTTTCCTGGTCTCGGCCTGGATGCTGTATGTGCTACTGAAACAGACCCATAAAAACCTTTCCCTGCTTTTCTTGGTGCTGATGGTGGGAGGCGTGGCGGTGCAGTGTCTCAACATGCTGAACCAGTTTGCCGCAGTCCTTCTTTTGAGCGGCGCCGATTACCTCAATGCCATCCCCAAGGCACAGCTCGATTCCATGGCGCTCTTTTTTACCGACATGCATCAAAACGGGTTTATGATCGCCCAGATCTTCTATGGCGCATGGCTCCTGCCGCTGGGTTACCTGGTATTCAAATCGCGCATACTACCCAAATTCCTGGGCGTATTGCTTATGATCGATTTCGGCAGCGTGATGGTATGGTTCCTCCAATCCTTCCTCCTGCCTGGTTACGGATTTCTCGCGTATCCGGGCCTGGCAGTGAGCTTCGTCGCAGAATTTTCCCTCAGCCTGTGGCTGATGATCAAGGGTGTACGGGACGTGCAGCTGCAGCCGGTCCCTGCCACCGCCGGCTGAGAAAAAAATGAACTGGGAGTGACATCACGAATCATATAGATAATACAGAAAACGTCGCGAAATATCCGTGGCGTTTTTTTTATCAAACGGGCACGCCCAATGAAGTGCAACAACTTTTCGTTCAATTCATAAAACGCGTCTTTCAAGATATATAGGCATCCTGTTTCTTTTGCTGTGACCATTTTCCTTTATATTAACCTGCCAGCACAAGATGCGAAAAAAGCCGCATGGCGAAATATACACATTATGTAAAACGGCTGGAAAAAATGCGAAACTTGTATTATTATGTGTTATTGGAAATTGCAGCAGGCTGCGCAATAATCCAGCTAGTATTGCTTCATCGCAGGGATATTGCATCAGCTGGCTGCTTTCAGGTACGAAGTATTTTGCACCGGTAAGATGTGTTCATAGAAAACGGTGCTAAGGAGCGAAGGATAATGAACTTCAAACGTCATTTTTTTGTCAGGATCACACCGGTACTTCTGTCCGCTTTATTGGTACTGTCGGTATTTGCTTTTGATCTGCCATCGGCACACGCAGCGGAGACAACCAACCCGTCAATTCCAGTCAATATCAACGCGATTCCATATCCCGCGACCACTACCAAAGTTTGTGAAGTCGGCGGCACCTATGATCTTTATACAGCCGCCGCCTATGGAACCAACAAATGGGTATCGAGCAATACGGGAGTCATCAGCGTACAATCCTACAGCGGGCAGTACTGCAAGATCAAGTGCTTACAAACCGGCACCGCATCGGTCATCAATTACGTCCATTACTCAAAATTGGTGTATGATCCCGTAGAGAAAAAATTCATCCAGATGCCGCAGATCGATGAATATCTGACCTATAACATAACCGTACGGACCCCGCAGTGCATCCTGGAAAATACGGGTGTCACCAAGACAACTGCGACGCTCAAGTTTGACGCGCCCGACGGGGCCTCTTCCGTTTCGCTTTACCAATCCACCAATGGGGGACAAACCTGGACAAAATCCCAGACCGGGACGCTGACACAGAGCTCCACTTCCGCTGTCGCGTCCGGACTATCCCCCAATACAGCCTACCGCTTCAGGCTGAACGTGACAGGAGGCCACAGGAACGGGGCTTCAAATACCGTAAGCGTAACGACAAAAGCGAATGTCGCAGGGATCTCCTTAAACAGCCCGAATGTATCCCTGCCACGCGGAAATACACTCACGTTTTCAACAACAGTTTCACCTGCGAACGCCGAAAATAAAAATGTCAAATGGCAGATCAGCAACACGCTGGGCAACTTAACCATCAATCCAAACGGGACAGCTTCCATTACAGCGAATCCCGATATGAATGGAACACTTCAGCTTACCGCAAGGTCTGAAGAAGGAAACTACACAGCAACATGCAAGGTAAATATCACGGACCCCGCCTTATCCCCTCCCACGAATCTGCGTGCAACGGAAACCGGTGACACTTACATCGTCCTTGCATGGAATGCCGTTCCAAAGGCAACAGGATACTATATAACCATCGGTTCAAACAAGGTGGGTCCCATCGCGGATACGACGCACCGCTTTACCGATATGACACCGGGAGGAACCTCGAAATATACGGTCACAGCTTACAACGCGCTGGGAGAGTCCGCGCCCAGCGGTGAACTGAGCAAAACACTAACCAAATCGAAGATGGCCCTTACCGCACTAAGTATCAGCGATACGACAGTAAAAATCAAATGGACGGGCGTCAGCGAATTTTCCATGGTAAAGTCGATCAAATACAGGGTGGTGGGGAGCAGCACCTATACTGCATATGCATGCTTTAGCAGGGGAGATGAAATAACCTACAGCGGCTTCTCCCCGAACAAACTATACGAAATAACGACCGAAACGTTTGACTGCGAACCGCTTTATGTAAAAACATATCCCTCCGGTGTGACTACCGCTGCCCAAGCTCCGACCGCCAGCATTACAGGCGGTTTGGTAGAAAGCGGAACTGTAATAACATTGGGATCCGCTACAGCGGATGCAACGATCTATTACACAACGGACGGCTCTTTTCCGACCAGTTCTTCAAACAAATATACTGCAGCCATTCCGATAACCGGTGAGACGCTCATCAAAGCATATGCTGCAAAAAGCGGCTTGGGCGACAGCCTGGTCTCCACATTCCGCTATGTGACGAGCGCGCCTCCTGCACCCGGATCCCTGACCGCAACTGGTATTTCCCACAGAAACATCAACCTGCTGTGGAGCCCGGTGAGCGGGGCAGACAGCTACAAATTATACCGTTCGGAGTCCGAAACCGGCGGCTATGAACCGGCGGCTACCGTGTCGGCGACCGACTACACCGACACCGACCTGACTACTGGTAAAACATATTACTACAAAGTCAAGGCGCTGGACAAAAAGGGACCGACAGAAATAGCCGGAGACTATTCCCCGGCGGCAAGCGCTTCCGTATGCCCGAACAAGCCGTATGCATTTACTGCCGAGACGGTACCCGGCACCCGTATTGACCTTAGATGGTCTCCAGCAGACGGTGCAGCCGGATATACTGTCTCCAGGGCTACCTCCTATAGCGGGAGCTATTCTCAGATCGCATCTATTTCCGGCACGTCCTATGCGGATACATCGCTGGATTTTTATACCGACTATTATTATAAGATAAGCGCGTATGCCCTAAACGGAACCACAAAGGTCTATGGCGCAAAATCCGATGTTGCGTTTTCAAATGGCATTTCTGTCGTGCTGGGCGTGCCTTCTGCAAAGGTATCATCGTACTCGTACAATGGTATCAAAATATCCTGGAACGAGATATCCGGGGCCAGCGGGTACGAGGTGTACCGCGCGACAGTCAGCAATGGCGCGTATTCCAAAGTATATTCGGCTACGCCGGGCAGCACGGTGAGCTATACAGACACCGGGCTGACAACCGGCAATACGTATTACTACAAGGTGATGGCATACAGGACCGTGAACGGGAAGAATGTGAATGGCAGCTTCTCATCCGTCATATCCGCCAAGCCGATGCCTGCAACGCCGACGGTGAGCGTGGTGCCCGCTTCCTACAGCAGCATAAGGATATCCTGGAACCAGACCGCGGGTGCAAGCGGATACCAGATCTACCGCGCCACATCCAGCGGCGGGACCTACAGCAAGGTGTACACGGCCACGTCGGGCAGTACAGTGAGCTATACCAATACCGGGCTGAAAACAGGAAAGACGTATTATTACCAGGTACGGGCCTACCGGGTAATAAACGGGGGGAATGTGTACGGCAACTTCTCACCTGCCAAATACGCAATTCCGGTACTCGCAGCGCCAATGGGCGTAAAAGCCGCAAAAGCGTCTGCGACCAGTATCAAAGTGAGCTGGGGCAGCGTATCCGGCGCCAGCGGGTACGAGGTATACCGCGCGACATCCAGCACGGGCGCGTACACGAAGGTGAAGACAACGACATCAAAGAGCTATACCAATACGAAACTGACGAGCGGAAAGACGTATTACTACAAAGTACGGGCATACCGCACGGTGAGCGGAAAGAAGGTATACGGGCCTTATTCAAGCATTTTGAGCATTACGCTTTAGTTCAATAATATATGGTCTCGAGGGAATGAACGGAATTGATAATTGATAATTAGGGGGACGACCTGCGTGGTGAACCTTTGCGGAGGTCAACAATGCCTGCGGTATTGAATTTATTGTTGAGAGTTATGGTAGGCCCTTTGGGGGATAACCCCTCAGGCACCTACGGTGCCAGCTCCCCAAAATGGGCACCATGCGGGGGAGCGAGGTGCGGCACGTGAACCGGGTGGTATACGATATCACGACGAAGCTGCCAGCGACGATTGAGAAGAAATAAAAGAAAATAATGCAAATAAAACAAAAAACCAATAAGAAACGCTGCAATAACTTGTGGCGTTTTTCATGAGATTCAAATAATGCAGTACATTGATAAATTTAATTTCAGCAGATACGTTGGAATAGCGAGTACAGGAATAGAATAGAAAGTAATTCTATCGCAGAATAATGTACCTTTCATATTTATGTATAGACATGTTCCCGAAAGCTGAAAGGGCAATTATTCAATAGATAATTACATGAAAGTTGTATGAATTAATAATAAATGGTATAAATATCATATATATAGGCGAATTAGCAATTACATCGAATATATATTTGTCTAATACGCAATAAAAATGCTCGGGAGGATAATAGGGCATGAATTGTACCATAGTGTTTCTTAAGGAACAAAAGTACATGGGAATAAAGACAAAAATACTATTCAAAGATCATAACGAAACTGATTTTCATCAGCTTCATTTAGATGTTTTAGATTCTGATATCAGAAATATTGATGTAAGTGAAAGATTTATGGCTTTGGATTCTGATTTTCAAACAGATAGCTTTAGCTATACCCCTTTAGTTCCAGTAACTTCATTTGAGGAGGATGGGTATTTCAAATTTACCAGAATGGAAGGTGAGTATTATTGCTTTCCGGTTCAAGTAAAGGAGCTTGGACCGAAGTGGTTTCAAGATTGTTCTGAATATATCAAACAAAATTGCTTAAAAGTCGATAGAGAATTTGATTTGGAATATTACGCCGAGGACTATTTTGATACCGTAAGATCAAAGAATTCCAACCTTGCGGATCAAACGATTCAATTGATTTTTAGAAAGTTAGATTAACATTCAATTTGGTAAAAAGGGGGGTTGAGAGTTATAGTAGACCCGGTTGGGGTGAATGAAATGCCCTGCAGGGTTCTCTCCTTTAGCCGCCTACGGCGAAGATTTTCCTTGCTGCCGAAATGGTTATAGACGGTCCGCTTCGATACATCTGCCGTTTCCGCGATCTTATCCATGCTCGCCAATTCATACCCCGTGCTGATAAAAAAATCACGGGACGTGCAGACGCATCAGGGGCCTGCCACCGCCTGATGAAATAAACAGAATATGTGAGTAAAGCAAAGGCGGCATCATCGGCCGCCCTTACGCATACTCTGCTTAACCAGTGGGACAAGCCGAACTCACTCCCTCATCAGGGCGATCCTGTAAGGGTATAATTCCGCCGTCATGACCCCTTCGGATACGGCGGGGTCGGTATGCATGATCGCGCGCGCCTCGTCTTCCGAATCCACATCCAGGATCACGATGCCGAACGTTTTTTCGTCCATGCCCGCGGTCTTGCCGGCCAGAACGAGCTTGCCCTCCGAGAGCAATCCCGTCAGCCGCGAAAAATGCCTTTCAACGATGGCCTCTTCCCGCTGCGTCCACCTGCCCGGCTCCAGCAGGGAAGGGAGCAATCTCAGGACGTATATGAAGTGTTTTTTTACTTTTGCCATACAGATGACCCTCCATACCTGAAGCAGCTTCTGCTGCGGTACTATTCCATTGTACATTTCATTCAGCCATCAAGCCAGCAGTAACTGTATAGGATACTATTCCATCAAGCAGCAACCGTGATACAATACAGGTGCAGGAGGGGGTATGCGCATGAATAAAGAGGCCAGGTTCTGGGACAAGATGGCGTCGCGGTATGATGAGACAGTCAAAAGCCGGTATGAGCAGGCGTATGCAGATACCGTGGGCAACACCCGGAAATACCTGAAAAAGACGGACCGGATATTGGACTTCGCGTGCGGGACGGGGATCACGGCGGTGGAACTGGCCGGCCATGTGAGGGAAATATATGCCATAGACATATCGCCCAAGATGATCGAAGCGGCCAGAAGCAAGGCGGAAGCGCAAAATATATACAACATCACCTTCAAAACCGGGGAAATATCCGACAGTGAATTAAAGCCGGGTTCCTTTGACGCGGTGCTGGCATTCAATATCCTCCACGGAATGAAAGAGGGCGAGAGCGTGCTGCGGCGGATTCGCGAACTATTGAAGTCCGGGGGATACTTCATCTCCGCCACCGACTGCCTGGGGGAAAAGCGGTCTTTCCAAACAGTATTATACTCGCTGGCAAGCCTAACTGGAATCATCCCGTATGTACGGAAATACAGCATGGGCCAACTGGAATCCGCCATCGAGAAAGCAGGATTTCGGATCATCCAAAAGCAGAACCTGTATGCGTCCCCGCCAAACCTTTTCATCGCGGCGCAGAAAGAATAGGGCATGAACATGGAGCCGGCGCAGGCTCCTTCTTATTCTCCGCAGCCGGTAATATTGTATCATCCAGGAAAAGGGATACGTGCAAGGCAGGCAGTCTGAACTCCATTTTAACGCGACAGACATGGGGCAGCGCCGACCTATTTCACGTAAGCGGGAAGAACCGGAGCGGCCTGACATCACAGACATAACTCCATTTTCATGTCGGATTCAACGTATTTGCTGTTTGAAAGGGGCACTTCGACAAAGCCGAGTTTCCTGTATAAGGCAATGGCCGACGAGAGCCTTCTATTGGTATATAGAATCAATCTTTCCGCTTTTTCCTTTCGGGCGACATACAGACCATGCTCCATGAGCCTGCGCCCGATGCCCAGCCCCTGATAATCCCCGGTCACTGCAAGCTTTGCCAGTTCAAATGTCGTATCATCCACTTTGATCAGTGATACCGTCCCAATTATATCTGCACCATGCCGGGCAAAGAAAATGCGCCCGCCTTTATCCAGAACGGCCTCCCTCGGATTATTCAGGATCCTTTCATCCTCGGGTTCGACCAGCACATATTTCTCCAGCCATTCATACGAGAGCCGTTTGAAATCGACATGATAGCTATCCTCAAATTCCACAAGATCGATCGGTTCCATGAAAAATCCTTTTCCTTTCGTATCAGTAACCCGTACCCTTATCAGCGAGATATCTGCGTTTGCCGCCTCTTTTCACCAGATCCCAATCCGCCTCAATATTCATACGCATCCTGCGAAGCAATCGCAAAACGACGTTCTTTTCTTCAGCAGCAAACCCACTCAGCGCTGTCTCGTCGGAGTATTCCTCCTCCTTTTGGAGAAAGGCATGAATACGCGTACCTTTTTCGGTGGCAAAGAGCCTCCATATTTTCTTATTGACACTGTCTCCTGTTTTCTGAATGAATCCATTGGATACGAGGTTTTTGATCGCACGGGAGGCTGTGGTCCTGTCCACCTTCAATAATTCCGCCACGCGTTCCTGGATAATGCCGGGATTTTCACATATCCGGACCAGATACAGATATTGCCCTTTTGCAAGATCATATTCCTTAAACTCAATATTGCTGATCGATTCGAAGCAACGCGCGATCATCCCGACTTCCCTCAAGATCTCTTTCATGGGACCACCCTACTCCTTAATATTGCAAATGCAACATTATCATACCATAATATAGTTGCATATGCAATAATAATTTTCGCATAACCATTTTTGGATGAAACATTTCCGGTTACGCTCCATCCTTTGGGGATGTGCACTACCCGTATTCACGGAAAATGTTATAATACAGGAGAAAAATCCAAGCGGGACCAGCTTATGGCCTTTTACATGACTGAACCGTGACAATGGGAGGTACTACTGGGTCCTACACTTTGCACTGGCATAAGCACAGCACGGTTCAAGCGGCCCCATACCGCCCAGTTCCACCATCCCAGGGACCAATCCTTGCATTACACATCACAATCCCGAGGGGGGGAAGGCTTCGCAAAGTATGTACTATGCGTTAAAACTTAACGACAGGTGGCTGATGAGATGCGCAAGATGAAGAGCATATACCATGCGGAACTGATTGCTAATGCTCAAGCATTACGAAAAAGTATGACAAGGGAAGAGAGGCAGCCATGGTATGATTGTTTAAAGAAACTACCTATAGCATTCCACCGCCAAAAGGTAATCGGAAACCATATCGTTGATTTTTACTGTGCCGGTGCAAAGCTGGTGATCGAGATCGATGGTTCACAGCATTATGACGAAGAAAACATAGGAAAAGACAGAATACGCGATGAATACCTGCACGGCTTGGGTTGGCAGTGAAGAGATATACCAACCAGGATATCAATGAGAGATTTGAGAGTGTTTGCGAAGATATCTATAATACCATTTTCTCCACCTCATCCGGCGTATGCGGCCCATAGCGCCGTTTGCGGCGCATTTGAGGCCGCAACGCCACCTTCCCCTGGGAGGGGAAGGCTTTCGTATTACGATTACCACCTCATCCGGCGTATGCGACCTGCTTATGCGAGTCATAGGCGCCACCATCCCAGGGAAGATGACATTCTTGCCTTCTGCGTCACCATCCCTTTGGAGGAGAAGGCTAAGTATGCGGGAAGAATTACTGATGAAAGGAAGTATTCGATATGTTTGATGTTGTGGCCATGGGGGAACTGCTCATCGATTTCACGCCATCGGGCAAAGGGGACAACGGGAACCCGGCCTTTGAGATGAACCCGGGCGGGGCGCCGCCCAACTGCCTGGCGGCGCTGGCCGCAATGGGGGCGAAGACAGCTTTTATCGGCAAGGTGGGGCTGGACCAGTTCGGCCAATTCCTCACCTCCACATTGAACGGGATCGGCGTGGACACATCGGGCATCTGCAGGACCAGGGAGGCGCCCACGACGCTGGCATTCGTACACCTGGCGGAAAACGGGGAGCGCAACTTCTCTTTCGTACGCAAGCCGGGGGCGGATATCCTATTACAGGTGAAGGATATCGACTTCTCCATCATCGACCAGGCAAAGGTCTTCCATTTCGGCTCGCTTTCGCTGACCGACCAGCCAGCGCGGGATACGACATTCCATTGCGTGGAATACGCCAAATCCAAAGGCGTGACCATCTCCTATGACCCGAATTACCGGCCGCCCCTGTGGGAAAGCGAGGCGGAAGCCATCGAATGGATGAAAAAAGGCGCAGCCTATGCCGACATCATCAAACTCTCGGAAGAAGAGCTGGCGATGCTGACGGGCGTTACAGATATCCCCGAAGGTACAGCGCTGCTGCACGGCATGGGGCCGGAGACGGTCTTCGTGACGATGGGGGCAAAGGGCGCGTACTTCAGCGATGCCCATAACACCGGCTATGTACCGTCCTACAACGTTCAAGCGGTGGATACCACCGGGTGCGGGGACGCGTTCACGGGCGCGGCACTGTACATGCTGCTGCACGAGGACAAACCGACCGGGGAAGTGACCCGATTCGCCTGCGCGACGGGGGCCCTGTGCGCGACGAAAAAGGGCGGGGTCCCCGCGATGCCGGGGCGTGAAGCTGTACTGGAACTGATCCAGAACGGCAAGTAAGACCAATCAGGAAATATTATATTTGAAGATAAGGGAACAAGTGCCAACCTATAAGCGTCAAACCAAGGGAATACGATCCCCGGGAGGGACGTTTATGAACAGACGAGTACATTCCATATCCATTGCAATATTGCTCCTTTGCAGCACGCTCCTGGCCGGATGCGGCGGAACGGGGGACCCAAAGAGCCCTGCCCCGGCCGTCCAGAGCGCCATCCAGGCCGAGCCGTCTGTAACGGCGCCCTTATCCCCTCCGCCGGAATACAGCACGCCCGAGGGGAACAACTGCTTCATGCGGTATGGGAAGTATGTCTATTACATACCCGCTACAGACATAAGCGACGGTTCCCCATTATACAGGATGCACGAAGACGGGAGCGGCGCGGAGCCGCTTTTACCGGGGGAAGGCGTGACAGGCTTTTTCATAGCCGGCGAACGACTCTATGCCACCGGGCAAAAACGGAAGGACGATAACCAAAGGGAAACCATCCTGCACGAGATCAGGCAGGACGGGAGCATCACAGAAGTCAAACGGTACGCCGACGGCCTGCTGCGAACGTGTGAGAATGAACTCTACTTCACTCCGCTGGATCCACTGCAGGACATGGAACTGGCAGAAGAGAAAGAACGGCAATGGTCCAATATCACCGGAAATGGAACAGGGCTCACCGCAAAATGGATCGCGAATAATATATTCAGAATAGACGGATACCTGTATTACATTTATTCGGTGGCGGACGTGCCGGGGAAGAAGTACCACCAGATGCTGGTGCGGGCGCTGCCGGACGGGAAAAAGGAAAAGACCCTGGCCAAAGGGCAGCTGCTATACAGCGACCTGCTGCAATGCGGCAATTACCTGGTCTTCACCAACCGCATCGGTTATTACCGCATGCAGTTATGGGCGCTGGAACTGGTAAGCGGAAACAAGACGCTGCTGTACGACACGGACAAGGTGCACAACGCATCGGGGGATATGAAAGTCATCGGCACCCAGGGTGGATGGGTGTATTTCACCGGACAATCCAAGAACAAGCGGAAAATGCTATTCAAAGTGAAACCGGATATTGCCAAAGGAGTGGAAACCGTATGGGATGGGAACACATGCCAGGGCGAGCTGTGGGACGTGGACCTGCCTGGCGGGTACATCTATTACGGCAGCTTTGTACGGCTGGCCGAAGAAGAGCAGTATATGAACTCCAACGATTACCACTATATCCTGCGGTCCCACCGGTGCAGGCTGGACGGGAGCGAAGATATCCTTTTCTGTGACCGCAGTGCCCAGGGCCCCGTGACCATCGGGGACTGGATCTACTTTTCAGCGGCGGACAAAGAGATCAAAACCATCACCATGCAACGGTACAATACCATTACGAAGGTACTGGAAGAGATCCCGAACGGGCTGGTCACCGACCTGACGAAACTGGAACGATTATAAGAGAATAACAGATACATTCATTTGAAGGGGATACAGCATCAAGACATTCACTTGCCTTACGACGGAACGGTTGATCATCCGCAGATTCCACGCGGACGACTGGAAGGGCGTATATGCATACATGTCGGACCCGGAGGTGGTGCGGCGCCTGCCGGAAAGCCTTTTCACCGAAGCCGACGCACGGAAATTCATACAGGAAAACATGGGCGAGGATGCGAGGAATTTCCCCGTAGTATTAAAGGGAGAGAACCGACTCATCGGGCACATGGTATACCACGTACTGGTCAAGGGCTTTTTTATGAACGGTGAAAGCCCTTGACGCTTCGGCACATGGGAGATCGGGTGGGTATTCAACCGGGAATACCACGGGCAGGGATACGCGACTGATGTCGCATTACGAATCATACAGTATGGATTTGAAGAGATGGGGCTGCACCGCATCATCGCCACGTGCGACCCGCGCAACACCGCCTCGTACCGGGTGATGGAGAAAACGGGGATGAGGAGAGAAGGCCACAGCATCAAATGCATACGCAAAGACGGCGAATGGGTGGACGAGTATTTTTACGCGATATTGGATGAAGAATGGGCGGGAAAGAACGACATGACGTTACAGCGCCCATAATCGCGCAAGTATGAACAGGCGACGGGCGGCAAAGAATATCTGCATTATGGAAGTGGAGGCATTCTATGCAGATACTCGTGGACGCGGACGCATGCCCGGTGAAGGAGATCATACTCCAAATAGCGAAAAGGCGGAACATCCCTGTGACGATGTTCATCGACAGGGCGCACGAACTCAACGACGGCTACAGCCACGTGGTCACGGTGGAAAAAGGGAAGGACAGCGCGGACAGGGCGCTGGAATGGGACGTAAAAAGCGGGGACCTCGTGATCACACAGGACTACAAGGTGGCGGCCATCGCACTGGAAAAGGGCGCGAGGGCGCTGAACCAGGACGGATTTATCTACACGCATGAAAACATCGACCGCATCTTAAATGACGGCCACCACATCCCCCACATGCGGACGGCGGAGGACGACGACAAATTTGAGAAGGCGTTTTTATCGCAACTGAAACAATAGAATGAATAAATCACCGTAACCATGGAGGGAATCAGGTCTGACCTGGTTCCCTCCAACTATATCCATTCAAATGGATGCACGTTTATGCGCATATATCGGTTTTGGCATTTGAAAGTGGGGCATGGTTCTGGTACAATTAATTATTATTTCATTGATATTACCGGAGGAAACATCCATGCCCAAAGCGGCGGTACTGATGGGAAGCGACAGCGATTTCACCATCGTCCAGGGGACGATACGCGCATTGAAATTTTTCGGCGTGGCGTATGACGTCCGCGTGCTATCGGCGCACAGGACGCCGGACGCGGCGGCGGATTTTGCCAAAAACGCCATGAACAACGGCATAGAGGTCATCATCACCGCGGCCGGAAAGGCTGCCCACCTGGCGGGCGTGATCGCCGCGCACACCACGCTGCCCGTGATCGGCATCCCTGTGAAAAGCACGGCGCTGGACGGGATGGACGCGCTCCTATCCACGGTGCAGATGCCGCCGGGCATCCCTGTGGCGACGGTGGGCATCGACGCGGGGGAGAATGCGGGCCTGCTGGCGGTGCAGATGCTGGCGCTGAAATACCCCATGCTCACGGACGCGCTGGTGCAGCACAAAAAGGTGCTGGCGATGAAGGTGGAAGAGCGCAACGAGAAGATCCAGGCGGAAGTAGCTAAAATCTAATTGAGAATTGAAAATTGAGAATGGAGAATTACCTGCGGGGGGAAACCCCTCAGCCCAAAGCGATCCAAGGATCGCATGGGCAGCTCCCCTAATAGGGGAGCCATGCAGGGGGTAAATGCAAAATGTACAATGTACAATTGCGGAATGCCCTTTCGGGCATGAAAAAATGGCCCTGCGGGGGCAGGGACGATTAATGCCCTTACGGGGGAACACCGCCCAATATTTACAGGGAACCCTGAAAGAGAGATGAAATTTAATATATTTTGAAAGGGTGCAGAAGAAAATGAAAAAGCTGGACATGGTGTACGAGGGCAAGGCCAAGAAGGTTTATTCTACGGACGACCCGGACCTTTTCATCGTGGATTACAAGGACGACGCGACGGCATTTAACGGGCTGAAGCGCGGGACCATCGTGGGCAAGGGCGTGGTGAACAACAAGGTATCCAACCACCTTTTCAAACTGCTGGAGAAAAACGGCGTCCCCACGCATTTCGTCGAGGAACTATCCGAACGCGAGACCCTCGTTAAACACGTAAAAATAGTACCGGTGGAAGTCATCGTACGCAACATCGCGGCGGGGAGCCTGAGCAAGCGGCTGGGCCTTCCCGAGGGCACAAAGATGAAGACCACCGTATTAGAATATTGCTACAAGAACGACGAACTGGGAGACCCGATGATCAACGACTACCACATCGCGGCGATGGGGCTGGCCACCAAAGAGGAGATGGCGGACATCGCGAAGTACTCCATGAAGGTGAATGAGATCCTGAGCACATACCTGAAGGACATGAACATCGAACTGATCGACTTCAAACTGGAATTTGGCCGGTACCAGGGCAAGATCATCCTGGCGGACGAAATATCCCCCGACACCTGCCGTTTCTGGGATACGAAGACGGGGGAGAAACTGGACAAGGACCGCTTCCGCAGGGACCTGGGGAGTGTGGAAGAGGCGTATCAAGAGGTATTACATAGATTGATGGGAGCGTAATATTCCATGGGGGACTTAGGCAGTCCCCCCTAGATACCTCGCTGCACCTTGCAGGTGCGGCCGCTCGGATACCCCCCTGCCTTTAAGGTATGCCGAGTTACGTACACGCCGCAACTCGGCATGGATTTTAATTTTGCTCGTAGCTGATGCTAATATTGTGCTTAGAGTTGAAAAACGCTGCCTGAAAATCATTGGGGAGAGCGAATAATACTGCAGGACGGTAACAAGGAAGGCTGGAATAAGAAGTGGGCTGTGCATTTCAAAACCGGAACATGAGCGAGGACAGGCTGCACGAAGAGTGCGGCGTGTTCGGCGTTTTCTCGAAGAAGCGGACGGACCTGGCGGATACGTGCTATTACGGGCTGTATGCGCTGCAGCACCGGGGGCAGGAGAGCGCGGGCATCGCCATCACGGACGGGAACGGCGTGGAGTACTACAAGGAAATGGGCCTGGTGGCAGAGGTCTTCGACAAGGACAGGCTCTCGGCCATGAAAAAGGGCCGGATCGCGGTGGGACACGTGCGCTATTCCACGACGGGAAGCTCCAACGTGGTGAACGCGCAGCCGCTGGTCGTAAAGTATAAAAAAGGGTACCTGGCCCTATCCCACAACGGGAACCTCGTAAACGCAAACATCCTGCGCTCCCAGCTCGAAGAAGAAGGCGCGATGTTCCAGACCACCAACGACAGTGAAGTGATCGCCAGCCTCATCGCAAAAAAAGCATATGAAACAGACCTGCTCCCTGCCATCGAGGCGACGATGGACAAGCTCTCGGGCTCATACGCCGTGGCCATCATGACGGAAGACGCACTCATCGGCGTACGGGATCCCAACGGGATTCGGCCCCTTTGCATCGGGGAACTGGACGGCGGATACGTGCTGGCGAGCGAAACGTGCGCGCTGGACGCGGTGGGCGCCGATTTCATCCGGGACGTGATGCCCGGAGAGATCGTGATCATCGATAAAAACGGACTGCGCACCCACACCGTGAAGGGCTGCGGGAAGAGCGCGCTATGCATCTTTGAATTCGTTTATTTTGCCCGGACGGACAGCACGATGGACGGCATCAGCATCTACCAGGCGCGCTATGAAGCGGGGAAACTGCTGGCGAAGGCGCACCCGGCCAAGGCTGACCTGGTCATCGGCGTGCCTGACAGCGCCCTGACGGCGGCGATGGGATATGCTGCGGAATCGGGCATCCCCTTCGGCGACGGCCTGGTCAAAAACCGGTACGTGGGCAGGACGTTTATACAACCCGACCAATCTATGCGGGAAAAAGGAGTCCAGATCAAACTCAACGCATTACGGCGGAACGTGGCAGGCAAACGCATTGTATTGATAGATGATTCGATAGTCAGAGGGACGACATCCAAAAAGATCGTGGAAATGCTGCGCAACGCGGGCGCGAAGGAAGTGCACATGCGCATCTCCTCCCCACCGGTCAGTTCGCCGTGCTATTTCGGCATCGACACGCCCAACCGGGAGCAATTACTCGGGGCGACGAACACCGTGGAAGGCATCCGCAAGATACTCGGCGCGGATTCGCTGGGGTATTTGAACACGCAGGACCTGCACAAGACGGTGCACGGGGCTACATCGGGATTCTGCACGGGATGCTTTACGGGGGAATATCCGATGGAGATAGAAATGGAATGCGTGGGGAAAGATCTGCTTGAACGCGTTAAATAATTGAGAATTGAGAATTGAGAATTAAGGGAGCGATTCAGAGTGGAGAACATCGTTGTACAAAAAAGTACTGACTTTGCGCTTAGAATCGTCCAACTGTATAAATCCCTTTGTGACACAAAACGAGAGTATGTCTTATCCAAGCAGCTATTAAAAAGTGGGACGAGTATCGGGGCAAATGTCAGAGAGGCTGTACAAGCGCAGAGCAGGAAAGACTTTTTATCGAAGATGAATATCGCTCTGAAAGAGGCCACGGAGACGGAGTATTGGATCGAGTTATTGGTCAAAAGCAATTACCTTGAAGGTCCGGAAGGGACAAGCATAACGGATGAGTGTGCGGAGCTGAAGCGGATCCTGCATGCGATCGTGAAGACGACGAAGAGCGAAAAACCTGGAGGAGTTTGAGGAACAGATATCAGAGCCTCAGGGTTATTGGAATATTGAAAAAGCGAGCAACCGGTTCGAGGACGCTAGGGAAAGAACGGCCGGTTGACCTTATGAGAAGGAGAGCCGAGATGACCAAATACAGGGACGCGGGCGTAGACGTGGAGGCGGGCTACAAAGCCGTTTCATTGATGAAGAAGAGCGTTGCAAAGACATTTGACAAGAACGTATTGACCAACCTGGGATCCTTCGGGGGATTTTACGCGCTGGACAGGGACGCGCTCAAGGGCGAGCCGGTGCTGGTGGCGGGAACGGACGGCGTGGGGACGAAGCTGAAGGTGGCCTTTTCCATGGGGAGGCATGATACCATCGGGATCGACTGCGTGGCGATGTGCGCCAACGATATCGTCTGCCACGGGGCGCGGCCGCTTTTTTTCCTGGATTACATCGCCACCGGAAGGCTGAACCCCAACCAGGCCGGGGAGATCGTGGCGGGGATGGCGGCGGGCTGCCAGGACGCGGGCTGCGCGCTCATCGGCGGGGAAACGGCGGAGATGCCGGGCTTTTACAACAGCGACGAGTATGACGTGGCGGGATTCGCCGTGGGCGTGGTGGACAAAGCCAAGCTCATCAACGGCAAGAACATCAAAGCCGGGGACGTGCTGGTCGGACTGGGATCCAGCGGGTGCCACAGCAACGGGTATTCGCTGATCCGAAAGGCTTTCCTGCTGGACAAATCCAACATCAACGTGCGGGTCGAGGCGCTGGGCTGCACACTGGGCGAAGAACTGCTGCGGCCGACACGCATCTATGTGCAGACCATCTTAAACCTGATCCAGAAATACGATATCAAGGGTATCGCGCATATCACGGGCGGGGGATTCACCGAGAACATCCCGCGGATGCTGCCCAAGGGCATACAGGCCAGCATCACAAAGGGGAGCTGGCCGGTGCACGAGATCTTCCGGATGATCTCCAGCGAGGGCGGGGTACCGATGGACGAGATGTACAATATCTTCAACATGGGCGTCGGGATGGTGCTGGCCGTACCGAAAGAGGAAGCGGACAGCATCGTGGAAGACGCCATACAACTCGGTGAGCACGCCTACATCATCGGCACATGCACGGAAGGCGAAAGGAGAGTGGAGCTATGCCCGCCCTCTGCGTGATGGTATCGGGCGGCGGCTCCAACCTGCAGACGCTGATCGACGCGTGTGAAAGCGGGGAGATCGGCGCGCGCATCGCGCTCGTGGTCTCCAGCAAGGAAGGCGTATACGCGCTGGAGCGGGCGAAAAACCACGGCATCCCCACCCGGGTGATCCCGCCGAAGGCATATGAAACACGGGACGCATTCGAGGACGCAGTTATATCTGCATTACAGGAAAACAAGATAGACTATATCGTTCTGGCTGGATATCTCAGCATTCTCGGACAGAAAGTCGTGAGTCGCTACCCCAACCGCATAGTGAACATACACCCCGCGCTGATCCCCTCCTTTTGCGGGAAGGGGTACTACGGGGAGCGCGTTCACTCGGCTGTACTGGAATACGGGGCGAAGGTTTCCGGAGCCACAGTACATTTCGTGGACGAGGGGACGGACACAGGGCCGATCATATTGCAGGAGACGGTGCCGGTGCTGGATGACGACGACGCGCACACACTGGCGGCGCGGGTGCTGGAGAAGGAACACAAGCTGCTGCCGGCAGCCGTTAAACTGCTGGTCGAAGGAAGATTGAAGATCGAGGGAAGAAGAGTCAAGATAGTTGAGAGTTGAAAGTTGAGAGTTGAGAGTTGCGGAATGCCCTCACGGGCATGATCATATGGCCCTGCGGGGGCTAATAATTGAAGCGGGAATGAAGCGAACCGGTATAAGCAATTATAAAAGATTACTTCGTTGCGGTGGGGTTGCAGAAGATGAACAAAAGCAAAATGACAAGGATCATCATAATATGCGCGGCGGTAGCGATCGTCGGCGCGTTTCTCGTCATCATGCTGACGAGGCAGGTGGAAAACCAGGTGACGATATCCGGCAATACGCTGAACATCCAGGCGCCGTACGGACAGCAGGTGGATTTGAGCGAAGTCCTCAGCATAGAGTTACTGGATGGGATCCCGCAGGTGGAGAAGAAGATCGAGGGTTCGGATACGGCTGTAAGCATCAACGGATCGTTCAACGTGCAGGGGTACGGGCCGTGCTCGTGCTACCTGGCGAAACGGGACCAGCCGCCGTGCATCCTGGTGAAACTGAAGAACGGCCACATCCTGCTCAACGAGACGACACCGGATAAGACACGGGAACTGTACAAGAGCCTGACGAAGCAGTAGAGTACGTTCAAATATTTAATACAAAAGCCGGCAGGGTTGACCTGACCGGTTTTTGTGTTATCGGGCGTTGCAAGGAAGTGCCAAAAGTGAAATAATACTGGTAAATATATGCGGGGGTTTTGTAGATGAAACGCATCGTAGGTATTCTGTCTGTCCTATTTATTATTTTGACCTTTATCGGATGTTCCAGCATTCCCAAAGAAATCATTGCCACAAGTGAACCTTCAGGAACAAAACCTCCAAACCCAATCGTATCATCCATCAGTTCAACTGCACCCGCCATTCCCAGTCCATTAATTGAGCCAAATACCGTGCAGGTATCTGAAACCCGTTCACCAGAAACAATCGATTCAACAAATACTGCAACTTTTCCGGCGACCCCAACACCGGAAGAAGGACAGTTAAATTTCTCAACGGGTGAGTATAACGAGTGGGTCTATTATCTGGTCCATTCAAATGAGGCCATTTGGGGTAATTACGAGCTGCATCGCAAAAAAGGTGACGGGACAACGGATGAATACCTCGGGATAAGTGGCTTTGGCTTCAGCTTTGCAGACCAATATCTATATGTCGATACCACTACTGACCTTGGAGTATGGGTGACTACCCGATGCAACCTGGATGGCAGTTCAAAACAGAGGCTGAATTATAGAGGGATGAGCAGATATTTCAAAGATGGGGTCATGTATTTTTACCACTTCGTTTCATAGCAACAGCAACATTTATATAACAGACAGCGCCTGCGAAAAAAAGCCGGAAACGATAGAGATCAATATACCAGATGCAAAAGCAGTAGCCAAAGAGATCGGCAACGATTGGAACGGAATCTATGTGGATATAGATCAAGTAAAGGACGGATGGATATATTTCAGCTATCAGGTATCCGGCGACAGAGAAAACTACTATTATATTGGCAGTTACCGTATGGAGCTGAGTACAAATAAGATAGAAAAAACAGATGAAGGCGAATATGTGGACGAGAACGAAGAGTGCGACGGCTGAGCAAAAGATATTTTTATAACAAGAAGGAAATGAAATGATACAACTCAACGAAAAAGACTATGAAATCGCACTATCGCCCTTGCTAGAACTGCCCATTAACACGCTTTTTGCGCGGGCGGTGCTGCGGGGGATCATGCCGGGACAGGTATATGTGGATGACGTCAACAATCCATTTGCGTTCCTTATCGCACACGGGTACGGGATGTCGCTGCTTTTCGGGGATGCATCTAAAGTACCTGCGGAATGGCTGGAGGATTACATGCTGAACAAAGCCGGGGTGAGGGATAAAAACGAATGGCTGCAGGTATACCCTGATGGGTGGAACGATGAAGTCGAGAAGGCGCTGGGGCCGGATCTCGTGAAGAAGGGTACAGCCGTTCAACCAGCGGATACTGCGAGCAAGGTTATGGAATTTGTGCGGGCGAATTTCGCTTTTGACAGGGAGAAATTCGAGGCGACGTTCGGCGTATTCAACCCCGAAGAACATACCGTCATCCGTACCACAAAGGAAATCTACCAAGGGCTGAGCGGCGGGGTTTCGCCCGAATATTTCTGGAAAGACGCGGATCATTTTCTAACCGAGGGAGCGGGGTTTACCGTTTTGGCAGACGGGGAGGCGGCGTCCACCGCGTTTTCCGCATTCGTGATGGACGGGCAACTGGAAATAGGAATCCAAACGGAGGAGAAATTCCGGGGCAGGGGATACGCGCTGCACGCGTGTGCGGCACTCATTCAATATTGCCTGGAGCGGGGCCTGGAACCGGTGTGGGCGTGCAGGCACGAAAACACGGCCTCATACAACCTGGCGCATAAGCTGGGGTTTACCCCAAGCAGGCTCATCCCATACTACTGCTTGCCGGTGTAAGGCCGAATATAAAAACAGCCGGTACACAGGTGCCAGCTGTTTTTATGTTTAATTTCCATGCTAAGGGTATAAGTCCCTGGCCTATCAGGTAGAACTTCTAAGTCAACCGACCAGGATGCTGCAGGTAATATCTACCTCCGCTCATTATGAATCCCTACGGCAGCATGCGACCTGAAGGTCGCTTTTCGGCTGCCACCTCCCTTTAGGCAAGGGAGGCTTTTGGACGCAGATAAGTACTTAGACGGCTTTCAGCCGTATATCAAACTTACCGGCTTCCAGCCAGTAGTATTTGAGTTTACGGCTCCGTATTCTCGGGCCGCGAGGGGACGGAGATATCGGTCAAAGTATCAGCAACTTCAGTCTGGTATTTGGCCTGGGTGGTGGCGATATCCCCGAGGGAGAGGATGCCGACGAGGCGATTCTGCTCCACCACGGGGAGCCTTCGTATCTGGCGGCCCGCCATGATCTCGGTGACCTGGTTCATATCCGTCTCGGGCGTGACTGTCGTCAGGTCCGCCGTCATGACCTCCCGGACTCTGGTATTCCCCACATCCGCCCCGCTGGCAATGCAGCGCACCACGATATCCCGGTCCGTCACGATGCCCACGACGCCGGTATGGTCCACCACGGGGATGGAACCGACATCGTGTTTCTGCATCAGCTTTGCCGCATCCACGACCATGGCTTCGGGGTCTATGGCCGTCACTGCATGGGTCATCACTTCACGAACTTTCATATCAACCATCCTTTTTATGCATTTTCCACATATCATTTCCCACTGGCACGATAAAAAAACAGGATGCATAAACCGCAGAGCCGATTTTATCACCGGCTGTAAAGGACACATACCTGACTTGCCGCCCGGTTTGCCACGGGAGAAGGGCATATTGCCATATTATTGTTAAACATATACATATATTTGCAAATATCTATAATCGAGCCACTTCTGCCATGGAAGTTTGCATCCTTTTGCAGGATTGTTTTTTGAAATTCTATTGAAAAAATATACGCAAGTTGATATTATAAAACAAATCAGTTTGCATCTTTGAAAATGAAATTATGCAACGATGCATAAACATCACCATGCCAAAGGTCCATCCAGGCTTCACGGGGTTTATCCGGTAAAGGGATAATATCAGATTTGCTGCATTCTTTTTTATACAGAATGACAGCCATTCCGATTGCGGCAGAAGACAAGATCACCATGAATCCAAGCAAAAAGGGAAAACAACGGTATCTCGCACAGATATTTACGGCATCCACGGTTTGGAAGCATCGGCATTTGTGACCCGACAATACGCAGGAGTGCATATACATTCCTGCAAAAAGATATGAAAGACAAAGAAAAACCCTGCATAAATATTGCGGAATGAAGTTTATACGTTTTCCATCCGATCCCAAGCCGGTGAACCTTATGCAGGCGCAGGCCATAGATTAACAAAATGTCCCCGTGAAACATGGGAAAAGGCCAATGCAGGGTGTTCCCATAAAGACGGACAATCATACGCCAAAGGTGTTCGCTCAGGCAGGTATGGAAGGTGAAGACTTCCACACCAGCGCCTATAAAAAATAAAGCGAGGAGAATAAAAAATGAAAAAGATGAGAAAAGCACTACCTTTAGTGCTGGCATTCCTCATGCTGATGTTTGTATTCACGGCATGCTCGAATACCACCACCCCGCCCGCGACCACAGCCCCCACAACGGCTGCGACGGCCACACCGGCCGCCACCGCCGAACTGGCGGATACGCTGATCTTCGCGCAGGGCGCGGAGCCCAGAGGACTCGACCCGGCCCTGGTGGACGACGGCGAATCCTCCAAAGTCATCGTGAATATCTACGAAGGCCTGCTGAAATATGCAAAAGACTCCACCAAGCTGGAGCCCTGCCTCGCAGAATCCTGGAAAGTCAGCGATGACGGACTCACCTACACCTTCACCCTGCGTAAGGGCGTGAAATTCCATGACGGCACGGATTTCAACGCGGAAGCCGCGAAATTCAACATCGAACGCCAAATGACAGGCAAAGCCACTGCGGATATGCCGTATGCCGGTTTCGTATTTGAATACGTGACCAAAGTGGAAGCCCCCGACGCGACGACACTGGTAATCACCCTGAAAGACAAATGCACCCCGTTCCTCTACAACCTGGCAATGAGCATGGCGGCGCCGATCGTCAGCCCCAAAGCACTGCAGGACAACAACAACAACGTAAATGAAAACCCGGTCGGGACCGGTCCCTACAAGTTTGTGCGCTGGGACAAAGACCAGGCCGTCGTACTCGTGCGCAACGATGATTATTGGGGCGAAAAAGCCAAGACCCAGAACGTCATCTTCAAGATCATCAAAGAGAACGCCGCCAGGGTCGTAGCCCTCACCAACGGCGAAGTGGACATGATCGACGGCATCGACGCAAACGTGGTGCAGCAGATCACCGACGCAGGCTATACAGTGGACCAGCCCGACGGCATGAACGTCAACTACATGGCCTACAACACAACGACCAAGACCTTCAGCAACGCGGAAAACAGGAAAGCCATCTCCCAGGCCATCAACGTGCCGGAGCTGGTGCAGAGCCTGTACAAGGGCTATTCCTCCCCCGCAACGACCATCCTGCCGAGTTTCGTACCCGGCTACTCCGCGGACATCAAGCAGGTATCCTTCGATCCTGAAGCAGCAAAAGCCACGCTCGCGAAGAACGGCGTGACCACCGTGCATATGATCGCATACACCAACCCGAGGCCCTACAACACGGCCACCGGCCAGACCCTCGCGGAAGCGATCCAGGGATATCTGGACAAAGTAGGCGTGAAGTGCACCATCGATTCCTATGACTGGACGACATACAAACAGAAGGTCGTGGGCGGAGACTTCGACATCTGCTTCTACGGCTGGACCGGCGACAACGGCGACCCCGACAACTTCATGGCGCTGCTCTCCGATCCGAACCCGGCCATGAACGCGGCCCGCTTCGACAATGCGCAGTACAAAGACCTGATCGCAAAGGGCAAAGCCGCTCCCGAAGGCGCAGAACGCGACGGCATCTACAAGCAGCTCGAGCAGGTCCAGGTGGACCAGAACCCCTGGCTCGTGATCTCGCACAGCAAGCTGCTCTCCGCGTACAGCCCCAAGGTGCAAGGCTACTACTACCATGTGACGGGCAACATCTTCCTGTCTGAAATGACAAAGACAAAGTAGTTTAAACTGTAGGCTGGCAAAACCGGAAGAAAAGGGTCCACATGATCCTTTTCTTCCGGCACCAGCTATATCATTGAAACGGAAGCTACCGTGACAGAAGTATACATCCCCACCGCGGGAATTGCGGTTTTCCCACCCTGCCCTGTTTCCATGCGGGTATTTACGAAATTGCCAGATATCATCGCTGCGGCGATGTTTTATATTGAATAGCTGTGAATCCGATTTTGACTATATGGAAGGTTTAATGCCGTGCTAAAATACATCATCAAACGGCTGCTGATGCTGATACCGGTGGTGATCGGCGTCTCGATCATCGTGTTTGTCATCTTGCGCGTGTTCTCACCGGATCCGGCGCCGATCGTCCTGGGGCAGCATGCAACGGAAGACAGCGTGCATGCCTGGAGGCAGGCCAACGGACTGAACGACCCCATCCTGGTACAATACTGGAATTTCTTCAAGGGGATCTTCACGGGCGACCTCGGGAACTCCTACTACTCCAAAACGCCGGTACTGAAAGAGATCCTGGCGCGTTTCCCCGCTACGATAGAGCTGGCGCTGGCCGCCATCATCTTGGCTTCCATCTTCGGCATCCTGATCGGCGTGATATCGGCCGTGAAGAAAAATTCGTTCTGGGACAGCGCGGGCATGGTGACCGCCCTCATCGGCGTTTCCATGCCAATCTTCTGGCTGGGCATCATCCTCATCATCATCTTTTCCAGCTGGCTGCACATCCTGCCGTCCAGCGGGAGGATCGATGTGCTGCTGCAGCCCAAACCGGTGACGGGGTTCATGCTGATAGACACCCTTGCCGCGGGGAATTTCAAAGCCTTCGGAAATGCCCTGGTGCACCTGATACTGCCGGCCTGCGCGCTGGGCATGTATTCGATGGCGATCATCGCGCGCATGACCCGCTCCAACATGCTGGACACGCTCTCCCAGGATTATATCCGGACGGCGCGCGCAAAAGGGATCGCCGAAAACAGGGTGATCGGAAGGCATGCACTGCGCAACGCGATGATCCCGGTGGTCACGGTGATCGGCCTTCAGCTCGGTTCGCTGCTGGGCGGCGCGGTGCTGACCGAGACGGTATTTTCCTGGCCGGGGATCGGCGCCTATACCGTGGGCTGCATCATCAAATCCGACTTCCCGGTGGTGCAGGGCGTGGTGATGCTGGTGGCGATCACCTTCGTGGTCATCAACCTGATCGTGGATATCATCTATGCGATATTGGACCCGCGCATCACATACGCCAAAAAGGAGGTGTAGCTTATGGAACAGAGTGCGAATACCGCATCTGAAAATAAAGTGGTACTGGAAAAACGTGAATCCCAGTTCAAGGAAATGTGGCTGTCCCTTTCACAGAACAAGGGTGCGCTCGTGGGGCTGGCCATCATCGTCCTGCTGGTCCTGGTGGCCATATTCGGGCCGTTGATCGAGCCATACGACCCCAATGAGACGGACATGTCCGTAAGCTTCAAGCCTCCGAGCGCAGAACACTGGTTTGGCACGGACCAGCTGGGGAGGGACCTCTTTTCCAGGATCATCGACGGGACGCGTATCTCCCTCACCGTGGGCCTCGCAGCCGTGGCCATGTCCCTGGCAGTAGGGACCCTTTTTGGCGCGATAGCCGGTTACCGCGGGGGCAAGACCGATACGGTGATCATGCGGGTCATGGATATGATGCTGGCCATCCCGTCCATCCTGCTGGCCATCGCATTCATGGCGGCGCTGGGCAAGGGCCTGGACAAGGCGGTCATCGCCATAGGCCTGGTATCCATACCGGAGTATGCCAGGATTGTACGCGGATGCATCCTGTCTGTAAAGGAGAACGATTACATACAGGCGGCCAGAGTGGTGGGAAACAAAAGCGGGAGAGTCGTGTTCCGCCATATCATGCCCAACATCCTTTCCTCCATCGTGGTGCGGGCGACGCTGGGCATCTCCACCGCAGTGCTGGAAACCTCGGCGCTGGGCTTCCTGGGGCTGGGCGTTCAGCCGCCCTTTGCGGAGTGGGGCGACATGCTGGGGCGCGCCAGGGGATTCATCTTCTCGGCACCCTATACGCTGATATTCCCGGGCATCGCCATCACCATCACCGTGCTGGCATTTAACCTGCTGGGCGACGGCCTGCGGGATGCGCTGGATCCCAAGTCGAGGAAGATTTAAAGGCGGTACGATATGTTACTTGAAGTAAAAAATTTGAAGACAGAGTTCAAACTGCGGAAAGGCACCGTACACGCTGTGGACAACGTGAGCTTTTCCATCGATAAAGGCGAGATACTGGCCATCGTGGGGGAATCGGGCTCGGGCAAGAGCGTGGCGTCACTCTCCATCATGCGGCTCATCTCGGAGCCCGGGAAGATCGCGGGCGGGGAGATCCTCTTCAAGGGGGAGGACCTGCTCAGGATGCCCATGAAGGAGATCCGCAAAATCCGCGGCGACCAGATCTCAATGATATTCCAGGAACCGATGACATCCCTGAACCCGGTGCACCGGATCCAGGACCAGCTGGTGGAAAGCATCATGGAGCACATGAATCTATCCAAAGAGCAGGCCCTGAAACGCACGATCGAGATGCTGGACCTGGTGGGCATCCCCTCCCCGGAAAAACGGGCGAAGGAATACCCGCACCAGATGAGCGGGGGCATGCGGCAAAGGGTGATGATCGCCATGGCGCTATCGTGCCACCCCGAGCTGCTGATCGCGGACGAACCGACCACGGCGCTGGACGTGACCATTCAAGCGCAAATACTGGACCTGCTGTACGGACTGCGCGAGAAGCTGAACATGGCCGTGCTGCTCATCACGCACGACCTGGGCGTGGTGGCGGAGGCGGCGGACAGGGTGATCGTGATGTACTGCGGCAAGATCATGGAGGAAGCGGACGTGAAGACGCTTTTCACGACGCCCAAACACCCGTACACCGTAGGCCTGATGGAATCCATCCCCAAGATAGAGGAGGAACGGGAACGCCTGTACATGATCCAGGGCATGGTGCCCAACCCCCTGAAGATGCCGAAGGGGTGCCCTTTTTCAGACCGGTGCGACCGCGCGATGGACAAATGCAAGGAGCACATGCCCGCACTCATCAAAACCAACGGCACGAGCGTGCGGTGCTTCCTATACAGCGACGAAGTGGAGAAATGAAAATGAGCGAACCGCTCCTGCAAATAAAAAACCTGAAAAAATACTTCACCATCGAAACGGACCTGCTGGGGCGCCCGGTATCGGTACTGAAGGCGGTGGACGACGTATCGTTCGAGGTGCAAAAAGGCGAGGCATTTGGCCTGGTGGGCGAATCGGGCTGCGGAAAGACCACCATCGGCAAGATGCTGGTGGACCTGTACAAGCCGACAGCGGGGAGCATCATCTTCGACGGCGTGGAACTCAACAAGCTGAATGCGGCGAAGCGGCGCGAATGCTGCAGGAACATCCAGCTCATCTTCCAGGACCCGTACGCCTCCCTGAACCCGCGCATGACGGTGGGCGACATCATCGCCGAACCGATCAAGATCAACAGACTGCTGCCTTCCAACGAAGTGGAGGGAAGGGTCAACTACCTGCTCAACTGCGTGGGCCTGGCCAACCACCAGCGCAACCGGTACCCGCATGAATTCTCGGGCGGGCAGCGCCAGCGTGTGGGCATCGCACGGGCCCTGGCGGTGCAGCCCAAACTGATCGTCTGCGACGAACCCGTCTCGGCGCTGGACGTATCCATCCAGGCGCAGGTGCTGAACCTGCTGGACGACCTGAAGGAGGAATTCGGGCTGACGTACCTTTTCATCGCGCACGGGCTGAACGTGGTGAAACACATCAGCGACCGGGTGGGCGTGATGTACCTGGGGAAACTGATGGAGATCGCAAAGAAACGCGAACTGTATGAAAAACCGCTGAACCCGTACACACAGGCGCTGCTTTCGGCCATCCCCACCACGAACGTGACACGGAAAAAAGAACGCATCATCCTGAAAGGGGACGTGCCCAGCCCCATCGAACCGGGGAAGGGCTGCCGCTTTTACTCGCGGTGCTTCAAGGCATTCGAGGGGTGCGAGAGCATATGCCCCGACCTCATCGACGCGGGGAACGGCCACATGGTGGCGTGCAGGCTGTACGACGGGGTTGCAAAATAATTGCGGAAAAGATCGAACCGAGAGTTTAAAGAAGAGGTCAACGCCTCCTTCTTTTTGCATAATGTTGCCATACAAACAAGACTTACTATACCCACCCCCTACCCCCTCCCGCATATAATTAACGGCTACCTCAGACTGATCTGCTGCGGGAGGGGGAGAAAATGGAGGGGGTTGGCACCCCCTCCATGCCTCGCCCACACCCCTCAAGCCTACGGCAGCTCCCCTATAGGGGAGCCTTCTCCCAAAAGCTGTCGTAGCTGTGAGACCATTTTATGCCATTCAAATTCAGCCAGTATATTGCTAAGAGAAATAAAGGGCGACATGCTGAAAAGCCGGTCGCTACAACCGGTTACGGGATATGTTTATTATTGCATCTATTTACATTTCAATTATAAACAAAGAGATTACAATTACTTTGTCTGGGTTTTCTCCGGCACGCCGCAAACCTTCACGAAGATATCCACGATAGCGGGATCGAACTGCGAACCTGAACAGGAAACGATCTCCTGCATGGCGGCTTCTCCCGGCATGGCCTTGCGGTACGGCCTATCATTGACCATGGCATCGTAGGCGTCCGCCACGGCGATGATGCGGGAGAGCAGGGGGATGGACTCCCCGCACAGCCCCTGCGGGTAGCCGCTGCCATCATAGCGTTCATGATGCGTGAGGATGCATTCCGCGATGGAATGCAGCTCGGGCGAAGCCATGGCGATGCGGTAGCCTGCCTCGGGGTGCTTCCTGATCTCAAACCACTCCATCTCTGTGAGTTTGCCGGGTTTGGCCAGGATATGGTCATCGATGCTGATCTTGCCGATATCATGCAGGGTGGCCAGCAGCTTCAGATCGCCCAGATCGTCGTCATTGAGACCCAGCTCCTTCCCGATGGCCTCGCTGAGCTCCACCAGGCGTTCGGCGTGCGCCTCGGTCTCGTGGCTCTTTTCGAACATGGTGGCGCGCATGGAGGCGATAATGGATCCGTGCAGGCTCTTATGCTCCAACAGTTTGCGCTTGTACATGAAGTTCTCGGCGTTTTTGATGATGCTGTCCAGACGCTGGGCAGCTTCGGTCTTCGCAGCGTATCCAACCGAAATGCTGACGTAACGCATCTGGGAATCGGTCTTTTCCTTGCACGCGCGGCATATGCCGTTGATACGGTGGGCGATGGCGCGGGCATCCTCCTCGGCCGTCCTGGGCAGGAGGATGGAAAACTCATCCCCGCCGGTGCGGGCCAGGATATCCTCCTTGCGGCAGCAGGAGGCGAGGATGCGGGATATCTCCACGAGCAGTTCATCCCCCTCGCGGTGACCGAGGGCGTCATTGATGAGCTTCAGCCCGTCCACATCCCCCACGATGACGGAGATGGGCAGCTGGCGCACGGTATCCAGACGCGCCTTTTCCTGTTCAAAGAAATTACGATTATACAGGCCCGTGAGCACATCGTGGTTGCTGAGGTAGAGGATCTCCTCCTCACGCTTCTTCCGGTCGGTGATATCCAGGATCAGCCCCTCGAGCGCGACCACTTCGCCATGCTCATCGTAAACGCCCTGGCCCTGCTCCCAGACCCATTTCATTTCCCCCGATGCAGTGGTGATGGTATACTCCACCTGGCAGAATTCTTTGGCAGCGAGCGCATCCACCCAGCGGTACCAGAGGAAATCCCGGTAATCGGCATCGATAATATCATTATAGGTGATCACATGGCTGCCGATGAGGTCATCCGGTTTGTACCCTGTGAGTTTGAGACACCCGTCCGAAACATACTCCATGGTCCAGTCCCGGTCGAATTTGCAGCGGTACGCCATGCCGGGGAGGCTGGAAAGGATGGAGGCCTTGCTGCGCTCGCTTTCACGAAGCGCCTCTTCGGCGGCGGTATTCGGCTGGCCCTTGGAATATGTCTTCATAGCGGCCCCTTTATATCAAAATCATCTAAATACTACGCGGTATGCTCGAAGTATACATGAGATTACATGAAAATGCATTTTCTATTCTCACTTACGGCTCGAAACAAGGCATCCATCAAACCATGAAAAAAACAAGGCCCCAATCCTTGAGGCCTCTTTGCCCGTATTCATACTTCAGCTGCCAGCCGTGCCGGTTATTCTGCAGGAGCCATCCGCCTGCCGTGCAGACGCCCCTTTCTATTTTACCGCCTCACGCGCGGAAAGACAATTCCCATATCCATTGCCCGAAGAAAAACTTTTTCTTGTACAGGTCCAGCCACATGCCTTATTATTTGGAATATAGAATAAAAATACCAGATTCACAGGAAGAACACGGCACCGTATAAGCGAGCATTATCGATGCATTCAAAGCGGTTAAAGCAGCAAACTACAACGAGAGTATCATTTCCATTTTTATATATTTGAAAGGAAGAAACCTCTATGGTGAAACGGGCATTCATCAGCGTATCGGACAAGGCTGGCATCGAGGACCTGGCGGGGCGGCTCGCCAAACTGGGCATTACCATCATCTCCACGGGCGGGACAGCCAAGACCCTATCAGCTGCAGGTATCCCTGTCACGGAAGTAAGCAGCATCACCGGCTTCCCCGAGTGCCTGGACGGGCGGGTGAAGACGCTGCACCCCAAGATCCACGGCGGCATCCTGGCCATCCGCGACAATCCCGAGCACATGACCCAGCTGAAAACCCTGGGCGTGGATACGATCGATCTCGTATGCGTGAACCTGTACCCCTTCAAGAAGACCATATTGAAACCCGGCGTGGGGCTGCATGAGGCCATCGAAAACATCGACATCGGGGGACCTTCCATGCTGCGGGCGGCGGCGAAGAACTGGCAGGACGTTATCGTGCTGACCGATCCGGCCGATTACGAAGCAGTGTTGGCATCGTTGGAAAGCGGGAATGAGGTCTCGAAAGAAGAAAAATTCAAACTGGCGGCAAAGGTATTCCAGCACACGGCCGCCTACGACGCGCTGATCGCCGGTTACCTGCGGGAAAAGGCGGGGCTGCCGAGGTTCCCCGAGGAATTTACCATGACGTATGAAAAGGTGCAGGACATGCGCTACGGGGAGAACCCGCACCAGCAGGCGGTATGGTACAAGGAAACAGGGGCCCCCGAAAGCTGCCTGCAACATGCCAGGCAATTAAACGGCAAGGAACTCTCGTACAACAACATCAACGACGCAAACGGGGCGCTGGACCTGCTGCGGGAATTTGATGCACCCACATGCGTGGCGGTGAAGCACGCCAACCCCTGCGGCGTGGCATCGGGCAAGGATTCGTACGATGCGTATGTGAAGGCGTATGAAGCCGACCCGGTATCCATCTACGGCGGGATCGTGGCATTCAATACAGCCGTGGACGAAGCGTGCGCGGCGGAGATGGCGAAGATATTCCTCGAGATCATCATCGCGCCAAGCTACTCCGAAGAAGCCCTGGCGATCCTGAAGAAGAAGCAGAACCTGCGGGTGCTGGAACTGCCGGGCGTGAAAGCACCGTTATCCGCGAACGCATACGATATGAAGAAAGTGGCGGGCGGATTACTCGTACAGGACAGGGACGCAATACTCTTCGACCCGGCGCAATTGAAGGTCGCCACAAAACGTTCGCCATCCGATAAAGAGATGGACGATCTGATATTTGCCTTCAAACTGGTGAAGCATGTGCGGAGCAACGGCATCGCCATCGCCAAAGACGGGCAATCCCTGGGGATGGGGCCGGGGCAGACCAACCGCATCTGGTCGACGCAGATGGCCATCGAACGCAGCGGGGAAAAGGTGATGGGCGCCGTGCTGGCATCAGACGCGTACTTCCCATTCAACGACTGTGTAGAGGCGGCGGCGAAGGCGGGGATCACCGCCATCATCCAGCCGGGCGGCTCGATCCGGGACGAGGACTCCATCAAAAAGTGCGACGAATACGGCATCGCCATGGTCTTCACGGGAATGCGCCATTTCAAACACTAACATGTTTCGATGAAGCGCTTAAAGGCGCTTCATCGGTTTTTTACATGGAGGGCCGCTCAGCCGCGACCCTCCACGTAAGGTGTCCCCGCGATGCTAAAAATGCTCCACTGGAGCATTTTATTCACGCCTCGCGTGTACACGCCGCCAGAATGGACCTATCATTAATCTTGTACAGCACACATAAAGCTAGCGCTATAGTATTGATCAGGAGTAATAGATGCTAAAAGTTACGCACATGGACTTACAGGAGGTATTGGTGCTGGAATACGGCTCCAATACGGACAACCGGGGAAGCTCACACCTGCTGTACTCCAGAAAGGAACTGGAGGCGGCGGGAATGGGTACGGAATTCGCAGAGGAGATCCTGTACCGCGCGGCGGAGAAAGGGACGCTGTACGGCATCCACTTCCAGAACCATCCCAGGGCGCAGACAAAGCTTTTGACCTGCACCAAGGGGCAGGGAATGGATTACGCGATCGACCTGAGGCGTGATTCCAAGACGTACAAACTGTGGGCGAGCACGGAACTGAGTGCACAGAACGGGAAACAGATGTACATCCCTGCGGGCTTCGGACACGCCTTTTTATCCCTGGAAGACGATACGCATATCCTCATGCGGATCGACCAATCCTTCGATCCGGCACTGGCGAGGGCCATTTCCCATCAGGACGCTGCGATCGGTATCCGACTTCCCATACCGGTTTCCGTGCTTTCGGACATGGACAGGAATGCTCCTGCTTTGGCAGACAGCGACAGCAACTTATAAGGCAAGTGAATAAGCCGGATCATAAAAAAAGGGGATGCATCACTGCATCCCCTTCCTGTATGGATATGGTCATCTATCACGTAGTAGCAGTTGGCGTCGTTGAAGTCGTATCGGTCGGACCGGGATCGGTGGGGTAGACGTACGTCCTCCCGGCTTTTGGCGTCCAGTTCGCTTTCTCAAAATTCTCCTTTTTGATCTCGGTGCCGTCGAGCTTGAGCCAATGCCTGTAGGTATGGACAGTCTGGCCGTAACGCGGGGCGGCGAACTCGTACTGCTCCCCGGGAGAGAGCACGTGACCATCCGGCGCCTCTGTGCCATAGACATATGTCATGCCGGGATCGCCGTACTTACCGGAAGCATCCCAGGAGAAGTCCAGGATGGCATCATTATCGCCATCCTTCACGGACTGCCCATAAAGCTCCACCGTAACGTTCTGGTCTTCCACATTGAAATAGGAGACGAGGTAGAGGGGCTCGGTATTGCCGTTGGTTATTTTCAGGTCAGGCCCGCCCGAGCTGATGGTGGCATCCAGCCCCGGGGGGATATAGTTGGAGGATATGGAGTGATGCTCCGCATCGCATTTAAGACCGGCCCTGATGGCGGCATTGTACAATGTGCTGGAGATCTGGCAGACGCCGCCGCCGGGCTGCATGGTATAGCCGCCGCCAGATATTCCGGGCGCCTTTTTCCACCCTTTGGCCGTGGTCCTGCTGCCGGCAAATTTATTGATGGACCATACCTCGCCCGGCTGGATGATGGCGCCATTGATGATGCCGGACAGTTTGGCTACGTTCCAGTTCCTGTTTTTGCCCGCGTGGGAGGCGTAGCTGGACGTCCAGGAGGCGATGAGCTGCGTCTTGCTTTTGATCGTATCCAGCTTCACCGTGGGGTCCGTTTTCTTCACGGGCGCGGTGATCTCGGCATAAGTGCCGCTCTGCAATTGGCCGAGGATGGTATCCATGACATTTTCCATATCGACATCGCGGCCCTGAACATCGGGTTTGTACAGGAAACGGGAAATGCTCGCATCGGCGGGGATGTAGTTTGGTTCATATTTTTTGGTCTTCCAATACTGGTAGCGCAGCTTATTGGGCATCTCCGCCTCGGTAAGGCGCACCAGGGCGGGCAGCGTCACCGCTTTGCGGTTTGCGCAGCTCTCGATGAGCGCCTGCTTGTCCGCCTCATAGGCCGACCCGTCGGCCATATACCCCCAGGGCATGAAGGTGAAAGCGGCATCTGCGACCGTACGGTCCAACTGTGCCTTCAAAGGCATCAATACGGCGGAAAGTGTCTCCTTCGTGGCGATGGGCTTTACTGTGAAAGCCATGCCGGAACTTTCGGCGAGCGCCACGGCCTTTTTCCGCTCGTCCAGCGTGCCGGTATGCACAAATCCCACGGCCTGCTTGAGGACAGCTTCGTAATCCGTGCCGATATTCAAATCTGCAGGACCGTATTTATACATCTCCCCGTCTATATTGACGGAGATCGCAACCTTCGACAACACATCCTGGGGCACATGGGCAGTGACGGCCTTTGCCTGCTCCAACGTCATCTCGGAAATATCGATGCCGTTGACGGTAATGCCTTTGGCGGCCGTCTGGCCTTCCATCAGATAGGCGGTCTGGATGGAGTCAGTGATGATAAAATACGCGCCCACACCCAGCGCCACAGCCAGAACGCATGCACCGACGATGATCAGGACCTTTTTATTTACAGGGCCCTTATTCTCCGGCGGCGTCTTTTTTCCGATCCTTTTAAAAGTGACCTGTTCGTTTTTGCCAACAGCATTATCCCGCAGTATGTCGCTCAATGAAAACCACCCCAAAACTCTAATTTTAACCATATTACCATAAATTATAATGATTACCAACTAAATAAGACCGAAATGTATATTATACTGTTGATATCGACACACTTAAAGGTTACCACAGCCTGGCGTGCTGAGGCAAGACTTTAAATACGGGTGAAGCAAGGAAATGGGCGAATCCACGCATTTTGCCATGTACTTCGCGGGCGGCTTCCATGAGATACCCGCCTTCTTTTGATCAGACAGAGGCGATATACATGAAAATGAAACCATCCCATAGAAACTCCAAATCTGGCCGGCAGGTCTGCAAATGGGTTTTGGACAACCAACACAGAAAGTGCTACAATTATACCAATGTTTCTAGAAATATGGGGGGCGAGCGCAAATCCCTCCTTTAATAATGAATTTCGAATTCTTGGAGGACGGGTGAAAATGAAAATACTGGTGGTAGGCGGCGGCGGCAGGGAACACGCGATCATCTGGAAGATGAAAGAGAGCGGCCGGCCGGCAAAGATCTTCTGCGCGCCGGGCAACGGGGGCATATCCACGCTGGCTACCTGCGTGAACATCAAGGCGACGGACATCGAAGGCGTGGTGAAATTCGCAAAGGACCAGGCGGTGGACCTGGTCTTCGTGGGACCGGACGACCCGCTGGCGATGGGGATGGTGGACGAACTGCAGGCAGCGGGGATACGGACATTTGGCCCCAACCAGGCAGCCGCGCAGATCGAAGCGAGCAAAGTGTTTGCCAAGGGCCTGATGAATAAATACGGGATCCCCACCGCGGCGTACGAGGTATTTGACGATGTGGACGCGGCGCGGGAATACCTGAAAAGGGCGCCGTACCCTACGGTATTGAAGGCGGACGGGCTGGCGCTGGGCAAGGGCGTGATCATCTGCAAAAACCAGACCGAGGCGGAACAGGCGCTGCAGGCCATGATGGTGGACAAGGCGTTCGGCGAGGCCGGCTCCAAAGTGATCGTGGAAGAATTCCTGACGGGACGGGAGGTATCCGTGATCGCATTCACGGACGGGAAGACCATCCTGCCTTTGGCGAGCAGCCAGGACCACAAACGGGCCTATGACAATGACGAAGGGCCCAATACCGGCGGGATGGGGGCATTTTCCCCGAGCCCGTATTACACACCCGAGATCGAGAAAGAGACCATCGAAAAGATCATCATCCCCACCGTGGAAGCGATGAACGCGGAAGGGCGCCCCTTCAAGGGCGTGCTGTATTTCGGGCTGATGCTCACGGACAAGGGTGTAAAGATACTGGAATACAATGCGCGGCTCGGCGACCCCGAGACGCAGGCGCTGCTGCCGCGGCTAAAAAATGACCTGCTGGAGGTCATCGACGCGGTCATCGACGAAAAGCTGGACCAGGTGGAGCTTTCGTGGGACAAGCGCGCGACGGTATGCGTGGTGATGGCGAGCGGCGGGTACCCGGGGCACTACAGCAAGAACCACGAGATATTTGACCTGGACTCCCCCAGCACGTACAAGGACGTGCTGATCTTCCACGCAGGGACGCGGCGGGACGGCGACCATGTATATACCGCGGGCGGCAGGGTGCTGGGCGTCACAGCCTACGGGGACACCCTGAAGGCGGCGGCGGACAAGGCATACGCCGCAGCGGAAAGCGTGCGGTTCGAGGGCGCGCACTATCGGAAGGACATCGCGAGAAAAGTTGACAGTTAAAAGTTAAGAGTTAAGAGTTTTGGTGTCCCTGCGGGAAGATGATCATTTGCCCTGCGGGGGTAATCAAATAATTGATAGTTAACAGTTAATAGATAATTGTTGCGGTAAGCCCTGCGGGGGAACCGATATTACCATATTACCAATGATCAATATTGAAAGTCGGCCAAAGAAAGGGCAAAGTGGAGGACCTGGTTGAGCTTGAAGAAATAAGATCCAGGAATATTGACGTAGAGCATTTGTCAAAAAGGGCCATCAGCGATGAGCCCTTTCGCAATGAGATCGTGCGGCAACTCATTAACAACAAAGACATCATGGTCTATTACCATTGCTATTACATTCTACAGAGAGCAAGCGAAACCAGGGCGGATCTATTCTATACCTATTGGGATGATTTCGCATCGCTGATCGGCCATGAAAACTCTTACCACCGGGATATCGGCGCAAGTATGATCGCCAACCTGGCAAGCGCAGATACCAACCATTATCTTGATAACATCATGGACGCCTACCTGGAACACATTTATGATGAAAAATTCATGACAGCCCAATGTTTCATCCGGAACCTGGCGAAGATCATCAAGAGCAGGGAGGACTTAAGCACAAAGATCGTGACGGCTTTGATCGCCGGGAATGAAGATTCCCCGTATCCGGAAAAACAGCGGGAATTACTGAAATGCAGCATGCTCGAAGTATTGGATACCGCCTATGAAACAAGCAGCAGGAAAGAAGCGATAGATACATTCATCCAGGAAGCTTTGGTGAGCAAGAGCCCGAAAACGAAAAAGAAAGCCACCGAATTACTCAGCAAATATCATTTGCAGTCATAACGAATGTCCTTTCATTCACAACTTTACAATGCAGCCCAAATTTAATTATTGCGATATTTGACCGATGTATTGCGAATATATTATAATGGCGGGGAACATAAAGCCCCGTTGTTTCGTTCTATAAAGAGATATTTGAGAAATACCTCCGGATAAGCGGCAACACCTGAACGAAGATTGAATAAATTTATATATGCACAAGGGAAAGTAAGATGAGCAAAAACAAAAAAGCCAAACGGGTGATCCTTACGATAGTATTCATACTGGCGGGCATGCTGCTGGTCCTGGTGGGAATGAGCCTGACCGTACACCTGACGCCGCAGGGCATGATCGTGAAGGCGGAGGACGTGAAGAACGCCGAATGTATCATCGTGCCGGGGGCCAGGGTGAACGGTGATTTCCCTTCGGCCACGCTGGAGGACCGGCTGAAGGTGGCTTATGACCTGTATGCGGCGGGCAAGGCGCCGAAGATCCTGGTATCCGGCGACCACGGCACCAAGGATTATGACGAGGTGAACGCGATGCGGGAATACCTGCTGAAAAAGGGCGTGCCCATCGAAAGCATCTTCATGGACCACGCGGGGTTTGACACGTACCAGACGATGAAGCGGGCCAAAGAGGTATTTGAAGTACAGTCCGCCGTCGTGGTGACGCAGGATTTCCACCTGCCGCGCGCGCTTTTCCTGGCGGAGAGCGTGGGGCTCAAGGTGCAGGGCGTGGAATCCAGCCTGCGCAGGTACGGCGGGGAAATGGTATGGACCATCCGCGAGATACCGGCGGCGTGGAAGGCGTGCTTCGAGGCGCTCTTCCAGCCCGACCCGAAATACCTGGGCGACTCCATCCCCATCAGCGGGGACGGGCGGGATACGGAGAACGGGAAAACGGACAAGAAATAGTTGAGAGTTGAAAGTTGAGAGTTGAGAGTTGTGGTGTCCCTGTGAGTAGTCAAGACATAGGTAAGTAAAAGTAGTCAGAACATAGGTAAGTCTGCAGGGAAAAAGGTAAGTGGTGTAATCATTCTAAAGCCTCCATAGGCTGAAAGCAATAGGTCTGAAGGTCGATAT
>JAEXRW010000018.1 GCA_023454175.1 Bacillota bacterium | reverse complement strand
ACAGCCCCTTAAGGGGCTGTCTGAAGTAGTATGCGGTTGGCAGATCTTCATAGCGCCTTGAGGCGCTGCCAGTAACATGCCCTTATAGGGCTGAATCATGCCACCCGTTTTACGGGTGGTCATGACTGTATAGAAGACTCCCAGAGAAGAAACCCCGGTGAACCGTGGTATGGATTCGGTGAAGCTTTCAGCTGTGAGCAGAAATCTAAAAAGGGCGCTCAGGAGGTAAAAACGCGGAGAGGACGATCCAATAAAGGGAGGCCACACAGGGCCCGCCCCTACGGAAACTGCAAACAAAACACAATGCCTTTGGGTATAATTATCGGTAAATCCCCGCCCGGAACGTGCACCGCACGGCGAGGGTGCTGTTTAATTGCAAATCCAAGCCACCGGACCATAACCAAACCGGATTATACCAGCGGATGACAGCATAATCAAAATACATGCCAATTTAACAAAAAATAAACATACCGTTAAATAAATACTGTAAATCACACGATACATATATTAGAAACCGATTTACATCCTATGCAAATACCCATAAATCATGGCTGGGACAGCTTGATGCACGCCATGGGGATAAAATGATGGAAGAGCCGTTTCATGAAACCCTTTTCAATTCACCGGGAAACGTCCAGGCAGACATCAAAGGGAAACCCGTACTGGGGAATTTTTTTGAAGTGAGCCTGGACCTGCTTTGCGTTGCGAACATGAGCGGGTGCTTCCTGAGCGTCAATAAGGCGTGGGAGAAAACGCTGGGGTATTCACAGGAGCAGCTGGCCGGGCAGAAGTACCTGTCATTTGTACATCCGGACGATGTGGAAAACACAAAACTGGCCCTGACGATCCTGATGGAGCAAAAGGAGATTAACCAATACATCAACCGGTTCCGCACGAACCAGGGGTCGTACAGATACCTGGAGTGGCGTTCACGGATCGTAGGGGACATCGCCTACGTGGTGGCGAGGGATATCACGGAAAGGATCGAAGAAGAAAAGAAGGTCAATAAGCTCCTGACGGAAGTGGAAACGATCTTCAACGTGACACAGGACGCCTTATTTCTCCTGGAGGTGGTGGAGGACGGGTATCGCTACAGGAAGATCAACGAGGCGTACACAAAACTGACCGGCATAGAATCCGTGGAGGGACTGAGTCCGCAGGACCTGTGGGGCAAAAACATCGGCGCCCAGGTGGAGGCCAGCTACAGGCGGTGCGCGGAAGGAAAACAACCCATCGCGTTTGAAGAGACGCTGACGACACCGGTGGGGAAGCGTACGTGGCATACCACGCTGACGCCCGTGCTCGAAGAAGGGAAGCCCATCTATATCGTGGGCTCCAGGCACGACATCACGGACGAGATCAAGACGGGGGAGGAACTGCGCCAGAACCTTTTCCGCAATGAGATCCTGGTGAAGATCCTGCAGAACGAAGCGGAGACCATCCAGCAATACCTGGACTTCGCGCTGGAGCAGGCCCTGAAACTAACAAAAAGCAAATACGGATATATCTTCTTTTACGACGAGGCCAGGCGGGAATTCACGCACAACACCTGGTCATCCGAAGTGGCAAAAGACTGCACGATCAGGCACTATACAAAAGTATACCAGCTGGACGATACGGGCATCTGGGGCGAAGCCGTGCGGCAGGGAAAACCCATCGTGGTAAACGACTTCCAGGCGCCCAACGAACAGAAAAAAGGATACCCGCCGGGACACATCGATTTCACCCGGTTCATGACGGTGCCCGTGATGAACCGCAAGTCCATCGTGGCGGTGGTGGGCGTGGCCGACAAGGCCACCGACTACACGCATATGGATATCCTGCAGCTCACCATCCTGATGAACAACGTATGGAAAGAAGTGATCCGGAAACGGAGCGAGGCCCTGCTTTCGGAGGAAAAGGAAATGCTGCGGCTCACACTGCTATCCGTCAGCGACGGCGTCATCGCGACAGACGATATGGGCAGGGTGCAGCTGATGAACGGCGTGGCTGAAAAGCTGACGGGCTGGCCGCTGCAGGACGCATGGAACCAAAGCCTGAAACAGGTATTCAATACCGTGGACGAGCTGACAGGGGAAAAGTGCGAGGACCCGGTGCAGAAGGTGCTGCACTCCGGGGAAGTGTCCGGCATGGAGAACCATACCATCCTGATCCCGCGGGGCGGTGAGGAAAAGCAGATCGCCAGCAGCGCAGCGCCGATCAAACAGGAAAACGGGGAGATCAAAGGCGTGGTGCTGGTATTCCGCGACGTGGCCGCCCAGCGGCAGAAGCAGGCGCTGATCGAACACCTGAGCTTCCACGACCAGCTGACCGACCTGTACAACCGGCGGTTCTTTGAAGAGGAATTGAAACGGCTCGATACCGAGCGCAACCTGCCCGTCGCCATCGTGATGGCGGACGTGAACGGACTGAAACTGACCAACGACGCATTCGGCCATGCCACGGGGGACCAACTGCTGATCCAGGCGGCCAGGGCCATCAAAGCCTGCTGCAGGAAGGAAGACATCATCGCGCGACTGGGCGGGGACGAATTCGTCATCCTGCTGCCCAAAACCGGGGAAAAGGAAGCCGAGGCGCTGGTCCAACGCATCACCGCACTGTGCATGAGCGTAAAGGTCGACGTGGTATCCCTCTCCATCTCCTGCGGATGGGCCGTGAAAACCACCTGCCATGAGGAGATCTATGAGGTCCTCAAAAAGTCGGAAGACAAAATGTACCGCCGGAAGCTTTTCGAAGGACCCAGCATCCGCGGCCAGATCATCGACACGGTGGTGACGGCGCTGTACGAAGCCAACCGCAGGGAAAAGGAGCATTCGGAGCGGGTGAGCATCATCTGCGAAAAAATGGGGCAGGCGCTGGGATGTTCGGAACGCGAGATACAGGAGCTGCGCACCGCGGGGCTGATGCACGATATCGGCAAGGTGGGAATCGACGTCTCGGTGGTGGACAAGCCCGGCCCCCTGACGGAATTTGAATGGGCGGAAGTACGGCGGCACCCCGAGATCGGCTACAGGATCCTCAGCGCGGTGAACGACATGTCCGACATTGCGCAATCGGTGCTGGCGCACCACGAACGCTGGGACGGGAAGGGATACCCGCGGGGCATACCGGGCAGCAAGATCCCGCTGCACGCGCGCATCCTGGCCATCGCCGACGCATATGACGCGATGACCCGCGAGCGGCCCTACCGTATGCTGGTCACGAAGGAGGAGGCGGAAAACGAGATCCTATCCTGCTCGGGCACACAATTCGACCCCAGGCTGGTGAGCATCTTCCTCAAAGAGGTGGCCCCTGCGCTGACACAGGAACCGCTGACCCTTTCTTCGAACTGACGAATTGCAAAACCATTCAAAACATGTTTTAATAGTTGCGCTGCCAGGAGCCGCATCCCATGCGGCATAGTCCGGCATATGATGCATTGACCAGGGAACATATAATAAAGGATATAATATTCAACAGAAGAACCAGCCGAATCATGCAAAAAAGGCTGTTCCAGCCCTTTGCGCAGGCAAGCGTACAAAGGCAATTCGATAACGGTCCTTACGTTATGAAGAATCATTTGAAAAATGTAAAATAACCACTTGCAATCGCAGGAAAAAGGCACTATAATAATTCACGTTGCGCTATTGCGGGATGAAGCGGGAGGTTGCCGAGAGGATCTCGGGGAATTCCCGTGGACAAATGTCCGAAAATCGGGCGGCGGGCCGTATGCCTGCCGTGTAAAAATGAAACACGGCACACACGGGGCAGTGTATACGAGTCCGCGGAACATAAGGAGGTTTCACAAGCAAAATGGCAAGCCAAAAGATACGCATCAAGCTGAAAGCGTATGACCACGAGCTGATCGACCAGAGCGCAGAACGCATCGTGGAAACAGCAAAACGCAGCGGCGCCAAGATATCGGGACCGATCCCCCTGCCTTCGGAGAAGGAGATCGTAACGATCCTGCGCGCTCCGCACAAGTACAAGGACTCTCGCGAGCAGTTTGAAATCAAGACGCACAAGCGGCTGATAGATATTCTGGGCGCCACCCCCAAGACGGTCGATTCCCTGATGAAACTCGACCTTCCCGCGGGCGTGGACATAGAAATAAAGCTCCCGTAAACGGGCTTTATGGCATGGAGGTGGCACAAGAGAAATGAAGAAAGCGATTCTCGGAACGAAACTGGGCATGACCCAGATATTTGCAGACGATGGCACCGTGGTCCCGGTCACAGTGGTCGAAGCAGGCCCCTGCACGGTGGTGCAGAAGAAGACCGTGGCCACAGACGGATATGACGCCATCAAAGTGGGATTCGGCGCCGTCAAAGAGACCCGCGTGGGCAAACCGGAAAAAGGGCAATTTGCCAAAGCCGGCGTGGAAACCAAAAAGCACCTGCGCGAACTCAGGCTCGACGACATCTCGGGCTGCGAGGTAGGGCAGGAGATCAAAGCAGACGTATTCAACAAAGGCGATATCGTGGACGTGTACGGCATCAGCAAGGGCAAGGGTTTTGCGGGAACCATCAAACGCTATAACCAGCACCGCGGCCCCATGAGCCACGGCTCGGGCTACCACAGGGGCGTAGGCTCCATGAGCGCCCACTCCGACCCCTCCCGCGTGTTCAAGGGAAAGAGACTCCCGGGACACATGGGAAGCGAACGCGTCACCGTACAGAACCTGGAAGTGGTGCGTGTGGATGTGGAACGCAACGTGCTTCTTGTGAAGGGCGCAGTGCCCGGCAGCAAGGGCAGCCTGCTGGTGATCCGCGATGCGGTCAAGAAGCAGGCATAACGAGACTGAAAGGAGTTTTATGCTATGCCCAAAGTAGCAGTGTATAAAATGGATGGCACCCCGGCCGGCGAGATGGAACTGAGCGAAGCAGTATTTGGCATCGAACCCAATACCGCGGCGATGCACCAGATCGTAAAAGCCCAGCTGGCCAACCAGAGACAGGGAACCAAGAGCACGCTGACCCGTGCGGAAGTATCGGGCGGCGGCATCAAACCATACAGGCAGAAGGGAACGGGCCGCGCAAGGCAGGGCTCCATCCGTTCGCCGCAATTCCGCCACGGCGGCGTGGTGTTTGCACCCAAGCCCCGTGACTTCCGGCAGGACGCCAACAAAAAGGTGAGGCAGCTCGCCATCCGCAGCGCGCTTTCGGCCAAGGTAAAGGACGGCTCGCTCGTGGTGCTGGACAGCCTCAACTTCGACGCCCCCAAGACGAAGGACATGGTCAAACTGATCCAGAACCTGAAAATAGACAATAAGGCGCTTTTCGTGATGCAGGGCAAGGATGAAAACGTAGTGCTCGCAGCACGCAACATACCCGGCATCAAAACCCTCCCGGCCGACACGCTCAATGTGCTGGATATCATCCACCACGACAAGTTCGTCGCAACGAAGGACGCTGTAAAAGCCATCGAGGAGGTGTATTCCAGATGAAGGACCTGCACGATATCATCCTGAGGCCAGTCCTCTCGGAGAAAAGCTACGACAGCATCCCCAACAAGAAATATACATTCATCGTACACCCCGACGCCAACAAGGCCGAGATCCGTGAGGCGGTGGAAAAGATATTCGGCGTGAAGGTAGCCAGTGTGAACACCCTGAACCGGAAAGGCAAACTGCACCGCCAGGGACGTACGCAGGGTTACACCCAGGATACGAAGCGGGCATTTGTGACCCTGAAAAAGGAAAGCAAGGCCATCGAATTCTTCGAATCCATGGCGCAGTAATTCAACTATCGCTTAAGTAGGAGGCAAAGGCTCATGGGCATTAAAAAATACAACCCCACCTCCCCGGCCAGAAGGTTTATGACGGTCTCCACCTATGAGGAGATCACGGAGGGCAAGCCGCAAAAGGGCCTGCTCGAGCCGCGCAAGCAATCGGCCGGCAGGAACATGCAGGGCAAGATCACCATCCGGCACAGGGGCGGCGGCAACAGGCGCAAATACCGGGTGATCGATTTTAAACGCGACAAGGACGGCATCCCCGCAAAGGTGGCTTCCATCGAATACGATCCCAACCGGACGGCCAACATCGCGCTGCTGCATTACGCAGACGGAGAGAAACGCTACATCATCGCACCCCTGGGACTGAATGTGGGCGATACGGTGATCTCGGGCGAGACTGCAGACATCAAAGTCGGAAACAGCCTGCCCATCCGCAACATCCCGCTGGGCACGATGATCCACAACATAGAGATCCAGCCCGGACGCGGCGCCAAACTCTGCCGCAGCGCGGGCAACGCCTCCCAGCTGATGGCCAAGGAAGGCGATTATTCGCAGGTCAGGCTGCCTTCGGGCGAAGTGCGCATGATCTCCATGAACGCCAAGGCGACCATCGGCCAGGTAGGCAACGTGGATAATGAAAACATCCGGCTGGGCAAGGCCGGGCGCAAACGCCATATGGGATTCCGCCCGACGGTCCGCGGCAGCGTCATGAACCCCAACGACCATCCGCACGGCGGCGGCGAAGGCAAGGCCTCCATCGGCCGGCCGGGCCCTGTGACCCCGTGGGGCAAGCCCACACTGGGATACAAGACGCGCAAGAAGAAAAACCCGACGACGAAATTCATCGTGAAGCGCAGGAATGCGAAATAGGAAGGAGTGAGTTTTCATGAGCAGGTCTATCAAAAAGGGTCCCTATATCAATGAAAGGCTCCTTGCCAAAATAGTGGCCATGAACGCTGTCAACGAGAAGAAAGTGATCAAGACATGGTCGCGCGCATCCACCATCTACCCGGAAATGGTGGGACACACCATCGGGGTGCATGACGGGCGCAAGCATGTCCCTGTATACATCACCGAGGAAATGGTGGGTCACAAGCTGGGCGAATTCTCACCCACCCGCACTTTCAGAGGGCATTCGCGCTCCGAGAAGACCGCTTCGGTGAAATAGCAAGAAGGGGAGATAAGGCAAATGGCAACCAGGCAACGCGAAAAAACAGCAAGGCTGCGTGAAGAGGCGGACAAACGCCCCCACGCGATACTGAGGTACGAGAGGATAGCACCCCGCAAGGTACGCACCGTCATAGACATGATACGCGGCAAGCGGGTGGCGGACGCTGAGGCGATATTGAGATTCACACCGAAGGCAGCTTCACCGATCGTGCTCAAGCTCCTCAAGTCGGCCGTAGCCAACGCTGAAAACAATATGGATATGACCAAGGACAATCTTTATGTGGCAGAGGTATTCGCGGACCAGGGACCGACATTGAAACGGTTCCAGCCCCGCGCGCACGGAAGGGCCTTCCGCATCCACAAGAAAACGAGCCACATCACCATAATACTGGACCAGGTCAAGTAAGAGGAGGAGTACGATGGGACAGAAGGTACATCCGCACGGTTTCCGGGTAGGCATCATCAAAAACTGGGACGCACGCTGGTATGCAGGACGGAAGGATTTCGCCGGCAAACTGGTGGAGGATTTCAAGATCCGCGAGTTCCTGAAAAAGAAGCTGTACGCTGCGGGCATCTCCAAGATCGAAACCGAACGCGCCGCAACGAACCTGACCGTGAATATTTACACTTCCAAACCCGGTGTGCTGATCGGCAGAGGCGGGGCTGGAGTTGAAATATTGAAAAACGACATCAAGGCAATGAGCGACGGAAAAAACGTCATCGTCAATGTCATTGAGATAAAGAATCCGGACTCGGACGCACAGCTCGTCGCAGAAAATATAGCTGCGCAGCTGGAGAAGCGCACATCCTTCCGCAGGGCCATGAAGCAGGCCATGAGCCGTTCATTAAAGAGCGGCGCCAAGGGTGTCAAAACCCAGGTGGCAGGCAGACTGGGCGGCGCCGAGATTGCGCGCACCGAAGGCTACCATGAAGGCTCCATCCCCCTGCAGACGATCCGCGCAGACATCGATTACGGATTTGCGGAAGCGCATACCACCTACGGCCGCATCGGCGTAAAGGTATGGATCTACAAGGGCGAGATCTTCCGCAAGCCCAGACGTCCGGCGGCAGTACCGGCCGCCAAAGAGGGAGGCGAAGCATAATGTTAATGCCCAAACGCGTAAAATTCAGGCGCTGGCACCGCGGGCGCATGAAGGGCAAAGCCAATAAAGGCAACTTCATATCCAACGGCCAATTCGGGCTCGTCGCAATGGAACCGGCCTGGATCACCAGCAACCAGATAGAAGCAGCCCGTATCGCACTGACCCGCTATATCAAAAGGGGCGGGCAGGTATGGATCAAAATATTTCCCCACAAACCCGTGACCAAGAAGCCGGCAGAGACCCGCATGGGAAGCGGAAAAGGCGCGCCGGAGTACTGGGTGGCGGTGGTCAAACCCGGCAGGGTGCTCTTTGAGATGGCAGGCATCCCCGAGGAGTCGGCACGCGAGGCCATGCGCCTGGCGATGCACAAACTCCCCATCAAGTGCAAGTTCGTAGTCAGAGAGCAGGAGCAGGTAAGCGAAATAGCAGGTGGTGACAACAATGAAAGCCAGTAAGCTCAGGGAAAGCCCCATACCCGAACTGGAGCAGAAACTCGGAGAATTTAAAGCCGAATTGTTCAATCTGCGCTTTCAACTGGCGACAGGCCAGCTGCAGAATCCCATGCAGATACGGGAGTGCAGGAAGAATATCGCGCGGGTTAAGACTCTGCTGCGTGAAAACGAAATGAAAAACGCGGCAAAGAAGGCATAAGAAGGAGGAATAATCCGTGGAGACTGAAAGGAACAACCGCAAGGTGCGCACCGGCGTGGTCGTAAGCGACAAGATGGACAAAACCATCGTGGTAGCCATCAAAACGAAAGTCAAGCATCCGCTGTACGGCAAAACGATGAACCGTACGACCAAGCTCAAGGCACATGACGAAAACAATGAGTGCGGCGTGGGCGATACCGTAAAAGTGATGGAAGCAAGGCCGATATCCAAGGAGAAGAGATGGCGCCTTGTAGAAATAGTGGAAAAAGCGAAGTAAATGACGCCCCGGGATCCCCCGGGCAATCGATAAGGAGGGCTTAGCCATGATTCAGCCGCAAACCCGGTTGAAAGTGGCCGACAATACCGGCGCTAAGGTCATTCAGTGCATCCGAGTGATGGGTGGATCTCTACGCAAGTCCGGGAACATCGGCGATGTCATCATCGCTTCCGTCAAGACCGCCGCCCCCGGCGGAGTGGTCAAAAAGAAGGAAGTAGTCACGGCCGTCATCGTGCGTTCGGTGAAGGGCGTACGGAGGCCGGACGGATCGCACATCAAATTCGACGACAATGCGGCCGTCATCATCGACGCCAACAAACAACCCAAGGGCACCCGCATATTCGGGCCGGTGGCCAGGGAACTCCGCGAGAAGGATTACATGAAGATCATTTCCCTCGCGCCCGAAGTACTGTAGGGAGGTGCAGCATTGATGGAAAACGGTAAGATACACGTAAGAAGGGACGATCAGGTCCTGATACTGACCGGCAAGGACAAGGGGAAGAAGGGCAAAGTACTGAAGGCTTACCCTGAGGAAGGCCGTGTAGTGGTGGAAGGCGTCAATGTCGTGACGCGCCACACCAAACCCCGCGGGCAGCAGAAAAAAGGCGGCAGGCTGAAGCAGGAATCACCTGTGAACGCCAGCAACGTGATGATCATCTGCGGGAAATGCCACAAGGCCACCCGCGTGGGCCACGAGATCGAAAACGACAATAAATACCGCGTCTGCAAGAAGTGCGGCGCAAGACTCGACTAGGGGAGCATGAAGGGAGGATAACCAAATGGCAGAGGCATATGTGCCCAGGATGAAAGCAAAATACCTGAAGGAAGCCGTACCTGCCCTCATGCAGAAATTCGGGTATAAAAATGTCAACCAGGTGCCCAGGCTGGAGAAGGTAATCGTGAACATGGGGCTTGGCGAAGTGAAGGACGACGACAAGAAATTCGAAGCGGCCGTCCAGGAGATGGGTATCATCGTGGGGCAGAAACCCGTGGTAACCAAGGCAAAGAAGTCGATAGCAAACTTCAAGGTGAGGAGCGGCATGAAGGTAGGCGCGAAGGTAACGTTGCGCAACACCCGCATGTTCGAATTCACCGACAAGCTTTTCAATATCGCACTCCCCCGCGTAAGGGACTTCCGGGGTGTTTCAGGCAAGGCATTTGACGGCAGGGGCAACTACGCCCTGGGCATCAAAGAGCAGCTGATATTCCCGGAGATCGAATACGACAAGGTGGAACGGATCCGCGGAATGGATATCATATTCGTCACCACGGCAAAAACCGACGAAGAGGCAAGGGAACTACTGAACCTTCTTGGCATGCCGTTTGGCCAGTAATGATAAGGAGGAACAATCGTGGCTAAGACAAGCATGAAAATCAGACAGCAGAGGCCTGCTAAATTCAGCACCCGCGCCTATACGCGCTGCAAGATCTGCGGACGTCCGCATGCAGTACTGCGCAAATACGGCATCTGCCGCATCTGCTTCAGGGTGCTGGCGTATCGCGGGCAGATCCCCGGCGTGAAAAAGGCCAGCTGGTAAGCATTACAGTAAGGAGGTATTGCAAATGGTAGTTACGGATCCCATTGCAGATATGCTGACGCGCATACGCAATGCGCTGGTGGCAAGACACGAGACATTAGAGGTACCCGCCTCCAACATGAAGAAAGCCATCGCCCAGATCCTTCTCAACGAAGGGCTCATCAAGGGCTATGAATACATCGACGACGGCCTGCAGGGCGCCATTAAGATCACCCTCAAATACGGGCCGAAGAGGGAAAGGGTCATCCAGGGTCTCAAGCGCATTTCCCGGCCCGGACTTCGCGTCTATGCACGCAAGGACGAAGTGCCCAAGGTGCTCGGGGGACTGGGCATAGCCATCATATCCACGTCCAAAGGCGTGATGACGGACAAAGAGGCAAGAAAGAATCTTGTAGGCGGCGAAGTGCTGGCGTACATCTGGTAAGATGCGCGTTAATGGAGGTAGATTGATATGTCGAGAATAGGAAGACTTCCGGTGACGGTCCCGGCGGGCGTGAACGTTTCGGTGGATGAAGACAACACCGTGCACGTAAACGGTCCCAAGGGCGAGCTGAGCCAGAAGATCCACAAAGATATGAAGGTGACCGTGGACGGCAACGTGATCAAGGTCGAAAGGCCTTCCGACCAGAAAATGCACGCATCGCTCCACGGGCTTTCCCGATCGCTCATCGCGAACATGGTCAACGGCGTGACCAGCGGCTTTGAAAAGAAGCTGCAGATCATCGGTGTAGGCTACAAGGCGTCGCTTTCGGGCACGAAGCTGGTACTCAACGTGGGTTATTCCCACCCGGTGGAGATCGAAGCGCCCCAGGGCATCAAATTTGAGGTGCCCACACCCGACAAGGTGAGCGTCAAAGGCATCGACCGCCAGCTGGTGGGCGCCATCGCAGCGAAGATCCGCGAAGTGCGGAGCCCCGAACCCTACAAAGGCAAGGGGATACGGTACGAGAACGAGTACGTCATCCATAAGGAAGGCAAAACGGGTAAGAAGTAAGAAAGGAGCGGCCTGAGAAATGATCAACAAGGAAAACAAGAACGCCATCAGACAGGCACGCCACAAACGCATGAGATATACCTTGTCTGGAACACCCGAGCGTCCCAGGCTGAACGTCTACCGCAGCACGGGCAATGTCTATGTGCAGGTGATCGACGATGTAGCAGGGCATACGCTGGTGGCTGCTTCCACACTGGACAAGGAGATCAAATCCAAGCTGGAAGGCTTGAACAAGAAAAGCGCGGCCAAACTGGTAGGCCAGGAAATCGCAAAGCGCGCCATCGCAAAAGGCATCACCAAAGTCGTGTTCGACAGGGGCGGCTACCTTTACACGGGCCGCGTCGCGGAAGTGGCAGCGGGTGCACGCGAAGCCGGTTTGGAATTCTGATACGGGAGGGACATTGAGTTGGCAAGGAACGAAGCACAAGACTCCGAATTCAAAGAAAAGCTGGTAGCCGTCAACCGCGTAGCCAAGGTGGTCAAGGGCGGGCGTAACTTCCGCTTCAGCGCGCTGGTCGTGGTGGGCGATGAAGGCGGCCGCGTGGGCGTAGGCATGGGGAAAGCGGCTGAAATACCCGAAGCCATCCGCAAAGGCGTGGAAAAGGCCAAGCGCAGCATGGTGAAGGTACCCATCGTGGGAACCACCATCCCGCATCAGTCCGTGGGCAAATTCGGCAAGGGGCATGTACTGCTGCTCCCGGCCCCCGAAGGCACGGGCGTGATCGCCGGCGGCGCTGTACGCGCAGTGCTGGAGATGGTGGGTATAAAGGATATACGCACCAAGAGCTATGGCTCGAACAATCCCTCGAACTGCGTGAAAGCCACCATCGAAGGCCTGAAACTGCTCAGGACCGCCGAAGACGTGGCCAGGATGCGCGGCAAAAGGGTGGAAGAACTACTGGTTTAAGGGGGAAAGCGTACAAATGGGCAAGATCAATGTTACGCTGGTAAAAAGCACGATCGGCTGCACGCAGGACATGATCGACACGGTCCGCGCGCTGGGCCTTAAGAAAATAAGAAGCACTGCGGAACACGAGGATACACCCTCCATCCGCGGGATGATCTTCAAGGTGAAGCACCTGGTCAAGGTGCAAGAAAACTGAGGCCGGAGGTATCCAATACCATGAAACTACACGATCTACAGCCGCCCAAGGGCAGCACACACGATAAAAAGCGCCTGGGCCGGGGGACTGGCTCCGGGCTGGGCAAGACTTCCGGCAAGGGCCACAAGGGCCAGAAAGCCAGAAGCGGCGGCGGCGTGCGCCCCGGCTTTGAAGGCGGCCAGATGCCGCTGGTCCGCAGGCTGCCCAAACGCGGATTTACCAACATATTTGCAACGCGGTATGCTATCATCAACGTAGGCACGCTGGATAAGCTGGCCGACGGCACAGAAGTGACGCTGGAGCTGCTTTTGCAGCAAAGACTGCTCAAAAAGGCCGAAAGCGGCCTGAAGATACTGGGCAACGGGGAACTGACAAAAAAGTTACTGGTCAAGGCACACAAGATATCAGAGACCGCCCGTGAAAAAATCGAAAAAGCCGGCGGCACAGTAGAGGTGATATCCTAATGTTTAAGACGCTTGCAAACGCGTGGAGCATCCCTGAACTGCGGAAAAAGATCCTTTACACTCTGCTTATCCTGCTCATTTTCAGGATAGGCACGTTTGTTCCTATTCCCGGACTGAACATCGAGTACGTGGCCAAAGAAGTAGGCACCGGATTCCTCGCGCTGCTCGACCTTTTCTCGGGGAGCGGCATGAAGCAGGGCTCTTTCCTGGCGCTGGGTATTTCGCCCTACATCACGGCATCCATCGTGATGCAGCTGCTGCAGGTGGCCATTAAACCACTGGAACGGATGATGAAGGAAGGCGGAGAAGAAGGCCGCAGGAAGGTGGCCAACATCACGCGCTATGTGACGGTGGGCCTCTCCATCGTGCAGGCCGTGGGCATGATCTTCACGCTGAACGCGCGATCCACCGAAGGCGTGAACGCGCTGGTCGACCAGAGCTGGCTGACCTGGGTCACCGTCATCGTATCCCTGACTGCAGGCGGCATGATCACGATGTGGCTCGGCGAACGCATCACCGAAAAAGGCATCGGCAACGGCATATCGCTGATCATCTTCGTGGGTATCGTCTCCAGGCTCGTGCCGAGCGGCATCGAACTGGTGACCAACACCATTAACGGCACGGTCGGATTCTGGACCCCGTTGATCATACTGGCATTTATCATCCTGCTGATCGTGGGCGTGGTATTTGTGGACATGGGACAACGCAGGATCCCCGTACAATACGCCAAACGCGTGGTGGGGCGCAAGATGTACGGCGGACAGAGCACGCACATCCCGATGCGCGTGAACGCTGCGGGCGTGCTGCCCATCATCTTCGCGATGGTGCTGCTGCAATTCCCCCAAATGGTCGCAAGCTACTGGCCCAACAGCGATGCGGACGTATTTTTCCGGACGTACCTGTCCATGGGAGCGTGGCCGCATGCCATCCTGTATGCGCTGCTGATCCTGGCATTCACATATTTCTATTCGGCCATCCAGTTCAATCCGCTGGATGTATCGAAGAACCTCCAGCAGCACGGCGGATTCATCCCCGGCATACGCCCGGGCCGTCCGACCTCGGACTACCTGACACGGATCAATACGCGCATCACATTCTTCGGGGCACTGTTCCTGGCTGTGATCGCGACGATCCCTGCGGCGTTCGGCTGGGTCACCGGTGGCCAGTCTTCCGGAATCAACCTGGCCTTCAGTGCGACAGGACTGCTGATCATGGTGAGCGTGGCGCTTGAAACCAACAAACAACTGGAAGCCCAAATGCTGATGCGGCATTACAAAGGCTTCCTCAAATAGGAAAGGACAAAACTGCGCATGAATGTGATCATACTCGGAGCGCCAGGCGCCGGCAAAGGAACGCACTGCGCCCTGGTCCGCGAGAAGTACGGGCTGGAGCACATCTCCACGGGCGACATGCTGCGCGCAGAAGTGGCGGAAGGCTCGCTGCTGGGCCAGCAGGCAAAGGGATACATGGAAGCCGGAAAGCTGGTGCCGGACGATCTGATCATAGACATGATCATGAAGAAATTCAGCCAATCCACCGGCAAGGGGCTGCTGCTGGACGGGTTCCCCCGTACGGTGGCGCAGGCCAAGGCGCTGGATGAAAAGGTAAAAGTGGATATCGTGATCGACCTGGTCGTGACGGACGACACCGTGATCAAACGCATCACCGGGAGGCGGATGTGCCCGGACTGCAACGCGATATACAATACAAGGACGCTCAACGGAAGCACGACCTGTTCCAAATGCGGGGGGAAGCTGATCCAGCGGGCGGACGACACCGAGGAAACGGTCCGGAAGCGGCTGGAATCGTACTATGCATACACCGCGCCGCTGATTGAATATTACAAGGCGAAGGGACTGCTCCATACGGTGGACAGCGAGACGGGCGTCGAGCAGGGTTTTGCCGACATCCAGGCGCTGCTGGATCCGATAGCATAATGATCAACATCAAAAACGCCGACGAGATCCGGCTGATGAAAAATGCCGGCCGGCTCGCTGCAAAAGTATTAGACAGCCTGGCCGAAATCATAAGGCCAGGCGTCAGCACGATGGAGCTTGAGCACGCCGCAGCGGAGATCATCCGCAGCGGCGGCGGGACCCCCTCCTTCAAAGGCTACAGAGGGTATCCTGCTGGAATCTGCGCCTCCATCAACGAAGAAGTGGTACACGGCATCCCGTCCCCGGACAGGATCCTGAGCGAAGGCGACATCATAGGGGTCGACGTGGGCGTACTGCTCCACGGGATGCACGCGGATACCGCACGCACCTATGCCGTGGGCAGGATCAGCGCAAAGGACCAAAAGCTGATCCAGGCGGCGGAGGAATCTTTCAGAGCCGGGCTGCAAATGGCGACTGCGGGCATGCGGATAGGGGATATTTCCGCGGCAATAGAAAAAAAGGCCGGGGAAATGGGCTGCACGGTGGTGCGCGAACTGGTGGGCCATGGGGTCGGCCGGGCGCTGCATGAAGAGCCAGACGTGCCGAATTTCGGCCGGGCAGGGCACGGCGTGCGGCTGTGCGAAGGGATGACCATCGCCATCGAACCCATGCTGAGCGCAGGAAAAGAGGCAGTACGGTTCATGCCGGACGGCTGGACCGTGGTGGTGGCAGACGGGAGCAAATCCTCCCACTTTGAACACACCATCGCCATTACGAAAGGCGAGCCCGAGATACTCACCCTGCCGTGAAGGAGGAAGCTGCCTCATGAAGGACTTGACGGTGGAGCCCGGGAGGGTGGTCCAGAGCAAGGCCGGAAGAGACCGCGGAAGGCATTTCGTCATCTGTTCCGTCGTGGACGAACAGTATGTGATGATCGCGGACGGCTCGGTTAGAAAGCTCAAGACGCCCAAGAAAAAGAAGCTGAAGCACCTGGACCTGAAACCCGAAGTGCTTGAAGCGATAAAGGAAAAACTGCTCAACGGAAAAAAGGTCTTTGACAGCGAGGTTTACTCCGCGCTGCATGGGCTGGGGTACAACAGCAGGGAGTAAAGGAGGTTATAGCTTGTCGAAACAGGATGTAGTGGAAGTGGAAGGCGTCGTGATCGAGTCCTTCCCGAATGCGATGTTTCAGGTACAGCTGGAAAACGGGCACAAAATACTGGCCCACATCTCCGGAAAACTTCGCATGAACTTCATACGGATTCTTCCGGGCGACAAGGTGACCATAGAACTTTCCCCCTATGATCTCACGCGGGGGCGCATCATCTGGCGCGCCAGGGGGTAAGAAGGGTTCCAAGAGCCAAAATCCAAGGGATAATGTAAGGAGGTTGATGGGCCATGAAAGTAAGACCGAGCGTAAAGGTGATCTGCGAGAAATGCAAGATAATCAAGAGAAAAGGCAATGTAATGGTGATATGCACCAATCCCAAGCACAAACAGAAACAGGGCTGAAGAAGCTGCGAATTGGGTTTATGCGGTGCGGCTGATGGGCGTATCTACCCATAACCGTATAAACTGGTATATATTTGTAAAGTATATAAAAGTATTGTTGGAGGTGTAATAACGAGGATGGCACGTATATCAGGTGTAGACCTTCCCAAGGACAAACGGGTGGAAATAGGCCTAACATACATCTTCGGAATTGGGCGCGAGCGCGCAAACGAGATCCTCGAAGCGACCGGAGTGAGCCCGGATACACGGGTGAAGGACCTCACGGAAGCGGAGATCAGCAAACTCAGGGAATATATCGATAAAAACCTCAAGGTGGAAGGCGACCTGAGGCGTGATACGGCCCTGAATATAAAACGCCTGGTGGAGATCGGCTGCTACCGCGGCATACGGCACCGCCGCGGCCTGCCTGTACGCGGCCAGAGCACCAAGCAGAACGCACGCACCCGCAAAGGTCCGAAACGGACCGTGGGCGGACGCGGAAAGAAGTAAGGAGGGATATGAATGGCTACTAAATCGCAAGCCGCCTCAGGAGGCCACAAAGTGGCGAGGCGCCGCAGGGAAAGAAAAAATGTGGAGCGCGGAGCTGTGCATATCCGTTCTTCGTTCAACAACACGATCGTGACCATCACCGACGCCAACGGCAATGCACTGTCCTGGTGCACGTCCGGGAAACTCGGTTTCAGGGGCTCACGCAAGAGCACGCCGTTTGCGGCGCAGTCTGCAGCTGAAAACGCAGCCAGGGCCGCCATGGAACACGGCCTGCGCACCGTGGAGGTCTTCGTAAGGGGACCGGGTGCAGGCAGGGAAGCCGCCATCCGCGCGCTCCAGTCCGCAGGGCTCGAAGTAAGCCTCATCAAAGACGTGACGCCCATCCCGCACAACGGATGCCGTCCGCCCAAACGCAGGCGCGTTTGATCAATCGGGGAGGATAGTAGAATTATGGCAAGATATACAGACTCCGTTTGCCGCCAGTGCCGCAGGGAAGGCAACAAGCTCTTTTTGAAGGGCGACCGCTGCTATTCGCAGAAATGCGCGGTAGTGAAACGCCCGGCAGCCCCCGGCCAGCACGGCCAGAGCAGGAAAAAGCTGAGCAACTACGGCATCCAGCTGCGTGAGAAGCAGAAATGCCGCAGGGCGTACGGCGTGATGGAAGCGCAATTCCGCAGGTATTTTGAAATGGCCGAGAGCATGCGCGGCGTGGCGGGCGAAAACCTGCTGCAGCTGCTGGAACGCAGGCTGGACAACGTGGTCTACCGTCTGGGGATCGCAGATTCCAGGCCGCAGGCGCGCCAGTTCGTACGGCACGGCCACATCCTGGTCAACGGGAAAAAGGTGGATATCCCTTCCTACCTCATCAAAGTCGGCGACGTCATCACCATCCGCGAAGGATCCAGGGATATCGAGCGGATCAAGAGCCTGCGCGAAGAGGGAATCAGCATCCTGCCGAAATGGCTGAACCTGGATGCCCCGAACCTGACGGGCACGGTCCTGGCGCTGCCGAAACGCGAAGACATCGACCTGACGCTTGCAGAACACCTCATCATCGAGCTTTACTCCAGGTAACCGGGAAGAATGCGTGAAGGTTGCTTAGGGCATCGAAGGAGGGTTAACATTGATAGAAATTGACAAGCCTACCATCACCTGTACGGATATAAAGGAAGATGACAAATACGGAAAATTCATCGTGGAACCGCTGGAGCGGGGATTTGGCACGACGCTGGGCAATTCACTGCGCAGGATCCTGCTTTCCTCCCTGCCGGGCGCTGCCGTCACATCCGTAAGGATCGCGGGCGTACTGCATGAGTTTTCCCATATCAACGGCGTGAAGGAAGACGTAACGGACATCCTGCTCAATCTCAAGCAGCTGGCCGTCAAACTGCTCTATGCCGAAGGCGGAAAAACGCTGACGATCAACAAGAAGGGCCCCTGCACCGTGACCGCGGAGGATTTCTCCAAGGACGCGGAAGTGGAGATCATCAATCCCGACCTGAAGATCGCAACGCTGAACGAGGACGGGGAACTGAACCTGACCGTGACCGTAGAGAAAGGACGCGGGTATGTGATGGCGGAGACCAACCTGCACCCCAATATGGACATCGGCGTGATCCCCATCGACTCCACGTTCACGCCCATCCGCAAGGTGAATTTCGGCGTGGAAAACACGCGCGTAGGCCAGACAACAGACTACGACAAACTGACGCTGGAGCTTTGGACCAACGGCACGATCAATCCCAAGGAAGCCGTGAGCCTGGCTGCAAAGGTGCTCAGCGACCACCTCTCCCTCTTCGTAGGGCTGACCGAAAGCGTCCAGAAGATGGACACCATGAAGGAAAAGCGCGAAGAGGAACGGGAGGAGATCCTGGACAAGACCATAGACGACCTGGAACTTTCCGTGCGCTCTTACAACTGCCTGAAACGTGCGGGCATCAATACGGTGGAGGAACTGGTCCAGCGCACCGAGGAAGACATGATGAAGGTGAGGAACCTGGGGCGCAAATCGCTTGAAGAAGTGATGCAGAAGCTGGCCGAACTGGGACTTTCACTGAAAAAGAGCGAAGACTAAAGGAGGAACAAGCAATCATGGCATACGGCAAACTGAGCAGGCCGTCGGACCAACGCGACGCCCTGCTACGTTCACTCGTGACATCGCTGATATGGAACGGCAAGATCGAGACCACGGAATCCCGCGCGAAAGAAGTGCGTTCCATGGCCGAGAAGCTCATCACGATGGCTATAGATGTTCACAGCGACACGGTGACGGTGAAGAAAACCGTCAAATCCAGCAAGGGCAACCTGGTGGCCAAGGAATTCAAAAACGATGCGCCCAACAAGCTGCATGTACGCCGCCAGCTGATGAGCTACCTGTACGACATCCCCGAGCCCAAGAAGGATGACGAGAGCAAGGGTGACTACAAGAAGCGGACCAAGGACATCAACCATCCTGTGATCGAAAAGCTTTTCAACGAGATCGCGCCCAAATACGAAAAGCGCGCCGAGGAAAAGGGACAGGGCGGCGGATACACACGCATCGTCAAGATCGGCCCGCGCCGCGGAGACGCCGCCGAGATGGTGCTGCTGGAGCTGGTCTGATATCAAACCCATGTGTGAACAGGGGAGGCATGGCGCTGCATTCAAAATGATGTAGTGCGGTTTGCCTCCCTTTTTATTTTCACTAGGATTAAAGTCACATGCCCTCGGGATTCTCTCCCTCAGTGGCCATGCAACCTTAAAGGGCGCAAGCGGTTGAATGAGCAGGATTCATCTCCGCTTCACTACGAATCCCTCCGTCAGCCTGACGGCTGCCACCTCCCTTTAGGCAAGGGAGGCTTTTAACGCCGAAATGTCCATTTGATCGAAGCTATGGACCAATACCTATTAGACGCTGGATTGTAACAGGCAAACGAAATGCATTTTCAGGGAAGATTAACGGCATGCGTAGCGAGGTTCTCCTTCAACCATTCGTACGGATACGATTGCGAGGTGACCAAGGCTATCAACCTGTTTACAGGTTAAATCTGTGGTTGTATTGACATATGGGGCAAGTTGCGATTTAATAAATAGTCAAGTGATATCCCAGCAATTGGAGACAGGAATAAGGCAAAATGGCGATCATCAAGACGGAAAACGTGGTATACAATTACACTTCCCATGAGGGCGAGCCGGTGAAGGCACTGGACGGCGTATCGCTTCAGATCGCGGACGGGGAATTTGTAGCCATCATCGGGCACAACGGCAGCGGGAAATCCACGCTGGCGAAGCATTTCAACGCGCTCCTGTGGCCCGAGGAGGGCAGAGTGTACGTGAAAGGCATGGACACGCTGGACGAGGCGCTGGTATGGGAGATACGCCGGACAGCCGGGATGGTCTTCCAGAACCCCGACAACCAGCTCGTGGCATCCATCGTGGAAGAGGACGTGGCATTTGGCCTGGAGAACCTGGGCGTGCCGCCGCCCGAGATACGGCAGCGGGTGGACGCCGCATTGCAGAGCGTGGAAATGGGGCAGTATACGCAGAAGGCCCTTCATATATTATCCGGTGGGCAGAAGCAGCGAATCGCCATCGCCGGTGTACTCGCCATGCACCCGGAAGTGATCGTACTGGACGAACCCACGGCGATGCTGGACCCATCGGGCAGGCGGGAAGTGATGGAGACCATCCTGAAGATGAACCGGGAAGAGGGCAAGACCATCGTACTGATCACGCACTTCCTGGAAGAGGCGATGCAGGCGCAGCGCGTGGTCGTGATGCACCGGGGCAAGATCGTGATGGACGGCACCCCGCGCGCGGTATTCACCGACCGGACCGCCCTGGAACTGGCGGGGATGGAGGCGCCCGACATGGTGCAGCTGGCCGACATGCTGCGGGAGGACGGATTCAATATCCAACCCGGGGTCATGCACGTGGACGAACTGGCGGAGGAAATATGGCGATTGTCGCTGAAAAACTGACACACACCTACCAGGCCAACAGCCCGTTTGAGGCCAAGGCGCTGCAGGATGTGGACATGACAATAGAAGACGGGGAATTCATCGGTATCATCGGGCACACCGGCAGCGGGAAATCCACGCTGGTCCAGCATTTCAACGGCCTTTTGAAGCCTACCGGCGGGACACTGAACGTGATGGGGATGGACCTGACGAAAAAGTACGACCGGAAGAAGCTGCGCACCGAGGTAGGGCTGGTCTTCCAGTACCCCGAGTACCAGCTATTTGAAGAAACCATCCAGAAGGACATCGCTTTTGGCCCGAAAAACATCGGCCTGCCCCAGGAGGAGATCCAGGGCAGGGTGCGGGAAGCGATGGAGCACGTGGACCTGGATTTCAACAAATATGCCGACAAGTCCCCCTTTGAACTATCGGGCGGGCAGAAGCGGCGGGCGGCCATCGCGGGCGTGATCGCAATGCGGCCAAAAATATTAATACTCGATGAACCCACCGCGGGGCTGGACCCGGCCGGGAGGCACCATATACTGAAACTGATCACCCGCCTGCGCGAGAATACCGGATGCACGATCCTCATGGTATCCCACAACATGGATGAGCTTTCACGCATCGCGGACCGCATCTACGTGATGAACGGGGGCGGTATCGCCGCGCAGGGGACACCGGCTGAAGTATTCATGCAGGAAAAGGAACTGACGGCCATCGGGCTGGACGTGCCGCAGATCACGCGGCTGGCCTCACAACTTCGGGCAAGAGGATTAGACGTTCCACGGGAGATCTTTACGACGGAAGCGCTGCATGACTGGCTGAAAACAGCGCTGAGAAGGGCAAAACCATGATCAAGGACGTAACACTGGGGCAGTACTTCCCGGGGGAATCGGTGGTGCACAGGCTGGACCCCAGGATAAAAATCATACTCGGGCTCGTGTACATCGTGCTGGTATTCTTCATCGACAGCTACTGGGGATTCGCCGCGCTGTTTGCGTTCCTGGTGCTTTCGGTGGCGCTTTCGCGCATCCATATCAAATTCATCCTGAAGTCCCTGCAGCCATTGCTGTTCCTGATCATATTGACCTTCATACTGAACATTTTCTTCGTGCAGGGCCAGACTGTGCTGTGGGAGTGGTGGCGGATACGCATCACGCTGGAAGGCGTGAACCAGGCGGTATTCCTGGCGCTGCGGCTGATCTTCCTCATCGCGGGCACATCCATCCTTACACTGACGACATCGCCGCTGGCCCTGACAGACGGGCTTGAAAGGCTGATGAAGCCGCTTTCCTATATCAAATTCCCGGTGCACGCCCTGGCGATGATGATGACCATCGCGCTGCGGTTCATCCCGACACTGCTGGAGGAAACGCAGAAGATCATGAAGGCGCAGACGGCGAGGGGGGCGGACTTCGAGAGCGGAAACATCTTCCGCAGGGCCAAAAACATGGTGCCGCTGCTGGTGCCGCTTTTCATCAGCGCATTCCGGCGGGCGGACGAACTAGCGATGGCGATGGAGGCGCGCTGCTACAAGGGCGGGGAAGGCCGCACGCGCATGAAGGTACTGAAACTGCACCTGCGGGACCTGTATTCCACGCTGGCGGTCCTTACGGTGGGGGCGTTCATTATTTTAGCGTATGTGAACGTGATACCGATTTAGGTAAATTGACAATTGAGAATTGACAATTGACAATTACGGAACGCCCTGCGGGCATGAATATAAATAATTAATAATTGAGAATGAATAATTAAGAATTGCGGTATGCCTACGGCATATTCATATGACCCTGCGGGGGATAACCCCTCAGCCCCAAGCAGGGCTTGGGGTTGCTTCCTTATAGAGGCGCCATGCGGGTTGGCTTGATGATGATTGCAAGAATCAAACAGCACCTTATCCGGCCCTAGGGTCCATAGGGCCGCTTGCAGCCCTTTTGCGGCCATTGGTGCCACCTTCCCCTCAAGGGGAAGGCGCTGAGAGCCCTATAATAATTTGGGAGCCAAGGAAGATGGGCAGGATCCTACTGTATATCGAATATGACGGGACAGAATACGCGGGCTGGCAGCGGCAGGAGAACGCGCTATCCGTGCAGCAGGTGGTGGAGGAGTGCCTGGCCAAACTGACGGGGGAATCCATTACAATTACTGGCGCGGGGCGGACAGACGCAGGGGTGCATGCCGCTTTCCAGGCGGCACACTTCGATTCGGACTCCAAAATCCCTCCAGACCGGTTTGCCTATGCGCTGAACTTCATACTGCCCCCTTCCATTCGAATCAAAAAATCCATGGCTGTACCTGATGATTTCCATGCGCGATACAGCGCGGCGGCGAAGTGGTACCGCTACACGGTATACAACCATCCGCACGCTTCGGCGCTGAACCGGATGACGAATTACCATGTTCGCGACCTGTTGGATGTGGAGATGATGGACAAGACAGCAAAGGACATGGCGGGGACGCACGACTTCGCAGCGTTTGCGGCATCAGGCGCGGTGCAGAAGACAACGGTGAGAACCGTTTATGATGCGCGCACTGTCAAGGATGGCGATTTCGTTTACATAGACATCAAGGGCAACGGGTTCCTGTACAATATGGTGCGGATATTCTCCGGCACCCTCATCGAAATCGGTAGGCACAGGATCGATCCGGACGCAATCAAAAATATGATAGAGACAAAGGACAGGCTGGCAGGCGGGCCGACGGCGCCGGCGAGGGGGCTGACGCTGATGAAGGTGTATTATGAATTCGATGAAGACAGGTTTATTCCATTTAATAGTTGAGAGTTGACAGTTGAGACTAGCATGCTGGGTTGGCACCATTTAAAGAATGAAATCTGGCTTCACCCAACTCAACTCCCCACGAATCCCTCCGGCAGCATGCGACCCCATTGAACCGCAAGCGGTTCATTTTGGTCGCTTTGCAGCTGCCACCTCCCTTTAGCAAGGGAGGCTTTTGGAGGCGAGGCGAGGAATTTTCGGGATAGGGTCTAGTATGCCTTCGGCATGAATCAAATTTGCGGGATATCATTCACTGGCTGGCGCCTGAATAACCGGAATATAAATGGTAAACAATAGGAAAAAGAATGTTTACAATTTAGTATTATAAGTGTTTACATAAACAATGGATCGTATCAGGCTGAGAAACCTTAAAAAACGGGAAGAAAATGCGATTTTGGTTGAGATTTCGTTTGACACACGCGGCACCATTGTTTATAATATACTTTGCGTTGATTTGCGCCCACCAGCCCCGGACGTAAAACCAATGCGGAAAAAGCAATAACAAGATCAGCAATAAAACGGTTTTCTTACAGGCCTTTTATGCTGTGGAGGCATCACCATGAAGACATATATGGCAAAGGAAGGCTCGTTCGAGCGCAAGTGGTATATCGTGGACGCCGAGGGCAAGGTGTTTGGACGCCTGGCCAGCACGGTGGCAGCGGTACTTCGCGGAAAGAACAAGCCCATTTTCACGCCCCATGTGGATACCGGGGACCATGTGATCATCGTCAACGCGGACAAAATCGTTTTGACCGGCAACAAGCTGGACAATAAAATGTACCGCCACCATACCGGCTGGGTGGGACACCTGAAGGAAGAATCCTACAGGCACCTCATGGACAGGAAACCCGAATTTGCACTGTACAACGCGATCAAAGGCATGCTGCCCAAGAACGCGCTGGGCAGGGAAATGATCAAGAAGCTGCGCATCTACACAGGCAGCGAGCATCCGCACACGGCCCAGGCGCCGGAAGCACTGGAGATATAAGAGAGAACCTTAGGAGGCATTTGATATGGCAACAAAGGTGCAGTTTTTAGGCACAGGCCGCAGAAAGCTGAGCGTGGCGCGCGTAAGGCTTCTCCCCGGACACGGGAAATTTGAAATCAACGGACGCCAACTGGACGATTATTTCGGCCTGGAAACGCTGAAGATGATCGCCAAATCCCCGCTGGAGCTGACACAGACCACCGGGAAATACGACGTGATGGTCAACGTTTACGGCGGCGGCACCACCGGACAGGCGGGCGCCATACGGCACGGCATATCCAGGGCGCTGCTGAAAGTGGACGAAGCCAACAGGCCCGCGCTGAAAAAAGCCGGATTCCTCACCAGGGACCCGAGGATGAAGGAACGCAAAAAGTACGGCCTGAAAGCGGCGCGGCGTGCTCCGCAGTTCAGCAAGAGGTAATGTCAATCAAAAGGACGCAACAGCGTCCTTTTTTGTTTATCCTGAAGCAAGGCATATTTTTTGGTATAACTTGACTGCCGTGACTCAAGGCAGATAGAATAGGTTATACATATGGGAATCTTGTTTGAAGAATGCAAGGCGTTTTGCACAAAAAGGCACACAAACGGATAAAATATCGGTGGGAGGGCATGTGAAAAATGTACGATATCCTGATCATAGGCGGAGGTCCTGCGGGGCTGACCGCGGCGATATACTGCGGGCGGGGCGGGATGAAGACCGCCGTGCTGGAAAGCATCATGACGGGCGGGCAGATGAACCGCTCGCATAAAATTGAAAATTTCGCGGGATTCACCGAGGGCATCGCCGGGCATGAACTGGGCGCGAAGATGCTGGCGCAGGCCGAAAAATTTGGCGCGGAGATCATCAGCGAAAAAGCCACGACCATCGATACCGGCAGCGGTGCGATAAAGGTCTCAACCGCCAATGGAACGTATGAGGCCAAAGCCGTAATCCTGGCGACCGGGGCCAAACCGCGGACGCTGGGCCTGCAAAAGGAAGCAAGGCTGACGGGAGCGGGGGTATCCTACTGCGCCACATGCGACGGCGCTTTTTTCCGCGGGATGGAAGTGGCGGTGGTAGGCGGGGGAGATACCGCGCTGGACGATACCGTCTTCCTTTCCAAATACGTGAAGAAAGTGTACCTCATCCACCGGCGGGACCAATTCCGTGGCTCCCAGGTCACGCAGAATGCCGTACGAAAGCTCCCGAACTGTGAACTGCTGATGGACTCGGTGGCGGACAAACTGATCGGAGAAACCGAACTGAAGGGCGTGGAAGTACGCAATGTGAAAACAGGACAGATCCGCACATTGAACGTATCGGGCCTTTTCATCGCGGTGGGGCAGGCGCCGGATACGGAATGGATGAAAGACAAGATTCCGTTGACACCCGAAGGATTTATCATGGCGGATGAAAACATGCACACCGGAAAAGAAGGGATATTCGCCGCAGGGGACGCGCGGGTGAAACTGCTGCGCCAGGTATCCACAGCCGTGGCCGACGGCGCGACGGCCGCCTATTCCGCGATGAAATACATCAGCGAAAAAGAATGAATCATCCTGCCGCCCATTTACGGCAAAAAACGCGGGAATCCGCGATCCTGCACCCAGGAATGACAGGAAACACAATAGATATACAGGCTTAAGGATTTTGACATAAACCGATTTTACGCTTATAATCAAATAGACAATTTATAATAATTCGCGGGGGAAATGGAATGGGCCGACTTTTCGGTACGGACGGCGTGCGCGGCGTAGCCAACAAGGAGCTCACTGTAGAGCTGGCATGCAAACTGGGACAGGCGGGGGCTGCGGCGCTCACCTCAGAAGTACACAGACCCAAAATACTGATCGGAAAGGATACCCGCGTATCGGGGGACATGCTCGAATCGGCGCTATGCGCAGGTGTCTGTTCCGTAGGAGCGGAGGCCGTCATGGCGGGCATACTGCCTACGCCGGGCATCGCACACCTGACGAAAAAGTATGAAATCGACGCGGGCATCGTTATCTCAGCATCCCATAACACCGTGGAATACAACGGCATCAAGTTTTTTGACGGCAACGGCTTCAAACTGCCGGATGCGGTGGAAGAGCGCATCGAATCATTGATCCTGGACGGCGGAGCTTTCACGCTCCCGACCGGCGTGGACGTGGGGCGGTGCGTGCGCCAGAAGAATGCAGCCGAAGACTATATCGAATTCCTCGTTTCCAGCTCGGACGTATCCAACCTGAAAAAGATGAAGGTGGTGCTGGACTGCGCAAACGGTGCGGCATCGGCCATCGCCCCCATGGTATTCCAGGAGCTGGGCGCGCAGGTGGTGTCGTGCTTTGACGAATGGGACGGGTCCAACATCAACGAAATGTGTGGCTCCACCCACCCGCAGCGACTGCAGCAGCTGGTGCGCGAACACGGCGCGGACGTGGGCCTGGCATTTGACGGGGATGCGGACCGGCTGATCGCCGTGGAAGAAGGCGGCGTGCTGGTGGACGGGGACAAGATCATGGCCATCTGCGCGATCGATATGAAAGAGCGCGGCGTACTGAAACAGAACACACTCGTCACGACGGTGATGAGCAACCTGGGGCTGGACATCGCCATGCGGCAAGCCGGCATCTCAATGGTGAAGACCGCCGTGGGCGACCGGTATGTGCTGGAGGAGATGCAGAAGAACGGCTACAACCTGGGCGGGGAACAATCGGGCCATATCATATTCCTGGACGACAATTCCACGGGGGACGGCATCCTTTCTGGGGTGCGGCTGCTCTCGGTGATGGTGCGGAAAAAGAGGACGCTGGCCGAGCTGGCCGCTGCCGTTAAGATACTGCCGCAGGTACTGGTGAATGCAAAGGTAACGAACGGGAACAAGGACACCTACATGGACAATGCCTTTGTGGCGGATAAGATCCGGGAGATCCAGGCCAAGTACGGCGATAACGGGCGGGTGCTGATACGCCCCTCCGGTACGGAACCCCTGGTGCGGGTGATGATCGAGGGGCAGGACAAAAAAGAGATAGAGAAAGACGCGCTGGAACTGGCGCATTTGATCGAAGAAAAGCTCGGTTAATATAGGAACCCCTGATTGATTCGTACGATATCTTTCCGGTTAATTTGCCGCCTGCCTGTGTCGCTAAAACCTCGAAATAGCGATGCTATTCCTTCGGCTTTGCTCCTTGGCAGACATCAAATTTCCTCGCAAATCTTATCGCCCTCATTCAATCAGTGCTTCCTTGATAAGTGCGAAGGAATACACAGTATTATGACCCTGCTGCAGGTCGAATCAAAAATAACCATATTGCTGTTCGACGAAGAATAAAAAAGGAATACGATATCATAGCTGATGCCCAAAGGACCAACACCGCAGTTTGTCCAGGCAATTATACGGGCACCGGCATTGCCATTAAACCGCCCGGATTGCATACCCAAGGCGTGCAGCGGGCATTACATGCGGGAGGTAAGAAAGAACATGTGCGGAATCGTAGGATATGTGGGGCCGAAGGATTCGGTTCCCATCCTCATCAACGGACTGAGAAAGCTGGAGTACAGAGGGTATGACTCGGCAGGCGTGGCCGTATACGACCAGGGGACGATCAACGTGCAAAAATGCAAGGGGCGGCTGGCCGCGCTGGAAGACAGGCTCAAGGGCGTGAAACTGGCGGGGGCGCCGGGCATCGGCCATACGCGCTGGGCCACGCACGGGGAGCCTTCGGACATCAACTCACACCCACACACCGACGTATCCGGCTCCATCGCCATCGTTCACAACGGGATCATCGAAAACTACATGAAGATAAAAGCTTTCCTGGCGGAGACGGGCGTGACTTTCGTATCCCAGACGGATACCGAAGTGGTGGCGCACCTGATCAATTACCATTTCCACGGCGACCTGGTGGCAGCCGTGCTGGCGACGGTGGATGAACTGGAAGGCTCCTATGCGCTGGGCGTGGTGTGCAAGGACCAGCCCGACGTGCTCATCGGCGCGCGCAAGGACAGCCCCCTCATCGTGGGGCTGGGGGACGGGGAAAACTTCATCGCCTCCGACGTGCCGGCCATCCTGGCGCATACGCGGCGGGTGCATTACCTGAACGAAGGCGAAGTGGCGGTATTACACGCCGGGAACGTGGAGATCTACAACGAGTACGGCAAACAGGTGCCCGTGCGCGAATCCGTGATCACATGGGACGTATCGGCGGCGGAGAAGGCGGGGTACGAGCACTTCATGCTCAAGGAGATCCACGAGCAGCCCAAGGCGCTGCACGATACGCTCTCCCCCCGGCTGAACAAAGACGAAAGAACGCTGCGTTTTGACGAGATAAAACTGGACGACGAGACCGTGAAACGGATCAAGGGCATCCGCATCGTGGCGTGCGGCACGGCTTCCCACGCGGGCATCGTGGGCAAGTACGTATTTGAATCCCTGTGCAGGCTGCGCACCGAGGTGGACATCGGCTCGGAATTCCGCTACAAGGAACCGCTGGTGGACAAGGACGAGCTTTTCATCGTGGTCAGCCAGTCCGGCGAGACGGCGGACACGCTGGCAGCCCTGCGGGAGGCCAAACGGCTGGGGGTGCACGTCATCGCCGTCACAAACGTGGTGGGCAGCTCCATCTCGCGGGAAGCCGATTCCGTATTCTATACCTGGGCGGGCCCCGAGATCGCGGTAGCCTCTACAAAGGCCTACGACACGCAGCTGATGGCGCTCTACATGCTGGCTGTGCATATCGCAAAACTGCGCGGCACGATCGGCGAGGGCCGCTACAGCGAACTGCTCGACGAGCTGTGCGCCATGCCCGACAAGGCGCAGGCGGTACTGCAGTATAAGGCAGCCATCCAGCGCTTTGCCAGCAAGCACTTTGCGCACCACAGCGTGTTCTTCATCGGGCGGAACCTGGACTACGCGCTATCGATGGAAGCATCCTTAAAACTGAAAGAGATCTCCTACATCCACTCGGAGGCCTATGCGGGCGGGGAACTGAAACACGGCACCATCGCGCTGATCGAACAGGGGACGCTGGTGGTGGCGCTGTGCACGCAGCCCGCGCTGTACGAGAAGATCGACTCGAACATCAAAGAGGTCAAGGCGCGCGGGGCGACCGTCCTCGTCGTGACGATGGAAGGCAACAACAGCTTTGACGCGGTGGCAGACGAGGTATTCTGCATCCCGCAGGTGGACCCGCTGCTGGCCCCGATGATCGCCGTGATCCCGATGCAGCTTTTTGCGTATTACGTATCCGTCGAGAAAGGGTGCGACGTGGACAAACCGCGTAACCTGGCCAAGAGCGTGACGGTGGAATAAAGGATCAAGATACACAGGAGGGCGTTTTCGTTTGCTGTCCAAGGAGAACAAGGACCTGATACAAATGCAAAAGGGAAATATCGAACTGAGCGATTTCCCCGAGGCAGTGGAGGATTTCTCGCAGAAGGACCATATCCAGACCGGAAAGAACGGGGGCGCAAAGCAGGAGGAGACCCCTGCGATGGGCTCGGGGTTCAACCGCGACGCATTTGGGACGCAAAAAGACCCTCCGCCGATGGGCTCGGGATTCAACAGCGACACGTTCGGACCGAAAAAAGAAATTCCCGAGATGGGGTCCGGCTTCCACCACGACATATTCGAGAAGGACTAGTTTATTGGTTGAAGCAAATCATCAGCCAGCCGTATCATCCATACAGGATCATACGGCTTTATTCAAAAGGAGAAAAGGTATTGAAGGAATCATTTCTGGCGGAGCCCGGCAAAGCGTATGAAGAAAGCTTCAGGCAATATGCGGCAGATTATGAGGGCGACGGCTTTTACTGGCAGTTTTATAAAAAAGGGATCACGGATTTCGACGGGTATTTGGAAGACCTGCGCAACCACAGCAAGGGGATCGGCCTGCCCGAAGATATGGTGACGACATCCACCTACTGGCTGGTCTGTGAAAACAACGTGGTGGGCGTGGTGCGCATCCGGCATGAGGAATCCGGCACGGCGGGGCATATCGGCTACGACATATCCCCCCTGCACAGGAACAGGGGGTACGGGAAACTGATATTGAAGCTGGCGCTTGAAAAGGCGGCCGAACTCGGGATCGAAGAGGCCATACTCACCTGCAATATCGAAAACGAGGCTTCCAAGAAGATCATTGAGGGCAACGGCGGGGAGTATATGGATGAAATCTATGACGAAGAGGAAGATGAGAGGCTGAGCAGGTACAAGGTGAGGACTCACCTTAAGACATAACCGCATAGCCCATTATCATTTCATTCCCTGAAAGTATAGAATGCAACTTAAATTCCATGCTAACGGTAAGAATCCCTCCGTCAGCCTTACGGCTGCCACCTCCCTTTAGGCAAGGGAGGCATTGGGACGCAGATAAGTACTTCAGACGGCTTTCAGCCATTTATTAAACTTACAAGCCTCCAGCCGATAGTAGTCGAGTTTTTTCTATTGATCCATGTACCTGCCGCTGTGCGGCACCGCGATGCCGTTGAAATGCGCCGCAAGCAATTGCAGGTGCTTTTTCAGTTCATGGCCCCGCATGGGGCGGCCGTGGCTCGGGATGACGAGCGAAGGATTCAAAAGGTTGATCATCTTCACACTATCCCGCGCACGCTCCCAATCCTCCGTCAGATATGCGGGCGGGCCGCTGATCTGCTCACGCTGGAAGAGGACGGAGAGGAGGGACTCCTGCTTCGTGGTGCAGAGCGCGTCGCCTGCAATGAGGACATCATCCCTATCCCGGAAGAAGGATACGTGTCCCTGCGTATGGCCGGGGGTATGGAGCCAGCGCCATTCCTCCGCGCCGGGTATGGTGCCATCCAACGGAAGGGCCACGGCATAGTGGCCGATATCCACGGCGGTATGGGGAAAGGTGGATGAGAGCGCCGCGACCATGCCGCCGCCCACACCGGGGTCAGGAGGCGGGTAGCTTTTCTCCCCGAGAATGTAAGGCAATTCGTCCTTATGGATATAGGCGGGGACGTCCCAGTATTTCGTCAGCGTGACCAGCGACCCCACGTGGTCAAAGTGGCCGTGGGTCAAAAGGATGGCCTGGGGGCGGGCGCCTGAACCGTAGCGCTTTTCCGCGGCGCGAACGATGAAATCCGCGGAATTTTCCAAACCGGTATCCACCAGCATCCAGAGCCTGCCCACGTGCAGGTCCACCATGCAGGCGGTGACCACCGTGAACTGCAGCAGCTGGATATCCGAAGTCACCTTCCGAGTGCTCCGCGTAATGGCGGAAATGCCTTCGACCATTTTGTTGCCCATGAAACCACACCTCCGGGTTCTTGCACTTAGTGTCATACAAACCCGGGAGATTTATTACAATCCGAAGACAAACGAAAGACCGGCAGCTTGCCCAGGGCTGCCGGCCTTTCAAAATATTATAAGGAGGATGAAGAAAGCCGATTTTCAGCCGATGATCTTTCGCACCGGCGAGGTCCAGAGCATATTCTCAAATCCGGGCTCGGTGATCTGAAAGATGGCACGGCGCCCGGTGGTCAGGATGATCTGCCCGTCCTGCATCTCGGTGACGGCGCGCAGCTCACTGCGCCGGAATTTCTCCATGAGCCTGCCGCCCGAAAGGATGCCGGACTGCGGATCGAAGGTGTATGTGCTGTTTTTAGTCCTGATGGTCATGATCGTATATCCTTATTACCTGATTATGCTAATTTCTAACACTATTTCTGATATATATAACGTAATATATGCCAAAAACCTTAACATATTGACAAACGGATGGCCGTTATAACTTATTCTATGCACCCAAACCGGGTTTAATGCCCTTGACCAGATCGTTTTGAGGGTCTCCGGGAATGTAAAACCAGCTAATTAAAGATTACAATATCATGCATAATGCGGTGATAGCAGCAGATAACACGAGCCGGAAGCATACAGTGTGAATATATGGCTGAATCCGGACATTTTATCCTGCTGGTGAAAGTATATAATAATTCTTACAGTAAAGGCACGGTAGTGCGGGAAACATTGTATGCAATCACTTTCCTGGCACTGACCAAGACAGGTTCACAAAGGAGCCTGACTGATCTTCTATCGCCGTATGGGGAATCAGCAGGCTTTTTTCTATGCCGTAAAGCCACCCATGATGGCGGCCCGTTCAATCGGGCACTGTGCCTGATCCATAGCCGGAAAACACAAGGAGGTGCATAATTTTATAACAACGGCGGCAGGCAGACAACATTCATTTTTATAATAGGAGGTCGTCTGCTATGAAAAATAGTAAGAAACAACAATCCAAAAGCAATCAACCCATCCTTTTTCACCCCAGGACAGATGCACCATTTCGCGGGCTTGATATTACCACGCCAAATTGTGCAACCTATATGACGGGGAGAGGAGGGTTTTTTCAATGACGGATAAAATCGACAAGCTGAAACTGCACGGTTTCAACAACCTGACCAAATCCCTGAGCTTCAACATGTACGATATCTGCTACACCAAGACGGTGGAAGATAGGGACGCCTATATCCAGTACATCGACGAGCAGTACAACGCCGAACGGCTGACACTGATACTGAAAAACGTGACGCAGATCATCGGCGCAAACATCCTGAACATCTCCAATCAGGACTACGACCCGCAGGGCGCGAGCGTGACCTTCCTGGTATGCGAGCAGCCCATGGAAAAGGTAGACGCAGTATCCCAGGCCTTGCCTACAAACGACGAGGAGCCGGGCCCTGCGCATCTGCCATTAACGCCCGGGGCGACGGTGGCGCACCTGGACAAGAGCCACCTGGCGGTGCACACCTACCCCGAGTACCACCCGGTGGACGGCATCAGCACCTTCCGCGCGGATATAGACGTGGTGACATGCGGGCATATATCCCCGCTGCAGGCGCTGAACTACCTGATCCACTGCTTCGACGCGGATATCATGACCATCGACTACCGCGTACGGGGCTTCACACGCGATTTCACGGGCAAAAAGCTGTATATCGACCACAAGATCAATTCCATACAAAACTTCATCCCGCGGGAGATCTGCGAACGCTACCAGATGATCGACGTAAACGTATACCAGGAGAACATCTTCCACACCAAGTGCAAACTGAAGACGTTTGACCTGGACAATTACCTTTTTGGCATCACGCAGAAAAACCTGCACGCAGGGGAGAAAAAGCGCATCACAGACAAGCTGGTCCGCGAGATGGACGAGATCTTTTACGGCCACAACGTGATACGGTCTTAGGAGGGCGGCATGGAGAAGATACTGCAGAAAAAAACCCCCCTTCTAACGGCCATGCTGGAGTACACCTCCAGGGGCGTCGTCTCCTTTGACGTGCCGGGGCACAAGCGGCGCCTGGAGAACGATTTCACACGCGCGATGGGCGGATGCAGCAAGCTGGACATCAACTCCTCCCCCGACATGGACCTGCTGGACAATCCCAGGGGCGTGATCCTGGAGGCGGAAATGCTGCTGGCGGACGCGTACGGGGCGGACCACGCGTATTTTTTGGTGAACGGCTCGACATTCGGCGTGCAGGTGATGATCATGGCGGCGTGTCCGCCGGGGTCCAAGATCATCCTGCCGCGCAACGCTCACAAATCCGCGATCAACGCGCTGATCCTGAGCGGCGCGGTGCCTGTATTCATCCAGCCCGAAACGGACAGCAAGTGGGGCGTCGCCCACGGCGTATCGGTTGAGTCCATCAAACAGGCTATCGAGGAGCACCCTGACGCGAAGGCGGTCTTCGTGATCAACCCGACCTACTTCGGCGCGGCATCGGACCTGCGTTCCATCGTGAACCTGGCGCACCGGCACCACATGGCCGTGCTGGTGGACGAGGCGCACGGGGCGCACCTGCCCTTCCACCGGGAACTGCCGCGCAACGCCATGCACTGCGGAGCGGACATGGCCACGCTGAGCATCCACAAAACAGCTGGTTCCCTGACGCAAAGCTCGGCACTGCTGCTCAACGACGGACTGATGGACAGGAGCATCGTGCGTTCGCACATCAACCTGATGCAGACCACCAGCGCATCGTACCTGCTGATGGGGAGCCTGGACGCGGCGCGCAAAATGCTGGCGCTGGAAGGCAGGCAGATGCTCGAGCAGGCGCTATACCATATCCGAAGCGCGCGCGAGGCCATCGCAAAGATCCCGGGGCTGGAGGTATTGGGCTATGAGGACGCGGGAAGGCCGGGACTGTATGACTACGACGAGACAAAGATCGTGGTGCGGGTCAACGACCTGGGCCTGACGGGCTACAACGTATATGATATCCTGCGGGAGAAATACAATATCCAGGCAGAGCTGGCGCAGACCTACTGCATCCTGGCGGTCGCTTCGATGGCGGACGACGAAGAGACACTGGGCCCGCTGGTCAGCGCGCTGCGGGCGATCTCGGAAGAGCATTACGGAAAAAAAGAACCTTTCCGGGTGCACACGGAGGACTACCTGGAGAAACCAAAAATTGTGGTGACGCCGCGGGAAGCCTATTACGCCAAACAAAAGGCGGTGCCGCTTTCCCAGGCGGCAGGGGAGATCAGCGGGGAATCCATCATGGCGTACCCGCCGGGCATCCCGCTGGTGATACCGGGGGAGCGCATCACCGAGAAGACCATCGAACACTACCGATTTATCCGGAGCCAGCATGGCAACCTCATCACCGAAATGGATGATGAGACGATCGTGGTATTGGGAGAATAAACAATTATGGTACAGGGAGAACAGGAGGAACACACAGATGACGGACCTATGGTACAGCGAATACCATGCGGAGGACGTGCGCTTCTCCATCAAGGTCAAAAAGCAGCTCCACACGGAGCAGACGCCTTTCCAGCAGATCGATTTCTTTGAATCCGATACGTTCGGCATCTTTTTTACGCTGGACGGGCTGATGATGGTGACGCAGAAAGACGAATTCATTTACCACGACATGATCGCCCACGTGCCCATGGCGGTGAACCCGGACATCAAACGTGCGCTCATCATCGGGGGCGGGGACGGGGGGACGGCGCGGGAACTATCGCGCTACCCGTCCATCGAGAGCATCGACATGGTGGAGATAGACAAACGCGTGGTGGAGCTGTGCAGGCTCTACCTGCCGCAGACCGCGGACAGACTCTCCCGGGACAAGCGGATACACCTCTACTACGCGGACGGGGCGGCTTTCATCGCAGGCTCCCCCGATGGAAGCTATGATCTGATATTAGTAGACTCCACCGACCCCATCGGGCCGGGGGAGGGGCTTTTCACAACGGAATTTTACCGCAACTGCCACCGGATACTCGGCAGCGAAGGCATCCTGATCAACCAGCACGAGAGCCCTTACTACGCCTCCTACGCAAAGGAGATGGCGCGGGCGCACAAAAAGATCAAGGAGACATTTGAAACCGTGGGAGTCTACCAGTTCCACATGCCCACATACCCCTCCGGACACTGGCTCTTTGGCTTTGCCTCGAAAAAGTACCACCCGGTAAAAGACATCCAAACCGAACGGTGGAGGCAGTTCAAACTGAAGACCCGCTACTACACGCCCGAACTGCATGCGGCGGCCTTCGCGCTGCCCGCATACGTGCAGGAGGTGCTGGAGGGAAAGGAAAATGGTTAAATGGCCGCAGGCGATCCTGGGGTGCGAGTATGAATGGGATGATTCCGATATCATCGTATTCGGTGCGCCGATGGACACGACCACCTCCTACCGGCCGGGGACGCGGATGGGGCCGGCCGCCATCCGGATGGAATCCAACGGGATGGAAACGTACAGCCCGTACCAGGACATGGACCTGGAAGACATGCGCATCCACGACGCGGGGGAACTGGAGCTGGCGCCGGGGAACGCGGGCAAATCCATCGAGCTCATCCAGGAAATGACCGAGCGCATCCTGAACGCCGGGAAGAAGCCGGTGATGCTGGGCGGGGAGCACCTGGCCTCGCTGGGCGCCATCCAATCCGTACTAAAGCACTACCCGGATCTACACATCATCCACTTCGACGCGCACGCGGACCTGCGGACGGACTACATGAAGGAAACGCTCTCCCATGCGTGCGTGATGCGGCGGGTCTGGGAATCGACAGGAGACAAAAGGATCCACCAATTCGGCATCCGCAGCGGGACGAAGGACGAATTCACCTTCGCACGGGAGCACTGCGGCTTCCATCCCTTCACGGCGGACGGGATCGAAACCGTGGTACAGCAGTTGCACAGCCTGCCCGTGTACCTCACCATCGACCTGGACGTGCTGGACCCCTCCATCTTCCCGGGGACGGGGACGCCCGAGCCTGGGGGACTGGCGTTCAAGGAACTCCTCCATGCGCTGGCACAATTACGCGGGCTGGATATCGTGGGGGCAGACCTGGTGGAGTACGCGCCGCCGCTGGACCCCAACGGTATTTCGGCGGCCGTCGCGTGCACGGCGATGCGGGAAGTATTACTATTAATTAGGAATTAATAATTAAAAATTAAGAATTGTGGAATGCCCTAACGGGCATGATTATATGATCCTGCGGGGGAGATAATTAAAAATTTGAAGCGGGTATGCAAAGGGAGCATACGACCCTGAATGGACTACTTGCAGCACATTCAGGGTCGATTTTTATGCCTCCCTTTTTACATGATCTTAACTCCTCGTGGAGTACCCCTCAGCAAAACGTTCTTCAGTACGTTTGGCAGTTCCCCTGTCAGGGGCGCTACGGTGGGTGCACGACGTTTTGGGCACCGATATAAACTATTAAGAAAATATAACGAAACTGTTGACAAACATGGATACTTCTTATAATATTGAGATATGAGATATCTCATGAAAGTAAGAAGTATTTTATATTAAGGCGGCGATGCATATGGAGAAGAAACTGCTGGACGCGGAATGGACCATCCTGCGGGCATTGTGGGACAGCAAACCACAGACGATGAAGGAGATCATCAAAAGCATCCAAAACGAGCAGCCCGACGTGCAGTGGCAGTACAAGACGTACCACTCGTACCTGCGCATCATGCTGGAGAAAGGGCTCATAGGCTGCGAAGACAAGAACCTACGGGACAAGCTGTATTTTCCGATCATCACACGGGCAGAGGCCTTGCGATCCGAAAGCGAGACGCTGCTTTCACGCATCAGCACGGGCTCCATGGGGAGGCTGGTGGCGATGATGGCGGAAAACGGACAGCTCTCGGACGGCGACCGGCACGAGCTGATGGAGCTGGCGGCGAAGATGGACAGGGCGGAAGGAGGCGGAGACGATGAACACCGATAATATCATCCTGACGCTGCTGGTGAATACAGCCGTCTTCACAGTCCTTTTCGGACTCATGATGCTGGTACGAAGGGTATTCCAGAAGAAGCTCTCAGCCATGGTGCAATACCTCCTGTGGGCGGCGGTGCTGATCAAGCTGGTGACGCCTTTTGGGTTTCCCAGCGATATCAGCCCGTTCCAACTCTTCAAGGCACAGGCTTCCCCCGTTACCGCGCAGCAGGCCCAGGCGCCGCTGCCACTATCCACCGCCCAAAACGTTAAAATGAATATGACAGATACAGCCACTATCCCTGCAGTTACCGACCCTGCCCTTCAGAGCAAAGCCCCGGACACCGGTACCGATTCAACGACAGTGCATACAAATACAAACCCTGTTTCAGCATCCATACCCTGGACGGTGTGGGCACTGATCATCTGGGGTACAGGGATTATCGGGACGGGAGCCTGGCTGGGGGGAAGCGCACGAAACCTGCGGCGGAGGATAACCCATGCACGTGCAGCCGTGCCGGACAGCGTACTGCGCGTATTCAACCAGTGCAGGCAGGAGATGGGCATAAGGCGGAACGTCAGAATCATCATACAACGCGCGGTCCCCGCGCCGGCGGTGATGGGACTGCTGAACCCGGTACTGATACTGCCCGCGGACCTGAAGACGGCGGAGGAAGAACGGATCCGCCACGTGTGCATCCACGAACTGATGCACCTGAAGAAGGGAGACCTGGCCATCATCTGCATGCTGAACATCCTGAACGCGGTATACTGGTTCAACCCGCTGGTATGGGTGTGCTTCCGCATCATCCGCAAGGACATGGAGAGCGTATGCGACCAGCGTGTGATCCGCATCCTGGGCAGGGAGGGGAGACAGGGCTATATCGGCACCGTACTGCAGTACGCCGGGCGCACGCATTCACTGCTGCACGCAGCCATGAGCATCAACGACGGGCGGCAGAAGCTGGAGAAGCGCATCATGGATATGTTCAAACAGAACAAGACGAGCAGGGGCGGGAGAATCGCAGCCATCATCGTTGCCTTGCTGATGGCGGTATCAGGGATCCTGACGGCATGCCAGCCCACACCTTCAGCCCCGCCCGTGGTAGGGAAGACCGACCTGGAACAAAAGATCACCCAGTCGGCGCTGCCTCCGAACAAATACCAGGCACCCCCGAAGGTGACGGACACGGCATCCAAGGCAAAGGTGAACATCACATTTGACGCATCGGTGGAGGTGCCCGATGCGGAGAAGTACCCGGTATACAAAGCCGAGCCAGCCGCATTCACGCAGGAGCAGGTGGACAAGATCGGGACCTATCTGCTGGGGGGAAGGCCTATCTTCACACTGCCGGAGGATTACTACAAACAGCAGACCAGGGAGGAACTCCAGGCCCAGATCATCCGGGAGCAGCAGAGCCTGCAGCGGGCCAAGCAGATGAAGGATGGCGAATTCAACAACGTATTTGACGGCGAATCCCGCGAGAAGGTATACAAGGATTATGAAGCACGCATCAAGGACTACCAGCAGAAGTATGCGACGGCGCCGGAAAAACGCGCGAATCCCAGCCAGCCGGGGACGCTGAAACTGGCACCGTATATCTTCAAAGGCCAGGACATGGGGGAAATGGTGAACCTATCGGCCAATACCGAAGACGGCCAGTTCTCCACATTTTCCGCGCAAAACTATCTGGATGAGAAGGAAGGCTACCGATACAACAGCATCCATTATGAATACTACAAGGACTTGTTTGCGCAAATGGCGCTGGAATACAAGGCCAAGGAGGCGGCGAAAAACAACACCGAAGTAAGCGACAAGGTGCCGGAAGACCTGAAACTGAGCCGGGAAGACGCGCTGGCGCAGGCGCAGAAGGCGCTCACCGAGATGGGCATCACCGACATGCAGGCGGCGTCCATCGACTGGGGGAATATCGTAGTGGAACCCAAGCTGGCGGGCGCAAAACCAAGCAGCAAGGGATTTTGCTGGGTGGTGCAGTTTGAAAGGGTGGCGGGCGGCGTGCCCATACACCCCGTCATACCATCCCACCAATCCGACTCCGAAGCGCCGCCGGAGGGCTGGACGGAGGGAGAGTATATACGACATCTGGATCCCGAATCGCTGGTGCTGAGCATATCGGACCAGGGCATCCTGAACTTTGAATGGAAGAACATCCACAAGATCGCGACCACGGTATCGGAGAACGCGGGCCTCATCCCCTTTGACCAGGTGATGGAGCGGGCGAAGCAGAACATCTTTTACAAGACGTATGCCGACAAGGATACGACGGTGGATATCCACATCACATCCATCAAACTGGGGCTGATGCGGGTGGCCCAGAAGGACAGCCCGGGAGCCATGCTGATCATCCCGGTGTGGGACTTCATGGGGACGATGCAATGGACCATGAACGGCAAGACGTTTGACCCGTGGCTGGGGGAGGAGCGGAGCTACCTGACACTGAACGCCATCGACGGCAGCGCCATCGACAGGGAAAAAGGATATTGAAACCGAAAAAGGGCGGCGGCAGGAATGCCGACCGTCCTTTTTCCTTTTAACCACCTGTATTGACAAAATATGAAACGCATATTAAAATCACAATAGATACGAAACAAATAAGAATCATATCTTAATAATTTATTAAAACATCCGCCGCATACCGGGAGCGACCTGCAAAATTCAAAGCCACACATCCCAACGAGGCTTTTAAATAAGGTATACTATCCGCTTATCACGCTCAGCGATACAAACTTCAATGACGGGCATCAAGGCATGAAAATACCAGAAATAACTTCAACGAGGTGACACCAATGAGAAAAATACTGACCGCAGCGACCACACTGGCGCTATGCCTCACCCTCCTGGCAGCATGTCAGCCCACGCCGGACAAGCCCGCCGTGGTGCAGAAAAACGACGGAAAGCTGGAAGAGAAGATCTCCCAGTCCTCCGCACCGGTGCAGAAGTACGAGGCGCCCAAGCACTGGAAGGAGACGTACACACGGGACAAGCTGAAGGTGGAATTCGACGCTGACATCACTATGCCCAATGTGGACAAATACCCGGTGGTGAAGGTAGAGCCCCTCACCCTGACCCAGCAGCGGGTGGACGAACTGGTAAACTACTTCGCCGCGGGGAAAAAGCTGTACCGCTACCCGGCCGTGAAGACCAAGGCGGATTATGCGGCGGAGATCGTGGAGGCCAAGCGGGGGCAGGAGGTGGACGGCAAATTCGTAGTTACCGAGGACTCCAAGGCGTGGGTAAAGGAGCTGGAGCAAAGGATGAGCCAGGCGCCCGATACCTACCAGCGGGAATACGTGGATACGATGCTGGACTATGAGCGGGAATACGAGAGCGCGAAAGAAAATACGGAATACGGGAAGAATTACCTGAGCGTGGCCGTGGATACGGGCTCAAAAGACGACCCGAATATTTCCCTAAGCAACTATGTGCAGAGCCATGGAGGCGGGACCGGTTTCGGCTATTATATCCCGTATCAAGACGGTACGGCGGAGTCCTTTTACATCCAGGATCTGAAAAACGAACCCGCAAACATGGGCGGGTACGATGACGCACGGAAAAAGAGATACGAAGCCATCTTCGCGAGCATACCGGATTCCGTAAAGGAAGAGTACCTGGCAAAGGCCCAAAAGGCAATGGACGATCTGGGAGTGAAGGACGTGGTCCTGGTGAAGACCGACAAGGTGGCCCTGCAGGGCGCGGCGGACACGAAACCACAGAAGGGCGGGTACCTGTTTGAATTCATGCGCGCGAGCGGCGGCATCGCGGGCTACATGCCCCAGGGAGGCAGCAGGCACAAGGATGAGGAACCGCCTGCCTATACCATTCCTTTCATGCAGGAACAGGTAGATGTCACTGTGTCGGACGGAGAGATCGCAGCCTTTCACTGGTACGGCCAGGTAAAGGTGACGGAGACACAGTCGGAGAATGTGGCGCTGCTTCCTTTTGACCAGATACAGGAGAAGGTGAAGAACCAGATCTACTACAAAGATTCATTCCTGTTCAAAAGCCCGTTCACACAGGGGATGACGGATAATGTGACTTCCGCGGAACTGCGGGTGGGTTATATCGGCATTAAGGACCACCCCGGCCAGGCGCTGCTGGTGCCGATATGGGTATTCCATACGCAGCAAAGCATGACGATACCGACGGATCCGCGGTATCCTGAAAAAGGCTCGAAGACCATGCCGGGGAACAGGGAGGATTACATGTTCAACGCCATCGACGGAGGCGTGATCGAGATTGATTTCGGACGCGATAAATGATCCTGAGTCCCGGCCTTATTCATGCGAAACCGACGTTGTCCCGAGAGGTGAAGGAATATGAAAATAACGGTTGCAGTATTGTGCGGATTGCTTCTTTGCGTGGTTCTTCTCGCAGGATGCCAGCCCACGCCGGACAAGCCCGCCGTGGTGAACAAAGGTGACGGGAGGATGGAGGAAAAGATCGCACAATCCCCGGCACCGGCAAAAAAGTATGAGGCACCAGCACACTGGAAGGAGACGTATACGCGGGACAGGCTGACGGTGGAATTCGACGCGGATATTACGCTGCCCAATGCAGATAAGTATCCGGTGGTGAAGGTGGAACCCGTCACCCTGTCCCAGCAGCGGGTGGACGAACTGGTGAATTACTTTGCGGGCGGAAAGAAGCTGTACCGCTACCCGGCCGTCAAAACCAAGGCGGAGTACGCGGCGGAGATCGTGGAGGCCAAGCGCGGGCAGGAGGTGGACGGTAAATTTGTGGTTACCGAGGACTCCAAGGCGTGGGTAAAGGAGCTGGAGCAAAGGATGAGCCAAGCGCCCGACACCTACCAGCGGGAATATGTGGATACGACGCTGGACTACCAGCGTGACTTCCAAAGCGGGAAAGAAAACACCGAGTACGGGAAGAACTTCCTGAGCGTGGCCGTGGAGACCGGGGAGTTTGAAGACCCGGAGATCTATTACAGTATCTTTGCACAAAGCCCGGGAGACGGCACCTTTTTCAATTATTGCAGGCCGAATGAAGACGGCACAAGGGAAACCTATTACCTCCAGGAAATCAAAAACGACCCGTATGGAATCAGGGATATGGATGAAGCACAAAAAAAGAAGTACGAGGACATCTATGCCGGCGTGCCGGAATCCTTGAAAGAAGACTACCTGGCAAAGGCCTGGAAGGTGCTGGACGACCTGCAGGTGAAAGACATGATGCTGGTGGGGAGCGACAAGGTGGCCCTGCAGGGGATAACGGGCAGCAAACCCCCGAAGGGCGGGTATGTATTTGATTTCGCACGCGCATGCGGGGGAATCCCTGTGTACATACCCAACGGAGGCGGGAGAAACAAAGGCGAGGAACCGCCTGCGTATACCATTCCTTTTGATCCTGAAAGAGTCATAGTAACCGTAGCCGGCGGGGAGATTGAATCCTTTCGCTGGAATGGGCAGTCCAGGGCAACGGAGACCCTTACTGAAAATGTGGAGCTGCTCCCTTTTGACCAACTGAAAGACAAGGTGAGGAACCAGATCTACTACAAAGAATCGTTCAACCTATCGTATGTGCAAAGCTTGACGGTACATGTGACCTCCATGGAACTGAGGATGCAGTATGTCCCGGTGAAGGACCATCCCGGCCAGACGCTGATAGTCCCGGCATGGATACTCCATACGCTGGAGATGCGCACGGTATACAACGACACGCTGGATCCCGAAAAAGGAGTCAAGGTACGTCAGGGAAACAGGGAGGACTACATGTTCAACGCCATCGACGGAGGCGTGATCGAAATCAACATGGATTAGCTATTACTGCTCAGGCCAGCCTTGCTCGCAAGACGCATTTGGAAGGAGCTACGAATGAAAAAGTTCATGATCGGAGCGTGCAGCCTGCTGCTGGGTGTATTGCTCACCGGATGCCAGCCCACGCCGGACAAGCCCGTGGTCATTCAAAAGAACGACGGGAAACTGGAGGAGAAACTCGCGCAATCCCCGGCGGCTGTCCAAAAATATGAAGCGCCGACACACTGGAAGGAGACGTACAAGAAGGACCACCTGCTGACGATCGAATTCGACGCGGACATCACGCTGCCCAACGCAGACAAGTACTCCGTGGCCAGGGTGGAACCGCTTGCTTTCACCCAGCAGCGGGTGGACGAACTGGTCCATTACTTTTCCGGCGGTAAAAAGCTGTACAAGTACCCGTATGTGAAGACGAAGGCGGACTATGCGCAGGAGATCGTGGAGGCAAAGCGGGGCCAGGAGAGAGACGGCCAGTTCGTAGTCACTGAAGACTCAAAATCGTGGGTAAAGGAACTGGAAAAGAAAATGAGCGAGGCGCCCGATACCTACCAACGGGAATACACGGACACGATGCTGACCTATGCAAGAGATTACGAGAGCGGGAAAGAGGACCCGGGGCTGGGCAAGAATTTTTTGAACGTGGCCTTCGATACCGGATCGAAAGACGACCCGGTCCTAGAGGTGCGTAACTACGAAAAAGGAAAGGTAAACTTCAACGGCCTGTGGTATTACAAACCGAACAGAAGCACATACCTGGAACATTGGTATACGGAGGAGATCAACAGCTATACGAGCGAACTAGGTGATGCCAAGAAAAAGGCGTACGCGGCCGCCTTCGCCGGATTGAGCGATGCTGACAAATACAAATACCTGGCGGAAGCGGAAAAGGCGCTGAACGACCTGCAGGTGAAGGACCTGGTGCTGGCGGATGCAGAAAAGGTGGCTTTGCACGACGGCACGGGCAGGATCCTGCCAAAGGGCGGCTATCATTTCGAATTCACCCGGTCCAACGGAGGCCTGGCCGGGTATGAACAAAAATCAGGCATGGGTAGAAGAAAGGAAGAGGAACCCCCCGCCTATACCATCCCCTTCCGGTACGAACAGGTGTGGGCAGACGTATCGGACGAGGGCATCCTCTCCTTCACCTGGATGGGATGCGCAAAGGTGACGGGTACCGAATCCGAAAACGTGCAGCTCCTGCCATTTGAGCAAATACAGGAGAAGGTCAAAAACCAGATCTACTACAAGAAGTCCTTTGAAACAAGGATGTTCCAGAGGGAAACAACGATAAAGGTCACCTCCGTGGAACTGAGAGCAGGGTATATCAACGTGAAAGACCATCCCGACCAGGCACTGCTGGTGCCCATGTGGGTGGCCCATACGGAAGAAATGCAGAAGATACCCATCGACCCCGCAAGACCCGAAAAGGGCATGCGGAATGTACCAGGGAACAAGACCGACTATCTTTTCAACGCCATAGACGGGGGCGTAATCGAAGAGGAAATACCCGAGCCTGAAGGTGAGTAAACCTGCACGCCGGCATAAAACGGCCTGTGTTTGCACGGAAAGGCGAAAATACCGTTCCAACATGTCAGAAGGAAAAGGCCTGCGGGATCAACCGGCAGGCCTCGCGTTTCCAGCACAGTGTTTATTTGACCTCGGCTTGTTTGAGCAGGGCCTTTGCGGCCTCTTCAAATTTATCGTATACCCACGTGGCGCCGGAGACGGTATCCACCTGATCCGGATCCTGCACCTGCAGAAGCCGGGGAACAAACTGTACCAGGCCTTTCATATTATCCCGGCACTGCTGGATATACAGGTCATTGCCCGCATAAATATTTTCATACCGGTCGTCAAACACCTGGTCACCGTGGTTGCTGTCCAGTATCTGCCAGTCCATGGAGACGATCCGGCCGTCCTTTATCGCCATGGAAGCTTTTACATAGTAGCCTTCCCCGTCTTTTAACCCTATATAGGTGTACGTGCCGTCCTTATATACTCCGACAGCTTTGTGCTCAACGGAGGAAGGGCTGGAGGAAGGCGCCGCTGCCGTCACGGCGGGTGAAGCGGTCTGCATACCGGGCTGCGCCTGGGAGGCCGGGGACGCTGCAGCGGAAGGCGGCTGGCAGGCGCACAGGAGCGAACCCAGCAACAGGAGGACGGGAAGGACAATGATTGACTTATTCATGCTGATGCCTCCAATACCAGATAAGAATGGTAAAAATATACACCCGCGTACACATTTCCGTCAATAGCACCGTGTTTCATACCGCATTTTCCAACATTACACAAAGCAAAATGAAAATATATGTAAAATAAGCTTGCAATTCAATTATGCGTGTGATATATATGAGAGTGTAAAACATAATATATTTTTCACGGAATACTGTGATCCGTTGAAAAAGGCAAAGCATGTCGAAAGGATGCGACGCAAAGCCACGGGCCTAATCCGGGAACGGAATGGCAGCCGGGCCGCCAATGGAACATGGGGTTTTGCCAGAAAAGAAAGCGCGTGCGCGCGCTGAGGAAGGTATAAGCCACGTGTTCCCCATACAGAGGAGGAAGGGACATGAAAAGGCTTATTTCTGTTTTAGTGGGAGCCGTATTAACCGCTGCGCTGGTTTTCGGCGGGATGACGTTATTCCCGGGCGCATCCCAAACGGCTGCAGCCGCGGCAAACAGCGTCTCGATAGATGCCATGCTCGGCAAGCCCCTCTCCGCCGCCACCCAGGTCTTCGGCGGGGTGGCCAGGAAAGATGAGAGTGAATACGGGTTTAACTGGTCCGTCTGCAACAAGAATTACAAGAAATTCGCTATGGTGGGCATGGACGGGGACGGCATCGCCGGCCTGTATACCAACATGCCGGGCGCGACCATAAAAGGCACCGCGATGATCGGCTCCACAAGGGCCAGCGTGCGCGCACTGCTGGGGGAACCTATCGCATACATCCAGTCCAAGAACACGACGTATATCATCCCGAACACCGAGGTGAAGGACGTCTTCGTGGTGGGGGATTACTATTACACCGTATTTTATGACAAGTACCTTTCCTATACCGTGGACGCATTCCTGCTGGTGAGTAAAGACAATGAAGAAACGCTTATAGGCAAGGCGATCAAGCTGGACGACGGAATGACGCTGGCCTATGCGCGCCAGAGCTTTGACCTGATCAACAGCGCACGCGCGATCAAAGGGATGAGCATACTGCAGTGGCTGGGTGCGGCGGGGAATCTCGCCACAGCCCGCAGCACGGATATGCGGGACCGCGATTATTTTGACCACTACACACCGGATGGAAAGAGCCCGGCGGACCTGGCCAAGGCGGCGGGGCTGGGCTACAAGAGCCTGGGCGAAAATATCGCCTGCGGCCACAGGAATGCCATCATGGCGCACGAGGCCTTCATGAACAGCTCGGGCCACAGGAGCAACATCCTGAGCACGAAATACACACATGCGGGGACCGGCGTGGCGGCGGGAGGCAAGCGCTTTGCCATACTGACCTGCACCTATATCAGACCGAGCGTCATCAAGACCCCCGTATCGTCCATCTCGCTGAATAAGACCGACCTGACGGTGACCCGGACAAAGAGCATACGGCTGACACCCAAGGTGGGACCGACAGCGGCAAGCAACAAGAAGGTAAGGTGGACATCCAGCAACACAAGGGTCGCATCCGTATCAAGCTCGGGCGTGGTCACAGGAAAGGGAAAGGGGACCGCCACCATCACCTGCATATCGGCGGACGGGAGCAAGGTATCGGTGAGCTGCACGGTGAAGGTGAACCCGCTCTTCCCGAGCAGCCTGAAACTGGCCAAAAGGAGCCTGGTGGTGACGCGGGGCAAAACCGTAACGCTCAAGGCAACCCTCCTGCCCCGGAACACGGATTACATGACGCTCTCGTGGACCAGCAGCAACCCGGCTATCGCATCGGTGGACGGCAAGGGAAGGGTAAAGGGGCTGGCGCCCGGCACGGCGACCATCACCGCGACGACGGTGAACGGCATTGAGACGGCATGCACCATCATAGTCAGATAAGAATTGGATTCATGATAAGGAAAGGGGCAGGTATATTAACCTGCTCCTTTTGTCTATACAGTCAGGACTTTAAGAATGTAAATATAACAACAAATGGGTATATGGTTATGTGAACTATGTGTTAAATCTACCGATTCAATGCATTATATAGGCACTATCCACTTTACAACATTTGATAGAATGCATATACTTCAATAAGGAACGGCTGTGAAACCCCAAGTGCCAATAAGCTTTTTGAAAGAAAATGGGGTCACAAGCCTTTTTGTGGTTGATAAATATTCAAACAGCCCCGGGAATAGGTTTAGAACGAAATACTATTTTTTATTTATATTACATCAGGGGAGAAAAACGTGTCCAAGATCGTACACCTGGGCCTCGACATAGGCTCCACGACGGTAAAGGCCGTGGCGCTGGACGACAAGTGCAACCTGCTTTTCAGCAGGTATGAGCGGCATTATTCCAACATCATGGCGACCCTTTCGGACATGGTCTCCACGATGTACGAGCATATCAAGGCAAAGGAGATCACCGTATCCGCAACGGGCTCGGGCGGCATGGCCGTATCTGCGTGGGCGGACATCCCTTTTGTGCAGGAAGTGATCGCAGGGACGGAAACCGTCCGCCGGCTGATCCCCGATACCGACGTATCCATCGAGCTGGGCGGGGAGGACGCCAAGATCACCTATTTCAACAACGGCGTGGAACAGCGCATGAACGGCATCTGCGCGGGGGGCACGGGCGCTTTCATCGACCAGATGGCGACGCTGCTGCAGACGGACGCCATGGGACTCAACGAGCTGGCAAAGGACTATAAAACGATCTACCCCATCGCGTCGCGGTGCGGGGTATTTGCCAAGACCGATATCCAGCCGCTCATCAACGACGGGGCGCGAAAGGAAGATATCGCGGCGTCAATCTTCCAATCCGTGGTGAACCAGACCATCAGCAACCTGGCGTGCGGAAGGCCCATCAAGGGGAACGTGGCGCTGCTGGGGGGACCGCTGCATTTCCTGTCCGAGCTGCGCAAACGCTTTACAGAAGCGCTGAAGCTGGGAGACAAGCACCTGATCGCGCCGGAGAACTCGCACCTTTTCGCGGGGATCGGCGCGGCGCTGGCTTCCCAGAAGGAAAAGGTGATCGACTTTTCCAGCCTGCAGAAGCGGGTATCGGGCGTGCGGACCACGGCCGTATTTGAGGTGGAGCGGCTGGAACCGCTATTTAAAAACGAAAACGAATACAAGGAGTTCCAAACGAGGCACGCGGGTTTCTCCGCCAAGTATTCAGATATTGCATCCTACAGGGGAGACTGCTTCCTGGGGATCGACGCAGGATCCACCACGACGAAACTGGTATTGCTCGACAGGGACGGCGCCATCCTGCACTCCTTCTACGGAAGCAACCAGGGCAAGCCGCTGAACCTGATCGTAGACGAACTGAAACGGATATATAAGTTTTTACCCGAAGGCGCACACATCGCTCGCGCGTGCGTGACCGGATACGGTGAAGCGCTAATCAAAGCCGCATTATCGGTGGACACAGGGGAGATCGAGACGGTGGCCCATTACAAGGCGGCGAGCCACTTCGTGCCCGACGTGGACTTCATACTCGACATCGGCGGGCAGGACATGAAGTGCCTGCGCATCCGGGACGGGGTCATAGATAGTATCCTGCTGAACGAGGCGTGCTCGTCGGGGTGCGGCTCCTTCATCGAGACCTTTGCGCATAATTTGAACATCGATGTGGCCGATTTCGCGAAGGAAGCGCTCTTTGCGAACGCGCCCATCGACCTCGGCTCGCGGTGCACAGTCTTCATGAATTCCCGGGTGAAGCAGGCGCAGAAGGAAGGGGCGAGCGTGGGGGACATCTCCTCGGGGCTGGCCTATTCCGTGATCAAAAATGCTCTATTCAAGGTGATCAAGGCGGCGAACCCGGAGGAACTGGGGCAGCACATGGTGCTGCAGGGCGGGACATTCAAAAACGAGGCCGTGCTGCGCTCGTTTGAAAAGATATCGGGCAAAAAGGTGGTGCGCCCCGACATCGCGGGATTGATGGGGGCATTCGGCGCGGCGCTAATCGCAAGGGAACAGCATGCCGAGGGCCAGATATCGGAGCTTTTGACCGCTGAGGAACTGGATACATTCACCTATACCACGACGGCGACGCGGTGCAGGCACTGCACGAACCAGTGCCACCTCACCATCTCGCGCTTCCCGGGCGGGCACCGATTCATCTCGGGGAACCGGTGCGAGAAGGGCGCGGAGACGGGCAAGAGCGAAAACGCGATGCCCAACCTATTCACGTACAAGTATGAGCGGATATTCGGCTACACACCATTACCCCTCGAACAGGCAAAGCGGGGGACGGTGGGCATCCCGCGGGTATTGAACCTGTACGAGAACTACCCTTTTTGGTTCACCTTTTTCACGGAATTGGGTTATAGCGTTGTGCTTTCCCCCGAATCGTCCAAGAAGATCTACGAAAAAGGGATGGACACCATACCATCGGAATCGCTGTGTTACCCGGCCAAGATAGCGCACGGGCATATCACGAGCCTGATCGAAAGCGGGATCAAATTCATCTTCCACCCGTGCATTCCCTACGAGAAGCGGGAGTTTGCGGAGGCCAACAACTGCTACAACTGCCCGATCGTGACCTCCTACGCCGAAAACATCCGAAACAACGTGGAGGCCATCAAGAAGAACGACGTGACGTATCTGGCGCCCTTCCTCTCGCTATCGAAGGACAAGAAGCTGGCGAAACGGCTTTGCGCCGTGTTCGAGCCCTGCGGCATCGGCGCGGACGAGATCGTCCCGGCCGTTGAAAAAGCACTGACTGAGCAGCAGAAAGCGCGGGAGGACATCCGCAAAAAAGGCGAGGAAACATTACAATTAATAAAAGATACAGGGGGAAGGGGCATCATCCTGGCGGGGAGGCCGTACCACCTGGACCCCGAGATCAACCATGGCATCCCGGATATGATCAGCTCGTACGGATTCGCAGTATTAACGGAGGATTCCGTTTCCCATCTGGGGAAGGTGCCGCGGCCGCTGGGCGTGGTGGACCAGTGGATGTACCATTCACGGCTGTACCAGGCGGCGCACGTGGCCGCCAACACACCCGAACTGGAACTGGTGCAATTAAACTCCTTCGGGTGCGGGCTGGACGCCATCACGACGGACGAAGTGCAGGCGATCCTCTCCCGGCACGGGAAGACGTATACCCTATTAAAGATCGACGAAGTGAGCAACCTGGGCGCGGCGCGCATCCGGGTGCGCTCGCTGAAATATGCCATCGAGGAGCGGAGCCGATGCGGCTACCGGCTGCACGAGGCGCCGCCGCTGCGCAAACGTGCTGTATTCACCAGGGAGATGCGCAAACGCCACACCATCATCTGCCCGCAGCTTTCGCCCATCCACATGGACCTGGTGCAGGCGGCGTTCAACGCGGGGGGTTACAAGCTGGAAGTGCTGCCGGCGGTGGACACCGAGTGCATCAACGAGGGGCTGCGCTACGTCAACAACGACGCGTGCTACCCATCCCTGATCGTGGTGGGGCAGCTCATCAACGCATTAAAATCAGGCAGATATGATCTTTTGAACACCTCCATCATGATCACACAGACGGGGGGCGGGTGCAGGGCCACGAACTACATCGGGTTCCTGCGCAAGGCGCTGGTGCGGGCGGGATTTGCCAACATCCCTGTGATCTCGGTGAACGCCAAGGGGATCGAGAAAAACCCGGGCATGAAGTACCCGCTGGGGATGCTGCACCGGGCGATGATGGCGCTGGTGTACGGCGACCTGCTGATGCGGGTGCTGTACCGCGTACGCCCGTACGAAAAAGTGCAGGGCGCGGCCAACGCACTGCACCTGGCCTGGGAGAAGCGGTGCATCGAAAACATCCAAACCGGAAACATCTTCACCTTCCGGAAGAACATAAAGCGCATCGTGCAGGATTTCGAGAATTTTGAGATCAACGATATTACAAAGCCCAAAGTAGGGATCGTAGGGGAAATCCTCGTCAAATTCCATCCCACGGCGAACAACAACATCGTGGAGGTGCTGGAAAAAGAGGGCGTGGAGGCCGTGATGCCCGACCTGCTGGGCATGCTGCTGTATTTCTCGTACAACTGGGACTTCAAATACAAGAACCTCTCGGCCACGTGGCGGGAACGGCTCACCGGGCGCGCGGGGGTGTGGCTGATGGAAGCCTACCGCAAACCGATGAAGAAGCCATTACAAAAAAGCGGCCGGTTCGAAGCGCCGCCATCCATCAAGGAGCTGGCCAAACTCGCGGAACCCGTGGTATCCATCGGCAACCAGACGGGGGAGGGGTGGTTCCTGACGGCGGAAATGCTGGAACTCATACACACGGGGGTCCTGAACATCGCCTGCCTGCAGCCCTTCGCGTGCCTGCCCAACCACATCACGGGCAAGGGCGTCATCAAAGAACTGCGCAGGCTGCACCCCGAATCCAACATCTGCGCTATCGACTACGACCCGGGCGCGAGCGAAGTGAACCAGCTGAACCGCATCAAACTGATGCTGGCCAATGCATTCCGTAAGATCGAAAAAGATGAGCAGCTCGGATAAACAAGTGATTAATATGGATAACGGATTGGGCAAGTCCGTTGTATTTCTCTCCCCCAGTCGCCCAAGCGACCCTGCCGGGTCACTTTGACGACAGCCCCCTCGTCAGATAGGGCTAAGGTTTGGAGAGCCAGTATGGTGCCAAAACCGGGCAAATCCAACAGGGCCAATCTGTAAAGCCTATGAATGGAAAGGCAAATATGGTATCCTATGAATGGATGTTCACCCATCCATTTCTATTTATCCGGCTCATATCCTACGGCCATTACACCGGGTACATATATTTCAGCGACAAGGAGTGAAAGCCATGCAATACAGAAAATTCGGCAACCAGAACTGGGACGTATCCCTGCTGGGATTTGGCGCGATGCGGCTGCCCTGTACCAGCGGAAACGAGAACCGGAACATCGACGAAAAGCAGACAGAGAAGATGCTCCTCACATCCATCGACCGCGGCGTGAACTATGTGGATACGGCGTACGTATACCACGGCGGACAGAGCGAACCGGTGGTGGGCAGGATCCTGAAGAAAGGCTACCGGGACAAGGTGAAACTGGCTACGAAACTGCCCCTGTGGCTGGTCAACAAGCCCGACGACTACGACAGATTCCTGAACGAGCAGCTGAAGAGATTGCAGACCGACCACATCGACTATTACCTATTCCACTCCTTTGGAAGGGATACGTGGGAAAACACAGTGAAGCTGAACCTTTTCAAGAAGGCGGAGGACGCCAAGAAGGCTGGGAAGATTGGGCATATCTGTTTTTCCTTCCACGACGATTACCCGGTATTTGAAGACATCATCAACGGCTATGACGGATGGGAAATGTGCCAGATCCAGTACAATTACATGGACACCGAGAACCAGGCGGGCACGAAGGGGCTGAAACTGGCCGCATCCCGCGGCATCCCGGTGGTGGTGATGGAGCCGCTGCTGGGGGGCAAGCTGACCAAACCGCCGAAGGACATCGATGCGCTGTACGGCAGCTGCAAGCGTACCCCGGCGGAACTGGCGCTGCAGTGGCTGTGGGACCAGAGCGAAGTGACCACGGTGCTGAGCGGCATGAGCAACCAGGAGCAGGTGGAGCAGAACATCGCGTCCGCGGAGCATGCAAGGCCGCTGAGCAAGGAAGAGACGGAGCTGATCGCACGGATCAAGGCGAGCTACCTCGGCAGGGCGACGATCCCCTGCACAAAGTGCGGCTACTGCATGCCGTGCCCGAACAATGTGGACATACCGGGGAATTTCGGCCTGTACAATGAATCCGTTATTTATGACGCGCTGGAAGCCCTGCGCTTCAACTACAGCCATTTCTTCGACGAGGAGGCCCATGCGGACAAATGCATCGGGTGCCGGATCTGCGAGGAGAACTGCCCGCAGAGAATACGGATCAGCGAGTGGATGCCCAAGGTGGCGGAAACGCTGGGCTGATAACCTTTTAATGAACCTATCACGCAAAAGTCTCCGACCGAAATACCGGCCGGAGACTTTCGTTCATAATTATGGGAAATCGTTTGACAATACCCATATGGAGCATATAAACTCGTGGAAGCCGGCCGGAAAGCCGGTTTAAAAAAGTTTATACAGGAGGAAATGCATGCTTACGAAAAGCAAAACTGCCATCGTGACACTTTTGACCCTGGTACTATGCATCGCCCTGCTGGCGGGATGCGCTGGCGCGAAAACCCCGGCACCATCAACGGCAGGAACGGCAGATGAGCCGACTGCAGCGGCCACCACGGAGCCTGTCCAAAACCAAGGTACGACTTCAACCACACCCGGATCAGAGCTTTCGAATTTCATCAGCAGCTACACCGACGCCAAGACCAAACTCTGGGATGCCATGACCAAGCAATTTGACGCGGACGGCAACACCGGATATGCACTGAGCGCGCTGGGTTTCGCCATGGCGGACCTGGCACTGGTGGAGATCCCGCTTTATGACGGGGTGGCTGTGAACGGCGGCAAACTGCTGCTGACGGATATCCCCGCGACACGGACGGACAAAGGCGGCACCATCGAGATCGGATACGACTACACATATACGGAAGACAAAGGCTCCAGCAAGAAGGGCGACCACCTCATTGCCAAGGGGACATTTGACAAGAGCGGGAAGCTCAGCTATGAATCAAGCACGCAGCGGGACGGCAAGGTGGCGTCCAGAACGGTCCTCGAAGTAATCAAGAATTCGGATACTTCCTTCCTGGCCCGGATCATCACCCTGAATGCAGACGACAGCGTGAGCCACTATATATTCAGGATCGACGGATCCAACATGGAAGCCATTGAGGCCGCCAAAGCAGGCGCAGGCGCAGGCTTTACCTACGACAGCATCCTGGGCAGGGGAAGCATATCCGCGAAGGATGTCGCCGCGGGCCTGGAGATCAAATCCACATTCACCTACAAAGACGGAAAAGCAACCAACGAATAAAACCGCTCCACGAAAAAAGCCAGCCCTGAAAGGCGTTATCCACAGGGATCCAAACTATGCACCGGCATGAACCCTGAACGCCTTTTGGGATATATACAGGAGGTTCAGCGATGAAAGATACCAGATTGAACAAATTGGCAAAACTGCTGGTTCATTATTCTACGTGCGTAAAGAAAGGCGATTTCGTATTCGTACGGTGCGATGAGGCTGCAACTCCATGGGCTGCAGAGGTCGTACGCGAAGCGGTGAAGGCCGGGGGGCATGTGGAGTATGTGCTGGATTCGGATGATATCGACGAGGTCAAGCTGAAATCCAGTACAGATGAACAATTAAAAGAAGAAAACCAGATGATGAAGTTTATGCTGGAGCGGGCCGATGTCTGGCTGACAGCCTGGGCGACCCGAAACACAAAGACCAATTCCAACATACCCCCCGACAAGATAAAATGCAACACGCAGGGACAGACCGGCTGGAGGAAGATCTATTCGGAGAGGATGGGGAACGGCTCATTACGATGGTGCGGCACGCAGTTTCCCACTCATGCCGACGCCCAGGAAGCCTCCATGAGCCTGGAAGATTATGAGGACTTTGTTTACAAGGCCGGTTATCTCGACAAGGATGATCCTGTGGCCGAATGGCGCCGTATAAGCGCCGAACAGGAAAAATGGGTGAGATACCTCGATACCAAGCATGAACTGCACATCCTATCGGAAGGAACCGATATCAGGGCAGGCATAAAAGACCGCAAATGGATCAATTGTGATGGAAAGTTGAATTTCCCGGATGGCGAGATCTACACATCCCCTGTGGAAGACGCGATAAACGGCATCATCACCTTCAGTTTCCCGGGCATCTACGCGGGACGGGAAATAGAAGGCATCAGGCTTGAAGTTAAGGACGGAAAAGTGATCAATGCTTCAGCGGCAAAGGGCGAGGATCTTTTGCTCGAACTGCTGCGCACCGACGAAGGAGCAAGCAGGTTCGGCGAAGTAGCCATCGGCACCAATTACAATATTTGTGAATTCACCAGAAACATGCTTTTTGACGAGAAGATCGGCGGGACTGTGCATATGGCGATCGGTGATTCCGCACCCGAAGCCGGCGGCAGGAACAACTCCGTCATTCACTGGGATATGCTCTGTGACATGCGCAAAGGCGGCAAAATCTATGCTGACGGAGAGCTTTTCTATGAAAACGGGAATTTCATTGAAAAGGTGCTGAACAAATAGGACGTTCCGGGAAGCACAAAACAGACGCTGCCATACGCCTGATACCCATTAACCGTAAACCCTTATCGTTTCAGCGTTATAAGAAGCCAGCCCTCCACACAGGCTGGCTTTTTGCATGCTGTTTCACTTATCCAATGCCTCATCGATCAGGCCGGCTGCATCCCGGACCGACTGTGTATACGGGAAACCTTCATACCAGACGTCTTTGATACAGGCAGTATTAATATCGTATTGGGCCTTCATAATGAGCTCGGGCCGGTATTCATAATGGACGAGGTCGAAATGCGCCCACTTGCCGCCCCAGATGAAGCCGTTTTGCTCGAATATGCGGACAAGTTCACGCGGATAGGCGTCCAGGCGCTTTTGCCCCTTTTCCCGGGGGACCCAGCGCCAGTAATCATTACCGTTGAGGTGAAGGTCCACTGCAGCGGCGTAGGCGTGCATGCTCAAACGCCCGGTCCCCGCGATATCCCGGTAATTGAAGGTGCCGCTCAAAGGATATACGAAGGCGGATACCGCCTGATCGCGCCCGATCAGGGCAGTTACCTGTGTGAAGGCACGACCCAGCGCTTCCGCGGCGCCTCCGCACCGGCTGAAAACAGGGTTCCCGCTGCAAGCGGATACATTCACAAGATGCGATCTGACTTCATCCTGCGTTTTCCCGTAAATCCCTGAAAAGAAGGCGTAGACCCTGATCCTGCCGGGATCACAGTCGCCCTTCATCAATTCATCGATATCCGAGAGGGGATAGACCTGAGAAAGCATATCCTGCAGATCGGCGTCTCCCAGCATTTCATCGTAGCTTTTGACCTTTTTATCGTCGTAGACGAGGCGGGCGCCTGATTCCATCACAATATAAATATAACCGCCGTCATGTTCGACGCCGGTTATTGCGCCCGGATAAGCCATCATGAGCGTGAGGAGGTCCCTCCGGGCCGTAATATCATAGGAAGAAAGACGGACAGGCGTGGGGGCCGCGTTACGCACAGGGGACGGGCTTACGATCCCCCGCCCGCACCCGGCGGAAAGCAGGATGGCAGCGAGAAGGACAGACAAAACTCCAACCATACGAAGACGTGACATAATCCCACCCCGTTTCCATGCAGGCAGGAGGTCCCATCCGTCATTTCAGCGTTCAAAGCTGCAACCTGCCGGATCAGGCCGCTATTTGCCGACCTGCCGGACATACCAGTCTATCATCTCGCGCGCGATGCTGAGCGGTGGGGGGATGGCAGGCAATTCATCTGCGCCGAACCAGCCGGCATCCGTGATCTCCTGTCCGTCCACATGTATCTCTCCACTATCATACTCCGCGAAAAAGCCGATCATGAGCGAATTTGGGAAGGGCCAGGGCTGGCTGCCGAAAAAGCGGACATTTTTCACGGTGATGCCCACTTCCTCCATGATCTCGCGGCGGACGCATTCCTCCAGCGTCTCACCCGGCTCCACGAAGCCCGCGACAACGCTGTACCACTTTTGGGGGAAATGCTCCGCGTGGGCCAGCAGGATCTTCCCGTCCCGGAGCACCGCCGTGATGACGGCAGGGCAGATGCGGGGGTAGCTGATAAAACCGCATTCGGGGCAAACCTTTGCGCGCTCGCCTTCGACATCCCGCGTCGCGGCGCCGCACCGGCCGCAGAACTGGTGGGTCTGGTCCCACATGACGACCTGATACGCCCTGCCCGCGAGGAGGAAAACCTGGTCCGAAACCGCCCCGTACAGGGAACGCAGCTCACGGAAAGCAAGACCCTGGGGGGTCTGCATGCCCTCCCCAAGATCCGCGGACCAGCAGGGACTGCCTTCCAGAAGGCCGAGGTACTGGGTACGCACAGGTGTGATATGTGCCCCTTCCAGGCCGGGCACAAACGGGATCAATGCCTTTTCGCCCTGCTCGCGGACGAGGAGCCTGCTGCCGCTGAAAGCAAACCACCAGGCGCTCCCGCCCGCTTGCGCACCGGGCTTCACCTGGGGGACATATGCGTCATAAATACCCGCTTTGGACATTTGAACAAAACCTCTTGAGAGAGAATTCCGCCGGAGCATTCCCCCGGCGGTTCAATCCAGAATACCACAGGGGATCAAACAAAAGCAACCGATTCGGGAAGAAAGAAAAAGCAAAATTACCGATGAACCGATATCAGACCATTCAAAAAAAGGAGGGTGCAACCAGGTCCAAACCAACCGGCCACTGAGAAAAATTTGAGACTGTTCAATCGGTGAAGACGGCCACGTAATAATTACCCGCGATCCCCACACCGACCTTTTTGCAGCGTTCATTGAGGATATTCTGCCGGTGGTCCTGGCTGTCCATCCAGGCATCCACCAGCCTCGCAGGATCGGCTATCCGCGCGATATTTTCCCCCATGGAGGAAAACTTCACGCTGAAGGAATGCAGCATGTCGGACATGGACCCGTAGGTGGGGGAGGTGTGCGCAAAATAGGATCTGTCGTACATCTCCTGCGCCTTGACATGGGCTATGCCGCAGAGTTTATTATCCACGGTGAACTTCGAAAGGCGTTCGGCCTCGCGCTGCGTATTGATCTGCGCGATGATATCCAGCTCGGCCTGCGTGGGGACATAGCCGCCGATATCGGGCAGGGAAATGGTGGGGGAAGGCGGGAGCGTATGCGTTTCAGCCGGGGTGGCGGACGGGCGGGGCACGATGATGATGGCAGCGGGGCCGGAAGCGCCGGGCGCGGGAGATGAACCGGGGATGAACCCAAACCCCCGGTGCAAAAACGATAGGTCGGAACAGGCCGCAAAAGCCAGAACGACCAGTATGAGCAACGCCAAATACAAACTCTTTTTCACCCGACTACACCCCATCAGAAATGTCATACCTCCATCCAAGGCTTCCAATACATACTATATACAATATCGGACAAATCGGCAAGAAAGATGAAGAAAATACACGTCCGTACCGCTTCTTTCATACGCTATACCCGCATTCACGTGCCTGTCCCGCCCCGACGCCACGCCGGGAGGGGCCGGAGGCCTTTTTATTTGCCGCAAAATCGGATACAATAGAACGGGAAACCCAGTTTTTTGACATATTGAGAAGGTGGTCCAAGGATGAAAGACGGATTTCTGCGTATCTGCGCGGCGACGCCCAGGATCAAAACGGCTAACCCGGAATACAACGCCGGAAGGATCATCGAACTGATCCAAAAGGCCGCGGCCAACGGCGCGAAGGTGACCGTGCTGCCCGAACTGTGCCTGACGGGGTACACCTGCCAGGACCTTTTCTTCCAGTCCCGGATGCTGGAGGAAGCGGAGCAGCAACTGCACCGCATCCTGACCGAAACCGCCGGCCTGGATACCGTATGGGCCCTGGGCCTGCCGGTGCCGGTGAGCGGCGGGATATACAACTGCGCGGCGGTGGGGCACAAGGGAAGGCTGCTGGGCGTGACACCCAAGCGCAACCTGCCCAACTACGCGGAATTTTACGAGATGCGGCATTTCATCCCGGCGGGGATGGATGAGATAAGCCAAATAACCTTATGCGGGCAGAAGGTCCCCTTTGGTGACGGCATGGTATACCCCTGCGAAAACGTCAAGAACCTGGCCATCGGCGTGGAGATCTGCGAGGACCTGTGGGTGCCGCTGCCGCCAAGCTCGGAAATGGCGCTCGACGGGGCGACCATCATCCTGAACCTTTCGGCCAGCAACGACGGGGCGGGCAAGGGGCAGTACCGGCGCATGCTCATCGCAAGCCAGTCGGGGCGGTGCATCTGCACGTACGCATACTGCGGGGCGGGAATGGGCGAATCCACGACGGACCTGACCTTCAACGGGCACCGGGTCATATATGAAAACGGCAGGAAACTGGCGGAGGATACGGGCTGGGGGGACGGGGAGGACCGGCTGACCTATGCCGACACCGACCTGCAGCTTCTGAACAACGACCGCACGCGGATCAATTCCTTCATCCACTGCCGCACCGGAAAGAAGGCAAAGAAGGAGGGTCTGCCCTTCGCGCTGGAAATAAACGACCTCGAGCTGATCCGCGCCATCGACGCAACGCCTTTCGTGCCGCATGAAAGCGCACGCCTGAAGGAACGTTGCGAGGAGATCATCGCCATCCAGTCCAACGGCCTGGCGGGGCGGATGCTGGGCGCAGGTTTCCAAAAGGCCGTGGTGGCGCTCTCGGGCGGACTGGACTCCACTCTGGCCCTGCTGGTCACGGCGCGCGCATTTGACACCCTGAAACTCCCGCATCAGAACATCTCCGTACTGAACATGCCGGGATTTGGCACGACGAAGGGGACGAAATCCAACGCCGAGGCCCTGGCAAACGCGCTGCAGACGGAATACCGCGAGATCCCCATATCCAAAGCGGTGGAGCTGCACCTGTCGGATATCGGCCACGGTATAAAGGACTGCGATATCGCCTACGAGAACGCACAGGCACGCGAACGCACGCAGATTGCCATGGACACCGCCAACATGCTGGGCGCGCTGATGGTGGGCACGGGGGACATGAGCGAACTGGCGCTGGGGTGGACGACCTACGCGGGGGACCATATGTCCATGTACGGCGTGAACGCGGGCGTACCGAAGACACTGGTCAAATTCCTCGTCAAATACTTCGCGGACACTGCGGAGGATGAAGCCGTCCGAAGCACATTGCTTTCCGTACTGGATACGCCCATCAGCCCCGAACTCACGCCGCCCAAGGGCGACGAGATCGCCCAGCTGACGGAGGAGATCATCGGGCCGTACGACCTGCACGACTTTTTCCTGTACCACATGATCCGCTACGGATTTGGACCCGCCAAGGTGCTGCGCATGGCAAAGAAGGCGTTTGCGGGGAGGTTTGCCGACGAAGAGATCAAAAAGTGGCTGAAGCTTTTCATCACGCGCTTCTTCCGGAACCAGTTCAAACGCAGCTGCCTGCCCGACGGCCCGAAAGTGGGGACGGTGGCCCTTTCCCCGCGGGGGGACTGGCGTATGCCCAGCGACGCAGACGCTGGCATCTGGCTGAAAGAACTGGAATAGTTAAACCCATTTTGCGGAATAAATATAGGCTTATTGGTCAGCATGAACGACTGTTAACTAAAATATAAATACCAGTTTACGATATGCCGCCTTAATGAACGTCGAAAAAACGTATACAATCCAAAAAGAGACGGATCATGTGAGGGAAACAAGATGAAATGCAAGATAATTGCCATAGGCCTTATCCTATGCCTGGCGGTGATATTTGCCTTGTTTCCTGTTGACTATCTTCTCGGATTATGTGCTGAAACTGCGAATCAGAACCAGAAAGCATTGCAGTATTATGCAGCAGCACAGCCCTTTCCCACTAAAAATGATATCACCAGAGTCCTGCAAAAAGAGGACCTTCTAATCAACAACAAAAAGGTCAAACGGTATTATCCCAACGGGACCGAATATGTGATCGAGAAAAACGGCGTACTTTGGGCAAAAGGCGGCCACGACTACTCCCAAACGGGTATCGGCAACAAACATATCAACTTTGTTTATTCCGGTTCAGAGCGGGTAATATTGTCCAGAATTTCCGACCTTGCCGTATACAGAGGAGGCTGGTCGAACACATCCACACTGGCGCTGGACATCGACGGGAACGTATATGGCTGGGGTGATAACAGTGATGGGCAGATCCTGCCCGGAGGCAAGGATGATTATGCTGCCCCAATCATGGTCCTTTCTGGCGCAAAAAAGGTATTTGCAACTGGTGACTCTACTTATGCAATCATGCAGGATGGAACGCTCGCGGGATGGGGCAGTATCGCCCATGCAACTGATATTGAGGATAAGGATGAAAAGATCGAATTTCCCTGGGCAAAGGGAATAAGTGACATTCAGGGAGATTTTCAATCACTGCTCTTTCTCAATGATAAAGGCCAGGTATTTTCAATAAAGCTTGTTGAAGGAAAGATTCCCATGCATGCCCAGCCTCAGTTCATCCTGGACAATATATCCATGATCAGAGCCCCGGAAGGGCAGGAAAGGTATGCCCTGAGCCGAAATGGCCTGTTATATATGTGGGGAATGAAAAGTTCCAGTGAGACCAAGACAAGAAATAATGCCGGTCCGGAGAAGCCTGAAGCCATACTGCAAAACGTTATATCTTTTGATGCCGCATACGGAACCACTGCAGCCATATCCAGTGACCACACCCTGTATGCCTGGGGGGCCAATTATGGCGGGGCAATCAAAGAGGGCGGCGAGGATTTTATCAAAATCCCAGCCCCGATAGCAAATGATGTACTCGAGGCCTATATCAGCGATGGTGCAATCATCATAGAACATCTCGACGGAAAAGTCGAAACACGCGGATATGACCTGCCGACCAGAGCCATCAATGCCTGTAAAGACTCTACCTGACGGGAGAATACATATGGGGCAAGCAGACACCAAGCTAAAGTATAAGGAGTACAGGCAGCACAGGCATACCCGGTTATTTCACGAAAAGGCTGTAACCGTAGAATTACCTGGGAAAGAAATGAGGTTTACCTCAATCCAGACACCGGGCAGTTTATTTGTGAACTGGGGAGTAAAACTGGCCGTACTCATCGCTATCGCACTTTTAAAGAAACTCATATGGGAAAATGCCGGGGGGTCTTTCGGTTCCTCTTTCTTTTTTACAACTGATACCACCTCCCTCCTGCAGCATATATTCATGGCTGCGGCCATCATCCTGTTCGATACGGTATATGCACCTGCGCTATTTTTCTTTTCACATAAGTGGATACGCTACGATAAACCTAACCCGAACAACAACGCTGCGGTTCACAATAAACAATATCTCCATGCTTTTGCGGACTGGACTTGGATAAAAACCTGGCAGCGTTCCAGCAACGCCACGAAAACCTTACCGGGATACCAGCCCGGGGAACATTACCTCATAAAGTCGGTGATGCTCATGTTATTCTACATGTGCTTTCGCGTCGCTTTGGATGGTTCCTTACGCATCTCCTTCCGTGAAGCATTCGGATGGGACTATGGCGAAGTTTTATACATGACCATTCTTTACCCTGTGCTCATATGGGTCAGCTGGATCCTTTCGGAATTCTTTTCAGGCGTCATTATGTGGGCTGCAAATCTGAAGGCAATCAATACGACGAAGCAATGACAGCGTAAGCGCGAATATGAATTTGTTCAAAGCTACAATTCCATGAGGTAATACAAAACAGCCTGCCATCAAATGGATGCCTTAAATAGTAATAAACTATTGTCTCCAAATCAAATCACCGTATTATACATGCACCCAGTCCAAAAACGATATCAGGGAACCTGCAAGATACGGTGCATCAACTAAAGATTTCGACAGAAAATCGCGAATATATTATTGGAGACAATGGTGTACTCTACACGATGCAGTGTAAATTTGTTATAATATAAAAGAATATGTAAAACACAACTACGGAGGGAAGATTATGAGCGCTTCGAAGGTGGAAAAGTGGATCGACAAAAACAACCTGGGACCCGGCGCAATCGACATCGCAAAGACCGTAAAGCTCTTCACCTCGGAAATGGAGAAAGGACTGACGCCTGCAGGAAGCTCCCTGCCCATGATACCCACCTATGTTGAGACAGACACCCGGCCCCCGGTCAACGTGAGCGCCATCTCGATCGATTCAGGCGGAAGCAACCTGCGCATCGCGAGTATCCGCTTTGACGCGCGGAGCAAGGCCTCCATCGAAAGCTTTGAAGCGTATCCCGTGCCTGGGAAAACCGAGCAGGTCACCATCGACGACTATTTCGATTACCTGGCGGAACGGATCGCGCCCATCGCAAAGGGGAAGGACAGGATCGGTTACTGCTTTTCCTTCCCGGCGAAGATCCTGCCGAGCAAGGACGGCAGCATTTTACACTTTGACAAGGAGATCAAGGTCACGGGCGGGGAAGGGCGCCTGCTGGGCGCGGGCCTTCTGAGCGCACTGTCCAAAAGAGGCGTAACGAACCTGAAAAAAGTGGTGGTGGTAAACGATACGGTCGCCACCGCGCTGGGCGGCAGGGCGCAGATGTCGGGCATGCACCACAGCGGCTATTTCGGCCTGATCCTGGGGACGGGCCTGAACATATGCTACCCCGAACAGAAAATGAACATCACCAAGGAACCATCCGTGGCCGAACAGGGCGGGACGATGCTGGTGAATATCGAATCGGGCTTCTTTGACAAGATGACGCGCGGCCCCATCGACAAGGAACTGGACGCCGCCTCCCGCGAACCCGGGAAGAGCCAGATGGAAAAGATGATCGCGGGCGCATACATCGGCCAGATCTTCAGGCACAGCGTGAAGAAGGCCACGGAGGAAGGGATCCTCGAAGGCTTCCTGAGCGACAGGATCGAGGGGGCCGGGACGATCGAAATGAGCAAATTCATCGCCGACCCGTATGTGGGGATGTATTCGGACGCCTGCATGAGCGAGGAGGACAGGGAAGGGGCGTGGAAGATCGCCACTTCCATCGTGGAACGCGCCGCAAAGCTGGTGACGGTGATGGTCCTTTCGGCAGGACTGAAATACGGGGAGGGAAGCAACCCCATGCAGCCGATCTACGTGGCAGGGGAAGGCGCGACGCTGCACAAGATGAAGGGCCTGCGTGAAAACGTGGTGCATTACATCCGCCAGTACTCGGACACGTACAAGAACGTATATGTGGACCTGGGCAGCGCGGAGAACGCCGTGGTATACGGCTGCGCGATGGCTGCCTACCTGTAAACCCTTTACTATATTCAAGATGCAGCAAGCCGTGATCCACTATGGACACGGCTTTTCCATGGGAGGGCTGTATATGGAGATCATCCGGATATCACGCCAGGAGCAAGTGGAAGCGGCAACAGATTATGTCTGGGGGAAATGGGGAAGCGAAACGAACCGGGAGACTTACAGGGACTGCATCGCACATTCCCTCGAGTCTGATACGCTGCCTCTTTTCTACCTCGTTATCGAAGACGGGAAAACCATCGGGTGCTTTGCGCTGCTGGCCAACGACCTCATCAGCAGGCAGGACCTGTGGCCCTGGGTGGCGTGCGTATATGTGGAACCCGAATGCAGAAAGCGGGGGATCGGCGGGAAGATGCTGAACCTTGCAGTTCAGGAAGCGAAGAGGCTGGGATTCGACAAGGCATACCTCTGCACCGACCATACGGGCTATTACGAACGGTACGGGTGGCGGTACCTGTGCAAGGGATGGAGCATCAGCGGCGAGGAAACGAGGATCTACGAAATAGATACCTAAACAATACCATACATAAAGGCTTTGTTAAAAAACACAAGGCCATTTTATATTCGAGGAAACCGTACTCGAGCGGTAAGATCACAGCTTTGAGCAGAAAAGAAAGAAGTAGCGATAAAGCGTATTAAATACCCACCCCGACCCCTCCCATAAGCAAGCAGTGAGTGTTGAATATCGCAGAGCATGGGAGGGGAACGTTATTGTAAAGAGGAGAGGGCTGACGCCCTCTCCTTGCCTCACCCATACCGCTACAAAATCTCCACTGAGAGCCTTTATGTAACGCGGTACGTCCATCAGCCCAAGCGGCCCATTTGGAGCTACCCGCGTTACTAAATCTCCTGGGTGTGACATATCTTAAAAGTACCCTTTAGGTATTGGCTAACGTGTTATATGCATAGAAGGTTACAGAAGGTTACCATTAGATAAAGCGATAACACCCGCTCATAAAGCGTATGTGCCGGGATGTTTATTTATTTAAACCTTTCTTTTTAAGGGGATATAGCGGGAAGCCAGGCCCGATTTATCCAATACCCGGAACAGGGGGATGGAGACTGCCGCCGTCAAGATCCCTGTGGCGAGGCCGATGAGCATGAGTGCGGGCAGGTAGGTGAAGAGCATGACTTCACCGAGCATCAAAGAGGCTATGGCCACCTGGCCGACATTATGCGCGACGGCGCCGCCCATGCTGACACCGAAAAGCGAGAAGGAACGGCCGTAACCCTGCTTCAGGGCCAGCATTACAGCATATGCGAGCACGCCTCCTGCGATAGAAAACGGAAAGGCTGTTATACCTGTGAAAAGTGCAGCCAGGGTACAGCGGACCACCAGGATGGACCCCGCATATACCGGCCCGAGGTAGAAAAGGGCGAACATGGTGACAACATTCGCAAGGCCGAGGCGGACGCCGGGGACAGGGATGAGCAGGCCGAGGGGTATCCACCGCTCGGCGATGGAGAGGGCGAGGGCGAGCGCCGTCAGTATACCGGCCAGTGCTATTTTCCGTGCAACACTTCGCAATACATCTACCTCAATTTGAAATGATATCGACCTGGGACTGAGCACCTACCAGTTTGATGAGCACGCGGTTGGGCAGGCAGGCCGCGGTCTGGCCCGACCGATCCAGCCAGCCTGTATGGACGCAGGACCTGTCGGGGCAGTCGGCTTCTGCGAACCGGATGCGCCCCTTTTCCACGGCGACCACATCATGATACGGCCCATCCAGTTCAACCTTAAAAGGCGAGGCAACGGCATCCAGCCGGATGCGCTTTATTTCCCTGCCATCCTGCGTGATGACAGCAGTGACGGCGCCTTCCGACTGCATCAAGGTAAAGACCATGATGAGGGCAGCGCATATAATCATGACTGCGATCGCGAGGAGGAAGTCGCCAAGTTTAGGGCGCATAGGTATAGCCTGCATCCTTTCCGGTGAAAGTAAAGATGGACCTGGCGCCGGGGGTGGCGATGACGCGGCCATCGTCCATGACATATATGGCCTCAAAACCGCCCTGCACAAAGTCGCTCTGCGCCTTTTGGAAGGCGAGCCCCTTTTCCAGGCCCATCACAAACAGCGCAGTCGAATAACAATCCGCCAGCGTGCCATCATCCGAGATGATGGAGACGGAGCGCACGCCGTTCCAAGCGGGTCTGCCCGTACCGGGATCCAGGATGTGGTGGTAACGAACCCCATCCCGGATGAAGAAACGCTCATAGTCCCCAGATGTGATCACAAAACCATCCCTGATGGAAACATAGCCGAGGTAGTCATTGGGCTGGCCGCGGGGATCCCGTATGCCGACGCGCCAGGGGGTCCCGTCGGGCCGACCGCCCATGCAGCCGACATTGCCGCCCAGGGAGAAGAGGGCACGGGATACGCCCTTTGCCTGAAAGAGCTCCACCAGCCTGTCCGACGCGTAACCCTTGCCCACGGCGCCGAGGTCCATGCCCATCCCCTTCTGAGGCAGATATACGGTGCAGGCTGCGGTATCCAGTGCTACCTTTCTGTAGTCCACGAGGGGGAGAAGGCCAGCTATTTCGGAATCGGACAGCACCTTTGGGACGCCGCTTTGGATATTCCACGCATTCGAAACAGGGTATATGCTCACGTCAAGCGCGCCATCGGTGAGCGCGCCATACTTCAATGCCTGCTGCAGGATATCCAGCGTATCCGGTGATACCTTCACGGGGGAGATGCCGGCGGATGCATTCACCTTCGCGATCTCGCTGGCTTCATTCTGCGTCGATAGGAGTGCATCCAGCCGATCCACCTCCGCCTCCGCGGCATCCAGCGCGGCGGGGGCATCGGCACCGTACACATTGACAAACATCAGCGTATCCATGGCAAAGAATTCACGCGCTTCAGCCTTTTCGGGCGCCGAGCAGCCAATGAATACGAACAAAATCAAACAGAAAACGATGCAAAACAGTTTTTTCAACACGAATCCCCTTTATCACCCATGGACGGGACATGATAACGTATTTTACCATATTGGAGGACACAATGACAGTATCCGCGAGGGCCGTCCTTCTTTGTTTCGCTTCCGAACGGATGGTTATGAATAATCTATCATCAGATTGCGCTGTATCCATAGGCACTTTGCCTGTCTGAAATGAACCCATAAAGAAACGGGCAATATAAAATACAAGGAGGGCTTTATCATGGTGAGTTCCAAAAAAATATGGACATGGCCGCGGGTGCTGGCGCTCATCGTCATCACCGCCGCAGGATCAGGACTGCACTTCGTGTGGAACGCCGTGGGCATGTACGGATGGGCGCAGATCATCGCGCCATTTGTCCCGGTGAACGAAAGCTACTGGGAACACATGAAGCTGGCGCTGTGGCCGCTGCTCATCTGGTACCTCATCGAGATACGCACCATCAAGAAGGAAGGCGGCGGGTACAAGGAGTGGTTTGCAGGCGCGGGCGCTGGGCTGTGGATGGCGTTCGTGGCGATGATCGCCTCGTATACGGCGATGAAGGGCATCTTCGGGAACCTGCCGAATACCGAACTGCCCATCGCGATCCTGTCGTTTGCATTCACTGTCTTTACGGGGATACGGTATTTCCTGAAGGCGGCACGCTCGGACCGGGCCAGGAGGCTGTGGTGGCTGGGGCTCATTGGCCTGGCCGCGATGGTCGGGGCAGCGTTCCTTTTCACCTGGTGGCAGCCGAGACTGGAGCTTTTCCGCAGTTCGGACGGGGACTATTACGGACAGAACCCACAGATCGTGCGACAAAGATAATCATTAAGAGTTGACAGTTGAGAGTTGAGAGTTGAAAGTTAAGGAATACATAGGGAGGCAAATATGCCTCCCATTGGGGCATAATTTCACTGACAGGCAGCAGTTAGTAGTTAACGGTTGCGGAAGGCATGATTCCATGCCCTTCGGGGGATAAATAATCAACAGGAAAATACGTTGCGTGATGCGTTAATGGAGCAAAAGGAGGACTTTAACATGCAGCAATACCCAGGATACCAGATAGCCAGCGTAAAAACCGATGTGGTGGATAAAATCAAGGCTTTTGAGGACCAGATCAAGGCCCAGTCGGGGCAGGACATCGTGCTGATCGCATACCAATCCAACCAGCAATAGCACTTTTAAAAGCACCAGAAAGCAAAGACCAGCCATCCAATGCGGCGGCTGGTCTTTGCTTTTGGTGTTGATCCAGCGGACGCCCCCGCATACAGGTGCATCCGATTGCCATCAGATATGCTAAGATATCTCTAACCACATTGCGATAAGGGGAAAGGCATATGAAATACGAATGGCTGGACGCATACTGCGAGGGCAGACCGGGGGCAGTGAAGGAATACAAGCCCGAATGGAGCGCAACCGTGTACTGGATAGGGGGCAAGATGTTCGCCTCACGTGGCGGGGACAAGACCGGCAAGCCCATCGTCACCCTGAAATGCGAGCCGACGCTGGGCAAACTGCTCAGGGAGCAATACCCCGACATCATCCCCGGCTATTACATGAACAAGGAACACTGGAACTCCGTGTACCTGGAGGGAGACGTGCCGGATGACGTGCTGAAGGACATGGTGGACGCAGCCTACAAGGCGGTATTCGGCGGATTAACAAAAAAGCAGCAGGCGGAAATATCGGCGCAAAACGAGTAAAATGCATTGGCGGGCGGGAATGAAGCTTTATTTCAGCCTGAACCCAAGTTCCTTGAAACCATGCTTCAAACGCTGGCGGCTTTTTCGCATGTCGGCGTAATCGGTGCCGGTAGAAAAGGCGCGTTCGAGGATGATGGCGTCCTTCAGCACCTCGGAGTAGGGGGAACCCTTGAAGGATTTATACGCGTGGGAGGTAACCGCCTCCAGAATGATATCCACCTCTTCGAACGTATACCCTGCTTCCTCCAGGACGGAACGCAGGAGGAAACCGGCCTTCTTGGGATGGTCCTCGGAGACGCCGCCGGCGACACGCCCGGCATCGTGCAAAAGCCCCGCCGCGAAGGCGATCTCGGGGCTGAGGTTACGCCGGTACGCCAAAGTGGAGGAAAGATAAGCGGTGCCATAGGCATGGTGCATCTCCCCGTACTGCAGGCCGTACTGGGGGAACGCAGGATTACCCGCGCTTTGCTCCAAACGGGGCGCGTACCAGGCCATCAATTTCAAAATCCTCTGTATCCTGTCCATCCCGGCCATATCCTCTCAAAGATACAAGCTTTTACAGAAATCATAAAACAGCAATGTTAACGCTGCATGTTGTTTATGTTAAAACAAAGTTAAACCGGAGTTCCAAAGGCATTTCGCCTGTAAACAACGGGTCAAAGCGAACATTTAACCCAGATTTAACACATACGATATACGTAATTAACAATGGATGTTTATCCTCAAATTGAACAAATATAAAAATGGAGGATAATCATCCTATGAAAAAAGCCCATTTATTCATCACCATTTCCATCATCCTGCTGATCGCACTGACCGCGGCAGGATGTGGAAGCACTTCGCAGGGCAGCACGCCATCATCCAACGGCGGCTCGAACATCACCATTGTGGGCTCGACCTCGGTGGGGCCGTATATCGACGCGCTGGCCAAGCTGTACATGAACAACAACCCGGGCGTAACCATCAACGTGCAGCAGGTGGGATCGGGCCAGGGGATCTCCAACACCATCGACGGGACTGCCGATATCGGCATGAGCTCGCGCGAACTGAAGGAAAGCGAAAAGCCGCTGGTGGAATACCCCATGTGCAAGGACGGCATCGCCGTGGTGGTGCAGAAGGACAACCCCGTGAAGGGATTGACCCTATCCCAGATCAAGGACATCTACACGGGCAAGATCAAAAACTGGAGCGAAGTGGGCGGGAACGACGGCCAGATCAACCTCTACACCCGCGAATCCACATCGGGGACCCGGGGCGGCTTCGAGGAACTGGTACTGGGCAAGGACGCGGCGGGGAAGCAGGTGACCATCGATGAGAAGATCTGCGCGGCGGTGCTGAACTCCACGGGGGACCTGGCGGCGGCCGTGGGCAAGGACAAGAACGCCATCGGCTACATCTCGCTGGGCATCGTGCCCAATTATGCGGAGGACAGGGCGCTGGATGTGGACGGCGCTGCAGCGAGTGTTTCCAACGTGGCGAACGAGACATACAAACTCCAAAGGAATTACCTGCTGCTGACCAAGACTGAACCTTCCGGCAAGATCAAGGAATTCATCGACTATGTACTCGCCAGCGAGGAAGCGAAGGACTACTACACCAAGAACGGGCTGGTACCCATCGCAAAGTAAGTCACTGTGACAATCAAGAATAACAAAGGCAGGTATTAAACCTGCCTTTGTTATTTCCGTCAGTGAAGAAGAAAAACTGACAAAGAAACACCCCCGGCCTGGCCAGGGGCTTGCATCTGCTCATTCAATTCAACGCCATATCAGTCGTTCATATCCCGGTGCTCGCCGGTGATATTGTACACCACCCATTCGCCGAGATTGGTGGCGTGGTCGGCGATGCGCTCGATGTATTTGGCAATGAAGAGGAACTGGATCATCTGGAAAATGTGGACCGCATCGGTATTCACCATGGAGAAGATCTCATGGAAGATGCCGCCGGTGATCTCATCCACCTCGTCGTCCATCTTGCATATTTTCGCGGCGAGGACCACATCCCCGCGCACATAGGCGTCGATACAGCCGTGGACCATCTCCATGGCGATCTTCGCCATGCGGGGGATATCGATCAGCTCCTTGATATAGGCCTCATCCTTCAGCCGTATGGCGATCTCCGCAATGTCCACAGCGTAGTCGCCCATGCGCTCGAGGTCCATGGCTATCTGGTTGGCGGAGAAGACCGCACGCAGGTCGGACGCCAGGGGCTGCTGCGTGGCGATGAGCGTGACGCATTTATCCTCCATACCGATCATCATATCATCCAGCCGGTCGTCGCCTTCTATGACCCGGCGGGCGATGGATTCATCCTGCTTGAGCAGCGCCTGGATGGAGAGCTCCAGCTGCCTTTCCACGAGGGAAGCCATGGAGAGCAGAAACTCACGCATCCCGTCCAGTTCCTTTTCCAAATGTGCGCGAAGACTCATAAGATATTCCTCCTGATTTATCCGAACCTGCCGGTGATGTAGTCCTCTGTGCGTTTGTCCCGCGGGGTCTGGAAAATCTCCCGCGTATCGCCTTCCTCGATGAGGTCCCCCAGCAGGAAGAACGCCGTCCTGTCGGATACGCGCCCGGCCTGCTGCATATTATGCGTCACGATGATGATGGTGTATTTCTCCTTCAGTATACCAATAAGGTCCTCTATTTTTCCAGTACTAATCGGGTCGAGTGCGGAAGTGGGCTCATCCATCAGGACCACCTCGGGCTCCACCGCGAGCACGCGCGCGATACAGAGGCGCTGCTGCTGCCCGCCCGAAAGGCCCAGCGCGGGCTTGTTCAGCCGGTCCTTTACTTCCTCCCAAAGCGCGGCATCCTTCAGGCTCTTTTCCACGATATCCCCCAGCGTGCGCCTGCTGCGCTCCCCGTGCACCCGCGGGCCGTAGGCGACATTATCAAACACGCTCATTGGGAAGGGATTGGGCTTTTGGAACACCATCCCGATATTTTTCCGCAGCTCGATGACGTCGCAGCTTCTGTCGTAAATATCCTGGCCGTCCAGCAGGACCTCGCCGGTGATCTTGGTGCCCGGGATGAGGTCGTTCATGCGGTTCAGCGTCTTTAAAAAGGTGGACTTGCCGCATCCCGAGGGACCGATGAGGGCCGTGACGGAATTTCGCCGCATATCGAGGCTGACCTTTTTGAGCGCCTGCGTGTCCCCGTAAAACAGGTCCAGGTCCCTTGTAGCCATTTTCACTGCCGTATCCATAAATTTTATGTTCACTTTCCCTTCATATTCCGTTTTCGGTTCATCCGGCGCACGAACCACGCGGCGCACAGATTCAGTATCAGCACCAGAAACACCAGCACCGCAGCGGTGGCCCAGGCCATATCCAGCGAGATGCCCTCGCGCGCCAGCTTGTACAGGTGCAGCGAAAGGGACGTGGCCGAATCCATCAGCGAGGTGACGATCCTGTCGGCCGTGCCCAGCGTGAAGAGGAGCGCGGCCGTCTCGCCCACGATCCTGCCTATCGACAGCACGATGCCGGCGAAGATGCCGGGGGCGGCGGTGGGGATCACCACGCGCAGGGTGGTCTGCCACTTGGTGGCGCCGATGCCCAGGCTGCCTTCGCGGTAGGACTGGGGCACGGCGAGCAGGGCCTCCTCCGCCGTACGGATGATGGTGGGCAGAACCACGATCATGGCAGTGAGCGCGCCATTCAGCATGGACCATTTCATCCCCAGGATCTTGCCAAAGAAGGTCCAGCCGAAGAGGCCGAAGATGATGGAGGGGATGCCCGCCAGATTCTCCGTCGTGGCCCGTATAAACCGTACGATACGCCCCTGCCGGGAGTATTCGGTGAGGAAGACCGCCGCAAGCACCCCGATGGGGATGGCCAGAACCAACGAGCAGAACACCAGAACGAGCGTATTGACGATCATGGGGAAGATGCCGCCCTCGGAACCGGTGCCTTTCGGCGGCTGGGTGAGGAACTCCCACGTGATATGGGGCGTACCCCGGAACAGGATGTATCCCACGATAAAGAGCATGACGCCCACCGTGATGATGGCCGCTATCCAAAGGATGGTGAACGCCACGCCCTGCGCAGCCTTTTGCTTAGAACTTTGCCGCATTTTTGCGCACCCCCTTCCGGTCCTTCGTGAGCGCCCGTACGGCAAAATTCAGGAGCATGATGAAGACAAAAAGCACCGCGCCTGTGGCAAACAACGCGCTGTAGTGCAGGGTGCCGGGCGTGACATAGCCCATCTCCAGCACGATATTCACCGTCAGTGTCCTGACGGGCTTCAGGATGCTTTCCGGGATGACCGGGATATTGCCAGCCACCAGGATTACCGCCATGGTTTCCCCAACCGCGCGGCCGATGGACAGCACGGCCGCCGCCAGGATGCCGGATTTGGCCGCCGGGACCTGGACTTTAATAATGGTCTGCCAGTGGGATGCCCCCAGCGCCAGGCTGCCTTCTTTGTACTCGGCCGGTACGGCGCGGAGGGAAGCCTCGGTCACGCTCACCAGCGTGGGCAGGACCATGATGCCCAGAATGATGCCTGCAGACAGCACGCTGAGGCCTGTGCCCCCAAACGTCTGGACCACAGGCACGATGACCATGAGGCCAAAGAAGCCGTATACGATGGAGGGAATGCCGGCGAGGATCTCCACGGCGCGGCGCATCACGACCGCTACTTTGGGCGGAGCGATCTCGCACATGAAGATCGCCGTGAGAAACCCGACGGGAAGGCCGAAGAGCAGCCCCAGCCCCGTGACATACACCGAGCCTACGATCATGGGAAGGATGCCGAACAACGCCGGATCGGCGGTGGGCTGCCAGTCGGAGCCCGAGAGCATTTTCCACACCTCGGTATACTGCAACGCCGGGAAGGCCTGGATGAATATCATCAGTGTAATCAGGAAAACCGCCAGCACCGAGATGGCGGCACAAACGAACAAAAGGGCACGAATCAATTTATCGTTCATCCGGAATCTTTTAGCCGATTTCAATCTTTCACCGCCCCGCAAACAAAATCACCGCAGCCTTTCGGGCTTTGGACCGGTATCTAATCTTATTGGTTTTATCCAAGAAAATTATAAAGCAAACGGCGAAATGAGAGTGTTAAGTCCGTGTTAAATGTATGTTATTTTTCGAAAAGGACGCCAGAACGCAGGCAACTGTTTGCCCTGAACGGGCCAGACAATGTACAATTACATTCGTTGTAATAAATACAGCAAATATTAAGCGGGGGTTGGAACAAATGAGAACGATAGACATGGAGCATTGGGAGCGGAAAATGCACTTCGATTTTTTCCGCACGATGGACTATCCGCATTTCAACCTGTGCATGAATATCGACATATCGCATTTCCTTGCATGCACGAGGCGCGAAAACCTGCCTTTCTATTTCAGCATGATGCACGCAGCCAGCCTCGCAGCAAACAAAACGGAGGAATTCCGCTGCAGGATACGCGGGGAAGCGGTGGTGGTGCACGAACTGGTGCATCCATCCTTCACCTACCTGAAAAAGGACAACGCGCTTTTCAAATTCGTCACGGCGGAAATGAAGGACAGCATGAGCCGGTTCGCAGCCGAAGCAAAGGACAGGGCGGAAAATCAGGAAGCTTTTTTCGACATGGCAGGCCACACAGACGACGTACTCTATATCACCTGCATCCCGTGGATATCCTTTACGAGCATATCCCATACCATCACGCTGAAGAAGGACGATTCGGTGCCGCGGATATCCTGGGGGAAATACTTCAATGACGGCGCAAAGGTGATGCTGCCTTTTTCCGTCCAGGTCAACCACGCCCTGATGGACGGCTTCCATGTGGCAAAATACGTATCAAACCTGGAGGAAACCCTGAACAGCCTATAAAAAAAACGGACCTGTATTACCGAGCCGGAGGGCGAAAGACCGCCTGAAAAGTCCGGACGGGAACAGCGGGAATCCTTGCCACATATATTGGTTTTAACTCCATGTGACAAGGATGTGAAAAATGAAACGACTCATTGCTGTACTCACGCTGCTCGTTGTGCTATCCATCTGCTGCATCCCCATCAACCAGGCCCAAGCCGAAAGCAATACGCAAGAGACCTTCAATATTTCAAAAACCTTTTCCCCAAAGCCCATCACCAACGCCGAGATCCAGCTCATCGCCAGGGTGGTGTATGCCGAGGCGAGGGGTGAGCCGTTCCTCGGGAAGGTGGCGGTGGCGAACGTGGTCCTCAACCGGTATGAAAGCGGACGCTTCGGGAAGACGGTCACGCGGGTGGTGCGGCAGCGGCACCAATTCTGCGTGGCCCGCAGGACAAACCAGGCATGCAGGGACGCGGTGCTGATCCTCATCAGAAACAACCTGAGATTATTGCCGCCCAACGTGTACTATTTCAAACGGTCCGCAAAGCGGTGGCGGAACTTCAAGCGTTACTGCAAGATCGCACGGCACAACTTCTTTGCCCAGGGGAAGCCTGTGCCCGATACAAACAAGCCGTATATCAACAAAAACGGGAGACTGGTATGGATAGGCGGCATGCCGGCCGATCCTCTGGCAGCAGGAATGATGCCAAAATAAATCTCCCGCCGCTGCATTGAGAAGGGCGGGATATGATATGCATACCGTGATATGATCTAACCCTCGACCACAGGCAGGGTGATGGTGAACACGGCGCCTTTGCCCGCGTCGCTCTCCACGTGCGTCTCGCCGCCGAGGGAGAGGGAGATATGCTTGACGATGGAGAGGCCCAGGCCGGTGCCGCCAAGCTCCCGGCTGCGGCTGCTGTCCACCCGGTAAAACCGCTCAAATATCCGGGGCAGGTGGGACCGGGGGATGCCGATCCCCGTATCGGAAACGCGGAGAAAGGCTTTTTGCCCTTCGCGGAGGATGGCGATCTCAACGTGACCGCCTTCGGGCGTGAATTTCACGGCGTTGTCCACAAGATTAATAAGCATCTGCTGGATCCTGTCCTTCTGGCCGGGGACGAGCAGGTGCTTTTCCCCTGTATTGAGGACCAGCGAGATGTTTTTCACCTCCGCCAGCGGCTTCATCATCTCCAGTACATTCTGCGCGCATTTCACGGCATCGGATGTCGTCTTGACGGCCACACCCTTTTTCTCGGATTCGATGAGGGAAAGCGTGAGGATATCGTTGATGAGGTTTTTCAGCCTTTCGGCTTCATTATCGATGATGGTAAGGTATTTCTTCTTCGTTTTGTCGTCCACCGGATTATCCATGAGCGTCTGCGCGAAGCCTTTGATGGACGTGAGGGGCGTTTTCAGCTCGTGGGAGACATTGGCCACGAATTCACTGCGCATATTCTCGAGCCTGCGTACCTGCGTGATGTCCTGCACCAGCGCGACCGCGCCCACGACGCGCCCCTTGCCCTGGATGGGGGAGGAGGACAGGCGGAGGATCATGGAATCGGTCAGCCCCGACTCCATCTCAACAGAAACGGTCTGGCCGTGCTCCAGCGAAGTCCTGAAAATATCCTGCAGGGGCTTGCTGCGTATGCTCTCCACAAAGTGCCTGCCTACCATGGCATCGTGGGCTTCCAACAGCCTTTTGGCGGATTCATTGAGGAAGAGCAGGTGCATCCTTTCATCCACCGCCACCACACCGTCCTGCATGGATGAGAGCACGGCCATGAGGGTGGCTTTTTCGCTTTCCAGCTCCCGGACGCTTTCACCCAGCCTACCAGCCATGACGTTGAACGCATCTGCGAGCTTTCCGATCTCATCATTGTGCCTGCTGGATATCCTGGTATCGTACTTCCCGCCTGCAATATCCAATGCACCCTGCGTTATTCTGCGGATAGGACCGGCCACCTTGGAGGCAAGGCCGAAAGCCACGGCAACACTGACGGCGAGGATGATGGCGGAAGCGATGAGCACGCCCCCCCATACCCTGAACACCGCATTGTCCACGCGCGCGGCAGGGATGGACAGGCGCAGGATGGTCTCGCCATCCCGCATGACGACGGCGCAGTACATTTCGTCGATCTTCTGCGTGGCGGAATAACGGGCAGACGTGCCGATCCCCGCTTTTTTGGCCTGGATGACCTCCTGCCGGTTGGAATGGTTGGGAAGGGTGGACGCCACGGCAGAGGAATCCCCCAGGACGGCACCGTCCCCGGCGATGAACGTGACCCTCGTCCCGGTGGAGGCTGCAAGGTTTTTGGCCAGCGCATCATGATCCGCGATCTCCCGGCCTTCCAATGCGGTGCGCAGCCCCTGGGTCTGGTTCACGAGATCACTCCGCAGCAGGTCGTTTTCCGCGTTATTGACCCAAAATATGCCGAAAGCCGCATATACCAGGCCTGAAAGCACGATAAGCAGCGCCATCCAAAGGAATATTTTCTTTCTCAAAAGATGATCACGCCCCATCCTATCAAAATACGAAGCGGTAACCCACGCCGCGCACGGTCTCGATGCAACCCTGGTACTGGCCGAGTTTGACGCGCAGGTGGCGCACATGCACGTCCACCGTGCGCGTTTCGCCCATGTAATCGTAACCCCAGATCTTTTCCAAAAGGACCTCGCGCGTGAGGACCTGGCCGGGGTGGGACATCATATAGCGGAGCAGCTCAAACTCCTTGAGCGTGAGCTCCAGCGGAACGCCGTCATTTTCGGCGGTATAGCGCACCGTATCGAGCACCAGGTTTTTATAGGCCAGCCTGCCATCGCCGTTTTCCCCCGAGGATACTGTGCGGCGAAGGAGGGCGCGCACCCTGGCCACCAGCTCCCGCACGCCGAAAGGCTTCACGACATAATCGTCGGCGCCCAGTTCAAGACCGAGGACCCTGTCGGCCTCTTCTGCCTTGGCTGTAAGCATGATGATGGGGATCCCGCGGGTGGAGGCGCTTTCCTTCAGCTTTTTACAGGCCATGAGGCCATCCATGACGGGCATCATGATATCCAGGAGGATCAGGTCCGGCTTTACGGACTGAGAAATGGCCAGGACTTCCTCGCCATTCACCGCCTCGGAAACGGTGAACCCGGCGAGTTCAAGATTATAACGGAGCAATTCACGTATGTTTTTCTCATCATCGGCGATCAAAACGGTGGACGGCATTTCAACACCCCCATACTATTACATCTGCATTATATCATCTGCATTTTACGTATGAAAGAAGACCGGGAATCATTTAACCTGCACTTAACATTGGACTGAACACGCAATCAATAATAATAAACCTACCTTTTAATGCGCCGCACGGCATCAAAAAACCATGAATCGCAGACACCCAACTTTTTTACACACTCTTAACACCGGCTTCATGCGGAGTTAATAAACGCTGTATATGCTTCAAAGCGTACACGAAATACGCCAAATCATTTAGGAGGTCATATCACATGAAGAAAACCAGCATCATCACCATGGCAGCAGCGGTCCTGCTCATAGCGGCTCTCGCCGCAGGATGCGCCGCTCCGGCCAGCAGCCCCAGTGCACCCGCCACGACGGCTCCGACCACGGCCCCGGCGACCACGGCTCCCGCTACTGCGACAACTGAAGCCCTCAGCGGCAAGATCACCGTGGTAGGCTCCACCTCCGTGGGACCGTACATCGACGCGCTCGCCAAAAACTTCATGACCAAGAACCCCGGCGTGACCATCAACGTGCAGCAGGTCGGCTCGGGCCAGGGCATCGCCAACACCATCGACGGCACCGCCGACATCGGCATGAGCTCCCGCGAACTGAAAGATTCCGAGAAACCGCTCGTTGAATTCAAAATGGCCAAAGACGGTATCGCCGTAGTGGTACAGAAAGACAACCCCGTGAACGCCCTGACCAAGGACCAGATCAAGGACATCTACATGGGCAAGATCAAGAACTGGAAGGAGTTAGGCGGAAGTGACGCCGCCATCAACCTCTACACCCGTGAATCCACCTCCGGCACACGCGGCGGATTTGAAGAACTGGTACTGGGCAAAAATGCGGAAGGCAAACAGGTCACCATCGACGAGAAAATCTGCGCGGCCGTGCTGAACTCCACGGGCGACCTGGCCGCGGCAGTGGGCAAGGACAAGAACGGCATCGGCTACATCTCCCTGGGCGTACTGGCCACCTATCCCGATGACAAGGCATTGGATGTGGACGGCGTGAAGGCGACGACCGACAACGTGGGCAACGGCAGCTACAAGATCCAGCGGGATTTCCTGCTCCTGACCAAGAGCGAACCCGCGGGCATCGTGAAAGCCTTCCTGGACTATGTACTCACAGACAAGGAATCCACCGATTACCAGACAAGCAAAGGCCTCGTCCCGATCGCGAAATAACAATAAAACTGAATAGATATTGGGATACGGGGCAGTCGAAAGACTGCCCCGACCCGGCTAAAAAAGAATACAAAGCTTTATTACAAAAGGTGAAATATGAATCCTGAAGGTATATACGGCCTCAACTGGCTCAATGAAAACATGCGTCCCGTTTTCATGGAAAAGGATTCACTTCGCGGTCCAAACGCGGGAGATGAATTTATGGCAATACTGAACGAAGGCAATGTCCATACCGTCTACCAGCCCATCATATCCCTGAAAAACGGAAGCGTGCTGGGCTATGAGGCTTTGAGCCGGGGCCCGAAGGAAAGCAGGATGGAGAACCCCACGGCCTTGTTCGAAGCGGCGAGAATGTATGACAAGCTGTGGGAACTGGAACTGCTGTGCCGTATACGGGCGCTGGAAAAGGCGGCGTGGATGAACCGCGGACACAGGATATTCCTGAACGTGGACCCCGACATCATCCATGACGAGAAATTCCGCCAGGGCTTCACGAAGGAATTTGTGCAGGAGTACGGCATCAACCCTGAAAACATCGTATTTGAAGTGACGGAAAAGCGCTCGATATCGGACCTTTCGGGATTTCGCAAGATCATCACCCACTACAAGGACCAGGGGTACAAAATAGCCGTGGACGATGCGGGGGCGGGATACTCCGGACTGAACATGATCACGGATATCCACCCCCATTTCATCAAGCTGGACATGAACCTGATACGGGACATCGACAAGACCGGCCTCAAATACGCACTGGTGCGGAACTTCAACGAGTTTTGCCAGGTGACGGATATCCGGGTGATCGCCGAGGGGATCGAGACGGAAAACGAACTCAACGCGCTCATCGATATCGGCATCGAGTACGGGCAGGGCTTCCTGATACAGCGGCCCTCGGAAAAGATCGAATACAACAACGAAAGCCTGACGCAGATGATCATCCAGCGGAACAGGAAAAAACAGCGGCTGTACCGCAGCACGCCTTCCACCGTGATGATCGGAGACATCTGCAGCCAGAATCCCACCATCTGCCCGGATACGACGGGCGATGAGGTGAAGGAGATCTTCACGAAAAACCCGATGCTGGCGGGGCTGCCCGTATGCGAGGGGGATAAGCTCTGCGGCCTGGTGATGCGGGACAAGTTTTTTGCCCACCTCGGAACGCAGTACGGCTACTCCATCTTCAGCAAGCGGCCTGTGCGCCTGCTGATGGACAACCGGCCGCTGGAAGTGGACTTTACCACTACCATGGAAGCGACCTCCCGGCTGATCACCGCGCGGAACAATGAAAACATCTACGATATCATCGTCGTGACACGGGACGGGGCCTATACCGGCGTGGTCAGCGTGAAAGACCTGCTTCAAAAGACCATGGAGATCGAAGTCAACCATGCCAAACACCTCAATCCCCTCACAGGACTCCCGGGGAATATCCTGATCGACCAGGAGATCAAGGAGGCGCTGGATGGCACCGATCCCTTCACACTGCTGTATGTGGACATCGACAATTTCAAGGCGTACAACGACGTGTACGGCTTTGAAAACGGGGACCGGGTGCTCCTTTTCCTGCGGGATGTGATCCAGCAGTGCATCCTGGATACATATGGAGCCCAGACGGCATTTTTCGGGCACATCGGAGGGGACGATTTCGTCGTGCTCCCGAGGAGCTATGCCGTCGAACCCCTGTGCGGCGCCATCGCAGAAGCATTCAAAAAAGGCCGCAACAGCTTTTACAATGACAAAGACTGCATGAACGGATACATCCGCGCGAAGAACCGCCGCAACACGGATGAAGAATTCGGCCTGATGACGCTGTGCATCGCAGGCGTGAGCAACCAGGGCAGCACGTACAAAAACGTGTACGAACTATCCGAACGCGTGACGTCCATCAAAAAGGAGTGCAAATCCAAGGGGGGAGACTGCATCGCGCTCTGCCATGGAGGCGCTTCCTATACCATCATCGAGACAGGAAAGGAGGTGCAACATGCATAAGATCTTTGTGAAGGTCAATACCGCACGAAACAGGCAGGGAGACGTACTGCCACAATCCGTCCTTTGGTCGGACGGGAACGTATACAGGATCGACGAGATCAGGGGCGCCAGACGCTACCCGGGCGGGACATACGCCGCGGGCATACGCTACGACTGCAGACTGCTGGGCAAGCCGGTCTACCTGTACCATGAAAACGGAGGCTGGTATTTCGAAGGGAAGCCCACCGACTGAGCCGACTCAAAACCATCCCATCCATACCGCACAATTTCTCAAATCCAGTTGTAAAGCCGAAAACACGAAAGACAAAGAAGGGGCAGCCATGCGCCCTTTATTTCGTTTCTTTGCAGGATAAACGGTTATTTATATACCAGCTGAACAACACTAACAAGCAAGCACCATTACATGCATAAAGAGAGGATACCCAAATGGAACTGCGCATCCTGAAAGACCACCAGGTATTCAACAAGGACAGCCTGACCAAGAAGATCCTTTACAACACGCCGGAAACGCTCTGCTTCATCCTGAACCTGATGCCGGGGCAGACCATACCCCCCCACCAGCACGAGCACTCCATGCTTATTGCCACGGTCCTTGCCGGGCAATGCACGGTGGAGGTGAACGGGGAAAAGGCGCCACTTTCGCAGGGGCTGGCCCTGATGGTAAAAGGGGAGGAGACATTCGGGATACCCGAAGTGAAATCCGACCTTTCGCTGTATGTGACGCTGAGCCCGAACCCGGAGAACCCTGCCTACTCAAAGGGGATCGGCTGAACGCAATTACATCAAGGCTCGGAATATAAAAAACGGACCCTGAGGAACCAGTAATACATGTTGGTATCGTCCTGGCCCATATCCCTGGGCATATGGAAGCGGTCTGCGCGATGCGGCAATATGCCAAAAACGATGGCAACGGACACTACCATGAGTGGTTTCAAGCCGATTGCGCAAGCTATCTGCATGTATTATCGACATCCAGGGTATCCCGGAGCATGAACGATGGGGAAAAAGGACGACAATGAAATAACGCTGAACGGAACGGACGGGAAGCCCGACCCCAAGCTGAAAAAGGAAAAACGCATACTGTGGCGGGCGCTGTATACGTATATTTTTATCGCTCTGATAGGACTCGGCGCCATCGCGCTCGTTTTATTCCTGGTTGGAATTTTATAAGGATAAATCCGCAGTATGATCGAATGAAAGAAGCATTCACCGCATGAAACCTTCCGCCTGGGCCACTGAGACACCCGGGATCACCCGGCAAATCTGCTCAACGAGCTTTTCCCCTGCATCATCCGGGCCAAGACCGCAGGAGCCGATATGGTCTTCGCCGAAAAAACGCTCCGCTGTGGAATATACCGAAGCGGGCCAGCCGTATTCCTGCCCGAACCTGTCCTTTTTACGCTCAAACCCGCAGACGGTGACATAGGTCTGCATCTGGAGCTGCGCGAGGACCCCTTCGAACCCCTTTTCCCCCTCCTTGCCGAAACCGGCCAGGCGCTTGAGCCGCCAGGAAGCCAGCATGCCGTGCTCCTCCAGCAGGTCCATGACATCCCTGGCCTTTTTGGATGCGAGCCCCGCCTCATACCGTTCACGGAAAACGTACCCGTCCCGGCGGAAGGCCGCGAGAATGGGGAACCACTCCCGGGAGATGAAGGCGGACTTCTGCCCGAAAAATTTCCCATAGGCGATATGGCCTTCCGAAGCAATCTGTTCCCGCCACTCCCAGGGGTCCGTATCGGCGTCGCCTGTCCACCAGACCAGGCGCGGCGTTAATTCCTCTACCGAAAAGCCTTTTATTGAACATGCAAACAGGGGGATGAAGCCGATCTCTTCAACCATGGTGCAAAGTTCTTCACGGGTTTTGACCTGGCGTAATCCGCTCATACTGCCTCCAAAGAAAAGGGATATTCATTAGCGTTTACCTGAAAACGATTTGATTATAACATGTTATACCCGTCCGCTACGCTGCAAATGCCGCACGTGTCCTTGCAGAGGTGAAACGAAAACGGCCACCCGCGAAGGATGGCCGTTTCACTATACCATAACCAACTATTCACACAACGTACGGGCGAGCGCAACGACCTTTTCGTCCCGGATGCTGTAATAGATCTCGTTGCCATGACGCGCGCCTTCGATGATCCCCGCCGTCCTGAGCAGCATGAGGTGGTGGGAAAGCGTGGTCTGGTGGATCTGCAGCTTTTCCAGCATTCCGGATACGTTGGTGGCCTCCCGGGAGAGCCTGCATACGATGCACAGGCGCACGGGGTGGGAGAGCGCCTTAAGCTTTTCCGCGATCTCGGTATATTTTTCCCTGTTACACTCCGCCATCAGCTACCTCCGCTCAGATAAAGAGCGACATGTCGGACTCCTCGGCGAAACCGAGCATGGACGCAACGCCGCCATAGGAGATGCCATCGATCAATTCCTCTTTGGAGATGCCCATGACGTCCATGGACATGGTGCAGGCCGTGATCTCCACGCCGTTTTCCATGGCCGATCTGATCAGGTCCTCCAGGGAATTGATGTTTTTGTTTTTCATGACCCCACGGATCATTTTAGCACCCATTCCTGCCATATTCAACCTGGAGAGGCCCAGGCGCGTGCTGCCGCGGGGCATCATCATGCCGAACATGCGCTCGATGAAGGATTTTTTCACCTTCACATGCGCGGATTTGCGCAGGATGTTCAACCCCCAGAAGGTGAAGAACATGTGCACCTTGCGCCCCATGGCCGCGGCGCCGTTGGCTATAATAAATGAAGCGATGGCCTTGTCCAGATCGCCCGAGAAGATAATCATGTTTTTCCCGGTGCCGCCCTCGCTGGTGAGCGCGCATGCGGCGTCCTGCCGGCCTTTTATGAGGGAAACGGTGACCTTGCCGCCTTCCTGGTGGATGTATTTCAGTTTATTGCCCGTCTTGGCGCACCAGGAATCGATATCGGACGCAAAGGCCGGGTCGGTGGCGGTGACGACCAATTCCTCCCCCTCAATGAGCTTGCACATGGCCGCATACACCTTCATGATGGGGCCGGGGCACTGCAAACCGGTCGCGTCGATCTCCACGGCATTTTTGCCGCCTTTTTCCGAAAGGTCCATCTGTCTCTCCTCCGATATCCTCTTCATAGTCTGCGGGGCGGGCGCGGGCGCCTCACGGCCCGAAAGCACGTTGTACAGGCGGTAACCGCCCGAAAGGTTATGCACGTCGAACCCCTTTTGCTCCAGCTGGCGCGCGGCGACATACCCGCGCAGGCCTATCTGGCAGAAAAGGTACACAGGCTTATCCTTATCCAGCTCATTTGCCCTGTTCCGCAGGGTATCCAGCGGGATATTCACAGCGCCTTCAATGGTGCCGTTGCCGTACTCCACGGGCGTCCTGACATCCAGCAGCGTGACCTTGCTCCTGTCCAAAGCGGGCACATCGTCCACATGGAAAACCTTTGTCGTGCCATTCAGAATATTTTCCGCCACATACCCGGCCATATTCACGGGGTCTTTGGCGGAACCGAACGGGGGGGCATAGGACAATTCCAGCTCCGTCAGGAAATGTACCGTCTGGTTTGCCCGTATCGCCGTGGCGATGACGTCGATGCGCTTATCCACGCCCTGGTAGCCGGTGATCTGCGCGCCGAGGATACGGCCCGAGGGTCTTTCAAAAAGCAGCTTGATGCTCATGAAGGTGGCCCCGGGGTAGTAGGTGGCATTGGAAGCGGAGAAGGTAAAGGATTTCTCATAATCCACCCCCGCCGCTTTCAGGCCGGCCTCGTTTTTGCCCGTGACGGCCACGGTCATATCAAACGCCTTCAGGATGGCCGTTCCCTGCGAGCCTTTGTACAAGCTTTCCAGTCCGACGATATTATCCGCGGCGACGCGGCCCTGCCGGTTCGCAGGCGACGCCAGCGGGATGTAGACGTCTTCACCCGTCACAAAATCCTTTACCTCCACGGCATCCCCCACGGCATAGATGGCGGGATCGGAGGTGCGCATGCGCTCATCCACCCGGATGGTATCCCGGCGGCCCATGGCAAGACCTGCGTCCCGGGCCAGGTGGGTATCGGGACGGATGCCCGCGGCCATCACGACCAGGTCCGCTTCCACAGGCTCGCCCGAACGCATCTCCACCAGCAGGCGTTCGCCGGATCTTTTGATGGCCGTAAGGCCGGAATTCAGACGAAGGGACACGCCTTTGGAACGGATATGCTTGTGCACTTCGCCTGACATATCCTCATCCAGCGGCGCGATCACGTGGGAAGCCATCTCCACGATGGTGACCTGGATACCCAGGCTATGGAGGTTTTCCGCCATTTCGATGCCGATATAGCCGGCGCCCACCACCACGGCGGATTTCGGGGCATTTTTATCAATGAATTCCTTTATGGCATAGGTGTCGGGGATATTCCGGAGCGTAAAAACACGGGGATCATCGGCCCCCTCTACCGGGAGGCGAAGGGGATCGGCGCCGGGGGCGAGGATGAGGTAGTCATAGGATTCCCTGTATTTCTTTCCGGTTTCCCGGTTCAACACCTCGACCTCCTTCCTGGTGCGGTCAATGGACGTCACCTCGCTCATGGTGCGGACATCCACGCCGTAACGGCCGTTGAAGAATTCGGGCGAAGACAGGGTCAGTTTCTCCTTGTCCTTTATGACATCCCCGATATAATAGGGCAGACCACAATTGGCGAAGGATATGTACTCGCCGCGCTCGAACATGATGATCGTGGCGTGCTCATCCAGCCGCCTCAACCGGGCGGCAGCGGTAGCCCCCCCGGCCACACCGCCGACCACGATGATTTTCTTACCCATAACAACACCTCTTAATATTTCAATATTTAAAACCTTCAATATTATATACCCTTCCGGCAAAAAAGAGTATGGCAAACAACTATATTTTAAACATATTTCCAGCAATCAAACGCCCGGGAAAGGTAAACCGTCCCCAAAAAACGGAGCTGCCACCCTCAAACGGAGCGGCCCCATAGGGCAGACCGGTTTGACATCCTTGACTTGCCCGCGTGCAGGCATATAATTATGAATATAAGTTGAATGGACGATTGCGATTTTATTTCATTCGTTACGCAAGACCCCCGGAATCCAGAGAGCAGGAAAAAGCGAGGGATCCATATGAAAAAAACAATGATCATCATCTGCATCATCGCACTGGTATTGACCATGGCCGCGTGTTCGGGCAAGCCCGAACCTACTGAAAGCCAGCCGGCATCGGCAGCGCCCTCTGCGGCGACGCCTGCCCCCACCATCAGCGCATTGCCGGAGGGGACGAACATCGGCTATTACACCGCATCGGACGACTCGGCTGCCAAAGCCGGGCTGGAGACATTCAAACTGCTGGCGGCCAAGGAAGGCTGGAACGTGATGGAAGTGGCGGGCAACAGCGCGCCCTCCCGCGAGATCGCATCGGTACAGCAATTCATCAACGCCAAGGCGGCTGCCATCGTGATCCAGTCCGCCAACGCGGAAACGGCGGGGAAATCCGCAGTGCTGGCCAATGAGGCGCAGATACCCATCTTTTTTGTGGACACACTGCCTGCCGGTTCGGATGGCGGGAAACCGGACGGCTATGCCGGATACGACATCAAGGGCATCGGGTACGCCGTGGGCCAGGAGATGGGCAAGTTGGGCGCATCGAAGATCATCGCCATCGACGGCGCGGCGAGCGAGGCCGATACCATGCGGGCGGGCTTCGTGGACGGATACAAGGCGGGCGCGAACAACAGCAGCTTCTCGGACAAGAGCTTTGCATCCAAGCAGGCCGGGAAGGGGCAGAGCAGCACGGCGGCCTCCGTGATGGCGACCGCCATCACCAAAACATCGGGGCAGTTCAACGCCATCTATGTGGGCAACGACGAAATGGTGCCGGGCGTACTGGAGGCGCTGGAAAACGCGAGCCTCACGGCCAGCAGCTATATCATCGGGACGGCAAAGGGAAGGGAAGGCTCGTGGGAGATGATCCAGAACGGGGACATCACCTTCTGCGTATCCCAACCGCCCACCCTGCAGGCGGACCTGGCCTACCAGATGGTGAAAGCAAAGCTGGCGGGAACGGAATACAAAAAATATGTCCACCCGTACTCCCAGGTGCTGAACAAGGAAACCATCGCAAACGGCGGCATCCCGTGGGACCCGGCGGAATACATCAAGCAGCGGGACGCGAACAAATTCGTCTATGACCTGGCAAACGAGAACATGAAGGAATTCACGTATGGCAGTTAAGAGTTGAAAGTTGACAGTTGTGGAGTTCCTGCGGCACGAATTACATACCCTGCGGGGGCATCAAATGTACAATGTACAATTTACAATGTACAATGGCGGTATGCCTTCGGCATGACAATCATTTTGAAGTCTGGTTAAGGCGCTGTGCGAAAGCATGGCGCTTTTGTTATATTAGCTCTTATGGTATGATTTAACTATAAAGTCAATTACTCAAAAGCTGAATGTGAGGCGGACAGATGAAGGCGAAAAGGACGTTTTTTGCTTTGCTCCTCGTTACAACCCTGGCCCTACTAGCCGGGTGCGGAAATACACCGATGCATGCGAAGATCGTGGACGTGGCAACGGGGGATTACCACGCCATGGCTATCACGGAAGACAGGGACCTGTATGTATGGGGATCCAATTACCAGGGCGAATTGGGCATCAAACAGGATTTCCCTTACGGGAGCGCCGACAAACTGATCGTATCCTGCGTGCCCAAACCTACATTGATCCTGCATGATATCCAGTACGCCTGCGCTTCGCGAATGTCCACAGTTGTATTGGATAAAAACGGCGAACTGTATGCCATGGGCATGGCAATGGATGATATACGACCTGATGAGGACAGATATCACCCCCGGAAACTGGCGTCAAACATCAAACGCGCGGCTGTATGCAAGCTATGCACGATGGCCGTCACCACCGACGGCAACCTGCTGGCCTGGGGGGATACCATAGCGGGACAACTAAACTACCTGGAGAATGAAAAAGGTGCTGGCCCTGTTTCAAACATAAAACTGATGAGCGGGGTAAAGAATATCGCGCTGGGGGACAACCATGCCCTGGCGCTAATGGAGAACGGCGACGTGTATGCCTGGGGCTGGAAGGGATTTGGGCAGATCGGAAACGGGACTACTGCAGAAAGGGAAGAAGAATACAAGCTCTACCCTCCGGTGAAAGTGTTATCCGGCGTGAAATGCATTGCAGCCACCTATAATGTATCCGCGGCCTTAACCGAAAACGGGGATTTATATGTATGGGGATACATCCTGACAAAACAAAAAACAAACGGGGAAGATGACGACAGCTTACCCTATTCGACCTTGACGCCAACGAAGATCATGGAACATATCAAAAGCATATCCCTTTCGATGAACCATTATGCCGCTGTGACCGAGAGCGGGGACCTATACCTATGGGGAATGAATGACTGCGGACAGCTCTGCAACGGGCTTATATCAGGCAGGAACCAGCCGGAGCCGGTACTGGCTGCAAGGGGCGTACGGAAAGCAACGGCGGGCCTGGACTTTACCATCATCCTGAAGGAGGACGGCAGGGTCTATACCTGCGGCGGCAATGATATGGGGCAACTGGGGAATGGTTCGTGCGGGGACAGAGACTTCGGCGGCAAAACGAACTCGTTTACTATATTTCCACAGTTGATCTTCGACGGAAAAGACATCTAAATGAATCTGGTTCCACAAACCAGACAATTGGTTGCATGCAGCAAGGGCATTGTGATACTCTATGGATGAGGGTACGCGCGTGACAAAATCCACCCTATTTCAAGGGGATGAAACAAAATGAGAGACAATCCGAACTGCATTTTAAAGGAAACCGAACTGTGCGAAAAAATGGGCGGGGAGTGCGGGAAGTGCCACCTGGGGTCGATGGAGCGCGAACAGCAGGAAAAACTACGCAGCGCCTATGAAGAACGCAAACCCGAGCCGGAAGCGCAGCCGCAGAAAAAAGCGGGCAAGGAAGACTGCCTGATGCGGGATACCGAGATCTGCAAGCGGGTGAACGCACAGTGCGAAAAATGCGATATACGGCGTTTCAAGCCTGCCATGCAGGAAAAAATGCTGAACACCTACAATACCATCCTGAGACTCCTGCCCAAAGGCGGGCTCAAACCCCTGTCCGACTCCGAGACCTGCCTGCTGTGCAAGGACGGGGAGCACCGGAAAAAGACCTGCTACGCCACGTTTGACATGGCGCATGAGGAGCCCAAAGGCACCAAGCGTATGGTCATCGGGCTGAAGGTGAAGCAAAAGGTCGGCTCACTGGTGACGGTATCGGTGGCCTGCTGCAGGCGCTGCCATACGCTGCACATCGTACGCGACATGATCTTTGCAGGGACCGCACTGGTTTTCACAGTGGTGGGCCTGCTGGCGCTGCTGGTGGACCCCATGCGGAACTGGCTGAACGGCGGCGGCCCGGACATGCTGATGCCTTTCATCTGGTGCGCTGCTTTTGTGGCTGCGGGACTCGTTATCGGATATTTCGCCAAGCGCGCAGCCACCAGGGCATTTTCCAAGAGCGTGTCCATGGATATGTTTGAGATACCTGCGATCCAGGAAATGCGCGACAAGGGGTGGTTCATGATGTCGGAAGGCGACGGCAAACAACGGGTCCTTTTCCTGCGTAAGCCCGAACGGAACCTGCTGCCGGCCACGGCCATGGACGATGAAATCACAGTATAATTGAAAATTAATAATTAAAAATTTCGGTATGCCCCCCGGGCATGAAAATAAAGGCCCTGCAATTTGAATATTGCAGGGCTTTTGTATATCCAATCAGATTTCAACACGTGAGCGGAGGCACGACTGCAACTGCTGATAGCGGGTGACAACAGCAGGGATATCTTCCTGGTCCAACCGGCACCAGTCTTTCAGGAACGATTCCACACCCTGATCTTCGATCATAGCCGCCATCCGTACAGAAGCTTCGTCGGAGGGGTCATGGAACAGCAATGCAGCCGCGAGGGAATCCAGGATGCGCTCATAGGGCAGGGCCTGGCTCTTGCACAGCCGGACGGAACCCACGAGGCGGTCCTGCGGGGAAAGCTTGCGCAGGGGATCGCGCCCCACGCGCGCGACGGAATCCCCCAGGGCGCGGTTGCCGAAACGGGAGAGCAAGTCCTCGACATGGAGAAAGATCTCGCTTTGGGGCACGCCGAAGCATCCCGAGAGACCGGCGGCGGACTGGGACATGACGGCGTAAGCCCTGGAGCGGATATCCGCATCGCTCACGGCCTGCCAGATGAATTCATACCCTTTCAGAAAGCCGAAATAGGCGCAGGTGGCGTGGCCGAGATTGTGAATGAAAAGCTTGCGCTCGATATAGAATTCAAACGGGGAAAAGGGCTGCAGGTGGTGCAGGGCGGGGACGCCACCAATGAACGCATCCCGGTCCACAGGCAGCTCATCATATGGCTCCACCCAGACGCGGAGGATATCGCCCTCCTGCATATCCTTTGTCATGACGGGCACCATGCGGCCGATGGAGGCCTCCACAAACCCCACGCGGGTATCCAGCATAGGAACATATTCCTGCGGAAGCGCCTCGGCGATCCACTTTTTCAGGAGCTTATTGGCATCCAGCAGGTTTTCGCAGATGATGATATTCAGGGGCGGGGCACCCGAATCAAAGCGCGCCTTCAGGCCCTGCGCGATGACGGGCGCGATCCTGGGGAGGATATTGGCCCCGACAGCAGTGGCCATCAAATCCGCCGAAGCGATCTCCCGCGCGACGGCGGCTGCGTCCATCCCGTCCACGGCGCGGACACCCTCCACCGTCTCTTCATGCGTATCATCATTGGAAACGACACGGACGGGGTAGCTTCCCCGCCGGTTCAATGCCTCCACAACGTCCTTCACAACATCCACAAACACCACTTCATAACCCGACCTGCTCATGGCCTGGCCGATGAAGCCCCTGCCGATATTGCCTGCACCATACATGACTGCCTTCATGAAACGCATCCTTTCGATTTCAACATGCAAGGCCATCATACAACAAAGCGGGCTTGATTTCAAACGCAAATGTGAATAGATAACAGGGAAATGCAAATTATTTATAACTGCATGTTAAAAAGTATTTATTTATATTGACGCTCACAGGGGCATGTGCTATTTTTTTTATATCGCTGCAAGCAGGTATTGCGTCATAACGTATTCATTATTCAAATTAATTTCATATAGAGAGGTACATGCGATCATGCAGAAAAGAGAGTGGCAGAGGCTCAAAGGCAAGGTGGCCATCGTGACGGGCGGCGGACAGGGACTGGGCGAGGCGCTGTGTATGAGGCTGGCCGAGGAAGGCTGCAAGGTGGCCGTGGCGGACATCAACATCCTAAGCGCACAGGCGGTGGCGGACCAGCTGGACGAAGCCATCGCGGTGAAATGCGACGTGACGGACTACGCGCAATGCGAAACGGCGGTGGCGGAAACGGTAGCGAAATTTGGCACCGTGGACATCCTGGTATCCAACGCGGCGATCCTTTTCTCCGGCGCGATCGACGAGATGGACGCGGGGATGTGGAAAAAGGTGATAGACGTGAACCTGTGCGGGTGCTTCAACATCTGCAAGGCGTGCGTACCGGTCTTCAAAAAGCACAACGCGGGCAACATCATCCAGATCAACAGCAAATCCGGGAAAAAAGGAAGCGTGAAAAACAGCGCATACCCGGCGTCCAAATTCGGCGGGATCGGGCTGGTGCAGAGCCTGGCACTGGAACTGGCGCCATACAACATCCGCTCCAACGCCATCTGCCCGGGCAACCTGCTGAATTCGCCGCTGTGGCGGGTGGGGGAAAACAGCCTGATCAAACAGTACTCCAGGAACCAGGGCATCACGGAGGAACAACTGCTGGCCAAATACATGGCGCAGGTGCCGCTGGGGCGTACCTGTGAATACGAGGATGTGGCAAACATGATGGTATTCCTGGCGAGCGACGAGGCAAGCTACATCACGGGACAGGCGCTGAACGTGGCCGGCGGACAAGAGATGAATTAAAGTCGGGGAGCCTGTTTCATTCGTGTGGCATCTTTGCGGTTTATTTGTCGGGTATTGGAAGAGAGGCATAACGCCTTCGGCGTTGATCGTTGATATTACCTGCGGTTAGCACGGTTATCTTCCGTCAGGAATTGGCACGAAGGCTTTGTCACTGAACACTTGAAATAGCGATGCTATTCCTACGCGCTCGCTCCTAGGCATTAACGCGTGCGCGCGTGGCAAATCTCCTCGCAAATCCTATTGCCCATGAATAATAGATAACGAGCAAAAGCAAGAAGCAAACTTATTTAACAATTGTGACCCAACAGCATTCCCTCCTTCAGTCACCTTCGGTGACAGCTCCCTCGTCTGAGGGAGCTAAGAATGGAAAACATGAAATTGTTTATGTTTATTCTATTTGATTGGTTATGAGGCAACATGTGTAAAAGATAAAAAGGTTCATAAAAAGGAAAGGGCGAGAAATATGCAGACAAAGGCTGTCAGACTATACGGAATAAACGACCTGAGATTGGAATCATTTGAACTGCCGAAGATAAAGGACGACGAGATCCTGGCGCAGGTGGTGTCGGACTCGCTGTGCATGTCCAGCTACAAGGCGGCGGTGCAGGGGGCGGACCACAAGCGCGTACCCGATGACGTGGCCAAGAACCCGATCATCATCGGGCATGAATTCTGCGGGATCATAAAAGAAGTGGGGAAGAAGTGGCAGGGGAAATTTTCCCCCGGCGAAAATTTCTCCATACAGCCGGCGCACAACAAAAACGGGTCACTGACAGCGCCGGGCTATTCCTTCCAGTACTGCGGGGGGGACGCAACATATGTGATCATCCCGCCCGAGATCATGGAGATGGACTGCCTGCTGAAATACGACTCGGATATCTATTTCCCGGGTTCGCTGGCGGAGCCGATGAGCTGCATCATCGGCGCCTTCCACGCGCAGTACCACACCGAGCAGGGCAGCTATGTCCACAAGATGGGCATCGTACAGGGCGGCAAGATGGCGCTGCTGGCGGCCGTGGGGCCGATGGGGCTGGGCGCGATCGATTACGCGCTGCATACCCCGGGCAGGAGGCCTTCGCTGCTGGTGGTGACAGACATCGACGATACACGGCTGAACAGGGCCAAGAGCATATTCACCCCGGAGGACGCGAAGAAAGAGGGCGTGACGCTGATCTATCTGAATACCAAAGAGGGGGACGCTGTCAAAGAGCTGATGAAGCTATCGGGGGGCACCGGGTATGACGACGTGTACGTATTCGCGCCTGTGCGGCCGGTGGTGGAGCAGGGGGACGCGATACTGGGCATGAACGGGTGCCTGAACTTCTTCGCGGGGCCCAGCAACACGGAATTCAAGGCGGAATTCAATTTCTATAACGTTCATTACAGTTCGACGCACATCGTGGGCACCACGGGCGGGAACATCGACGACATGCGCGAGGCGCTGGAACTCATGGCCAAGGGCGCCATCAACCCCACCGTGATGGTGACGCATGTGGGGGGACTGGACTGCGTGCCTGCCACCACGCTGGACCTGCCGCATATCCCGGGCGGGAAAAAGCTGATCTACACGGGCATCTCGATGCCGCTCACCGCCATAGCCGACCTGGAGGACAAGGGGAAGAACGACGGGATGTATCTGGAACTGGCCAGAATCGTGAAGAAGACGAACGGGCTGTGGAGCGCGGAGGCAGAAAAGTACCTGCTGGCGCACGCAAAACCGATATAATAATTGAGAATTGACAATTGAAAATTGAGAATTGTGAATGCGAAGGGAGCATATGACCTTTACAGGTTATATGCTCCCTTTGGAGCAAGGACATGCTAATCAAAAAGAAAAATTAACGTGTTCCATGGAAGCTTGCATTGAGGGGCGGAAAAAATCACCCCTCATTTTGTATTTGCACAGCAGGCGGGGCTTCCACCGGAGGCGCGGAATGCAGATCCTTCAGCGAGCGCAACGCGGAGGCCCATGCAGCCATGGCAAAGAACAGGAAAGCCATGACGAGAAAGATATATCCGAACGGAACGGCCTGGGCGAGGAACCCTGCGAAAATGTAGCCGGCGCAATTGGAAAATGTACGCAGGGAGCCTTCCAACCCCCAGAAGGTGCCCCTGATCCCGGGTGTGACGCGCTGCTGGAAGAACACATACATGGGGATCACGAAAAGGCTGGCGGCAAACCCGCAAAAAGCCCCCGTGACCGTCCACAGCGCACATACGCCCCAATGACCGAAAAACGGCACGAACTGCGGGATCAACATCAGGATTCCCGGGAAGCCGCTGCCGGCCATCACGATCAACCCGGTGATGATATGGCTTCGCAGACCGCGTTTTCGCATGAGGGGCACGAGAAAAGCGCCCGCGATCATACCCGTCCACACAGCCGCCTGCGAGAGCGAGAGCTGAACAGGTATGGCAGACAGGATCACATTGAAGAGGTAGGGCAGGTATATCAACACGATGGGAAACGCAAGAAAGTTTACCATCATATTCATCAGGATCAGGTGCAGGACAGGCTTATCGCGCAGGATGTACCTGCCACCTTCCCTCAGCCCCCTGGCCACCCCGGCAGCTTCCCGGAAAAACGAGGCCTTGCCGGAAGAAACCTTTTCCCGGCGCGGCAAGGATAAACAGGCCTCCAGAACGCCTGAAACGATGTAGGACAGGGCATTGAAAACGAAAATGGCAAAAATACCGATGGTATTGTAGAGAATGCCGCCCGTCACCATACCCAGGACGGTGCAGAAATTCAGGGTGAACTGGTTGGCGGACATGGCCACGGTGAGGTCGCCCGGTTTTACGATATCGGGGATGATCGCACTTGCCGCGGGAGAAAACACCGAACCGCATACCCCCAAAAGCGCCGCGCTCACATAAATGATCCAAAGCTGGAGCTGCCCCTGAAAGAACAGCAGCGACATGGCCAGTACCACCGCCGCACGGATGAAATCGGTCCATATCAGAAGACGCTTCCGGTCCAGACGATCCGCCACGATACCGCCGAGCGGGGACAGCAGGGCGAGCACGATATTTTCGATGGCAAGGAATATCGCCATCTGAAGGCTCGAATGCGTGATGAAAAGGATGTACCATCCGAGCGCAAAAAGAAACACCTGGTCACCGAACTGGGAGATGACTTTTCCGGAGAAGAGGAGGAGGAAGTTCCGGTTGCGAAAAACGCCGGTACGGGCGGGCCTGACTGCAGAATCCATGTTCAAGACTGAGTACCTCCTTAATTAACTATATTAATAAAATTAACAATGTTAATATAACATCAAAAAAAATTAACGCAAAAACCCTGCAACAGCCTGTTCAATGGATGCGGATATCAAAGCATCCTTGTCCACCCAGGGGAAATTGGGGTTCGTGATCAAAATGGAAGCCATGCCGTGGTTCATGGACCATATGACCTGCGTGGCGAGGTCTACATCCATATACCGGAACGAGCCATCACGGATGCACGCTTCCACATGGAGGCGCAGGTTCATATACGATTTGGCGCCATACGAATTTTCCGCAAGATAATCCTCTGTCCTGAAACCCTGGGTGTGAAGAAAAGCCAGCCTGTAAAAACCCGGGTTATCCAGACCAAAATCAATATACACCCGCATACCTTTTTTGAGCGATGATACAGGATGGTCCATATCCATGACCTGCAGGAGCTTTTCATAAAGACGGGCATTGTAACCTTCCAGGATGGCGGAAAGCAGCTCCGCCTTGTCCTTGAAATACAGATAGATGGTGGTGGGGGAGTATTCAATCTTTTCGGCGATACGGCGCATGGAGACATGGTCAAACCCCTCTGTGACATACAGTTCCTCCGCGGCCTCCAGGATGGCCTGCCGGAGGTTTTCCTTCTGGCGCTGACGCCTCTGCTGTATACCCATGCCGATCACCTCCATACTTAACACTGTTAAGTATATTCCCTATTAAAATAAATTGCAAGCACATCACAAAATCAGCCCGATTGTTTATTTACAAAGCGAATCGCAGATGATAATATATGTCTGGAGAGTGTGAATAATTAACACAGACGTTATAAATATTAACATATTTCAGGAGGGATGGGCTTGGCGGAGATCGTGATCATGCCCAGGCAGGGGCAATCGGTGGAAAGCTGCGTCGTCACGAAATGGCACAAGGCTGAAGGCAGCGAAGTAAAGAAAGGTGAAGTGCTCTTTTCGTATGAGACGGACAAGGCGGCATTTGACGAGGAAGCAAAGGTCGAGGGGACGCTGCTGAAGATCCTGCATGCAGAAGGAGACGACGTGCCGTGCCTGGAAGCGGTGGCAGTCGTAGGCAAGGCGGGGGAGGATATCTCTTCGCTGCTGGCAGGAGGCACCGACCAGCCCAGGGAAGAAACCAAGGCAGAAGCAAAGACAGTCCAACCGGTCAAAGAAGTGCAAAACGAACCCATCGTTAGCGTACAGACGTCCGGAGATGTCTTCATCTCACCGCGGGCGAAAAACGCCGCTGCCGAGAAGAAGATCGACTATACACAGGCCATACCCACCGGACCGAACGGCCGCATCATCGAGCGCGATATCCTGCAGCTGGAGAAAGACGGCGTGGGCCGCCTGACCGCTGCGGCGTATTCTGCCGGGATAGGCGGGAGTGAAGGCTCGGCCATCGGCGGGAAAGTGGGGATCGGCGATACCCCTATAGCCGCTTCGACCGTTCAACCCGCGGGGGAATACACCGATGTGCCGCTGCCCAATATCCGAAAAATTATCGCAAAGGCGATGCACACTTCATTGAGCGAGCTGGCCCAATTAACACTCCATTCTTCCTTCGACGCGACATCGGTATTGGATTTCCGCGCGCAGGTGAAGGAAGCGGGAGCTAAGATGGGGCTGCCCAACATCACCCTCAACGATATCATCCTGTATGCGGTCTCGCGCGTACTGAAAAACCATAAAGACGCCAACGCGCACTTCCTGGGGGACAGGATGCGCTATTTCAGCGGGGTCCACCTTGGCATGGCCGTGGATACCCCGCGAGGACTGCTCGTGCCGACGCTATTCAACGCAGACAAAATGAGCCTGATCGAAATATCCAAGGAAGCCAAGAAGCTGGCGGAAGAGGCGCAGAGCGGGCGCATCGCACCCGAGAAGCTCACAGGCGGGACATTTACCATCACCAACCTCGGTACCCTGGGAGTGGAGATGTTCACACCCGTAATCAACCCGCCACAGACGGCCATCCTGGGCGTGAACACGCTGATCGACCGCGTGCGGGAGAAAAACGGGCGGATCGAGACATACAAGGCGATGGGGCTTTCGCTGACATTTGACCACCGGGCGCTGGACGGCGCACCGGCGGCGCGGTGCCTGAAGGACATCTGCGACGCACTGCAGAACTTCGCACCCATGCTGTTAACTTAAATGAATAATTAATAATTAAGAGTTAAGAATTTTGGAATGCCTGCGGCATGGATTAAATAGTTGACAGTTGAGAGTTTTGGAATGCCCTTCGGGCATGGATTAATTAGTTTTATGATCAAAGTGGAAGGGATGAAGTATGGAGAAATACGATCTGATCATACTGGGCGGAGGGCCGGCGGGGTACCTGGGGGCGGAACGCGCGGCGCATGCCGGATATAAAACATTATTAATCGAAAAGGAAAACGTGGGCGGGGTATGCCTGAACGAAGGCTGCATCCCGACCAAGGCAATGCTGTATTCCGCGAAAATATATGACAACGCGGCGCACGGGGACAAATACGGCGTCAAGGCTGATAATATCACTTTGGACCATCCCACGGTTATCGCGCGGAAGGACAAGGTGGTAAAGACGCTGGTGGGCGGCGTTTCGGCCACGTTAAAAAGCCTGGGCGTCACCACGGTGAAAGCCAATGGCGTCATCGAAGGACGGACGCAGGAGGGCATCGTCGTCTCAGCAGGCGGGGAGAAATACGCCGGGGACCGGCTACTCATCGCCACGGGCGCATCGCCCATCGTATTACCCATCAAGGGACTGGCTGAGGCGATCGAAAAGGGATTTGCAGTGACGAACCGCGAGGTGCTTCAATTATCCTCCGTGCCGCAAAGGCTGGCCGTGATCGGGGGCGGTGTGATCGGGCTGGAGATGGCATCCTACTACAAGAGCGCAGGGAGCGCCGTGACCGTGATCGAAATGCTGGACAAGATCGCAGGGCCGACGGACCGCGAAATATCGGACATACTCCTGAAAAACTATAAAAAGAAGGGCATCGAATTTGAACTCTCCGCCAAGGTCACCGAGGTGGGGGACGGATTCGTGGTTTTTGAACAGGGCGGAACCGTCAAAAAAATCGAGGCAGATAAAGTACTGCTCTCCATCGGGCGCAAACCCAACACCTCTGGCATCGGGCTGGAGAACCTGGGCGTGGAAGTGGAGCGGGGCGCCGTCAAATGCGGGGCGGACGGGAAGACGAACATGCAGAACGTATGGGCCGCGGGGGACGTGAACGGGCGGTCCATGCTCGCGCACACGGCCTACCGGGAAGCCGAAGTGTGCATCAACAGCATGCTGGGCCTGAAGGATCACGTGCGCTATGAAGCCATCGCATCCGTCATCTACACCAATCCCGAGGTGGCGAGCGTGGGGGAGACGGAGGAGACGGCGAAGCAGAAGGGCATGGAGACTATCACCTCCAACATCAGCATGCGTTACGCGGGGCGGTACGTGGCGGAGAACGAAGGCGGGGACGGTATCTGCAAGGTGGTGGCGGAAAAGGACAGCTCGCGCATCATCGGGGTGCACATGATCGCCAACTACAGCTCCGAGATCATCCTTTCGGCTGTGGCCATGATCGAGAACCAGATGCTGATCAGTGACGTGAAACAGATGGTATTCCCGCACCCGACGATAGGGGAGGCCATACGAGAGGCGATATTCAAGTTCTAGTTGAGAGTTGAAAGTTGACAGTTGAGAGTTGCGGAGTCCTTGGGGACGATCATGATACCCTGCTGGGGATTAGTAGTTAACAGTAAATAGTTAAGAGTTAATAGTTGCGGAGTCCCTTCGGGACGAATTATGATGCCCTGCGGGGGAGATTCCCTCCCTCAGCCACCTTCGGTGGCAGCTCCCTCATCTGAGGGAGCCAGGATTACTGATAATTAATAAATTGAGATAAGTGAGGAACGAAGATGACGAAGTGTTTATTCGTGGACCCGAAGGAGCGGCGGGCGGCGGGGAGCATCCATTTCGAGGATATCCCATTGAACCAGTTTCAAAGAACAGTCAAGGACGAGAAGAAGAACTACTCCAAGGACGATATCCTGCACATCTGGCGGGACATGCGCATCATCCGGGAATTTGAAGGCATGCTGAACCTCATCAAGACGCGGGGGGAATACGAAGGCATCGTATACAACCACCCCGGCCCGGCGCACCTTTCGCTGGGGCAGGAGAGCGCCGCAGTGGGGCAGGCGTACCTGCTGACCACGGAGGATTACATCTTCGGCTCGCACAGGAGCCACGGGGAGATCCTGGCAAAGGGACTCTCCGCCGTACGCAACATGGAGAAAGCGAAGCTGGAAAACCTGATGAAGACCTACTTCGACGGCGAGATCATCCGCATCGTGGAGAAGTGGGGCTACAAGGACACCGAGGACCTGGGCATCAGTTTCCTGCTGTATGGCGCGCTGGCGGAGATCTTCGCCAAGAAGACGGGGTTCAACCGCGGCCTGGGCGGCTCGATGCACGCCTTTTTCACGCCGTTCGGCATCTACCCCAACAACGCGATCGTGGGCGGCTCGGGCGATATCGCCGTGGGCGGCGCACTATACAAAAAAGTGAACAGGAAGCCCGGCATCGTGGTATGCAATATCGGCGACGGCTCGCTGGCCTGCGGCCCGGTGTGGGAGGGCATGGTGCTGGCGACGATGGACCAGTACTACAAGCTGTGGGAGGGCGACCAGCAGGGCGGCCTGCCGCTGGTCTTCAACATCTTCAACAACAACTACGGCATGGGCGGGCAGACCTGCGGGGAAACGATGGGCTACGGCACACCGGCGCGGGTGGGCGCGGCCTTCGCGAACATGAACGCGGAAAAAGTGGACGGCTACAACCCGCTGGCCGTGATCGACGCATACCGGCGTAAAAAAGAGTTACTTGCAAAGAAGAAAGGGCCGGCGCTGCTGGAAGTGCAGACGTACCGCTACAGCGGGCACTCGCCGTCCGACTCAGAATCCTACCGGACGAAGGAAGAAAAAGACGCCTGGACGGATATCGATCCCATCAAAGTATTCGCCGCACAGATCGTGGAGGCGGGCGTCGCGACGCAAAGCGAGATCGACGCGATCGAGCAGACGATCCTTACAAGAATGAAGAAGACGCTGACCGATGTGGTCAACGACGAGATATCCCCCCGGATGAACCTGATGCAGAACCCCGACATCATCGCTGATTACATGTTCAGCAACCAAAAGGCGGAGAGCATGGAAACGGGGAGGACGCCGGACGCGCTGATGCCAAAAGAGGAATCCCCGCGGGTGAAGGCCATCGCCGGGAAAGAACGTTTTTACATGAAGGACGGCAAGCCCGTTTCAAAGAACAAGCTGTACCAGCTTCGCGACGGCATCTTTGAAGCCATCATCGACCGGTACTACACCGACCCGACGATGATCTCGTACGGCGAGGACGTGCGCGACTGGGCGGGGGCGTTCGCAGTGTACCGCGGATTAACTGAAGTGATCCCTTACCACCGCCTCTTCAACTCGCCCATCGCGGAAGGCGCGATCGTAGGCTCGGCGGCAGGCTACGCCATGTGCGGCGGGCGCGTGGTGCCCGAACTGATGTACTGCGACTTCCTGGGACGCTCGGGCGACGAGATATTCAACCAGGTGCCCAAATGGCAGGCCATGAGCGCGGGGATGATCAAGATGCCGCTGGTGCTGCGCATGTCCATCGGCTCGAAATACGGCGCGCAGCATTCGCAGGACTGGTCGGCGCTGTGCTGCCATATGCCGGGGCTGAAAGTGGTATTCCCGGCGACGCCCTATGACGCAAAGGGCCTGATGAACAGCGCATTGACCGGAACCGACCCGGTGGTGTACCTGGAGAGCCAGCGCATCTACGACGTGGGCGAGATGTTCCACGAGGGCGGCGTGCCGGAAGGCTACTACGAAGTGCCTATCGGCGAACCGGATGTTAAAGTTATCGGTAAAGACCTGACGATACTCTCCATTGGCGCGACGCTGTACCGCGTTCTCGATGCCGTCAAAATCCTGAAAGAAAAGTACGGCGTGGAAGCCGAAGTGATCGACGCGCGGACGCTGGTGCCGTTCAACTACACCCCAGTAGTTGAATCCATCAAGAAAACGGGCAGGATCGTGGTGGCGGGGGACGCGTGCGAACGCAACTCCTTCATGCGGGACCTGGCCTCCAACATCGCCGAGCTGGCATTTGACTACCTGGACGCACCGCCTGTGGTGGTGGGCGCGCGCAACTGGATCACGCCGGCGCACGAACTGGAGGACGCATTTTTCCCGCAGCCGCACTGGATCGTGGATGCCATCCACGAACGCATCCTGCCGCTGAAAGGCCATGTACCGCAGAGCAACTGGACGATCAATGAACGCGTGCGCAACTGCAAGCGCGGCGTATAAAAACCGAAACGCTGAATGAATCAGCTTTTCGGTTATAAACTTTCCGGGGGAGGCTGTACCAGTATCGCCCCTATAGCCGGGCTGGCCGTATACGACCCAAAGGATCGATTGACGGCCCGCCCCGGCACCCCCTAAAAAAGCAGGGCTGTGACAACCGGCTCTGCTTTTGTATTTTGCCAAAAAGTTAAACCTGTAAAACTTTCTTGCCCGAAAAAAGACTGAAGCGGTATAATCCTGAATATGAGGGAGTATATCCCTGAGAAACAATGGAACATATGATCGTGAAAGGCAGGCACTGCTGCATGAAGTCTATTTCCCGTAAGCTGCTCATCATCACAATGATCTGTACGTTTATCCTATCCATGCTGCCCACTCTGGTACTGGCAAACAGCGAAGGCGCATGGGAATACACCATCGTGGATGAAAACAACGTAACGCTGACCCGGTACAACGGTACGGACGCCGCGGTCACCGTCCCTGAAAAACTGGGGGATATACCGGTGACCTGCATCGAAAACGGGGCTTTTGACCAGTGCAAAAGCATGACGAGCGTGGTCATCCCGGACAGCGTAACGAAAATAATCGGCGGGGCCTTTTGGGAGTGCACGGGCCTTTCCTCCATCACTTTTTCGGGGACAAACCCTGAACCAACCTACATCAGCGAGGACGGCATCGTTTACAACCGCAGCAAGACGGAGCTGGTGCAGTACCCGGCAGGGAAAAGCGGGAGCACCTACAGCATACCGGCCACTGTGGAGAAAATATGCAATTCGGCATTTGACCACAACAGGAACCTTGCCAGCATCACGATCCCGGACAGCGTGACCAGGCTGGAAGAGGCATCCTTCTGGCGGTGCAGGGCGCTGACGACCCTCAACATCCCAAAGAATGTGGCATTCATCGCCGAATCGGCCTTTGCAAACGGGGAGAGCCTGCAGTCCATCACCGTATCGGCCGGGAACGGGCATTACGAGAGCATTGGCGGGGTGCTATTTGAGAAGAACGCACACCGCATCAAGCAGTATCCTGCGGGACGGAGCGAAACCAGCTATACCGTCCCATCCAGCGTAACGAGCATCGCAGGCGGGGCTTTCCGCGGGTGCAACAACCTGAAAACCGTGTCGATACCGGCCAGCGTGAAAGACATTGGCGGCTGCGCTTTTGCCTATTGCGAGAGCCTGGAGACCATCACCATACACGAAGGCATCACCGATATCTTCTTTGGTGTATTCCAGGGATGCGGCAGCCTCACAAGCATCACCCTGCCCAAAAGCGTGACGCATATAGACGATATGGCATTCCAGGAGTGCTCAAACCTGGAGATATACGGGCACGGCGGCTCGTATGCGCAGACCTTTGCACAGAGCCACGGGATCCCATTCATTGACATGGATGCACACGTTGTCCCGAGCGCATACCTTTCCAAAATCAAACTATCCGCAGGCGCAGCCCTAAAAACCGCGTTCAAACCCGGCACGTACAGCTATACCGTGCTGGTCCAGGAGGATACCCCTGGCGTCATTGTAACACCTGTAAAAGCATATGACGGCGCGAAAATGACGATAGACAGGGCTGTGAAGGCGGAGAAATACGTCCAACTGACAAACGGACAGAAAAAGACGATGACGATCAAGGTGACAATGGGCAAGCAGAGCAAGACATACAAACTGACGATCAAGAGGCTGGAATCCACGAACAACGCGCTGATAAAACTGGCAACATCCGCGGGTAAGCTATCCCCGGATTTCGACCCCAAAAAACAGGCCAATCCGTACAGGGTGGAGCTGGGCGAGCACACCGGCAAGACTACCATCACCGCAAGCGCTGCAGAACCCAAGCTGGCCAAAGTGTATTATGCAAAAAAAACCTATTCTTTGAAAAACGGGCAAACAAAAAACGTCACCATCCGGGTACGTGCGCAGTCGGGGGCCAACCGGTATTACCATATCGTGATCCACCGGGCGGAATCCAAGAATGCAAACCTGATATGGCTCAGGACGAATAACCGCCAGTGCAAGATCATCCATACCACGGGTACGGAATACACCATGACACTGCCTGCAAAGACATCCTCCGTCACCATCCGGTGCAGTTCGGCAGGCTACCATGCCAAGGTAACCATGAACGGTGAGAACAAGACATCCAAAAAGATCACACTGCTTCACGGGGAGAGCACGGATGTGCATATCGTCGTGACCGCGCAGGCGGGCAATACGAAGGAATATATCATCCACATCAACAGGCTATGATAAAATGCAATGCCAAAACAGCAAACAGGGCCATATCGCGGCGCCCTGTTTGCTGTTTATCCTGAATAACTGCGCTACTCCTGCGCTGCGGAGAGCTTTTGCAGTTCCGCTTCCAGTTCTGCTACATACGCCTCCTGAAACCGTGTCAGGTTGGGCAGGTCACCTGCCGCCCTGAGCGCGGCCAGCCGCTTTTGCTGAATCTCGAGGTCGTTTTTGATCACTTCAATCCTATCCATGGCGTTTCCTCCTTCCAGCAGGATTCGGGCTCGGTACAGAGACCGGGCGGGTTGCTGTTGCAGCAGACGTTGTCAAACAGGCTGTTATTGGGCCTTGCCCTCAATATGTCGTATATCGCGTTGCCCTGCGCATTATTTCTGGCCACCACATTGAGACTGGATTCAATGTTGATGCCATTGGCTCCGTTTTTGAAGACCTTGTTCCGCTGGACGGATGCACTACCGCCGTAGAGTGCCATGCCATCCGCTCCGTTCTTGTAAACATGGTTCTCGCTGACCGCAGAATTGGAACCGGAGACGTAGATACCGGTGCTGCTATTTTGAAACACCTCGTTGTTTTCCACGATGGAATTCGCGCCGACATAGATCCCTATAGACTGGTTGCCGTTCACCGTATTACAACGGATAAGCGCGTCTGAACCGGTACTGACGATACCGTAGCTGTTATTTTGGTATACGCTGTTGCCGGTGATATTGTTGCCCGTGCCGCCAGTGAGGTAGATGCCAAATGAACCATTACTGGACACGCGGTTGCCTTCCACGGCGCCGTTACTGGAAACGCTCAGGTACATGCCGTAACTCCCTGAACCGGATATGGTATTTTCTGTGATCCTGCTCCGGGGCGAAGTGAACGTGCTGACGCCGAATTCGGTATTGTCCAGCAGTCTGTTTTCCATAATGCTATTGTCGGAGCCGGTCAGGCAGGTGATGCCGTCCAGGTTATAGTGCTGTATCGTGAAACCGCGGACCATAACATTGACTGCGCCGCTGAGAATGAAGCCGAAAGTCAGGCGGAACTGCCCGTCCAGCTCGGCGTCCCTGCGGCCGATGATTTTGATATTGCTCTTTGCAACCGTAACTTGTTCATTGTAAGTGCCGCCTTCCACCACGATGCTGTCACCGGGCAGCGCGGCGTCCACGGCCGACTGAATCGTTGCATATTCCTGCGGTACTTTTAGTGTTTTCATCCAATAAACCTCCTTTTGTGAAAGTATGCATATAGTTTTCATAATATAGTATTCACCAAGGAAGGAAATGGTGAAATTTATACTACGGCTCTATAATGAGATTTATGAGAGAATCACGGATCAAAAAGAAGGAATAACTCAGAAGAAAATGAATAATTTGGACAGTGGAATGCAAAAAACAGAGCCGGTTATAACCGACTCTGTTTGCAATAGTCAGCTGATATGCATGATCTGCCCAATAATATATGAGAGTTCTTTGTTCAACTCTTTATCAATTCCAGTTGTTTTATTTGATGAGTATTGAATAACATCGCTAATATCATCGCGCTTATTTTGTCGCTTCTTTTTAATATCCCTAAAATCACTCATATTATACCGACTTTGGATGGCATCATATATTGCTGATATTGCATTTTTCCTTGCATCAATTGTATGGCCGAGTATTGCACTAATACGAGATGTGATTAATGCTATTGTGAAACGTATATGAGCTAAAGAAATATCAATATTTTCACTGGGGAATTGCTCAGCCACTATCTCTAAATTATACTTGGCAATATTAGCAAATCGTAACGCATCCTCCAAGTCTTTTAAAGATGATATATCGTTTTTACTTTGCCATAAATAGCATTTAGCACACTGATGATAGTAATGAGGGTTAAATGATAGTAGAGAATGTAACCCTTCATAAATAGATTTAGCTAAGCCTAATTGACCTTTGGTATCAGTTTGAAATACTTCATTTATTACATCAAATTTGAAATAATCCATAGCTGCAGAATAAGAATATTTTTTTGCTAACTTTAGGACAACGGAAACAATACGTTGATATGCCTCAACAATCATGCTATGGTTATTTTTTATTTCTGCGAAACTCCCAAGGCTTTCAAAAAGCCAGTACTTAGCATTTACCACAAACTTCTTACCTGATGAATTATAAAGATCTCTTTCAAATAATAGTGTATGTTCTTCTGTAATAAGCGGGGTGGTTTTTTGAATTTGCTCAAAACACTCTCTATCTATATTAAATCGAACTAGATCCTGTGTATAAAGCTTATCATTTACTGCAAGCAAAATAAGTACAATAAGGTCATCCACATTTCTTGTATAAGGCTGAATGCGACTGAATTTCCCGTTACTCACAAAAGCCTTTTCCATTTTAAGAATATTATCTAGAATCGTTTTTCTACCATCGAAATTGGGAAGCCCATTTAATGCCATAAGTTTATTGATGTTGCTCAATTCAACTTGATGAAATCTGGGATCGAGCTGATAACCCAATATCTTAACATCAAGTATATTATTGTTTATAATTGAAACAATGTCCTTATCAGATGTATTGATTGCAATAATAACGTTATTTCGCTTGGCTTCTATTTTGGTTTGCTGATGAATTAAATCATAAATACGATCCTTATTAATTGAATTCGTATCAAAAATGATCAAAGTATCATCTTTGTTCAAGATAGAGTTTAATGCGGCAGAGTTTATATTATTTCTGCTATCAAAGAAATAAACATCTCTATCTCGAACACGTCTATGTATTGAGGCAAGTAGATAGGTTTTCCCCGAAACCCTTGGACCATAAATAATGTGGATAGTATTATGCTTTAAATTTTCAAGGATCTTATTACCAATTGTCCTATCAATAAAATAAGCGGGCAAGATAGCTTCTCTGTTTTTTATATCAATTATGCTTTTTCCGTATAATAAATATGGGCTACTAAACTCAAACGCATTTGGTAATTGCTTTATGGCTAAATTAAGATATATATCTATATCATTAACCTGTATTTGTTGCGACAGGATATATGCATCATAAACGTTGGAATAGATTTGCGAGAAATCCTTATTTAGTACTATATGGGTAATGCCATACTCTTCCAGTTCAATCTTCTTCAAGTCATCTGGTTCATCAACTGTGAAGTAATATTTGGAAGTTAATTGATCAACAGTCCTATATTCATCCATATCCATAGTTGCTAAGTCAAATTCGTTATCTAAACTGCAGCCTATGAAAATGAGATTATTATACTTAAAGTCGTGCCGTAATTTATTAAGGAGGCTTTGATTGGTGGAAATACTTCTTGCATACTGCTTGAAATCAAAAATCTTACTTTCATCATCATAATATGTTAGATATGAAGAAACATCCCCATGTAATTTTATGGTACATTTATTGTCGTTAACAATTGAAAAGTCTACTTCCCGGTTAGAACAAATAACTTTCTTGTACTGACTACAATTTTCGATTGCATCGTCCATATTTAATGTATAAATATATAACCAATCGATTTCTAGCAATCTAATTTTTTCGGGAGGGAGTTGAACATGAGAAAAATGATCTCTCACGTAGCTCTTCTGGGATACTTCCGATTCAAGTTTATGATAATAGGTAGAAATCTGAGAAAATGATTTATCCTCCAAAATTGTTCTAGTGAGTGATTGTAATTGTGAAATCACCTCAATCATATAATTCTTCATTTCCGATCCTGTCGGGACAACTCCATTATGCGAAGGACTGTGCGCAGAAAATCCAGAGCCAATCACGGGAATCAAGCGATGATCACGAATATGTTTTGCTATTTCTTGCTTAATATCCTCAAAATTACAACACGTAATCATAAGCAATCCTCCAAAATGTAATACAAAAAGAGATAATATGGTTATACTATATATTACCATAACTAATTTTATATTGCAAAGAGTGTAATAATTAATTATTAATGTGTATTTTGTCGAATCAAATGATCTGTACGCCGTTCCTGGCCGCCTCATCCAGGATGTGCTGGGGGAGACCCCCGTCGGAGATGATGATATCCATATCGGACAGCTGGGCGAAGGTATAGGGCATGGTGCGGCCAATCTTGCTGGAATCTATCAGCAGGATGGTCTTACGCGCCTTGGCCACGACCTCGCGCTTCAGCTCGCATTCGGTGAATGTGCCGGAAGTGAAGCCCGTCTCGGGCGTGAAGCCGGAAGCAGCCATGAAGGCGATATCGATATTCACATCCCGGATGAACTGCATGGACTGGCTGCCGGATACCGAGATATTGGTCCTATTCACCTGGCCGCCCAGCAGCGTGATATTCAAAAGGGGATGCTTTAAAAGCTCCAGCGCGATATTGGGGCCGCTGGTGCAGATATGGAAACGCGCTTCGGAGGGGATGGCCTGAGCCAGGCACATGATGGTGCTGCCCGAATCGAAATACAGCGAACGTTTGTCCTCCAGGTAAGCGGAGGCCTTGTGGGCGATCATGAGCTTGGCCTCGATATTCTCTGTGGCACGGCGGCTGTACATATCCTCCGCCGAATGCGAGAGGCGGCTGATGCCCACGGCGCCGCCGCGGGTGCGCTTCAGGAAACCCTCCTCCTCAAGCTTGATGAGGTCGCGGCGCAGGGTCATGCTGGAACAATCGGGGAATTGATTTTCCAGCTCGGAAAGCAGGATCTCACCTTTGGCACCGATGAGCTGGCGTATGGTATCCCTGCGGATCTCGCCCGGCATGGCAAACAACTCCCATCCGTTATTATTGAATATAATAATTGTAACATATTATGTGATAATTACAAGAACCATGTTTCTTTGGAACAGCTTTTGTGCGCTTATCACATGATGATTAACATTTATCCAGATAACGGGGGAATAGCAGGAACGTTCAAAGAGCCGGATACCGGAATCCGTAGAATATATCCGAACGCCGCAAGAAATGATAGGAACATATGGATATCCTGCATTCGAAACCAATGAAACGAATCCTACATCCAAAACCGATCAGAAAACGGCAGACGGGGCAAAGCTACCTTCGCCATGAACACCACACTACGGGAGATGATACCATGCAGTTTACCGCAAAGGAAGAAGAATACGGCAAATACGGCAAAGCGCTGAGGCTGAGCAACGGAAAGATCAGCCTCGTAGCATCCACCGATATCGGCCCGAGGATCATCAGTTTTTCGCTGGAGGACGGGCCGAACGTACTGAATGACGACGCCTGCCCCAAGGTACAGCATAATTTCGGGGAGTGGAAACTTTACGGCGGCCACAGGCTATGGCACAGCCCGGAAATGAATCCCCGGACGTACATGCCGGACAACGAACCGATCGCATATGAAATCCAAAAAGAGAGCGTATTGCTGACCCCAAAGATCGAGCCGTATACGCAGATCCAGAAACAGATCCAAATCACACCGGGGAAAGGGAAGAGCGTAAAAATCCTGCACAAGCTCATCAACAAATCCGCATGGCCGCTGGAAATGGCAGCTTGGGCGATCACAGTGGTGGCCCAAACCGGCACGCTCATCATCCCCATGCCATCGACCGATACGGGACTATTACCCAATCGGTTACTTACACTCTGGCCGTATTCCAAAGCCTGCGACGCCAGGTGGGTCATGACGGAGAATTTCATGATCCTCAAGCACGACCCAACCATCAAGGCGCCTTTCAAGACGGGCATCAACAACGAAGCGGGGTGGCTGGCGTGCCTCTCGGGCGGATACCTATTCGTAAAGAAGTTTACATACGACCCGAACGCCGATTATCCGGACTATGGCGCATCGACGGAGGTATATACGACGGACTGGGGGATGGAGGCGGGGACGCTTTCCCCGCTGCAGGTCATACCGCCGGACGGGGAGATCTCACACGAGGAGGAATGGTTCATCGAGAAGGCCGAAGGGCTGTCCCCGGCGAACCCCGAAATGGTGGCCGAGGAAGTAAACAAGATGAAGCCTGCGAAAGACTAAACCGATATATGAAAAGGCGGCCAATCCGCCTTCTGATTATCAAAAAATGTGGCAAAAAAGTGGCTGAACCACTTTCAGCCGCTTTTTTGAGTTTACCATGCAGAGAGTGTTCGCCACAAACCTGCATGAGAGGTGTCATCCTGCTCCAGGGTGCGTCGCGTGTACACGCTGGCAGAAATGACGGATTTAACTTGTATTGCATACCAGCCAATCGTTTCTTTTACTCAAGGTTTTACGATAGCCCTGAGGCGGCCAACCCGCCTTTTTCATCTATTGTGAACCAGCTTCAATTGACAAGGAATCACAACAAAATGGAAGAATGCAACAACCGATATGTATTGATTCAACAGGAGTCATGTGTTACCATTACTTGAAGCATAAATGAATCCGGTGTCATACAGGGCAGCATCATACTGTTCACACGCTATACATATGATAACGAATCAAATTTTGAAGGCGGTATTCAAGGATGAGAGATGCAAGACTAGATGTACTGGCAAAAAACCTTTTGGAACACAGTGTGCATATCCAAAAAGGGGAGCGCCTGATGATCGAAGGGCCTCACGACGCCAAGCCGCTGATACACGCCATCATAAGCCTGGCAGGGGAAATGGGTGTACAGCCATTCGTGAACATCCGCGACGAGGAGATAACGAGCTGGCTTTTGCATATGGCTGACGAACCGCGCCTGGTGATGGAGACGGGATGGGAGCTGAACAGGTATAAGGACATCGATGCCGACATCCTCATTGAAACACAGGAAAACGACGCTGAATTTGCTATGGTCGACGCCAACAAGATGCAGATGCGTTCGCGCGCCAGGCGCCCGTGGGTGGACCTGATCACTAACGAGAAGAAATGGGTGATCGTCAGCTGGCCCACGAAGGCCCAAGCACAGAAGGCCCGGATGCCGTATGACGATTTCTGCGACTTCATCATCGATACCAGCTGCGTGGATTACTCGGAAATGGGGAAGCGGATGAAGCCGCTGTCGGAATTGTTTTCAAAGACGGACCGGGTGCACATTACCGGGAAGGGCACTGACCTTTCCTTTTCCATCAAAGGCATCCCGAACGTGATCTGCGCGGGGGAAAACAACATCCCCGACGGGGAACTGTACACCGCGCCCGTCAGGGATTCAGTTGAAGGTTATCTGACATACAACACGCCCTGCCCGTACCACGGCAAGGTCTATGAAAACGTCAAACTGGTCTTCCAAAAAGGCCGTATTGTTGAAGCACACAGCGCGAATGACGAAGACAAGCTAAACGCCATCTTCGATACCGATGAAGGCGCCCGGTATGTGGGAGAATTTGCCCTGGGGCTGAACCCGCGCATCACCCGTGCCTTTGGCAACATCCTGTTTGACGAAAAGATCGCCGGGTCGTTCCACTTCACGCCCGGGGCGGCATACGAAAAGGAAGCGGACAACGGGAACCGTTCGGCCATCCACTGGGACATGGTGTGCATCCAAACGCCCGAGCTGGGCGGCGGAGAGATATACTTCGACGGGGTGCTCATCCGCAAAGATGGAAAATTTGTGCTGCCCGAACTGGAACAACTGAACCCCGAACACTATTAGACAACGGCATGGGGTATCGGTTACCGCTTAAGAAGAGTCTGGCCCTTACGATACCAAAAATGCAGCAATGAATATACCAGACTGCATGTTGCTGGGATAAATGCCGTAAATTATCATTAATTCATGTAAAAAACGAATAAATGAAAAAAAAACTATTATGGATTTGCGATTTAATATTTATTTTACAAACCTGCTCATATATAATATATCATTGAATATGTGTTGAGCATGTACGTTTTGAGAACGGTTTTTGATTGAGATTTTTGCGAGGTGTAGCCCATGACATGGTTTTTGGTCAAACGGATACTATCTTCCATCGTGACCATATTCATCATCAGTACTGTTACGTTCTTCCTCATGCACGCAGTTCCAGGCGGCCCTTTTGCCCAGAATGAAAAGCTCGGACAGGGCGTCATCAAACAAATGGAAGCCAAATATGGTCTGGACAGGCCCATCATGGAGCAGTATGGGCATTATCTTGGCAACCTGGTGCAGGGCGACCTGGGCATGTCCATCACTTCAAAAGAAGGGAAGACCGTCAACGATATCATCGGCCTGAAATTCCCGCTATCCGCGGGACTCGGCGGACTGGCGATCCTGCTTGCATTGATCCTTGGACTTTTTATGGGGAGCATTGCCGCGCTGCGGCATGAGAAAATGACGGACAGGGTGGTGATGTTTATTTCCACCCTGGGAATTGCCGTACCCGGTTTTATCATGGGTACGCTATTATTGTTACTATTCGGCGTAGCCTTCCGATTGATACCGGTTCTCTGGACAGGTATACCGATCAATTATATCCTGCCTACATTCACACTGGCATTCTACCCGGCCTGTTTCATCGCCAGGCTCACGCGTTCGTCACTGCTGGAAGTGCTGGGTCAGGACTATATCCGCACGGCGCGCGCAAAGGGCATGTCCAGGGGGATCGTCCTCGTGAAACACGCCATGCGCAACGCCATTTTACCCGTCGTCACATACCTGGGCCCACTGATCGCATACGTGCTCGTGGGCAGCTTCGTAGTGGAAAAAATATTCTCCGTCCCCGGCCTGGGACAGTTCTTTGTGGAGAGCATCACTTCCCGCGACTATCCAATGATCATGGGAACGACGATATTCCTTGCCGCGCTGATCATCGTGATGAACCTCATCGTAGACATCCTCTACGCAGTCATCGATCCGCGCATCAAGCTCAAATAAGAAGGGAGGAAACGAAATGAAAAAGAATCCATTCAGCCTGCAAATCGATCCCTCCCTGTTTGAGCCTGCAACCGCGGAGGAGAAGAAGGAACTCATCATTCAAAGGAAAAGCGTATCCTACTGGAAGGACGCCATGCGGAGGCTGGGCAAAAACCCGGCGGCCATGATAGGGGCGGCCCTGATCTTGCTTTTTGTCCTTTTTGCCTTTGTCGGGCCGCTTTTCATTCCTTATAAATACGATGAACCGATCCGGGGCTATGAAAACCTGGCCCCGATGCAATCCCCCGAGGAGCGCGACGCAAAAGAGGTAGCGGTGCCGAAACCAACGAACCGCAGCGAGCGGTTTTCATACCAGTTCAAAGTTTCCCAGCCCACCCCTTCGGTAACGCCGGAAGTGAAGGTGTATGACGGGCCGAAATTCCCGCATGTGCTCGGCACGGATTTCATGGGCAGGGACAATCTGGTGAGGCTGATGTACGGCTCGCAGATATCCCTGGTGGTGGGCATCATCGCAAGCATCATCATCCTGGTCATCGGCGCCACGTACGGATCGGTCAGCGGCTACGTGGGCGGCAGGACGGACAACGTGATGATGCGCTTCCTGGAGCTTTTGTATGCAATCCCCGATATCCTGATCGTCATACTCCTGTCCATCGTGCTGAAAGACCCCCTCAACCAGCTGTTTGCGACCAACCCGCAGCTGGCGGAGATGACGGGCGTGGGACCGGGCCTCATCTCGATGTTCATCACATTCGCCCTTCTGTACTGGGTCGGTATGGCGCGTATCGTCCGCGGACAGGTACTGCAAATGAAAGAGCAGGAATTTGTAACAGCGGCAAAAGCACTGGGCGCCAAGGGAGGACGGGTCATTTTCAGGCACCTCCTGCCCAACTGCATCGGCCCGATCATCGTTACGACCACGTTCCAGATACCCAACGCCATCTTCGTAGAGTCCTTCCTGAGTTTCATCGGGCTGGGCATCTCGGCTCCGATGGCCTCGTTGGGATCGCTGGCAAATGACGCTTTGAGCGGAATGCAGACATACCCGTACATGCTGGCATTCCCGGCCATCACGATCGCAATCATCATATTGGCTTTTAACATGCTGGGTGACGGTCTGCGCGATGCACTCGACCCCCGCATGAAGAAGTGAGGTGGAACAATGGAAAGCAACGTAAATACCCTGGCGGATACGGCCAAGAATACCAACGGAAATGCCAAAACACTTGTTGATATAAAAGATCTGCGGGTCTCGTTCTTTACGCCCGCCGGTGAAGTCAAGGCTGTGCGCGGGATCTCCTGGAACCTGAAGGAAGGGGAGGCCCTGGGCATCGTAGGCGAATCGGGCAGCGGCAAAAGCGTATCGGTCTATGCACTGATGGGAATCCTGCAGAACCCCGGGAAGGTCATCGGCGGCTCTATGACCTTCAACGGGATAGACCTGCTGAGCCTGAAGGAAAAGGAACTGCAGAAACTCCGCGGGAACGAGATGTCCATGATATTCCAGGACCCCATGACATCGCTGAACCCCGTATACACAGTGGGCAACCAGATCGTGGAGACCGTGCACAAACACACTGGAGCTTCGGGCACTGAAGCCTTGGGATGCGCGATATCCAGCCTGGCGTCGGTACATATCCCAAATCCGGAAAAACGCGCAAAACAGTACCCCTTTGAGTTTTCAGGCGGGATGCGGCAGCGCGCCATGATCTCCATGTCCCTGTGCTGCAGCCCGAAACTGCTGATCGCGGATGAACCCACGACAGCGCTGGATGTGACCATCCAGGCGCAGATACTGGACCTGATGAAGGAACTCAAAGAGAAAATCAATATGAGCATCGTCATGATCACGCACGATCTGGGCATCATCGCGGACATCTGTGAAAAGGTCATCGTCATGTACGGCGGGCAGATCGTGGAATCCTCCCCCATCCGTGACCTGTACAAGAACCCATCCCACCCCTACACGATAGGCTTGCTGGAATGCCTGCCCAGGCTGATGAGCGATACGGACGAACCCCTGAAACCCATTGAGGGCGCTCCCGTGGATCTGTTGAACCCGCCACAGGGATGTCCCTTTGCCCCCAGATGCGGGCAATGCATGAAAATATGCCTCTCACAGCAGCCGCCACAGGTTGAGATATCGGATGAACACTTCTCAGCATGCTGGCTGCATGTGAAAGAGTGCCAGTAAATGGAGGCAACATTATGGCTGAAAGACTGATCGAAGTAAAAAACCTGAAGAAATATTTCCAGGTAAAGGGCGGCGCATTCAAAAAGGCCCGGGTGCAGGCCGTGGACGATGTGAGTTTCCATATAGAACGCGGGGAGACCCTGGGCCTGGTGGGTGAATCCGGATGCGGCAAGACCACAATCGGTCGGACCATGCTGCGCCTGTATGAGCCTACCAATGGCAGCATATATTTTCAGGGCAAGGATATCACAAAAGGCGACATGGGGCCTTACAGAAGAAAGATGCAGATCATTTTCCAGGATCCATATGCCTCCCTGGACCCGCGCATGACGGTAGGGGACATCATCGCAGAACCTTTGGATATCAACAAAGTCTGCAAATCCAAAAACGAACGCAATGACAGGATCATGGAACTGCTTTCGCTCGTGGGCCTGAACAGCGAGCAGGCAAGCAGGTATCCGCATGAATTCTCGGGCGGGCAGAGGCAGCGCATCGGCATCGCGAGGGCATTGTCCGTACGCCCCGATTTCATCGTATGCGACGAACCTGTATCCGCGCTGGACGTATCCATCCAGGCCCAGATCATCAACATCCTGATGAGCCTGCAAAAGGAATTCGGCCTGACGTACCTGTTCATCGCGCATGACCTGGCCGTGGTCAAGCACATATCTGACAGGATCGGCGTGATGTACCTGGGGAAACTTGTAGAGCTGTATACAAGCACGGGCCTTCATAAAAAGCCGATGCACCCCTACACCCAGGCTCTGCTTTCCGCCATCCCGGTACCGGATCCGGAAGTGAGCATGGCCAAAAAACGGATCATCCTGCAGGGAGACGTACCAAGCCCCATCAACCCGCCGAATGGTTGCCGGTTCGCATCCCGGTGCTACAAGGCAGCGCAAATATGCAAGGACCAGTGCCCGGAACTGCGGGAACTGGAGCCCGGCCATTTTGCGGCATGCCATTTTCCAGGTTAAAAAGCAGTTTTCGTGGTATAAAGATACCACATTACCCTTTTGAGAATTGCCAAATATTACCCCTGCAATATGGGCTGTCTGATTATGCATTTGTGATAATCAGACAGTTGCATATCATCACTAAATTATGTAGAATATTCATAGCTGTATATTTATTTCTGATTTCAGTTTCGCAGACAAAGCAGTCTGTGATAAAAAATAACCAAAGCCTATACAAAATAAGGAGGAGAGACTATGAAGAAACTACTGGCTATCATCCTGGCAGTAGCGCTGATCGGAATCCTCGCTGCCTGCACGCAAGCGCCGGCACCCACGGCTACGACTGCGCCGACCGCCACGCCAACAGCCACCGCTGCACCCGCTGCGCCGACAGAGATGGCAGTATTTGCAGCTACCGAACCCGAATCCATCGATCCTGCCAAGAGCGCATGGGTACATGAAGCAACGCTCATCGCCCATATGTTCGAAGGCCTGATGCGCTGGGATGTAACGGTACCCGGTGCCAAACCCGTACTGGGCAACGCCACTGACATCAAATGGGATGGATTAAAGGCAACCGTAACGCTCAGGGACGGTCTCGTCTGGAACGACGGCAAACCCTTGACAGCGAAGGACTATGAGTTTGCATGGAAACGGCATGCAGATGCCAGCCTTGCTACAGCATACGGCTCCACCATGATCGCCTACTTCAAGGGCGGCATGGACGCGTACAATGCGGTACAGAAGGCCATAGACGACAAAGCGACCTATGACCTCAAAACCATCCAGGATGGAATCGCCATCAAAGCGACCGACGACAAGACCCTGACATTCGAACTCGCGTCCCCCTGCGGATATTTCGATTATATCCTCGCATTCCCCTGCATGGTGCCGGTACGCGAAGATACCATCACAGCCAACGGCGACAAATGGACCCAGACCCCCGACACCTACATCTGCAACGGCCGTTACGTGATGTCCGAGCGCAAACCCAACGAACTGATCCAGCTCAAGAAGAACGACAAGTACTGGGACAAAGACAGCACCAAGATGGAAATCATCGACTTCAAACTTCTGAAGGATGAAATCGCCGCTTATGCTGCCTACCAGACAGATGAAATCTGCTTCACAAACAATATCCCGCTGGGCGAGATGGAAACCGCGCTGAAATCCCCCGACTACATCTCCACCCCGCTGCTCGGGCTTTACTACTATGACTTCAACGTGAAGAAAAAGCCCCTTGACAATGCGAAAGTCAGACAGGCTCTGGCCCTCGCGATCGACAAGAAATACATCGTCACCACCGTGACCAAGCAGAACCAGATCCCCGCATACGGCATCGTACCCGAAGGGATCATGGATGCTGGCGAAAAGACATTCCGCGAAGTAGCCGGCAACATGCTCGAAGCCGATTATGAAAAAGCTGTGGCCCAGGCCAAACAGCTGCTGGCCGACGCCGGATACAAAGACGGAAAAGGCCTGCCGAAGATCGAAGTGTCCTACAACAGCAACAGCCAGGGACACAAGAACATCGCCGAAGCCATCACCAACATGTGGAAAGAAAAACTGGGCATCAACGCCGCCCTGAACCCGGTAGAAGGCTCGGTATTCAACAGCTACAGGATGAAGCTGGAGCACCAGGTGGCGCGTGACGGCTGGATCATGGACTGGGCCGATCCGAGCAACATGCTGGATCTGTTCAAGAAGGACAGCGGCAACAACCACACCGGCTGGAGCAACGAGACCTTTGAAGCCAAGATGATCGAAGCTGCGAACTCCACCGATCAGGCAGTCCGTATGGCGGCTTTCCATGTGGCAGAGCAGACAGCCATCGCCGACATGCCGGTCGCCCCGATCTACTACTACACCAACAACTTCATGCTGAAACCCTATGTGGACGGCATCTGCTTCTCCCCGCTGGGCAACATCTACTTCTGGAACTGCACACTGACCAAGTAAAAAACAATCCGGAAGCGGAAAATAAGGAGCACCCCGGGCAACCGGGGTGCTCTTTATTATCAACGAAGTGCTACGCTCTTCGTTGATATTAACGGAATAAATCTGCGGATTTATTCCGGGCACTACGCTTGTGTATGCTCACCGCACGCACAAGCGCAAGGCGTCCATTCTGACGTACACGCCGCCAGAATGGACAGATCATATAACGCGCTGGATCACTACTATGATTTTGAGACCGCCAGCTTCGATTCAAAACGCACTTTCCTGATACCCCGGACATCCTGCTAAGATGTATGAACCGCTCATTGGAAATGGATAGGCAATTTACTGTACATCTGGTATTATAATAATAATGCATTTATTTATTTTTGCTTATTATTTCGGGGGGGGCACGGGTCTATGAAACGCGCAATCATTTTTTGTTTTTCGGGTACTGGCAACACGGAACGGGTACAGGGGATGCTGACGGACGCATTGAATTTCGAGGGCATTCAGGCGGATTGCCACAGGATAGAAGACTGTGTGCGAAACGGCAAGATCCCCGAGATATCCGGCTATGACACGGTAGGGATCGGCTACCCGATCTATGCGTTCAATGTACCCAGCACGGTGGCCACGTTCATCAAAATGATGCCAAAGACCGAAGGAAAGCCCGTATTCGTATTCAAAACGGCGGGTGAACCCTTCCCGCTAAACCATTCATCCTCGTGGTACATCCATTCCAAACTGAAAAAGAGAGGATACGACCTCAACTATGAGAGGCATTTCCTGATGCCTTACAATGTGATGTTCCGCTACAGGGATGAAGTGGTGAAGCAGATCTACATGCTCTCACAAAGGCTGGCGCGCAAGATGGCCGCCGATATCGCCCGGGAAATCGAGAACAGGCCGCACTTCAACCCGCTCACGATTCTGGTATCCCTGCTTTTCCGGATCCAGTGGATGGGAGCCGCCCTGAACGGGAGGCTGCAGCGGGCGGACAGAAAGTGCAACCAGTGCGGGAAATGCGTGCGGGAGTGCAAGACGGACAACATCCGGCTGGAAAAGGGGAAGATCCGGTTTGGCTGGAAGTGCACGATGTGCATGCGGTGCATCATGTTTTGCCCCCAGCAAGCCATCAAAGCGGGCATCCTGGAACCGTGGGCGGTCCGGGGGGCATATGATTTCCGGCGGATCCTGAACGATGTGTCCATCCCGGGTGACTACATCCAGACTTGCGAGGAAGGCATCTTCAAATACTTCAAGAAATATGTACAAACGATCGAAGCGCTCACCAGCCCGGCATCGAGCCAGAGCGACAATGCAGCCGACGTCCCGGCGTATGATGCGTACGATGATGCGTTCGGGGACGCAGAAGACGAAGTTGAGACCGGCGCGATGCTCCAGCCGAGGGGCTGAGCCCGGTAACGAATAATACCGGCATAGCATGATACCTTACACAAAAGACAGGAGAAGGAATGAACAAGGACTATTTCTATAAAAACCGCGTGGTACTGGCTGACGGGGCGATGGGGACCTATTACGCAGGGATCAGCGGCAGGAACGCAAAGAACTGTGAATTTGCCAACCTGTCCGACCCCGACCTCATCAAAAGCATCCACGAGGAATACCTGAAGGCAGGCGCGCGCCTGATACGGACCAATTCCTTTGGCGCCAACACGGCTGCGCTGAATACGGAATTCCGCCACGTCAGGGAGATCCTGTGCCGGTCGTTTGCCATCGCCACCGAAACGGCACGCCCTTATGACGCCGACGTGATGGCGGATATCGGCCCGATACCCCGGGCGGAAGGCTGCGACGCGACAACCGAATACATCCGCATCGCCGATATATTCCTGGAGTGCGGCGCAGAGAATTTCATCTTTGAGACATTCGGCACGTTTGAATACATCCCCACGCTGGCTGACCATATCAAGAAGCAACGGCCGGACGCTTTCATCCTGGCGCAATTTGCGGTAACGCCCGACGGATTTTCCCTGAAAGGCGCATCGGGCAGGTCCCTCATCCAAAGCGCGCTGGAATGCGCCGATATCGATGCATGCGGTTTCAACTGCGCATCGGGGCCGCGGCACCTGTACAACCAGGTGCGGGAGATGGGGCTGCCGGGGAAACCATTTGCAGTGATGCCCAACGCGGGGTACCCGGCCGTGAACGAAGACGGGACGCGCTATATCAACAATGTGGAATATTTTGCACGGTGCATGGGGGATATCGCATCGCTGGGCGTAACTATCATAGGCGGCTGCTGCGGCACCACGCCCCAGCATATCCTGGAGACGGGGAGGGCTATAAATAACCGCCTCCCGTCCGAATCCGTCCGTATTGCCGTCCACACCCCTGCGCAGCGCCATACGAGCCCCAACACATTTCAGGACAAACTGAATGCCGGGGAAATGGTGCTGGCGGTGGAATTTGACCCGCCGCGCAAAGCCAACGCGGAGAAAATCATCAGCGACGTCAAGATGATACAAAACGCAGGCGCCGACATCATCACCCTGGCGGACTGCCCGCTTGCCCGGGCGCGCGCGGACAGCACGGTGCTGGCGGCCAAGATCAAACGGGAGACCGGCATAGAGACCATGCCGCACATCGCATGCAGGGACCGCAACATCAACGCCATCAAGGCGCTGCTGCTGGGGGCGCATATCGAAGGGATCCGCAACGTGCTGGTCGTAACGGGGGACCCCATCCCCGACGCAGAACGGTCCGAGGTCAAGGCCGTATACAACCACAACTCCTTCATGCTGGCGGAATATATCACCGAGCTGAACCGCTTTGAATTTGAAGAGGAGCCGCTGGCCGTGGGCGCGGCGCTCAACATAAACGCAGACAACCTGGAAACCGAACTCAGGCGCGCGGAACGGAAGGCCAGCAAAGGCATTACCTTTTTCCTGACGCAGCCGGCATACTGCGAGAAAGCGGAGGAAGCGCTGAAAACGGCCCGCAGCCGGCTGAAAGCCAAAATACTGGCAGGGCTGCTGCCGGTGGTGTGCCACAAGAACGCGGTATTCCTGCGAAACGAGGTGCCGGGCATCTATATCCCGGATGAAATCATTCAGCGATTTGAAAACAAAGAGGCGGACTGCGCCGAAGCGGAAGGCAAGGCGATCCTGCTGGAAACGGCGAGAAGGATACGGCCCCATGTGGACGGGTATTACCTGATCACGCCATTTGGACGGGCGAAGCTCATGGCCGGGATCGTGGCGGAACTGAGGAGGATGGAGTCATGCTGATCGCAGGTGAAAAACTGAACAGTTCGATCCCCGCCATTCAAAAAGCGGTGCGGGACAGGGACGCAGCGTCCATCCTGGAGGCCGCCAGGCTTCAATTGGAGTGCGGGGCGGACTGCCTGGACATCAACGCAGGCGTATTCCTGGAGGAGGAAGGCGACGCGCTGGAATGGCTGATCACGACCATCCAATCCCAGTTAAAGGCCAGGATCATGGTGGACTCCACCAATCCGCCCGCCATCGAACGCGCGCTGGCTGCTGACGCCGTGCACGATGCGATCCTGAACTCCATCACACTGGAAGAAAAGCGGTTCAACAGCATGGTCCCGCTGGCGATACGTTTCAGCGCCGGCATCGTGGCGCTGCCCATCGAGGAGGGACACATCCCACATACGGCCCAGGAACGCATGACCCTTGCGGAAAAGCTATTGGACCGGCTGACACAGGCAGGCATGACGCAGGAAAAGATCTACCTGGACCCGCTGGTGATGGCTGCGTCCACCGAAGGCACAAGCGCAAAGGCCACGCTGGAAACCATCCGCCTGATGAAGGAACAATTTCCCGGCGTGCACGTCATCGGCGGGATATCAAATATCTCCTACGGCCTGCCCGAACGCAAGCTGGTCAACCGGACATTCCTTTCGGCTGCCATCTGTGCGGGGCTGGACGCGGCGATATTGGACATCACCGACATGCTGATGAAAGAGACGCTGCTGGCGGCGCTGGCGCTTTCGGGAGAGGATGAATACTGCCTGGACTATATACGGTATTTCCGTGAAAAGAAGCGTTAACGCATTATCTTCACTGAACATAAAAAGACAGCGAAAGCAGCCCCGGGAGAGGCTGCTCTTTTGTATCCATGACTATTAAAGAATTCCGTTGTATGCACTATTTGACTCCGTACAACAAGCCGAGCGTGCCCACCATGAAGGGCAGTTTCAATGCCCCCGGGATGAACGCAGATTTACCGGTCTCCACAAACGCCACTTCCTGTATGCCGGAGGACTTGAGGAATGCCACAAAGCCATCCATCTTCCCAAAGCAGGACTCGAGCAGGAACAAGTCCTGGAAGACGAACCTGCCGCCTTTTTTCACCACACGCAGCGCTTCCAATACGACATCCCGCTTGTCGGGAGCGTCTTTCACCTCATGGAACACGAGGTTGCTCACAGCCAGATCAAACGCACCGTCGGGCCAGGGGAGGGCGGAGGCACTGGCCTGCCGGAATTCCATGCGGCCGGATACCCCTTCCATCGCGGCGTTGGATTCGCATTGCTTTTGCAGATACCCCCATGCGCCGCCCCAATAATCCGTGCCCGCGATACGGGCCTGCGGATATATTTTGGCGAGTCCGATGGCGAGGGCGCCGCTGCCGCAGCCGATATCCACGGCCCGGCCGACGCCGTCCCATTCGATACGCGCAAGCACCAGATCCAAAACCTTTTGCATGACCTTTCCGCCTGTATAGGAGAAAAGGCGGCGGGCACGGATGAAATAGCCGGTGGCAATGAGGAAAAACAGAGCCAGCACGATGCACAGCACTTCCAGCACGACTGCGGCGGCCCCCCAGGAAGCGGCGAACAGGAAGAGGATGACCGCAAGGGCAGCGAAGACTATAAACAGGACCAGCATCCGGATGATCAGTTTTTGCGATACCCAGTTGCCGTAATCGGGCCCTTCTCCAGGCGTTTTCATAAATGTAAACCTCCAGAATAAATATGGTTAACTTAATAAGATCAATTGTGCATCATACCGGCCCAGCCGCTGTAGATGAAGCGCAGGAACTCCGCCATGTGCATTTCCGCCTGCTCCCGGTTGACTCCGGCCCGGATCATCTGTTCGATGATCAGGATATAAAAGCCCGCGACGCACCGGACAAAGAGCCGGGAAACGGGTTTACCGGGCATGGCCTGCCGCAGCCAGTCCAGGAGCACATCCGCAAAACGTTCGATCACATCGTCCTTGAACCCTGCGAGGGAGGAACCCGATGCATGGAAGAGGAGAAGCCGGATATCGTCCGTGTTGGCGGCTATGAACTCCATGACGACGCGCATATTGCGCATCTGCGCATCCACGGTATAGGACCCCACGCCGGTACCGGCGTTACTTGAAGCGGCGAGCGCCAGCCCATTGCGGATGGCCTGCAGGGTGGGGGAGAGGACGGCTGCAAAAAGCGCATCCTTGTCCTGAAAATAATTATACAGATTACTCTTGGACGTATGCGCCGCGGCGGTGATATGGCGGATGGACGCTTTTTCAAAGCCATGCCGGAGAAACTCCTCACGGGCTGCAGAAAGTATTTGGTTGCGGATATCCTCTTTGGCATACTGCATGCACAAACCCCCATTAAATAGGTACAGCGTACTTATAAGTACATTGTACTTAAATAAATGTAAATGTCAACATCATATTGGAATAAATGTGCTATTGGATCCATTTCCGGAAATAAAAAAGCGGCTTTACAGCCGCTTTGACCGGGCATGCTCATTTCTTCTTGATCCGCGTGGCATAGGTCTCCTTGCGGGCCGAACGGATGAGGCTGGAACGAAAGGCGGCCGAGAAAAACGCTGCTGACCTGAAAGAAGAGAGAAGCCGTTTATAGAGCCGCGCGGAAAACTTCCCATCGGCCATAAACGGGGCGAGCACGGGGGAATCCTGCATCTGCGGGAGCCGCAGCTCCTCCAGCTTTCTGGTATGTCCATCGGAAGCGCCCAGCGCGACGGAATAGACAAAACCGTTTTCCACCGAATCCAGTTCCCCATCGATAGGGACGGCATAAGACGCGAGTCCTGCGGCATAGGCGCGCCACCTGGCGGATTCCTGCAGGGACCTTTCGGAAGGCACCTTGCGTGTGTACAGCCTGAACACGAGCGTGAACGCTGCGGGCAGGAGCAGGATGAGGGGCTCCAAATGCCCGAGGAACAGGAAAACGATGGACCCGACGGCCAAACCGAGGGCGAGGACGACCCAGAGCAAACGGTACCACGCGGGCGTATCGCGCAGCAGTCCACAGTCGGTGGCGTCATTGATGGCATGGAGGAGCACGTCGGACGAGGCGCGGTAATACCTGCCGGGCCGGCGGATACCGGCGCTTTTCAGCTCCAGATCGGTGACGCCATCATACCCCACATCCGCCGATATCCAATCCAGCAGCGCTTTCTCATGCTTCATGGCGAAAATGGATGTCTTCCCGGTGGGGGAGAATCGGAAGGCCTTTTTGCCCTTTTCATTTTCCACAAAGGCCAGAGACAGAATACCCTGGCGCACAAGGTGCAGGAAGACCGAGAGCAGCACGCAGGGGTCCATGCCCATGGGCGAGAGCAGGCGGGAAGCCAGTGCGGGCGGCAATTCAGAGGGAGGCGCCGTTACCTCGCCAGCCTTCCCTGAGAAAAAGGCGAACCTGTATATGACAAGCAGAGCGATAACGAGAAACAGCCATATGCCAAAGACAATAAGCGGTGTTTTCCATGCCTGCAGTGGATCGGGCTGCATGGGCAGGTCACCAAACAGGTTTTCCTGATCCAAGACGGCCTGGCGGGCGTTGGCCTGGACCGTATTCGAACATGAAGGCACATAGGAAACGGGCATGAGAATGCGGACCTCCAGGATGCCCCCGGCATCCACGCCGTAGCAGGTGATGCCCAGGAGATTATTTTCCTTTCCCGCACCATACTCCCACCTGCGGGCACCGTGTACAAATACATTCAATTCGGAGAAATTGACCGCATTGGGAAACATGATATAGACCGTCCCGGTGGAAATGGCGCCATACTCGCCGCTATTGGCCAGCACGAGGTCCAACTCGGCAACATCCTGGTACCGGGTAACGGCGCCATCGCGGAGATAGGTGAGGATATAGGCATCCTCCCTGGCCGCCTGCGCAGAGGGGTAGAGGCTGACGTATGAACCGTCTTTATCGGTGGTTACGGTATAGGTATCCTGCCCGGGCTTCGACGAGAGCGTGTAGACCGTCTCCCGCTCATCGGATCCCGAGGCGGCTCTCTGGATGGTGACGGCGCCCTGAATGGGCTCCTTCCCGGTGGGGGCCCTGGACTGCGCGCTGTAATTGAGGGAAGGCACGAAAAAGTCAATCGATGCCCCAGGAGCGGGAACGTTCGCAAACTCAGTCACCGCCAGACGGCCATCCTGCCCCACGGCAACGATGCTTTCCAGCGAGGACAGATCGCCGCCCAGTGCATATACAGGGGCCTGGCAGAGGGCCAGTACCATTATTATCACTGTAACCAGCGCAAAAGGCTTTACCATGCGCCTATCGTGTGGATGAAATCGCTTCATGCTTAACCTCCGGGGAAAGAATACGGGGAAATTATAACACCTGGTGAAAGAAAAGGTAACCCCGCCTATTAGGATGGACAATTTGGCAGGCGAAAATCCGGAAACGTGCCATTTGCCCACAATGAACCAAGACCCTTTCCATGGCGCACCCAACAAGCCAGAGCCTGCTGCGCCCGTTTCAAGACAGGTTACCAGTCTGCTATTGTATGGGGCGGGAGGCCTCACTGGGCAGGGCCTTGCGTCGGGAGACACGCATGCGCAGGAGGATCTTTTTGAAGGGGACGGTGATGATGACAATGCCCACGATCACCACGGCACCGCCTACAAACTGGACGGGCGTGAGCATCTCGGAGAGGATGAAGAAACTGGCGATAATGGTGACAAAGGGCTGGAAATTGATCACGGTATTCAGCGTGACGCTGCCCAGGCGGTGCAGGGCGTAATTGTATGCAAAGTACCCGATGACATTGCAGAAAACGACCATGGCGATGAGAACACCCCAGGTCAGCAGGGGGACTTCATGCCACTGGGGGATCTCCGCAAGGGAGAAGGGGACGATGGCTATGGCGCCCCAGAGCATGTGCCAGGACGTGACATACAGGGCGGAATGCTCGCGGAGGGCTTTTTTGGACAACAGCGTGTAGACCACCCAGGCGATGCACGAAGCCACGATGAGCATATTGCCAAGGGCGGGGTTGGTGGCATCGGCCTGCTCCCCGCTGCTGAAGATAATGAGCAAACACACGCCCGCTCCCGAGGCCCCCACGCCCAGCACCTCGTAGATGGTGGGCTTCTTTTTATCAAAGATCAATTCGGCAAAAAGCAGTATCATGGGGACTGCCGCAAAGATGAGCGAGGCGACGGAGGAGGTGGTGTATTTGACGCCCTGGGACTCCAAAGCGGAAAAAAGGCCCAGAAGAAGCCCGGATATGACGACGGGCTTGGAAAAGCCGGGACGAAGCTTCAAGCCGGGGCGCACAATGGCGAGCGCGGGCATCATGATGCCCGCCGCGATGAAATAACGGATGCACGTCATGGTCATGGGGGGAAAATCCCGCATGACCCACTTCATCCCGATAAAAGAGAACCCCCATACGACCACGCTGACGAGGGCAGCGGTATACGCCAATGCCTTCTGCTTCATGCATCCCTCCGGCAATTCCTTTTTCCCCGGCAAGGGCCGGAGACCACCAACCTATCTTAGCACAAGCAGGACGGCGGCACAGCCCTGAAAAATGACCGTAAACGGGCTTTAAACAGCACTTTCACACGTGAAAGCGTTTTATTAACACCGTACATAGGTATATACGGGTATGCCAGAGTATGCGCCGGTATGCTTTCGGTCTGCTTTCACGTTTCGAAAGTGGTACAACTACCCTATTCACACGTATGGACGGGTATGCCTGCGTATGCGACGGTATGCGTCATTTTATATGCAAATTCACCGCTTTCGCTTTGGAAAGCACCTTGTTGACGTAATGCACAGGTATAAACGGGTATGCCAGAGTATGCGCCAGTATGCTTTTCGACCTGCTTCCACGTTTCAAAAGCGGTATAACTAACCTGCTCACACGTATGGGCGGGTATGCCTGCGTATGCGTCACTATACTTGTCTTTAAGCGCTTTCGCTTTCGAAAATGCTTCACACACACAATACACAGGTATGAACGGGTATGCCTGCGTATGCGACGGTATGCGATTTTGGAGGCGGTGCAGGTATAAAGTGGCATGCATTATTATTCCGCAAATTATGGCAATTTACATCTGTCAGTGCTATAATATGCGTACAAATATACGATGGGGGTGCAAACATGGCGAAAGAAGTGATCGTAAGGCCGGAAAAGATCGACGTCCTGCTCAGCGCGGATACCAAGATAACCGGAGATATCGAATCCAAAGGAACCTTCAATCTCGATGGAGCCATCAAGGGCAACGTGACCGTGGATGGGGATATCTTTGTCGGGAAAACTGGCAGCATCGAGGGCAATATCAGCGGCCACGAGGTACAGATCTATGGCCGGGTCATCGGCAACGTCATCGCAAAAGGCACACTGCGGATGTTCAGCGGCTCCTCCCTGCAAGGGGATGTGCAGGTGGGCAGCTTTGTGGCGGAACAAGGCGCCATCTTCAAGGGCAAATGCACGATGTCGGATTTTGACGACAAAGGCTGACACATACCATACTGCATTCATCGTATTGACTTGAAAATAATTTGACAGGCAAGTAAGCGCCCGCACGGTCGCGGTCAATACATGATAAAAACGCCGTAACCACGGCGTTTTTCTATTGCACCGGTTTTCAGCTGGCTCCTAATCATATCGTGGAGGGGAGTTTACCACCCCCCTGCCTTTACGGACCAGGGCGAATATCAACGCCATCACCATACCCGACAGGAGGATGAGCGCAATATCTACGGGTGCGAGCACGAGGGCGGGGAGACCTGCGAAAAACCAGGACGAACCGAAACGGTAGAACGTACCACCCATTAAAATATATTCCCCGACGTACATCAGGGCGCAAACCGCAGCAGAGACCAGGGCAGGGATCAGGACGGATATTACATTTCTCTTCTTCAGAAGGAAGCTCCCGGCGAAAACGCCCGCGCTCACACCCAGGACCACGAAGAACAGGCTGGTGAGAACCGCCGGGACGGGCTGCAGGATGGGGGACGTATCGCGGAAAAAGGCCGTGACCGTGGCAAAGATGCACAGACCCACCAGTACGGCGACGGAAAGAAGCTGGAGCACCAGGGCATCCCAGCCGGGAGAAACCTTGCCCCGGGCCCTTTTGCCAAAGCCATGCAGGATGCCGACGACGAGCAGGATGATGACGAAGGAAACGAGGAAATAATGGATCTTGTACGGGGCATTGGCGGAGACGTAATCAAACCCACCGAGGGCGGACTGCGCCTCCTGGATGCGGACGCGCTGCGCTTTTATGGCGTCGGGAGAGGCGTAGCATAAATAGGACTGCCAGACGTCGATGGTATCCGCCTGCTGCCCGCTTTTCAGGGATACGATGCCCTGCGTATCCACCTTCATGCTTTCGAAAGCCAGCTCGATCCCGATAAACAGGCCGAGTGCGATAATAACGGTTACGGGCAGCTGGAACCGTTTCAGCCGCCTGAGCAAGGGGTGGAAGGCTGCCACGCAGATCAGCGACAGGCAGATGGAGACATAGGGGATCACCCCTTTGGCATATTCGCCGGGCCGGAGGATGCCGCTGGAGAGGTATATAACGACCATCTGAAAACCCATTACAAGCGGATACGCGGAAACGGCAATGAGGACAGCAAGGGAGAGGAGGTAATATTTCCGACACCTCTTTTCCATGATGAACACTCCTTTATTCATTTTGTACCAGCAGGAATCAGGGGATGACCACGCCGAAAAAGTACTGCCGGCCCGCCGTCATATCCCCTTCAAGCAATTCGAGATCCAGTTCTACGATGTATTTGCCCGGGCTGGCACCCTTGAACAGATATGTCTGAGGTTTCAGACCCGAAGCAGGGAAGTAAGTCAGCTCTTTCAATTTATCATCATAGAGCGCATACGCGCCGTACACCTCTTTACCGCCGACATACGGGGTGAAGGGCGTGGCCGAGTCCCGCTCCGGATCCAGTTCGAGGTATGGAATATGGCCAGCCACATCCTGCGGCTTCAGGCGCGCCATCTCTGTGCCATGCTGAATATCCTCTTTCCGCTTTGTCCATACCGTAAAGCCTGCAGCAAGGATGCTGTTTTTCCCCGATGTAACCGTCATAACGTACGGCAGCCGACAGCCCATCGCGAGATCGAACAGCGGCTGATACGCTTTATCACTGAGGTAGGTATACATACCGTTGCCCTTCTGCATGCAATGCCTGCCGTCCAAATCAAAAACGGTGTATTCCATTGCATCTTCCGAACCGGAACCGATGGATATGCAGAGCCGATCCTTTATGTTGTCTGTGTTGACGGCAGGCCAGGCCGCGGAGCGGAGCATAGAATCCAAAACAGCATCCATCACGACCTGTTTCTGCTGCGGGTCTGCGGCCGAAACGGATTGCACCTGCCTGCCTCCGAGAAAAAGCTCCAGCCGGATATCCCCGGGCAGGTCCGACGCAGGCGTAACGGAAGGCGTCAACGAAGGCAATTCTATAGGAGGCAGTGAAGCTTCTAGCGGAGCGGATATTACAGAGGGAATATCTTCGGGGACGTTACGAAAGCCGCAGGCGGTGAGGGCGAGCAATGCCGCAAACACGGTGAAGCAGTGGAACCAGTGCCTTTTATGCATTAAACCGAGTCTCCCTTCATCTCTGCGGATTGGTGATGAAAAGCACGGCCAGCGCGATGAGGAACAGGAGGGAAACGATGGCGCCGACGGTGGTGAGCCGCTTATAGTTCAACACATTCATCACGCGGACCTTCACTGCGGAGCGGCCGAAGGAGGTGGACATCAGAAACCGCCTGCCTTCCGCGAAACCGACCAGCGCCTGCGCATAACGCTTGCGCTCATCCAGGGCGAACCGCTTCACGACCCGCTCATCACAGGAAAGCTCCATATCCGTGAAAAAGCATTTCAATAACAGCCAGGCAAACGGATTGAACCAGTGGAAACACACCACGGCGATGGCAAGCACGCGCCAGAGGTTATCCAGCCGTTTCCGGTGCACAGCTTCATGGGCAAGTACGAAGCGACCCTGCTCCGAACGGACGTCAAACCCCGCCGGGACGATCACCCTGGGCCGGAAGACGCCCACCAGCATGGGCGAACCCACCATATCCGAGGCAAAGGTATTGCCCTCTATATGCACGGCCTTGCGCAGCTCAACGCGGGTGAAGGCATACAGGACCACCGCGGTCAGGAGGCAGACCAGCGCGCCGATGAGCCAGATATCGGAGGCGACGGCAAAAAAATCCCGCACCGCCGGCGTTCGGTACGTGACGGGGGAATAATCCACAGCCGCACCGATGGAATTGGTCATGGTCAGATGGAGCGATGCGCCGCCTGCTGCGGGACCTGTGGGGACGGCGGCATCCATGCAGACCACTCTTTTGATCAGCCCGCCGGTGAAATTGAAGAGGCTGAAGGGGCTGGGGAGGGAAAAGGGAAGGAGCAGCCTCAGGAAGGCGACCGACCAGAACGCATAGATGAGCGTGCGCGGGATGGCCCTGACCCTGCGGACCAGAAGGACCAGCAGGATGACCACGGCGGCGGATATGCCCATATTCAAAACGTAATAGAACGCCGTATTGAGAAGGTCGGACATGTCACTCACCTTTTTCGGAATACGTGTCGATCAGCCTGTGCAGCTCGTCGGCCTCGGTACGGGAGAGCTTTTTCCCGGTGAGGAAGGAGGAAAAAAGGGAACGGGCGGACCCGTCAAAAAGCTTATCCACGAGTTCGCGTGCCTGCGCACCCTGGACCTGTTCCCGCGTTACGAGAGGCTGGCAGACAAAACCGGGCTCCACACGCCGGATGACGCCTTTCTCCACCAGCTTGGTGATGATGGTATAGGTGGTATTTTTGTTCCAGCCGATCTTTCCGGCGGCCAGGAGGGAAAGCGCCTTGGCTGTGATACCGGGCTCGCTCCAAAGCAACTCCATGACCTTCAATTCACTGTCATACAATTTGATCTGTTCCATGACGCACTCTCCAGACTATAGCTATAGTACAATTACAGACTATCATCATAGTATGGCTTTGTCAATACGGTTTTCAAAGCTTTTTGATATCCACAATCGAAGTTAAAATCATACAAAAGGAGCCGTATATATTGAAAAAATAATCCCATGTGTTATGCTGGATAAAACAATTCGTTCAAATGCCCAAGTGACCCCCGGAGGTGACGACAGTAAATTGAAAAGACTCATGGCATTGTCCATTACCATACTGCTCGCAGTGATGCTCACCGGCTGTTTTACAGTGAAAATCGATCCCCCGCCTCCCACGCCGACCCCCAGCACCGTACCTACAGCACCTGAAACATCGCCCCCGGCATCTGCTGCTGCGGAACCTTTCACGGGCATCCTCAAAATAAAATCGGGCGACAGCTATGATATGGACGGGGACGGCAACAAAGAGAAGATCGAACTGAAAACAAAGAGCGGAAGCCTCGAATACACGCTGAAAATCGGCGACGACGATATAACGGACACATCCTCGGATTTCCTGACAGGGGATATTTACCTGGCCAACCTGGTAAACGGCGACGGAAAGCCAGAGGTATTCGTTTTCACGCCCGGACCGAGCAGCGACCCGGAGACCTACTGGTACAGTTACGAAGACAAGGTCGTGCGGGAGCTCGGGGATATACCGATGGATCCGGCCAGCATGAAAGTGGAGGGCGACGGCACGGTAAAGGGCAGGAAGGTGCAGCAATTTGTGGAGACATCCATTTACGACGCCGTATACAAGCTGAATGCGGAAGGCTCACTGGAGGAGCAGGCGCCGGACTACATCCCCCTCGATACCGAAGCCACCCTGCTCACAGACCTTTTGGCACGCAAGGATCCGCAGGACGCACTGCCGGCCGATATTGCATTCAAAAACGGTGACAAGGTGAAACTCGGCAGGACGGACATGAAACAGTGGCTGGAACTCATCGGCGCATCCAATCCCGACATGAAAGGCTGGGTCAGGGTGACCGACAACGGGGCCAGCATCGAAGGAACGGAAGGGAAGCCGCTGTATGACATATTTGAAGGCCTGAACCTGGCCGACTAGCATATTCACAGGGAAGGCCTGTTTGCAGGCTTTCTTTTCATGGAGGCTATCCATGCGCACGCTGATCGTCTATTATTCCCTCTCGGGCCACACCCGGGAAGCGGCTGAAATGATCGCCGGGAAACTGGGGGACTGCACGCTATTTGAGCTGAAGGGGGAAAAGCGGCGGCCCAAAATACTCACCCGCCTGGCGGGATGGCCTCAGTCCTTCCTGAAAAAGAGCGAAACGCCCGAATCCACCCCCGGCTTTGACGGCTACGACCGGGTCATACTGGGCACGCCCGTATGGTGCAGGGGGCTGCCCCCCGTGGTGCGCGGCTTCCTGGAAACGGCAAACTGGGAGGATATCAACCTCAGCGCATACCTCACCTGCCGCTACGGCGGGGATGACGGGGCGCTGCGGGAGATCACCTCCACCGTATACGAGCGGGGCGGTCATGTGCCCCAGACGATGTGCCTGATGCGCGAACGGTTCTTTGGCGTGGAGGAGGCTGACGTGGCCATGGCGCTAAGGAACTGGGTGGAATGATGCAGCTGCCAAGATGAAAACCATATGGAATAAACGAGGCTGAACGTGTATACTGATTATGATCCGGGCATATAAGCATCCAATTTTCAGGAGGTCTACCCATGAAGGTGAGGAAAGCCATCATCCCCGCCGCAGGACTGGGAACACGGTTCCTGCCGGCGACAAAGGCCCAGCCGAAGGAAATGCTGCCCATCGTGGACAAGCCCACCATACAATACATCGTTGAAGAGGCCATCGACTCAGGGATCGAGGATATCCTGATCGTGACGGGACGGAGCAAGCGCGCCATCGAAGACCATTTCGACAAGTCCTTTGAACTGGAGGCCGAGCTGCGGTCCAAGCACAACGACGAGATGCTGGCGCTGGTGCAGGATATCTCCAACATGGTGAACATCCACTATATCCGGCAAAAGGAACCGCGGGGGCTGGGACACGCCATCTACTGCGCGCGGGCGTTCATCGGGGACGAGCCCTTCGCAGTATTGCTGGGCGACGACCTGGTGGTCTCGGAAAAGCCGGGCCTGAAACAGCTGATGGAGGTATTCAACCTGACGGGGCAGAGCGCAGTAGGCGTATACCACGTGCCCATGGAACACACGGACCGCTACGGCGTGGTGGACGCCATCCGGGTGGAGGGAATGCCCAAGGGCGTGTACAAGGTAAAGGACATGGTGGAAAAGCCGGACCCGGCCGACGCGCCCTCCAACATGGCCGTGATCGGGCGCTATGTGATCCTGCCGGAGATATTCAAGCTCCTGGAAACATTGCCACCCGGGCGGGGCGGGGAGATCCAGCTCACGGATGCCCTGCGACAACTGCTCAAGCGGCGGGACGTCTATGCGCGTGTGATGGAAGGCGTGCGCTATGACGTGGGGGACAAGCTGGGATTCCTGCGCGCCAATATCGAATTCGCGCTGCGGCGGGAGGACATGCGGGACGAATTCCTCGAATACCTGAAAACACTGGGCACAAACGGATATGAACTAGAATAATGGATCATTGAATAATTAAATGAGATAAGCCGCTTCGGGAGACCGGGACGGCTTTTTCAAACGGGGGCAGATATAAATCGCCCTTTCCAATGTGATACTTATCATATCTGAGTCCCTTGCGAATAGCCTTGTACTGATAAGCCAAAACGGGGGCATTCGAATGGGGTTTTATATCGGTGTGGAACCAAACGTAAAAATATACGTTGAAGACCTGAATCCTGCAGGAAATAATCCCGCGGGGAACAAGACCATCCTCTTTGTGCACGGATGGCCGGGGAACCACAACCTTTTCGAGTACCAGTTCGACCAGCTGCCGAAGATGGGGTACCGGTGCATCGGGATCGATTACCGGGGATTTGGCCTTTCGGACAGACCATGGAGCGGGTACGACTACAACCGGCTGGCGGACGACCTGCGGTGCGTGATAGATGCGATGCAGCTTCAGAATATCACACTGGGTGGCCACTCCACGGGGGGCGCTATCGCCGTGCGGTATATGGCGAGGCATAAAGGGCACGGGGTAGCCAAACTGGGCCTTTTCGCGGCGGCGGCGCCCAGCCTGATCCAGCGGCTGTATTTCCCATTTGGACAGCCAAGGGAAGTGGTGACCAACATCATCGAAGGGACATATAAAGACCGGCCCGAAATGCTGCGGGGATTTGGCAACATGATCTTTTTCCAATACAAGACTCAGCCTTTCACAGACTGGGTATTCCAACTGGGGCTGCAGGCGGCGGGGTGGGCCACCGCGGCCATCGCGCAGACCTGGCTGGGGGAGGAAGGTTTATTTTATGACCTGAAGGCGATCGACGCGCCGACCGTGATCCTGCATGGCATCCACGACCAGGTATGCCTTTTCGACCTGGCCATCGCACAGAAGGACAGCATCCCGAATTCCAGGCTGGTCCCATTTGAAGAAAGCGGGCATTTCCTTTTCTGCGACGAAAAAGAGAAATTCAATGCGGAACTGATGAAATTCGTGGAAGAATAAACCCTGTTGAGACAATTACCGTTAAAAGAAACCGGACCCGTGGGTCCGGTTTCTTATCGCTTATTTCAAATCCCCTGCGGTAAAGGCATGGGCCAAGATTGTTTGGAAAAATCAAAATACCACAACGAGATATTGGAAGGTATTTATTATGTACGTTTTATAAAACCATCCCAATCATAGCCGATATAATCAGCCCATCCATCAATATCAACAGTAATACCTGACAAGTTTTGAATCTTTTCCATGCATCCACAGGATATTTGTTGCGTCTTGCATTTTGGGCATACTTCCATATCACATCCGGTAATATGGTACTCTCCTGGCTTTGCATCGCAATCATGGCAAGTAGGGAGCAGTAAATCTTCATCGTAATGATGATAAAATCTATCATCCCCGTATCTTATTCTAGTGAATTTTTCTCCTTCAGAAGTGATATAATACTGAAAATTTTCATTTTCTCTAATTTCTTTCTTATATATCTCTAAGTGAATTTTCCTTACAAAAGCACCTCTATAGAAAGTCCAATTATTATCAAAGCTTTCGATATTTCGAGCATGGTTCTCGTATCCTTTATTAAGGGACAATTTGGTATGGAGTAATTGCTCATAATACTTTTTATATAGACAAAACAATTTGCAAAACTTTATATGTAGCTCTTCAGAAGTAATATCAATTCGATTATGTATTGATTGGTTTCTTATTCTTGCGCATTGGTTAAGAAAAGTGTTTTCTTCATCTTCAAAAAAACCATTATTCATCGCATTAACTCTGTTTACTGCCTGATGAAAACCTATCGTTAGACGGTCTTCTTTTAAAGAATCGATATCAGTAAAAATTAGATTTTGGTTTATCATTGTAAGAGATTCTTTAAGTAAAAGCTCAACAGCTTGAACAAGGGCAATAAATGCTAGTTTAAGCTTAATCATATCATTTACATTACATCTAGTAGCATCATGACTATCGTATAATGCAGTGACCGAATACAAATCTAATGAATTAATTAGAAAATCTAAAGAATTCTCAATTAAGTTTAGTTGTAACTTCATTTTGACCTCAAAAAAACAAATATTTCTGTTACTTAAGGTCCCCTGCGGTAAAGGCGTGGGCCAGCAATTCATGCAGAGGGAAGGAGATAAGGTCCTTGCCCTGCCGGATGATGACTTTCAACTCCGGTGCGAACTCCATGAGCACCTGGCGGCAGATGCCGCAGGGCCACGCGGCCTCCCCCGAGCAGGCGACTGCGATCTTTTCAAACTCCCGTTCACCTTCGGAGACGGCTTTGAAGACCGCGGTCCGCTCGGCGCAGTTGGTAGCGCCATAGGAGGCATTCTCGATATTGCACCCGGTAAACACCTTCCCGTCTTTACACAGCAGCGCCGCGCCGACCTGGAAATGCGAGTAGGGGACATAGGCCTTTTCCATGGCCAGATACGCCTGGTCCATCAGTTCCTGATCACTCATTGAACTTTCCTCCAAAACGATATTCGATACATCAAGCCCCGATCATTCCCAACGGTGGATCCCGTTTTTATCTACCATGCCGAAAACGATGGGCCGTTTCGACGGCTGGTCCGCTGAAATAATGAACGCCTTTTCAAGCACGGCCGTTACCTCTGCCAGGTTTCGGTCGTCATTGACATACAGGGTCGCGAGTTCATCCCCCGGCGCAACTTGATCGCCGACGCGCTTTTTCAAAACCAGGCCGGTGGCGTGATCCACGACGTCCTCCTTCTTCTCGCGGCCTGCGCCCAGCAGGCATGCCGCCCAGCCGACCCGCTGCGCCTCGATGGATCGGATGTACCCGTTTCCGGATGCCCTGAACGCGACCTGCCTGCGCACCCCAACCAGCCTGGACGGATCCTCCAGCACGGAAGGATCGCCGCCCTCGGCCTCCACCATGGCTTTCAGTTTGCCATACGCGCTGCCGCCGGTTATGGATTGCATGATTCTACCATCTAAACCTTCCTCGGGGAATCCGGATGCGATGAGCATATATCGCGCCAGCAGTTGGCACACCTGCCAGAGCGGGGTATCCAAACCCTCACCTTTGAGGATGCCGACGGCTTCCAGCACCTCCAGCGCATTTCCCACGGCCGAACCGAGGGGCTGGTCCATATCCGTCACCAGTGCGATGACGGAGCGGCCTGCCAGGACCCCGATATCCACCATCTGCTTTGCGAGGGCAAAGGCGCTGTCCAGGTCATGCATGAAGGCGCCGCTGCCCGCCTTGACATCCAGCACGATGGCGTCACAGCCGGCCGCGATCTTTTTGGACATGATGGAGCTGGCGATCAGGGGTATGCAGTCCACCGTGGCCGTGACATCCCGCAGCGCATAGAGCTTTTTGTCCGCGGGCGCGAGGTCCCCCGACTGGCCCACGACGGCGAGCCCGACCCTGTTGGTGATCTCGATCAGATCCGATACGGGGCGTTCCACGCGAAGGCCGGGGATGGACTCCAGCTTATCCAGTGTGCCGCCCGTATGCGCGAGCCCGCGCCCGCTCATTTTGGCCACGGTACCGCCGCAGGCCGCCACGACGGGCGCAACGACAAGCGTGGTGGTATCTCCCACGCCGCCGGTGCTGTGTTTATCCACCTTCACACCCTGGATGGATGAAAGGTCCGCCACATCCCCGGAATGGGCCATGGCGAGCGTAAGATCTACCGTTTCCCGGGCAGTCATGCCCCGGATGCAGACGGCCATGAGGAGCGCGCCCGCCTGGTAATCCGGTATCTCTCCGGATACGTATCCGGAAACAAAAAACGCGATTTCCTCCTTTGAGAGGGCGCCGCCGAAACGCTTTTTATAGATGATATCATACATCCGCATGGCATAAAAACCTCCCTGAGAAGCCTGTTTTGCAAGGTCATTATACATTTTTGCAACATTCAAGTAAACGGATGATATTTATTATTCACATATGAATAGTTCACTTGATTAATAACTTACACAGTGCTAAAATAATCGCGTGTGTTGGCGAAGTCTGCCAACAAGGTTCTCCATTTCCAAAATAAATATTCCCCTAATTATTGAAAGGAGAGACACTCATGAAGAAAGTTCTGTTCATTGCGCTTGCCTTCGTAGTGGCGGCTGTGATGCTCGTAGGCTGCTATGCACCTACTGCGTCCGTTTCACCGTCCGCAACGACCGTTGCCCCGACCACCGCGCCCACAGAGGCCCCGACCACGGCCCCGTCCGAAGCCCCGAAGGTCTCCTTCGGCATGGTAACGGATATCGGCAAGATCGGCGACAAGTCCTTCAACGACTCGGGCTGGGCCGGATTCACCAAGGCCGGCACAGAACTCAGCGTGAAACCCGCGCTGCTGGAATCCAACGCGGAAGCCGACTATGTCCCCAACCTGACCAACATGGTCTCCCAGGCTGACCTCGCGATCGGCGTGGGATTCATGATGGAAGCCGGTATCAAGGAAGTAGCCGGAAAGAACCCCGACAAGAAATTCGGCACGATCGACTGCGTAGTGGACCTGCCCAACGTCATGAGCAATGTATTTGCTGAAAACGAAGGCTCCTTCCTCGTAGGCATCGCGGCCGGCATGACCACGAAATCCAACGTGATCGGCTTCGTGGGCGGCATGGACGTGCCCCTGATCCGCAAATTCCAGGCGGGATTTGTGGCAGGCGTAAAGAGCGTGAACCCGAAGGCCAAGGTCATTGAAAGCTATACCGGCAACTTCGGCGACGTAGCCGCGGGCAAAACCTCTGCTCTCGCCCTCTTCAAACAGAAAGCTGACGTCATCTTCCACGCATCCGGCGCATGCGGCATCGGCGTGATCAACGCTGCCGACGAAAAAGGCTTCTGGGCCATCGGCGTGGACTCCGACCAGGCGGGCGTATCCAAGAACAACAAGGTGCTCTGCTCCATGCTCAAACGCGTGGACAACGCCTGCTACGGCACGATCATGGCATATGCCAAGGGAACCTTTAAGGGTGGCACCGTGACATGGGACCTCAAAGCTGACGGCGTAGGCGTGGGAGACGGCGGAAACAACCTCTCCGCGGAAATCAAAGCAGCTATCCAGAAGTATACAGACGCGTTCAAAGCCGGCAAATTCACGATCCCGGCGACCATGGACGAGCTGAAGACATTCACACCCCCGACACTGTAACGAACTGAATGAGAGGGCGGCAAAACCATCCGGCTTTGCCGCCTTCTCCATAATGCAGCGATATTTGTCTTTGTGGTACAATAAGCGCTTGGAGGTGGAATGAACATTGCCTGCCATTGAAATGAAGGGAATCACAAAAATATATCCGGGCGTACGTGCAAACGACAACGTGGACCTCAGCGTCGAAAAAGGGGAGATCCATGTTTTGCTGGGAGAGAACGGCGCAGGCAAAACGACTCTGATGAACGTCCTGTACGGCCTGACCGAGCCGGACAAGGGAGAGATATACATCAACGGCAACCTGGTCAAAATGAACAACCCTTCAACAGCTATTGCGCAGGGAATCGGCATGGTGCACCAGCACTTCATGCTCATACCACCCTTCAGCGTGGCGGAAAACATCGTACTGGGCCAGGAACCGCGTGCGGGGCTGATTTTGGATATCGCAAAGGCAAAAAAGGAACTGACAGTACTGTCCCAAAAATATGGCTTGAAGGTAAATCCCGCTGCAAAGGTGGAAACCCTGTCCGTGGGCATGCAGCAACGGGTGGAAATAATGAAGATCCTGTGGCGCGGCGCGGAGATCCTGATCCTGGATGAACCCACCGCCGTTTTGACTCCCCAGGAAATCAACGAACTCGGAAAAATATTACGGGACCTGGCAAACCAGGGTAAGACGATCATCCTGATCACGCACAAGCTCAAGGAAGTCATGCAGATGAGCGACCGGGTGACCATCATGCGGGCGGGCAAGGTCATCGAAACGGTGGACACATCCAAGACCTCCATCGAAGAGCTGGCGGAAAAAATGGTGGGAAGGAAGATCAAGCTCGTCATCGACAAGAATCCGATGAAAAAAGGGGATACCGTTCTTTCGGTGGACAGCCTGCGGGTAAGGGACCGCGGCATCGAAGTGGTAAAAGGCATCAGCCTTGATATCAGCGCGGGAGAAGTCCTGGGCATAGCAGGCGTGGGCGGCAACGGGCAGACGGAACTCGTATATGCCCTGCTCGGATTATTGCCTGTCAAGAGCGGCTCCATCAAACTCCTGGGCAAGGAGATACGGGGCAGGTCAACAAGGCATATCATCGACGAAGGCGTTTCGTGCATCCATGAAGACCGGCACAGGGACGGCCTTGTGCTGGATTTCACATTGACCGAGAACGCGATACTAGCCAGCCAGAACAAACGAAAATTCCGCACAGGCCCGGCCATCAGCTGGCGCAAGGCTTCCAAATATGCAAGGCAGCTCATCGAAAAATACGACGTACGCACACCGAGCGAAAATGTGCTCGCCCGATCGCTTTCGGGCGGAAACCAGCAGAAGATGATCGTAGCCAGGGAGATCGAACGGACTCCCAAACTGCTCATCGCAGCACAGCCCACCCGCGGACTGGATGTAGGCGCAATCGAATTCGTACACAACCAGATCCTCAAGGAGCGGGACAAGGGGTGCGCCGTATTACTGGTATCGCTGGAACTGGACGAGGTCATGCAGCTTTCCGACCGGATATCAGTCGTTTATGACGGCACGATCACAGGGACGGTCAACGCTTCGGAAGCGACGGAGCGCATGCTGGGGATCATGATGGCCGGTGGAACCTATGAACAGGCAATGGAAGAAAGGGGTGTGAAAAATTGAGCGACCAACAGCATTCAAGCACCCTTGGGGACGAAAAGAGCAGGGATTATACGCGGGAGACCACCGCCAAATTCTTCAGGGAATTGACCTTTCCGGTCATTGCCGTTATCGTTGCATTCATCATAGGCCTCGTCATGATCGTAATCATGGGCAAGGATCCCTGGGTGGCATACGGTGCGCTTTTCAACGGAGCATTCGGCAACCTTGGCCAACTGGGGGAAACTCTCGTAACGGTAACCCCCCTGATCTGCACGGGACTTGCCATCGCATTTGCCTATAAATGCGGCCTTTTCAATATCGGCGCGGAGGGCCAGTACATCATGGGGCTGCTGGTGGCCGCCGTGGTGGGCATCTATGGGAAAGGCCTGCCGGCTTACATCCATATCCCGCTGACCATGATAGCCGGTATGGCAGGCGGAGCGCTCTGGGCTGCCATCATCGGCCTGCTCAAGGCCCTGGTAGGCGCACATGAAGTAATCAACAGCATCATGCTCAACTACGTAGCCTATTATTTCAGCAATCTGGTGGTGCGCGTATTGATCACACAGCAGGCCAATACAGCGGTAACGCCCGATATTGCAGACACGGCCAAACTCGCCTCGTTTGCACAGATCAACAGCGGGTTTTCCAGTTCGAGGGCCAGTGTGGCCATATTTGTCGCTGTCTTTGCCGCGGTGGTGGCCTGGTTTATCCTGCGCTACACGGTCACCGGCTTCGGCATCCGGGCCACAGGGCTTAGCAGATACGCCGCCGAAGCAGGAGGCATCAAATCCAAGAAAAACATCATCATGGCCATGTGCATTTCGGGTGCGTTTGCCGGCCTGGGCGGGACCCTGATGGTCATGGGTGCGGCCTATAAAGGCTCGCTGCTGTTGGCCTTCCCGGGATTTGGGATGGACGGCATTTCCGTGGCGCTGGTGGGAAACAACAACCCCTTTGGCATCATATTTTCCGCCATCCTGTTCGGCGTACTGGCAAAGGGCGGGCCCATGATGCAATTGAGCGGTATACCCAAGGAGATCGTAGGGATCATGCAGGGTGTGATCATCCTCTTTGTGGTGGCAAACATCGCACGGATCGCCTATGACGCGATCAAACGGAAAAGAGACAGGGACAAGGATATGATCCCTCCCAAGACACGGAGGTTTTTCGGATGGGATAAAAGAAAAACCGCGGCTGAAACTACCGGACAGGGGGGAACAAAATGAGCGATTTTGCAACCATCATATACATACTCTTTTCCACCACCATACTCTCTGCGACGCCTCTCATCTTTGCCTCCCTGGGCGGCGCGTTCTCGGAAAGATCGGGCGTGGTGAATATCGCGCTTGAAGGCATCATGACCATTGGCGCATTTTTCGCCGCCATGACCTCATTCTACCTGGCGCCCGTATTTACGAGTATGTTTGCCGGATCGGGTATGACAGAGGAAGCGGTAGGATCCTGGGTCACAACCCTGGCTCCCATTGCCGGCCTTATCGCAGCGATGGCCGTAGGAGGACTCTTCGCAGCACTGCTGGCCTATGCGAGCATCAAATTCCGTGCCAACCAGGTGGTGGTCGGCGTGGCCATCAATATCCTGGCTGCAAGCCTCGTGACATTCCTGCTGCGGGCCATCATGGGCCAGCAGGGCCAGACACCGCCTGTCGCCAGCTTCCAACCCATCGTCGGCGACTTCAACGCCCTTGATTTCCTCGCACTGCTGGCTATCCCCATTGTCTGGTTCGTACTTTACAAGACGCCGGGCGGCCTGCGGATCCGCTCCGTGGGCGAGCACCCGCGCGCCGCCGATACGCTGGGTATCAGCGTGTTCAAGGTGCGGTACTGGTCCGTCATCATGAGCGGCATCATGGCAGGCATCGGCGGAGCTTCGCTTTCAATCGCATTATCCAGCGCTTTCCGCGAAGGCATGGTATCGGGCAAAGGCTTCATCGCGCTGGCCGCGCTGATCTTCGGACGGTGGAACCCGGTAGGCGCAGGCCTTGCCTCCCTGTTCTTCGGACTTGCCTTTGCATTGAAACCCACGATCGAGGCCATGAAGAACCTGCTGGGCTGGGAAATACCCATACCCGAAGAGGTCTTCTTCATGCTGCCATATCTTTTGACCATACTAGCGGTATCCGGCCTCGCGGGAAAGAAATCCTACATGCCCGCTGCCGACGGCATACCCTACGAGAAAAAATAAGCATTGTTTCAACGGATATGAAATCCCCCGTTTGCAGGCCAAACGGGGGATTTCTTCATGGATAAGCATATTACAATCGCTGCATTCAGTGAGACATCGGTTTCCAAACTGAACGCAGCCGATACATCCAATAACATTCACCGGTCCTTGAAATAGAGGATATCGCTCAGCGGGCGTTCCTTGCCGTAGCAGGGGTCATTCACCGTGCGTCCCAGGAAATACAGGGCGGAGGAACCGCCGCCGTCCAGGTTGTACGCCGTTTTGCACCCCCGCTGGATGAACTCCTTCGCGAGGTTTTCAAACGTTATACCCTTATCCCCTGTGTCGCGCCCGTCCGCGACGATGATGATGAAGTGGTTGGGCGCTACCTGGCCGAAGGAGGTGCGGGGATTTCTGTCCTGGATGCTCTCGGGCACATTGTATTTCTCCACCATCCTGCCCTCTTTCACCAGGGCGGGGCCGAAGCTGAACGTCTGCCACGCCCCGGCTGCTATCAGCGCTTCGCCGTCGGCCTCTTTAGGCCCGAAGGTATCCATATGGCCATCGGTATAAATAACGCCTATATCCTCCTTGGGTTTATTCCGGTACAGTTTGCCGTTACGGATGATGACGCCGGTACTGCGGAAACTGTGGTAATCGCCGTTGATGGCGAGCACCGCATCCTGGCGTTTGGCCATGACGGAAGTCCTTTCCTCCGCCCTGTCATAGGCATCGTGGGAGAAGGCCGTGAGGCAATTTTCCATGCTGAGGACCTGGACGTCCGCGATATACAGCGTGGTCTTGTACTTGTAGGTTTTTTCGATATGGATATTGAGCTCACTGCTCCGGTAATTCCATTCATCCTGCTGCACGCCCGAAGCCAGAAAGACGCCGGGGGTGGGGGCGGGAGTGGCTGCTGCGGAAGCGGTGGGGGGCAGGGTGGGAGCAATGGGCGCAGCCTGCGCATACTCCACAAGGTCCGTATCCATGAAAAGCAGGGGAGTGGCATGCACATCCACCGCATGGCCGTTGATCAGGAGCGAGCCGTTATCCGCCCACTTCGCATCCACATCCACGGTGACATCCCCCGAATAGCTGCCCGGTACGCGGGTGACTCCGATCCAGTCTGAAAAAAAGATGGTTTTCTCTGCCCTTTCCAGGCCGAGGGGGTATCTTTCATACAGTACCGCGTTGCCGGGGCCGCCAAGGTTGGCCTCCAGACGGACACTGATCTGGAGCATATGCCTGCTGTCTGGCGAGACGAATTTGAACGCCGGGTTGGTATCCGTACTGTATGCCTTGCAGGAGAGGATGGAGGTGGGGACAAAGGTGACGACGAGCAGCCCGGTCAGAGTGAAGGTGACGATCCTGGCTGCGAGCATGCGCTCCCGCTCCCGGAAAGCCTTGAAAATGGCCGGAAGCAAGGCCACGATGACGGGCCAGTAGATCATGATGCCTATGAAAAATACGATGGCGGGCATGGCCAAAAGCGCTATCAACCCCGGGAGCCAGACCCTGGATGTGAACAGGCAGGCAAGATACAGGGCGGAAAGCGCGTAAAAAACCACAGCAAAGGCGACGCCGGCCTCGGGGATATAGAACCGGAACTGCAGCAGCACCAGCACCATCAAAATGAGGGAGACGGAAGGAAATATAATGGAAAGAGGTTTTGCCAGGGCCCGGAAGCCTTTTGTTATACCATTCATGGGCGATATGACACCCCAACTTCAATTTGCATAAAAACGTAAGCTTCTTCATTATAACTATATGTATACAGAAGCCGCAAGAGCGGGTTATTCCCTTCTGCGTCGAAAAAAAGGCGGGCAGGACAGGCTGCGGTATGTTATGATCAAAAGCGTATCCACTCCGATATATTCATCGGACCGCAGTTATCCAAGAGGCAGGAGCACAGGATGAACGTACAGATCTACGGCAGAAACAAATGCTTTGACACGCAGAAGGCCGAGCGGTATTTCAAGGAGCGCAGGATCCCGTACCAGCGCATCGACCTGGACCGCTTTGGCCTGAGCAAACGGGAACTGGAAAGCGTGAAGGCGGCCACCGGCCTCACGGCGCTGATCAACGCCAAGAGCAAGGAGTACACAATCCTGAACCTGCAGTACATCCGGTCGGATGAGATGAAGATGGAGCTGCTGGTGAACCACCCGAAGCTTTTTGCATCCCCCATCGTGCGCAACGGGAAGCAGGCAACGGTGGGATTCAAACCGGAAATATGGAAAGATTGGGAGTAGAAATCATATGCCGATCACAAACCGCTCAGAAGTGCCGCCGGGCACACACGTTTTCGTGGTACAGAAACAGGACCAGCCCACAGGTCGACTGACCGAGGGGGTCGTAAAGGACATATTGACAAACTCACCTACGCATCCGCGGGGCATCAAGGTGCGGCTGGAAAGCGGGATCGTGGGCAGAGTCTATAAAAAGGATTGAACTGACATTGCAAAAGATGCGTTCAGCGATTATGATAAAAGCCTTATGAATCCTATGAAGCCAGTGGAGGTAAATTGCTTACAGTAACAAACCTGAGCCTGAACTTTAACGGTACGAACCTGTTCAAGGACGTCAACCTCAAATTCCTGCCCGGCAACTGCTACGGCATCATCGGCGCGAACGGCGCCGGGAAATCCACCTTTTTACGGATCCTGTCGGGGGAACTGGAATCCTCGACAGGGGAGGTCTCCATCGCCAAAAATTTGCGCATGTCGGTATTGAAGCAGGACCACTACGCCTATGACGCATTTACCGTGATGGATACGGTCATACAGGGCAACCCGAGACTGTACCAGATCATGAAACAGAAGGAAGAACTCTATTCCAAGGCGGATTTTACCGACGCAGACGGCATCCTCGTTTCGGAGCTGGAGGGTGAATTTGCGGAGATGAACGGCTGGGAATCGGAAAGCGAAGTATCCCAGCTGATACAGGGACTGGGCCTGAGCCTGGAACTACTAAACGCCACCATGAATACCCTGGGCGGGAACGAAAAGGTGAAGGTCCTGCTGGCGCAGGCGCTTTTCGGCCGACCCGAGATCATCCTGATGGATGAACCGACAAACCATCTGGATATACGCTCCGTCAACTGGCTGGAAGATTTCCTGCTGGAGTACGCGGGGACCGTGATCGTGGTATCCCATGACAGGCATTTCCTCAATACCGTGTGCACGCATATCGTGGACATCGATTTCACCAAGATAAGCCTTTATACCGGCAACTATGACTTTTGGTACGAGTCCAGCCAGATGATGCAGCGGATGGCACGGGAACAGAACAAGAAACGGGAAGACAAGGCCAAAGACCTGGAAAGCTTCATCGCCAGGTTTTCCGCGAACAAATCCAAGGCGAAGCAGGCGACATCCAGAAGGAAACTGCTGGAAAAGCTGACGCTGGAGGAAATGCCCGCATCCAGCCGGAGATACCCGTTTGTGGGATTCCAGATGGACAGGGAACCCGGCAAAGAGATCCTCACAGTAAGCGGCATCAGCAAGACGGTCGACGGCGTGAAAGTACTCAACGACCTGTCCTTCCGCGTGAACAAAGGGGACAAGATCGCCTTCGTGGGGGAAAACGAGATCGCGAACACTACGCTTTTCAAAATCCTGATGGAAGAAATACAGCCGGATGAAGGCAGTTTCAAGTGGGGGATCAGCACATCCCAATCGTATTTCCCGAAGGACAACACAAGCTTTTTCGCTGACAGCGACCTCACCCTCCTCAAATGGCTGGAGCAGTATTCACGCGACCTGACGGAGACGTACCTGCGGGGATTCCTGGGGAGGATGCTTTTCTCGGGGGACGATGTATTCAAGCCTGTGAACGTGCTATCGGGCGGCGAGAAGGTGCGCTGCATGCTCTCACGTATGATGATGAACGGGGCCAATGTGCTGATCCTGGACCAGCCGACCAACCACCTGGACCTGGAATCCATCACGGCCCTGAACAATGGCCTTTCGGAATTCAAGGGCATCCTGCTATTTTCCTCGCACGACCATGAATTCATCCAGACGATAGCCAACCGGATCATCGAACTCAGGCCCGAAGGCGCCAATGACAAAATGATGACGTATGACGAGTATGTGGCGTTATAACAAATAGCAGCGAGAAGGAAAAGCGGATTGCGCTCATTCAAGAAGGCCTATATCGAGATCACGAACGCATGCAACCTGGACTGCCCGTTCTGCCCGGGCAATTCACGCCCCATCCGGTTTATGCGCGCGGAAGAACTCCACATCATCCTATCCAGACTGCGCGGGAGCGTGAACCAGCTTTATTTCCACGTGATGGGCGAACCACTCCTGCACCCGGAGCTGGGGACATTTCTCGATCTTGCATCACAATACGGTTTCCCCGTCAATCTTACGACAAACGGCACATTGCTGCGCAGGCACCTGGACGGCGCGCTGATGAAGCCGGCGCTACGGAAACTGAGCATCTCCCTGCACAGCCATTCGGGCAGCGACGATGCATACCTCAATGACGTTATCTCAACGGTAAAAGCGTTACGAGCCAAACGAAAGATCATCGTCAGCCTGCGGCTGTGGAACAACGGGGCGGGAGAGACGAATCCCGAAAACGAACGGGTCATCGAACGTATCCGGTCGGCATTCCCGGATGCACCCATTCCAACCGGCGAAACGAACGGCAGGGGGATCAAGATCGGCGAGGACCTGTACATCAACCTGGCCGAAGAATTTGCGTGGCCGGACATTCAAGGTATTTCGTTTGGCGAAAAAGGATTTTGCCACGGGCTCAGGGACCAGATCGGCATCCTGTGCGACGGCACGGTGGTCCCGTGCTGCCTGGACGGGGAAGGCGTTATTAACCTTGGCAACCTCCTCACCCAGAGCCTGGAGGAGATCCTCGAATCCCCGCGGGCGAGGACGATCTACGACGGGTTTTCGAACCGAAATGCGGTCGAAGAACTCTGCCGGAAGTGCGGGTACAGAGGCAAGTTTGACTGAGAATGACCGCGATCATTCTGACGCTGAAATGGTCACAGCTAAAACGAGATCCATTGTGAACAGGCTGGCAAGTGTGTGAAATATTCCTATATATTCATGCCGATATGTGTTATCATAATCTATAACCATTTTCTACAACAGGGGGTAATGACATCATGAAATCAACAGGGATCGTCAGGGACGTGGACATGCTGGGACGCGTGGTGCTTCCCATTGAACTGCGCCGCACGCTGGGCATCGAGATCAAGGACCCGCTCGAAATCTTCGTGGACGGCGAGAGCATCTTTTTACGGAAATACCAAAGCTCATGCCTTTTCTGCGATAATTCATCGGACCTGGTGGAATTCAAGGGCAAGAAAATCTGCAGGGACTGCATCGCAAAACTGTAATCACAGCCGATAAATCCCCTGCATAAGGGGTGAGCCCTGGAGGGCGAAAGCATGACAAAGGACAGGACGATCCTGCACTGCGACTGCAACAGCTTTTTCGCTTCGGTGGAGCTGCTATCCCTGCCCGAACTCCGTGACAAACCTGTGGCGGTGTGCGGAGATCCTGAACACCGGCACGGGATCATCCTGGCCAAGAACGAGCACGCGAAGAAGTACGGCGTGAATACCGCCGAAACGATCTGGCAGGCCAAACGCAAGTGCCCGGACCTCATCCTCATCCCGCCGCACCACGAGCGGTACTCGAAATACTCCAAGATCATCAACAAGATTTATGAAGGCTTCACCAGCCAGGTGGAGCCTTTTGGCATCGACGAGTCCTGGCTGGACGTGACGGGAAGCCTGCACCTTTTCGGGGACGGGGAGACCATCGCCAATACCATTCGCGAACGCATCAGATCCGAGCTGGGCCTGACGGTATCTGTGGGCGTATCCTTCAACAAGGTGTTTGCCAAGCTGGGGAGCGACCTGAAAAAACCCGACGCCACGAGCGTTATCACACGAGAAAACTTCAAAAAGGTGATATGGCCGCTGCCGGCCAATTCGCTCCTGTATGTGGGGAAGGTGGCGGCGGACATCCTGGCCCGGCACGGCGTGCACACCATCGGCGAACTCGCCAGCTTTGACCGGGGTACCATCTCTTACCTACTGGGGAAGACGGGGGAAACGATCCTGGACTTCGCCAACGGCATCGACGAGAGCCCTGTGGCGTATATCGGTGAAAGCCGGGAACTGAAGTCTGTGGGGAACGGGATGACGTTCAAACGGAATCTCGTGAGCCAGGCCGATATCCGGCTGGGCGTGAAGGTGCTGGCGGACTCTGTGGCCACGCGGCTGCGCGCACACGGGATGAAATGCCGGACGGTGCAGGTGCTGATACGGGACCCGGACTTCAAATCCATCTCCCGACAGCGGAAATTACCCCGTCCGACAAACCTGACGAAGGAGATGTCGGATACGGCAACCGATATCATCACGAAAGCCTGGAAGGCAGGGGCGCCCATCCGGATGGTGACGATCACGGGCTCACAATTGGTCCCCGAAAACGAGGCGGCGGAGCAGCTGGACCTTTTCAGCGGCATAAATGAGAAGGAGAGCGAGAAGCAGGAAAAGCTGGAGCGGGCGATCGACCAGATCCGCGGGCGATACGGACATGGCGCCATCTCGATGGGGATGATCCCACAGGACAACGACCTGGGGCTGGGCGATTATGTAGACGAGGAATAATTTCAAAAAAGTGGCTTTGCCACTTTTTGAGTTTTACCATGCTGGTTTGTATACCACAAACCAGCATGCAAGGTGTCATTTCTGACGTACACGCCGCCAGAAATGACAAATTTGATAGGGTGCTGGACAGATTGATTGCTATAAAAAGTTAAACGTTATGACACAACATATTCCATCTAATCTTTAATTCCGGCATACTCCACGGCAATTTCCGCAGCCAAGCGTGCGTTATTGAGTACCAGCTGGATGTTGGAATCCAGGCTGCAGCCGGACGTCAGGCGCTTGATCTCGGAGAGGAGGAAGGGCGTCACGTCCTTGCCCCTGATCCCGCGGCTTTCCGCCCCGCCCAAAGCCTTTTCGATGGCATCACCGATCACCGCTTCGTCCATGGAATATTCCTCCGGGACGGGATTGGCCACCACGACGCCACCCTGAAGGCCGAGGTCCCACTTGGCGCGCAGCATGGCCGCTATCTCCTGCGCGGAATCGAGCCGGTTCGGCGCGGGAAAGGCGCTTTTGCGGGTGTAAAACGCGGGGAAGGTATCCGACCGATAGCAGACCACGGGGACGCCCCGTGTCTCCAGGTATTCCAGCGTGAGGCCGATATCCAGGATGGACTTCGCGCCCGCGCAGACCACGGCCACGCCGGTATGGCTCAGCTCCTCCAGGTCGGCAGAGATATCAAACGTCCTCTCCGCGCCGCGGTGCACGCCGCCGATGCCCCCGGTGGCGAAGACACGGATACCGGCGAGGGAGGCGACGATCATGGTGGCCGCCACGGTGGTGGCGCCGTCCAGCCCCTTTGCAACGACCAGCGGGAGATCGCGCCGGGAAGCCTTGCACACGCCCTTGGCGCTGCCGAGGTGTTCAATCTGTTCAGCGGCTAATCCCGCCTTCAGCCTGCCCCCGATGACGGCGATGGTGGCGGGGACAGCGCCATGATCCCGAACAGTTTTCTCTACGGCGAGGGCGGTCTCGACATTCTGCGGGAAGGGCATGCCGTGGGAGATGATGGTGGACTCCAGGGCCACCACAGGCTTCCCTTCGCTGAGTGCATCCCGCACTTCGGGGGAACTATCCAGGTATTTTTCATCATGGCTCATTCAAACGTACCTTCTTTCAAAACCGTATTGTACGCGCTCCAAGCTCCTGCCGCATCCAAATCAGGGCAGATGGGCTGAACGCTCTGCACGGTGAGCGCCGCAAGCGCGCTGGCAAATGCGGCTGTCTCACGGATGCCCATACCGTTCAGATACGCGTATACAAGCCCGGCGGTAAACGCGTCCCCCGCGCCCGTGGCATTTACCATGGTGACAGGCGGAGTATGAAACCGGAAACGCTGCCCGTCGCCGATACAGTATACCCCGGCAGCGCCAAGGGTGGTGAAGACCCTTCCCACGCCCATTTCGACCAGCCGGTTCGACGCTTCCACCACTTGATCCGATCCCGGAGCGTCCACGCCGGAAAGCGCGGCGGCCTGGAGGGCATTGGGCTTGAGGGTATGGATGCGGGAGAGGGAGGACCTCATGCGCATGGCCTTGGCGGTGGAAATGGGGTCGGCAAAGACGGGCATATCACTGAAACGATCCACAATGTGGACGATTGTTTCCTCATACAAGTTGGCATCCACGACGAGCACATCCGCACGTTCAATGACGTCAGAACAGGAATCGATATACTGCGACGTCACGAGGGAAAGGATGTCCATGTGGTTCACACCCGCGTGCATATCGCCGGATTCATCCATTATAGCCATATAGACAGACGTGGGCATCTCATTTGATATGATGGTGCGCGACATGCCGATGCCGGCCTCCAGACAGATATCCAGTAGCATTTTGCCGTTGGGATCGCTGCCCAGAGCCGTGATAAAGGATACCTGCACACCCAGGCGCGCCAGATTTTCGGCGATATTACGCCCCACGCCGCCGGGAGAGGTCTTCACGACGCCGGGATTGGAATCGTGCAGGACGAGCTTCTGCCGGGAAAAGCCGAAGATATCGATATTGGCGCCGCCGATGACCACGGCCTGTTTTGCAGTCGTATCATGCATATGTACAGAATCTGAGCCCAATCATCACACCTCTAAAAAAATTAGTATACCTATTTGTGGAACCTGAAATCCGGCTGCATATCAAACGTGCACCCGTGTTTCATGGAATCACGGCTTACCGCCCAATCGATCCTAAGCACAACGATAATATATTATGGAAACAACGGAAGAGTCAAGCGACTCAAAAACTTGTGGCATCCTATGTAAAATGATATCATAATACAAGCAATCATGACCTCTCATACAGAAAACGCGGAGGGTACGGAAGATGAACACGCTTTTTAAAAACGTATTTTTGATCACGATGGCTGACGGAGTGGCCCCCATAAAGGACGGCTGCATTTTTGTGCGGGGGGATACCATCGCCTACGCGGGAAACCCGGAGGGGCTGCCCAATACGCTGCACCCCAACGAGGTGATTGACGGGAAGGGCAATACGGTGGCGATGCCGGGATTTATCAATACGCATACGCACCTGCCCATGACCCTTTTCCGCGGGATCGCCGAGGACCTGCCACTGCAGGCCTGGCTGGAGGACGTGATATGGCCGATGGAGGCAAAGCTGGACGACGAAGCGGTCTACTGGGGCACGATGCTGGCGATGGCGGAAAGCATCCGCGCCGGGGTGACAACGGTGAACGACCAATATTTCTTCTGCAACGCGGTGGTGAAGGCCGTGCGCGAATCCGGGGTGCGCGCCATCCTGGGCCGCGGGCTTGCCGACACAGCGCTGGGAGGCGCGGAGAAACTGAAAGAGGCCATCGACCTTTTCAACAACTACAACGGCTGTGAGAACGGGCGCATCCAGATCTCCATGAGCCCGCACGCGGAATACACCAATTCGCTGCCTTTTCTGAAGGATATCCTGGAGGCGGTGAGAAAACTGAACGCACCGGTGCATACGCATATATCCGAGACACGGTATGAGCACGAGGAGTGCAAGAAAAAATACGGCATGACGCCGCTGGCGCTTTTCGATTCACTGGGATACCTGGAAGGTACATTCATGGCCGCGCACTGCGTGTGGGTGGAGGATGCGGATCTGGCGCTGATAAAACAGAAAAACGTGGGCGTGCTGCACAACCCTGGCTCCAACCTGAAGATCGGCAGCGGGGTGGCCCCCATCGAAAAGATGCGCAAAATGGGCATCACGACTGGCCTCGGGACGGACGGCGCGGCGAGCAACAACAACCTCTCGCTGTGGGAGGAGATGGCGCTCTGCGCCAATGTGCAGAAGGGCGTGAACCTGGACCCCACGGCGCTGCCCACGGAATATGCCCTGCGCATGGCGACGCTGGGCGGGGCGGAGGCCATCGGACTGCAGAAGGCTACAGGGACGATCGAGGTGGGCAAGAAGGCCGACATCATCCTCATCGATACAGACCAGCCGCATTACTACCCGCGGGCGGACATGCGCAAGCACATCGTATACAGCGGGAGCGCAGCCGACGTGCGGCTGACGATGATCGACGGGCGCATCGTCTACCGGGACGGCCGGTACCTGACGGTGGATACCGAGAAGCTGTACCATCATATCAACAAAACCGTGAAAAAACTGCGAAGCTGACAGGATAGCGCAAGCCTGCAGAATGGAACATTCCGGGCGTGCGATCCGTCCAAAAGAGATGGACAAGCGAAAGAAGCGGGAAGAGAAGTAGCGGCCAGCCATAAATACAAGAATGAAGTTTGGAACTGCTGCAGGCAATGTTACCGAACCATGGGAGATGGGATATCAATGAGACGGATCACTACAATCCTTGCGATCATTATATGCACTGCACTGCTCTTCACCGGGTGCGGGCCGAAGGGCAATGTCGCTTTCGGGCAGACGGCATCGGGCGGAAAACAGCAGACAAAAGACAACGTAAATATCAAGGAGGTATCGCTCAACACAGACGGGAGCGATTCCATCATCACGCTGTATTTTGTTGCGGGGAGCAGGGAAAATTCGGACGAAGAAGAGTCCAAAATGACGAGTGTGCCGCAATATACCGTGCTCAGTTACGACATGCCATACAGGCTGGCGGTGACGCTCCAGAACATCGGCTACTCGGATTATGAAAAGAAGGAATTCAAGGGAGATGACCTGGTCAACGGGGTCTTCAACGTGCCCGCATCGGACGAACGCCCCTTCACCCTCTTTTTCCAGCTGAACCAGAAGGCATCCGCCGCCGTGAAAGAGGATGAAGACAAACTCGTCATCACGATCAAAGGAACGGGCACGGACAAGGACGAGAAATACTATGTTTATACCAACGCATTCGACCAGTACTGCGACAGCTCGCTGCCCAGGGAACTGATGGATGTATTTTCCCCCACGCTCTGCCAGGGAGGAAGCCAGATCTCCATCATCAGCCAGGGATTCAAAACCGCGGACGAGGCGAGCAGCCTTTCGGATAAGGCCGCAACGCAGCTGGCTGCCATCATCCCGGGAGTGAAACTGTACACAGCAAAGCTTACAGGCGGGGAGCTGCCGGTATACAACGACGCAGGGGAGGACCGGGCACGGAAGAATATCGAACTGACAGGCGGCGGGACGGCAGACCTCCCGATCGTTTTCCCGAACGGGACGTACCTGTGCTCCACACCGGACGGCAAAACGATGCTTTTCACCAGACCCGCGCCGGCAGATGCAGGCTCATCGGATGCCACATCTTCGATGGTGACCCTGTGGACGGTGGACGGAAGCGGAAAGAAGGCACAGCTGACGGATACGGCGTTTTCCACCATCGACACGGCCGCATTTTCCCCCGATGGGACGAAACTGGCTTTTCTGACGCAGGAGGGCGACGCGGAGGCGCTGAACCTGTATGACATGGCATCGGGCCAGAGCCGGAACCTGAATGAAGAAGGACTGGGCACCACGACCAGCGCATTCACCTGGGACAGCATGGGCAAGGCCCTGTACGCCATGAGCGGGGAGGGGGACAATGTGCAGCCGATGAAGTATGATTTCACAGCCCCTGAGAACGAACGCATCTCCAGTATCGAGGAGATCAGCGCAAAAGCCGACAGCATGGGATACCTGAACGGGGACGTCTATTTCAACGACCAGCCGGAAAACGCTCCGGGCATTTACCGGATCAAACCGGGTACAGCGCACGAGCTTTTTGCAAAAGGCCAGAGTTTCCAGATCTCTGCGGATGGCAAATGGATGGCTATGCTGGACCAGTCTCCTGCCAGGGCGGAAGGGGAGGATTTGAACACCCTCACGCTCAAGGATATGGCGACCGGCGCCGAAACGGTGATCGAGGACAAGACCTCCATACAGGATTTCAAGTGGGCTCCCGACGGCTCCACCCTGTATTACCTGAAGGACGTCTCCAGCGCAGACTCCAACGCGGTGATGCTGTGTACGTTCCTGCCCAAGAGCGGGGATAAAAAAGAGATCGCAAAAATGGATGTTTACAACGTATTCCCGCAGAAAGCACCCGGGCACGTCCTGCTGGTGGGCGGCTATAACGGCGAATCGGGTTTTGTCTATGCAACGTACAGTTTTGACGCGAACAAGTAATCAGCACAAAAAGCAAGAATGATAAAATGATCCAACCGAATGTGTTTCAGCCAGCCGGGCGCCCTCTGCAGATACAGGGGGCGTTCATTTTATGCGGACAGGGAACCTGTAATAAAACAACTAACCATATCCCATATTGGCGATGGGAAAAGGCTGGAACTTTTTTTGAAATTCCTGTTGCACGAAGCAGGAAACATGTTATAATAAAGAAGGTCAAAGATAGTCAAACTTCTGGCGAATGAGCATGCCTGAAGGAAGGAGGGATCTGCCGTGTCGATACTGAGCGATACCATCGAAAACTTCATCAAATCGCTGATAATCGAGGGCAGCAGGGAAATAGAATTACAACGGAACGAGCTGGCGCAGCATTTTGCCTGTGCACCATCGCAGATCAATTATGTGATCGCCACCCGGTTCACGCTGGACAGGGGCTACGCAGTGACGAGCAAACGGGGCGGCGGCGGATATATACGCATCATACAGCTGGAATCGGACGGAGACGACTACATCCAAAACCTGGTGAAGGAGCGGATCGGGAACAGCATCGCGCAGCGGGAAGCTTTTGCCATCATCGACAGGCTGTATGAAAACGACCACATCGACCTGCGCGAACGGTGCCTGATGCGGTCGGCCGTATCGGACAACGCACTGGCCGTGCCGGCTGTGGTAAAGGACGCGCTGCGTGCAAGGATCCTGCGCATGCAGCTGACCGCTTTATTGTGTGAGGGAGGGGAAGAGGATGAATTGTGAGAAATGCGGGCTGCACCCCGCTACCGTACATATGACCAACGTGCACAACGGCGTGAAGACGGAGAAACACCTGTGCACGAACTGTGCGCGCGAAGGCTCGGACCTGCATGTGTTTGAGAACACGTTCGTTCCCATCTCGCTGAAAGACCTTTTCTACCACATGGTGGAACAGGAGTCCAAGGCGGAAAAACGGTGCTCGGGCTGCGGCATGACGATGGCCAGATTTAAAAGCGAGGGAAGGCTGGGGTGCGCAAAGTGCTACAGTGACCTGAATGAGGAGCTGGCGCCCATCATCCGCAGCGTGCAGGGCAAGCTCCAGCACACGGGCGTGAAACCGAAAACCGCGCAGAAGGCGGAGAAAACGGACAAGGCGGCAGAACTGCGGGCGCAGCTGGAAGAGGCCATAAAACTGGAAAACTATGAAAAGGCGGCCAAACTGCGCGACACGATCAAAAAGATGGAAAAGAGCAGGGGAGGGGCGTGACATGCAGCAGTGGCTCATCGAGGCGGGCCCCGAAGCGGATATCGTCATCTCCAGCAGGGCCAGGCTGGCACGGAACCTTTCGGATACCCGTTTTCCCAACATGCTGGAACCCAAGGCTGCAGCGGATGTGAACGAGCGGGTCAGAAAAGCCGTATTTGCCAAACCCGGAACGGATATGACATACCGTACGATGGCGGAGATCCCTCCCCTGGAACGGCAGGCGCTAGTGGAAAAGCGGCTGTGCAGCGCGGAGCTGGCGGAAAGCGCCATCGGAGCGCTCATTACGAGCAGGGACGAAAAGATCAGCATCATGATCAACGAGGAGGACCACCTGCGCATGCAGTGCATCCTCCCGGGATTTCAGGTGAAGCCCGCCTGCGACACGGTGATGGAACTGGAAGGGATGCTGGGTGCGAAACTCCACTTTGCCTATGACCCCAGGATCGGCTACCTGACGAGCTGCCCCACCAACGTAGGCACGGGGATACGGGTATCGCTGATGCTGCACATGCCGGCGCTCACCATGACGGGGCAGATCTCCCAGGTGATCCATATGGTATCCCAGATGGGACTGACGGTGCGGGGGATCTATGGCGAAGGCACGCAGGCGCAGGGATGCCTGTACCAGCTCTCCAACCAGATCACGCTGGGCTTTTCGGAAGAGGAGATCCTCACCAGCCTGTGCATGACGGCGCGCTCGGTCATCGACAAGGAGCGGCAGCTGCGGGAGAACATCGTACAAAAGCAGGGACCGGCGCTGGAGGACCGGGCCTGGCGCGCATACGGCGTACTGGCGCATGCGCGGATCCTGGAAACACAGGCATTCATGGACCTGTGGTCAGACGTCAAGCTCGGGGCAGCGCTCGGATATATCCCAGACGTGGACCTGGTGACGCTGCACAGCCTGATGATGGATATCCAGCCGGCCAGCCTGCAGCTTTCGGCGGGGCACGAGATGGAACCGGCAGGCCGCGACGCATACCGCGCAGGGACTGTGCGTCGGGTGATGAAGGCCCTGGCGGCGGACAAAGACTGATTCAGAAATGGATAAAGTGTAAATATATTAACTGTTACGAACACAGAGACAGAGGTGAAAAGATATGAAATTCATGGACAGATTTACGGAAGGGGCCCAAAAAGCCCTGGTATATTCGCAGGAATCCGCAAGGGCGCTGGGCCACAACTATGTGGGGACGGAGCACCTTTTGATCGGGCTGCTGCGGGAGAAAAGCGGCATCGCGGCCAATCTATTAAACACATTGAGTATCACGGAAGATAAGGTCATCGGCCTGATCGACAAGCTCATCGGACGGGGAGACTTCATCTTCAACGAGGCCTTCGACTACACGCCGCGGACCAAGAAGGTCATCGAAGGCAGCCTGGAGGCGGCCAAGAACCTAGCCCATAATTACGTGGGAACCGAACATCTGCTGCTGTCGCTGCTGCGGGAGCGGGAGGGCATCGCATACCGGATCCTAGCCGACCTGGGCGTGGACTTTGCAAAGCTGCAGAACGCGCTGCTGGGCGGGGGAGAAAACGTGAAACCGGGACAGGAGCAGGCCAAGGGCAAAACCGCCACGCCGGCGCTGGACCAATTTGGCCGCGACCTGACGGCGGCTGCCAAAAACGGCGAACTGGACCCCGTGATCGGCAGGACGAACGAGATCGAACGCATTTTGCAGATCCTCAGCCGCAGGACGAAAAACAACCCCGTCCTCATCGGCGAACCCGGCGTGGGCAAATCCGCGGTGGTGGAGGGCCTGGCGCAGCGTATCGTGGAGGGACGCATTCCCGAGTTGCTCCGGAACAAGCGGATCGTATCGCTGGACCTGGCCGGGATGCTGGCGGGCGCCAAATACCGCGGGGAATTTGAGGAACGGCTCAAAAACGCGATGGATGAACTGAAAAAGGCCGGCAACGTGATCCTTTTCATCGACGAGATGCACAACATCGTGGGCGCGGGCGCTGCGGAAGGCGCCATCGACGCGGCAAACATACTGAAACCCGCCCTGGCGAGGGGCGAGATACAGACCATCGGCGCCACAACGCTGGATGAATACAGGAAACACGTGGAAAAGGACGCCGCACTGGAAAGAAGGTTCCAGCCTGTGATGGTGGGCGAACCCAGCGCGGAGGAGGCCACTGAAATACTGCTTGGACTGAAGGACAAGTACGAGGCCCACCACAAGGTGCGCATCGAGGACGAGGCCATCAAAGCCGCCGTCCAGCTCTCCGTACGCTACATCTCCGACCGGTTCCTGCCCGACAAGGCCATCGACCTGATGGACGAGGCCGCGTCCAAGGTGCGGCTGCGCTCCTATACGGCGCCGCCCGACCTGAAGGAACTGGAAGCCAAAATGGAGGGCCTGAACAAGGAGAAGGAAGAGGCGGTGGCTCACCAGAACTTTGAAAAGGCGGCGAGCATCCGCGACCAGGAACAGAAGCTGAAGGGTGAGATCGCCACCATCAAACAGAGCTGGGAGAGCAAGCAGCAGACCTCAACGGAGGTCGTAACCGAAGAGGATATCGCCCAGATCGTATCCAGCTGGACGTCCATCCCCGTGAAAAAGCTGACCGAGGACGAATCGGCCAGGCTGATGCACCTGGAAGACACACTGCACAAACGCGTTATCGGCCAGGACGAGGCGGTGGTGGCCGTATCCCGCGCCATCCGCAGGGCAAGGGCGGGGCTGAAAGACCCGCGGCGCCCCATCGGCTCCTTCATCTTCCTGGGGCCGACGGGCGTGGGCAAGACCGAGCTTTCCAAGGCGCTGGCCGAGGCGATGTTCGGCGACGAGAACAGCATGGTACGCATCGACATGTCGGAATACATGGAAAAGCACAGCGTGGCGCGCATCATCGGCTCACCCCCCGGCTATGTGGGCTACGACGAGGGCGGGCAGCTGACCGAGAAGATCCGCAGAAAGCCCTATTCCGTGATCCTCTTCGACGAGATCGAGAAGGCGCATCCGGATGTATTCAACGTGCTGCTGCAGATCATGGAGGACGGCAGGCTGACGGACGGCAAGGGGCGCATGGTGGACTTCAAGAACACCATCGTCATCATGACCAGCAACGTGGGCCAGCAGACCATCCGCTCCCAGGCCATCGGCTTCGGCGCGGAGAGCAAGGGCAAGGGCGGTTTCGACAAGATGAAGGAGAACCTGCTGGAGGAGCTGAAAAAGACCTTCCGGCCCGAATTCCTGAACCGTGTGGACGACGTGATCGTCTTCCACCAGCTGAGCCGCGAGCACACGCGCAGGATCGTGGACCTGATGCTGGAGAACGTATCCAAACGGTTGGCCGAACGCGACATCCATCTGGATGTGACCGCAGAGGGGCGCGACTACCTGGCGCAGAAGGGATTTGACGAAGTATACGGCGCGAGGCCGCTGCGCAGGGCGATCCAGCAGATGATCGAAGACAACCTCTCGGAAGAGATCCTGATGGGCAGGATCGCCATCGGGGACAAGGTGGAAGCGTATATGAAAGACGGCGAACTGGCCTTCAAAAAAGGGAAATAAAGTTTTGCAGGATGCCGCCTTGGGAAACCGGGCGGCATTTTCTGTCTATACCCCACCCCCATACCCCCTCCCGCATTCCAATTGAGATAAGTCTAAAACATATAAAGCCGCGGGAGGGGGTAATAATTGGAGAGGACTCCGCCCTCTCCCGCCTCCCCCGCCCCCTCAGTCATGGGCCGCGGGGGGGGGGGGGG
>JAEXRW010000009.1 GCA_023454175.1 Bacillota bacterium | reverse complement strand
ACAGCCCCTTAAGGGGCTGTCTGAAGTAGTATGCGGTTGGCAGATCTTCATAGCGCCTTGAGGCGCTGCCAGTAACATGCCCTTATAGGGCTGAATCATGCCACCCGTTTTACGGGTGGTCATGACTTCCACCTGTGTCTGTATATCTGACTCCGGCTAAATTCCCCGTTACCTGGCTCCAAACCGCATCGGGCAGACGGTCCTGCAGAGGTTGCAGTCCACTGTGCTGAATCCCCGGGCATTGGTCCCGTAGGTATGCAGCCTGCAGTTTTTCTGCTCCGCGTGCTGTCCGTCCAGCGCTTTGGACGGGCAGCTCGATATGCACAGGTCGCAGCCTTCCACGCACAAATTTTTTGCCGGCGGGTCGGATTCCAGGTCCAGCTCTGTCAGCAGGCATCCCAGGGTCAGCAGGTTGCCATAGTGTTCATTGATCAGCAGGGTGCTTCTACCCAATGTCCCGAGCCCGGCGAGGACGGCGGCATGCTTCATGGAGACCAGCCCGCGGCCCTCCATTTTCTCCGCGTCCCAGTATTCATAGGGCCCGTCCGCAGGGAGGGGAACGGCATGCCCGCCCCACAGCCTTTCGATCTCTTTCGCGGCTTTGAACGCGATGAGGTCTACCTCGGGGCATATGCCATAATTAAAATGGCCGTATACCAGCCGCGGCGGTACCTGCGTGAGCCCCTTTGGCAGGGCGATACCAAATACGACCACCGATCTGCAGCCCGGGAAGATATCCTGGGGGCCAAAGCCTGCAGGCGCACCGGTAAAACTGCCGGCATTGGCCACTCCGCACACATCGGCGCCCAAACCCAATATGAATTTTTTGATTTGCTCCTTCATGTCTTAGATTCCCTCTCCAAACTGAACCGGATGGAAGGGCTTTGCCGGGAATACCCAAAGCCCATCCATCCGGAAGATGAACCTGATCCGGTCCGTGCGGACATGCCTTAAAATACAAGGCAGCCGGAAATATCCTGCGGATCGTGCCGATCCTGCTCAGCCGCTCACCAGACCCAGCAGCAGCGGGTTCAGCACCATGAAATACAGCACCAGGAACCCCGCGCCCACGATGACGGGCAGGATGATGCCCAGCCAGTAGGTCCTGGGGCCCTCGGGCACCGCATCGGGCGCGGTGATGACCTTCTTTTTCCGGACGTAACCCACGATGGTACCGATGGCCATTCCGAATGGGGCTACCCCCAGGAAAGCCACGATGGCCACGGCGATGGCCCCGAACCAGAGGTTTCCGAATTTGGCTATGATCGCGATCAGCCCCGCCACGAACGCCACATACATGACATTATACAGTTTCGGGATGAAGCTGACGGCGATGGCGAGGATGAAGACCGTCCACAGGAGGCCCGGAAGGAACCCGGCCATATAGTAGGTGATGGCGGAATCCGCGCCTTTGATAAGGAAGCCTGCCAGCCATCCGATCAGAAGGCCGCGCAACGCGTGCGCCCAGACAGGCTGGTACAGGTATCGCGTGACGGCGTTGCGGCCCGCTTCCTTTTCCAATGTGCGCCATTTGCCCGGTTTCGCCACGCCTTTCACCTGCGTGATGGTCCGCGCCTGCAGGTCCCGGGTGAGTTCTCCTGAAAGGATGGCCTGCTTCAGGTCGTTGTGGTTTTGGTAGGATACCGTTTCGCCGCTTTTACGGTTCACTTCGATGGTCAGGTTGCTCGCGGTTTGTGCTTGTGATTGCGCCATGCCTTCCCCTCCTCAGAAATGATATTATGAATGATAACCATAGACCTTACACAGATAAGAGACTGCTCCTGCCGTCATTTGAGGATCGTGTCCCTTTATACTTTAACCATTATATTCCTTACAAACAGCGCCTTCAAGCACGAATACCGTTACTATGCTGTGCCGAGCGTGCGGAGTGACTTGATATCGCAATGAATCCGTTATACTATTGTACTAACCCATGTGCATGAGCTTGACGGCAAGCCATGCAGGGATAATCGCGCTGCGATATGATCCCTTCCGGTTTGGTGAATTGAAATTAATCATATGAAGAAGGCATGCCCCATGCGTCCCCGTTTCAGGAGCCTCCTGCATAAAACCGTATTTGTCCTGCGCTCGCGCCATGCCATAATCCTTGCCATGGTGCTGCTGCCCGCCGTCGCAGTCTTCCTGTGGGTGGGCCTCTCGCCCGCGAAAAACGCGCAGGGCGGCATCGTGCTGCAGTCCGTGGGCATCATCCAGCCCCGGCCCGCACAGACGGACGCCGTGGAGACCTGCGTACTGCCCGACATCTCCTTTGCGGATTTCCTGGAGCTTTCCCCCGATACGGTGAACAACTACATCCGGCCCGAACTCGTGGTGAAGACGGAAAACGTATTGAATAAGCGGTTCCGCCCGCCCGAAGGCTTCCACCGCGTGGAATACCCCGAAGGCAGCTTCGCCGCATGGCTCCAGTCCCTGCCCCTGAAGGCCTACGGTCAGCCCCCTCTGCTGTACGACGGGGAAAGGAAGCTGAGCCCCACCGTGGCCTCGGTGCTGGATATGCGCATCGGCAAAAAGGACCTCCAGCAGTGCGCCGATACCGTGATGCGGCTGCGCGCGGAGTACCTGTATGAAAAAGGGGAGTACTCCCGCATATCGTTCCACTTCGTGGTGGGCTTCGAGTGCAGCTGGGACAAGTGGCGCGCGGGCTACCGCATCGCAGGGCCAGTGGAAACGCCGCGCTGGGTGAAAAAAGAAGAACCATCGGATTCGCGGGAGACGTTTGACGCGTACCTGGACATGGTGTATACGCGCTCCTCCACGCTTTCGCTGGGAACACTGGACATGATACCGGCCGACCCCAACGATATGCAGGTGGGGGACGCCTTCGTGCGCCCCGGCGCGCCGGGTCATACCGTGATCATCGCGGATATGGCGGTGAACCCGGTGACGCAGGAGAAGTATATCATCACCGCCGAGGGGATGATCCCCGCGCAGCAGCCCCAGATCACCAACGGGCTGGACCTGACCACCGGCCCCTGGATATTGGTACCCTCCCCGCTTACCGGCAATTTCGCATCCACCAACACATCCTTCGCATGGAGCCAGCTGATGCGATTCAAGGATATAGACAAGGACTGATAGGGTAGCGCCTCTAACAGGGAAGCTGCCGACGAAGTCGGCTGAGGGGTATCCCGGAGGGTCAACTGTTTCATAAGAATATGATAACAACCGGAAATCTACGTTTATGTAATGATACATAACGAACCCTGAATTGTGTTTTCCCCGTCTGAAAGACTATTTAAAGCTTAATAATTCATCTTTGTGTTTGAACGGTAGGGGACGCCGCCAAATCAACCCATAGGGTTGTATGCATCCCGTCCTGATTTGCCGTCTGTAATACACCAATTATACAGTCCCTCTAGTAGGACTGGTCTGTGACGTCTGCGAAATATCCGGGAGGATCAGCTAACACAATCTTCTCACATTCAATGAATATCTGGTCTAGTTTGCTATCAATTAACCAATATGAATTCCGTTTGGGTGGTTCAGGCAGTATTAAATCAAAAACACTATACATGTCAAATATTTTGTCTTCTCTTGATTCACATTTTGTTATACCTTCGACCCGAAATATCACAGTCTCTTCGGTGCTATCTCTTTTAAAGGAAATCTCTATGGCTCCTTCAAGGCCAGACATATTCTTTATGTAACCAATATGCCCGTATATCGGAAATGGAAGCCCTCTTCTATCCATCTCTATAATATTCATTAGTTCTCTTTGCCTCAGGAATGTATAAAGAGCAACCTCATCATCGAATTTCTGCCCTATGATAGTGCACGCAGCCTGAAACCCATTTATATCTCCAGTAAATACAGCAGGCCTGTTCCTCACGGATTCATAATGCTTCTTGCATGATTCGTAATTGAACTTGTAGTCATCATCAGGCACTATACCCATCTACCCCCATTATTGTCATACTATAGTTATACAATATCACTGCTTTTGCCTCAAGTAAATTTGTCTGGTAGGGGAGGCAGACCAAATCGGCCGCAAGGTCTGTATGCCTCCCGTCCTGCTTTTTAGCCGTTGCTTGTTCGTAGGCCCTCTAATAGGGAGGCTTACGCCATAGCGACCTTGGTCGCATGGCGTCTGGGGGGGGTTTCTATATGCCTTCTGCGATCTTTCGGACTGTCTTTTTCGTGTGTTATTGTGCATAATATGCTTGCATCCCCTATGCGCCTTTGTTATAATCGACGCAAAGGTGATGGAGTTCACCTCAAACGCGATAAAAAGCTGATGACTCCTACAGGGCTGTGATGCCCTTGCAGGGGTTTTTTTATTGGGGCGGGTGCAGGAATATATGCGAAAGTATCTCTACATAGCCATCGGCGGCGCGGCGGGGGCGGCCTGCCGGTATGTACTGGAGCACGTCCAGATCATTGATTCGAATAGCTCCTTTCCGCTCAATACGCTGCTGATCAACCTGAGCGGCAGTTTTCTGCTTACTTTCATCCTGACCATCGCTTTCGAGGCGTGGGAGCTGCCCTCCCATATCCGGCTGGGGATATCAGTCGGCTTCCTGGGCGCATACACGACATTCTCGACTTTTTGCAAAGAATCGGTGCAGCTTTTCAACCCGGGGCAGTACTGGACGGCCATCCTGTATATAGCCATATCCATGGTATGCGGCCTGGGCTTTGCCTTGCTGGGGATGCTGGCGGCGAGGAATGCGGCCAAGGCGGTGCTGGAACGGAAAAGGGGCAGGGAAAATGAAACGGTATAAACTGAAACAATACAGGCGGTACAGGTGACATGGAGTATCTGCTGGTGGGCGTGGGCGGGGCGGCGGGCAGCCTGGCGAGATTTGTGATCGGCAGGGCCATCGCCCGGAAAATGAAAAGGGAATTCCCCTGGGGCACTTTTATCATCAATATCTCCGGGGCCTTCCTGCTGGGGCTCGCGGTGACGGCAGGCCTCCCGGGGAATATGTATATCCTGGCCGCGGACGGGTTCCTGGGCGCCTTCACCACCTTTTCCACCTTCATGTACGAAGGCGTGGAGCTTTTCAGGGGCAATGAGACCAGGAGCGCCATCTTCTATATCCTCGGTTCATTGTTTATTGGATTGGTTGGTTTTATAATAGGATCGTTGATGGGTAACCTGATATGGTAAAGCATATGGAAGAGGGAAGCGCCATGGAGCTTTCGGGCGAATGCAAGATACTGAAGATCTATATCAGCGAGGAATCCCGGTACAAGGGCCACAACCTGTACCATGCGCTGGTACTGAAGTTCAAGGAGCTGGGCATGGCCGGCGTGACGGTGACGAGGGGCATCGAGGGCTTCGGCCAGGGAAAAAGGCTGAGCAGCACGTCCCTCCTCGACATATCTTTTAACCTGCCCGTCATCGTGGAAGTGGTGGATGTGCCCGAGAAAATGGACAGGGCGGTGGAAGCCGCGAAAGAAATGGTGCGGGAAGGGCTGATGATCCTCACCAACGTGGAAGTGATCAAATACGGCGGATAGCCGCCGGGTATGTATCAGCGGATCCCTGCTTTTCCCTCGTATCTGTTTTCATTTACTATCATCTCTTTTCCAGGAGGCCCGCCATGGCCCAAGCAGCACCGGGTAAACGTCCTAACTGGATCACGGTCATGTTCCGCGCCACAGCGCGCCCGTTCTCGTACATATTCCCGGGCGTGGTATCTGCAACGCTCGTCATGAGCGTCTTTTCATTCCGCATATCCCACCCCGGCGCGGAGGCCGGTTTCGGCATCGGCCTGTATGTCCTCGCGGTATTTTATTTCGGCGGGATGTTTGCGCGGAAGACGACGTTCTACGGCCTGATAACGCTCGCTGCCGTGCCCGTCCTGTTCTTTTTTATCAGCATCAAAACGTACTGGCCGCTCATGATCACGGCTGTCCTCGCCATCAACAAGGCTTTTAAGGACCGTGAGCTGGATTTTGAGGGCAAGATCGTTTCCTCCTGCCTGGGCGCCTTCCTGATCCTCGCTTTCATCCCCGCAGCCATCCTCTCCTGCGACGCCTACCATTCGAACTACGCATCGGTGAAGCAGTCCAATTCGCCTGACGGCCGTTACATGGTGGAGGTCCGCGTATTGATCGATTCCCCGCTGGGGGGCAGGGGGAAGGCCGCCCTGTACGAAAAATACCCGCTTCTCCTGGAACGCAAAGAACGGGACCTCGCAGCGTGGAAATGGATACCGCTGGATACCACCCACCGGCCAGGGTATGTGGATACCCACGCCGTAGGCATCCCCATGGAATGGAAGGACGGCTCCACCATCGTCATGGGGGAGCTCACCATGGATGTGCATCAGGACCCCGAGTTTATCGAAAAGGATGAATGATCCACATGCGTTGATGACAGGGCCGGATACAGGCCCTTTTGCGCACAGGGCTTATCCTGTTTCATCCGTTCGTGTTATATTTGTGCTGCCACATTGATACCGGGAGGTGCGCCATGGCCACGGCTGCCGAACCTGTGAAACGCCGTAACCCGCTGGCGGGGATGTTTGCCGCCGCCGCCCGCCCGTTTACCTTCATATTCCCGGGGTTTGTGCTGGTTACCTTTATCCTGAGCATGCTTTTCTTCCGTATATCCGATACCGGGGTAGAGATCGGGTTTGCAGCCGTCCTGTACCTCCTCGCCTTTTTCTATTTGGGCGGGATGCTTTCGCGAAAGGTGACGATATATGGCCTCATAACGCTTTTCGCCCTCCCCGTCATGCTTTATTTCATCGATGTGAGAACGTACTGGCCCATTATGGCCGCCATTATACCCGCCATCCATAAGGCTTTCAAAGAGAGGCAGCAAAAGCGTGCAGGCAGGATCGTTTCGATATGCCTGGGCTTATTTCTGTTCCTTGCATTTATTCCCGCTGCCCTCCTGTCCTGTGATGCCTACCATTCCGAGCGGACCTTCGTGAAGCAGGCGGTATCGCCCGATGGCCGGCATGTGGTAAAGGTGCACGTCCTGGATGAAGGAGTGTATTATGATGGCGGCCTGGGAAGGGCCGACCTGTATGATAAATATCCGTTTTTCCTGGAACGGTGGGACAGGGAACTGGCCTTCTGGGACAGGGTTCCCCTGCAGCACGTCCATCGCGGAGGTTATACAGATACCCATGCGGTGTCCATCGCCGTCGAATGGAAGGATGATACCACGGTCGTGATGGGGGAACTCACCATGGATGTGCATAAAGACCCGGCGCATCTGGAATACGTTTTGCGTTATGATCGTATGCCAGAATGGTATACGACACCTCCGGGTTATTGGTGGATGAGGTGGTAAACGGGTTTGAATCATTGCGTCATGCCCGTTTGATAAGGGGTCCCCATGCCCCCCTGCATCACAGCCGCCCTTTTTGATGACTACACCCTGTTTTCCCCGCGAACACACCACTTTCCGCCATCATACAATAGACCGTCTGATTTATCCGGCGTACGCGCATGGGGAGGCGGTTTGCAAATGGCCTGGGAGGGCAATGTGGACCCCGCCGAAGAACCCGTTCTTTCAGATACGGAAGAAAACGGTGCAGACGATTCAGCGGAGTCATCTGCCACCGGCACTGAAGAAGCGTGTGAGCCTCGGTGCAGCGGATCCGAGGACGATAAAACGGATGAGGAAGATCAGGAAACAGCCGCCGAAGCAGATCTCACGGATGAATCCACCCCGCAAAAAACCATCCCGCGCCGCCGCCTGCCCCTTCTGGGCCGGGTGCCCGCGCGCTGTCTTCCCTTTTGGGCCGCGGAGTTCGCCGCTGCTCTGACCAAGGGCCTCACGCCCATCCAGATGAACGTCCTGGGCGCTTTCATCGCCACCGTGGGGGACGCAGTGAGCCTCATCGCCGCAAAAGCGGAGATCGAGGAGGACGAGGACATCATCTGACCGCTTTGTACAGGACATGACCCCTTTCCACGCGACCCTGTCCATATAAACCTGTTGACAGCCATTGCCGATTGCTCTATATTGGGTTCCAAGCTATGCCTATATTGTTGCATCGTTTATTTTTGTTTGGGGGTGCTTTCCATGGGAAGACCGGAAAATGCAGTCGCCGTATTCCATAGCGTATTCAATTGTGCGCAGGCCGTTTTTTCTGCCGTCAGCGAAGACCTGGGCCTGGACAGGGAACGGGCGCTGAAGGTCGCAGGCGCATTCGGGGGCGGTATGGGCCGCATGGGGCTCACCTGCGGGGCGGTCACGGGCGCATTCATGGCCATCGGCCTGAAGCACGGCAAATACCTGCCCGAAGACAACGCGGCGCGGGAAAAGACCTATGCCCTGGCCCAGGAATTCACGAAACGGTTCCAGGCGCTCCACGGCTCCATCTGCTGCAGTTCGCTGCTGGGCTGCGACATCGGTACGCCCGAAGGCTCGGCGTATGCCAAAGAGCACGGACTATATGATTCGCTTTGCCCGCGATTGGTCGCCGACGCGGTCCGGATCGTGGAAGAATTGCTGGAAATGGAGAAATGATGCCCGGCTGCATTGCCGCCGCAATGAGCCGTTTATATCCGGCAGGGAAGTACAAGCCACTTCTATCAGAAGGCTGAACCGTGCTTCTTTTCGCACAAGAATCAGAGCGTGTTTCAGCTACCCGTCCTGCCGGCTGTCTGCAAAAGGCCGGCCCGTTCCCCATACGCATTCTTTTGCTGGTCCAGCCATTTGGCGAGCATGTATATGGGCACGAGCTTGTTTAACTGGGCCACGGAATTCTTCTCTGCAAGGGAATCGAAATACTTCTCCATTTTGTCTTCATGGATAATGCCCCTGCCCAGGAAACCCGGATCAAGGATCGCTTCCTTCAATTTCCCATACACATTGCTGTTCATTTTTTTGATCCTCAGCCCGTAGCCCGGCGTATACTTTCGTGTACAGGGGAACTCCAGCAATCCGGGATCAACGATATTGTACATTTCTGCGTAAAGCGAATCCCCGCACAGCGTATCCTCGTGCAGCGAGATGACATAATCAACCAGCGGAGTGTAGTAAAAAGGATTGAACATGTGCAAGTGGTAGCTTTGCATATACAGGAACAGGTTAATGTTCCTCGCCAGCCGCGTATTGAACTCATAACCGATGGCAAACCGCGGCTTATGAAAACTCCGGTCTATCTCCTGCTGCAGATCGCTTCGGAAGGTTTTTGTGATCTCCTCCTCGAAATCCTCACGCATAAATTCACCGTAATGCACCACACGATATTCAAGTCCTTCTGCAAACTGCGCTGCGGTCTGGTCCCTGCCTGTTTTGAATGCCGGGTTCAACCGCAGAATGTTGTCTCCGCCCACGCCGTAAACATATACCTGGCTGCCACAGTTTCCGCTGCTTACGGCATCGGCCAGGAATGGGTAGATCCACGTATGGTAAGGGGAACTGAACTCAATCCTCTCCAAAACGGGGTCCAGGTACCGCTCGTAATAGTCGTCCGGGAGTTCAAAATAATCCAGGGCGATCCCCAGGTAGTCCGCCGCCTGTTTTGCCATTTTGTATTCGTCCAGCCCCAGGTCCGATTCAAAGCAGACGGACCTGTACGCCACGCCTCTTTTTTTTGCGATGGCCGCGAGCATCCTGGAATCCAGACCGCCGCTGAGCGGTAAGACGATCTCCTTCGGAGTGTTCCTGCAGAGGGCTTCCAAAGAATCACCCAGGAGGCATACCAGGTTTTTTGCAGCCTTTTTTACCGTATGGCGCTTCTCCTTTTCATCTCCGTACAAGGGATCGTATCCGATAAGCCTGGAAGTGAAATCCCGGAGGTCGATCTCGACGATCTCCCCGACCCTGTTTGTATGGATGCCCTTGCAGAAGCATTTTGTACCGAGGATATTGTACTGCATCAGCATATCCGCCCACGCGGACATATCGGCTTCAGGCCTGATCCCCGTCATATTTACGATGGTATCCATCCTGTCCGATACGGCCAATGAGCGATTATAGATGCAGTAATAGAGTTTCGAAGTGTTCATCCTGTCGGTAAACAACCAAGCCTTGTTATTCCTGACCAGCACGCCGCAAAATGTGCCGTGGACCCTGGCGAGCGTTTCAAACGACCTGCCGAGCTGCAACATGAACCGCTTGGGCTCCATTTCTCTCATCCCTGAATCATAGACCTTGCCGGAAATGAACAATAGGAGATCCTTCGCCTCGAAGCGACTAATCCCGTTGCATTCAAAAGAATGGGCTGAAGCAAAACGAACAGAAAAGCGATCCATGCCAACCACAAATACCCTGCGGTATTTCTCCTTCGTAAAAATAAGCCGGTAGAGTATGCCATCAAACCAGTATGATTACATTATAATCTATCCATATTTTAAAACACACTATATATTCCCATGGATACGCCGGACGCAATCCAGTCAGGAGGGCGAACCATCATCCATGTACAAACGTTTGCTTAAAAGAGTATAAGAGGACCACACTGTGACCCTTTTTGTGGCTGTCGCTGTGATTTTATGCATATATATCGCATGAATCATCCCAAATATTGCTTAAAGCTATTCAATTCGCCATTTATTATAATCATTATGTGCAGTTACCCTATAAAATTACGCGCATTGTATCGAATTAATATTCATGGAAGCGTTTATTCGCTTTGAGAGAAGGGGGGAGCCGTTTGCACGAGGTCATCCTGATGGAACGCCGTGACGTAGTCGCGTCCCGGCCCGAAGTGTATGTTGACCGCATCCAGAAAGGGCAGGAGGAGCTGCGCTCCGTCCTCATTAAACAATACAAGCCCTTTATCCTGGCTTCAGCCAAACGCATCACCAGCGCCGCCGCCGAGGGACGGGACGAATTCTCCGTGGCGCTTTCGGCCTTCAATGAAGCAATAGACAAGTATGACAGCACCCGGCACAAGAGTTTTCTCACTTTTTGCGACCTGGTGATCAACAGGCGGCTCATCGACCACTTGCGCAAAAACTACCGGAGGCGGGAGTACCCCTTCACCTACTTCGAAGCCAAAGGCAACGAATCGCTGATGGAGAGGATGCAGATGGAGCATGCGGACCTGATGGAGGAAAATACCGAGATCAAGGACGAGATCCGGGAATTTTCCGACAACCTGCTGAAATACGGCATCACCCTGGAGGACCTGGTCAAGCTCGCGCCACGCCACCTGGACTCCAAGCTCATGTGCATCTCCCTGGCCCGGCGCATCGCCACATCGCCCGACCTCATGCTGCGCCTGGAGGAAACGGGGATGCTCCCCATCAACGATCTCCTGCGCGAGATCAACCTCAGCCGCAAGACGGTGGAGCGTAACCGGAAGTTTATTATCGCCCTGTGCCTCGTCCTCACCAGCGGGATGGAGACTATCAAGGGCTATGTACGTTTTGTTGAAGAGGGGGCTCAGGCACGATGATGTATCTAGGCACGATCATGAAGCTGAAAAGCGGTAAAGCGCTCGTATTCACGCTGGACTGCGGAATGGTGTATATCAAGGCCCGTGAAAACATGTTTGTCGGCCAGCAGGTATCCTTCCGGCAGGCCGACGTCTTCGTCGGCCGGAAGGCGCTGCTTTTGTCCCTGCCAATCGCAGCGCTGGCCGCCGCGGCCGCCATCGTGGTGCTTTTGTTCGCCACCGGCGTTTTCGCGGGCCTTGTACCTTCTCCGCTGGATAATGCCGTGGCATTCGTCGCGGTGGATATCAACCCAAGCGTGGAATTCCAGGTGGATGCAGACGGCAAGATCCTGGGTGTGGATACGCTCAACGACGATGCCAGAAAGCTCACCGCCGGCATGGGCCTGAAGGGCCTCACCGTGAATGAAGCCGTGGCCAGGCTCATACAGGCTTCCGTCGAGCAGGGCTATCTGGACCCCGCTTCGGGCATGGTGATGGTGGCCGGTACGGTGAACGGCAAAAACACGGCGGTCATGAGCGATGTGTCCCGCTACAAGGTGCGGCTGCAGGGCATCCTCCAGCAGATCAACAACCAGGGGAGCAATGTCTTTGCCCTGTACATCGAAGACCCCAAAACAAAGGAGCATGCCGACCAGAACGGGCTTTCCATCGGCCGGGAGCTGCTCCGGGAATTCGCAATGAAAAACAGCATCGACCTGACTGTGGATGATATCAAAAACGGCAATGTCCGCGACCTGATCATGAAACTGAACTGCGAGGACCCCGAAGACCTGAATCCTTCACCCGAGCCTTCGGACGAAGAATCAGCTTCGCCTTCAAAGAGCGATACGCCTGCTCCTTCCGAAAAGGAAAAGGATACCCCGGCCCCGCATGATGATACGCCCAAACCCCCATCCGACCGCAATGTGAAGGCCAGCGTCTCGGGTTCGGGCGTAAAGGTCTCGTGGGACAAGGCTTCCCCGAGCGACGGCTTCCAGTATTACAAGGTGGTGGCCAGCAAGACAAACAGCAGCCCCAAGTATCCGGCGGACGGCTACGCAAAGGCCATCTCCGAGATCAAGACCACGAGCTGTACCCTTTCCACGAGCACTTCGTATGAGGGCGGGGATATCGGCGGGCATTTCGTGCCGGGGCAGAAATACTATTTCAGCGTGACCTATGTGTATAGCGACCACTATGTCTATGGCGATACGGACTCCGTGACGTGGCCCAAACCCAGCGACCCCACATCCACGCCCAAACCCACGTCCACGACCAAACCCTCACCGGAAGGCTTCTCCCCCCACATGAGCGCCGCGCAGGTGGATGGCGGCGTAAGAGTTTCCTGGACCAAACTGCCGGAGGACAGCGTAACGTACGGCGGGGAGACCTATACCGACTTCCAGTATTACAAGGTGGTGGCCAGCAAGTCGGACAGCAGCCCGAGATATCCGGACAACGGGTATGCCGACGCCATAACTAGCAGGAGCACGAGCTCCAAAACGCTGCATCCGGGCGACGGGTACAATGGCGGGGACGTCGGCGAGTTCCGGGCCGGGACGAGCTATTATTTCAGCGTGACCTACGTCTTCTCCAATGGCAAGATCTATGCCAATGCATCCAGCGCGAAAATGCCGGCCGCAGTGGATCCTACCTGCGAACCTACCTGCGAGCCTACGGATACGCCCGCCGTATTTACGAGCCCCCATATGTCTGCCTCGGTCAATTCTGAAGGTGTCTTGCATGTCTCCTGGACGAAAATCAACTCATACAACGTTTCATATGGTGGGAAAGTATACACCGGGTTCAAGTATTATAAAGTAGTTGCTTCAAAAAGTCCTAATCCTGTATATCCTTCAAATTATATCAACGATCCCCATTCTATAGGGACAGGTTCAGATTCATATAATGCATGTTCTGTAGGATTGGAAGCAGGTGAGTCATACTATATCAGTGTAACCTATGTTTTTGAGAATGGTAAGATCGCAGCAAATGACGTTCGCGTCACCATTCCCGCTGATGATCCTCCTCCGTCTTGCTCGGATGACCCCTGTCCCTCGGATCCCTGCCCCAGCGAAGGATAACACGGTTGTTCCTGAATGTGCTGAAAGCCCGGTTCCTGCCGGGCTTTCTTTTATGGTGATTATATTTGAAGATCATGCCGGTATGCCTCCTATTGCATCCCCGCATACGGTATCCTTTTTTACAGCCGCGCCCGGTATCCCGCCCGTTCGATGGCGGCCGCCACCTCGTCGCGGTAGATCTCGTCCGCCGTGACGGTGGCCGACTTCTCCACGAGGGACACATCCACGTCCTTAACGCCTTCGATGGCGGCGATCTCATCCGTCACGCGCTTCACGCAGTGCTGGCAGCTCATGCCCTCCACACCCACAATGAATTTAGGATCCTTTTCTTTCATGATGCTCCACTCCCTTTTTGATATGTGTTATTTTATCAATATAGGTCTCTTCGTATGCGAACACGCCGCCGGGGCAGAAAAACGTGCATTCCATGCACGATGTACACTTCTCCCCATCGATATTCGGCGCCCTGAAGCCTTTCTGCGACAGCGCCTTCTCCGGGCATATCGCAACGGTAGGGCACCTGTGGTCCTGACGGCACCGGTCTACATCCACCTTGATGGGCATATGGACTCCTCCATAACGTCTAATCGTGATTCATTTATACCCATTTCGTTTCGAATCAAAACACATTCTGATTGGCTCTTTTTTGGACCTTTATCCTGGCCCCATTGTTTTCCTGCCGCGCCGGGGCAGTGAGAAAATTCCAAAGGAAAGGGCCGCGTTCCTCTGCGGCCCTTTCGTATGGATGAGGTATTGTTGCGTTTGGTTTTGCTTATTTCCGTTTGCTTTCAGCCTGGTCGGAATGCTGCCCGTCCGTCACCAGCTCCTTCAGCGTGGTGGTGAGGGAAGCCAGCCCCTGCAGCTCGGAGGGGATGATGATCTTCGTCGCCTGCCCGTTTGCCACCTTTTCCAGCGTCTCCAGGCTCTTGATGGAGATGAGGTACGAATCGGGGCCCACGTCTTTGATGTACTGAAGGCCCTGTGCATACGCCTTGTTCACCGCGAGGATGGCCTGTGCCTGACCCTCGGCTTCCAGGATGGTCTTTTGCTTGGTGGCATCCGCGCGCAGGATGGCCGACTGCTTTTCGCCCTCCGCCACCAGGATCGCGGAAGCCTTCACGCCCTCGGCCTGCAGGATGGTGGCACGGCGTTCGCGCTCCGCCTTCATCTGGCGCTCCATCGCGTTTTGGATCTCGGCCGGCGGCATGATGTTTTTCAGCTCCACCCGGTTCACCTTGATGCCCCATGCGTCCGTCGCCTCGTCCAGGATGATGCGCATCTTCTGGTTGATGTGGTCACGGGAGGTCAGCGTTTGGTCCAGCTCCAGGTCGCCGATGATGTTCCTCAGCGTGGTGGCCGTCAGGTTGGAGATGGCATCCCGCGGGCTGGCCATGCCGTAGGTGAAAAGCTTGGGGTCGGTGATCTGGTAAAAGATGATGGTGTCGACATGGATCGTCACATTGTCCTTCGTGATCACCGGCTGGGGCGCGAAGTCCAGCAGGTCCTCCTTGAGCGACACCCGCTTTGCGATGCGCTCAAAGAGCGGCACCTTCATGTGCAGGCCCGTCTGCCAGGTGGTGCGGTACGAACCCAGGCGCTCGATGACATAGGCCTTGGCCTGCGGTACGATGCGTATGTTGGTCACCAGGAGCAGAAACAGGATAAAAATACCTATGCAAAGCCCGATGATTCCCCCGGTATCCATGGTATACTACCTCCCTCAGTCGTTTTATAAAACCCGTTAAGGGTTTACCCTTGATGGTTTACCCTTGAAAGGGTATTATCCGTATCCTGCCCGGCGTTAATCCCCCGCAGCCTTGAAGTTGTATACCGGCTTCAATACATCCACCACTTCCACCGTGTCCCGGATGTGGGCGAGGATCGCCTCCATGGGCTTGTACGCCATGGGGCTCTCGTCCAGCGTGTCCCTGCATACCGAAGTGGTGTAGATGCCGTCCATGCTGCTTTGGAATGCCTCCATGGAAAGCGTTTCCCGCGCTTTCGCACGTGAATAGATCCTTCCGGCACCATGCGGCGCCGAGCAGTTCCATTCCGCGTTGCCTTTGCCCCTGCACAGCAGCGAACCGTCCCGCATGTTCATGGGGATGAGCAGCGTTTCGCCTGCCTTTGCAGACACTGCGCCTTTTCGAAGCACCATGGACTCCAGGTCGATATAATTATGCACCGTCTCGTGCGCCTCAAAATCCTGTAAATGAAGGCACCCGTGCAGGATAATCTCCGCCATCGTGCGCCGGTTTTTCGCGGCGTAGGCCTGCATCACGCGCATGTCGTGGATGTAGTCTTCAAATAGGCTCCCTTCCAGGTAGCACAGGTCCTCGGGCATGCCCGGGTCCTTCCTGCGCGAACGGATGTATTCCGCCAGCGCGCCCTGGATCTCTTTGCGCCTTCCCGCCGCCTTGTATTCGGCAATCAACCTGGCTTTCTGTTCTTCATAGGTCTCGTCCATCCCGCTGTGCCAGGATACCGCCCGTTTCTGGTAATGATCCGCCACCTGTTTGCCCAGATTGCGGCTGCCGCTGTGGATAATGAGCCATTTGCAGCCCTGCCTGCCGACCGCAACCTCGATGAAATGGTTCCCACCGCCCAGCGTGCCCAGCGCCCGGTTGAAGATGGCGGCGTCGCCTTTCAGCTCCCGCAGGCACCTCAGGCTATTAATCTCTTCGGTCATGGATGCCTTCGCGCTTTTGTGCACGTTGAACCCCGAGGGGATATGCTCCCTTATGAAACCGTCCAGCCCCGGCAGGTGGATATCTGCCTCCCCCAGTGGGATGAACAGCATCCCGCAGCCGATGTCCACGCCCACAAGGTCCGGCACCACCCTGCCGTGCAGCGTCATCGTGGTGCCGATGGTGCACCCTTTCCCCGCGTGGACATCCGGCATGATGCGCACCTTGCTGCCTGAGATGAACGGCTGGTCCAGCAGGAGCGTGATCTGCTCCAGCGCAGATGGCTCCACTTCGTCCGTGAATGCCACGGCATTATTGTATTTTCCCTGTATCGTGATCATAGATATCATCCGTTATGAATATGATGTCATTCGCCCGCAGGCATAATTATGCCCGCGAAGGCAGATCGGCAATTACGGTATAACGTCCTGCTTCTCCACCCGGCTCACGATGAGCCGCACGCCCGCTATGGAATGGACGGTGACCGCCGCACCCTCTTCGATGGGCGTCCCGTCTTTCGACAGGGCGCTCCATACCTGCCCCATTACCTTCACAAGCCCCTTGCCCTCCACGGGGTCAATGGTGTGCGTCACCACGCCCTGCTGGCCGATATAGCGGTCCGCGTTGGTCGTGATGCCCTTGCCGTGGCGGAAGCGCTTGAAGGGCTTCAGCGTGAAGACCAGGACCAATATGATCAGCGACGTGATGGCAAAGATCAGCCATTGCACCAGCACGCTCGCGCCCAGCAGGGAAGCGACCAGCGATGCGATGGCGCCGATGGAGAACCATATCGTCACCAGGTTGAACGTGATGGCCTCGACCACGATGAAGACACCCGCGATGATGAGCCATATGATCCACGCCTGCAGTCCGAACATATCCGACAAGATGCCGCACCCCCCAAATAATCTTGGCTTCAGCAACTATTATATCATATTCCAGCCTCCCCGCATGATTCTCCATGTAAATATATTGCTATACGGTCTCGTACTGCCATTGAGATGATCCGCATCCTTGCCGTTGCCCCCCGCGGCTGGTAAATGGTATGATATAGAATATAGGGGGTGTCTTTATGTATACCGTCATCACTTCTCTGGAAGAAAAACACATCCCGCAGTTGGTGCACCTTTATGCGCAATGCTTCTGGGCCGGGGATCGGACGCAGGAAGAGGCGGCGGCCATCGTGCGCGGTTCCACCCATGTCTTCGGCCTTGTGGATGACGGGGACGACCTCGTGGGATTTGCCCGCGTCCTATCCGACGGGGTCTTCAGGGCCTACCTCTATGATGTGGTCGTGGATGAAACCCTGCGCGGTGAGGGATTGGGCGTCCTGCTCATGAATGCGGTGCTGTCCCATCCGCAGCTGGCCGGGATCGAACGCATCGGCCTGGACTGCAAGGAGGAAATGATCCCCTGGTACAGCCGTTTTGGCTTCTCCGTTCCGCCGGAGGGCTATTGCACCATGCGCCGCACCAACACCTGATTAATGGCAGAGTCGGACCTGAATATAGGAACTGCACGCAGGAAATGCCGTGGGACCCTTTGTTATGGATGCAGGTACAGTTAACCCATCCTGAAGAGAGGTTCCATCAAAGCGGTAAAGAGCCACTAAGCCCTGCAGGCTAACATGGCAACTGGGGTGAGCAAAACTAAGCTCCCTTGGACGCGCGTTGCGCGCGTTTATGCGGTGAGCTGCCACAAAAGAAACCTGTAGGGTTGCATGTGACTTGAAGGAGGGAAGCATCCCGCTTGGTTTGGTTTTGCATTTTTTCTGATTCATTCTTGGTATTATTATATACTTCATAGGGGGTTTGTTTTTTATGCGCAGGCGCGACATCGACTGGCTCAGGCTTTTCGGCATCCTTCTTCTTTTCCCCTATCATGCCGCCCGGGTGTTTGATCCCTGGGAGGCCAACTACATTCACAGCGGTACCAACAGCATGGCCGGCGCGGGCTTCATGTCTGTCGTGTGGCCCTGGTTCATGCCCCTGCTCTTCCTGGTGGCGGGCGTCTCCACCTGGTACGCCTTGCAGAAGAGGGACGCCGGCCACTTCCTGAAGGAGCGCGTCCTCCGTCTGCTGATCCCGCTGATATTGGGCATTGTACTTATCGTGCCCATCCAGGGGTACATGGCGCGCCTCCAGCAGGGTACCCTGCACGGCGGGTATTTTGATTACCTCTTTACGCAGTTTTTCCCGGACTTCTCGGATATCTCGGGCTACCAGGGTACATTCACGCCCGCGCACCTGTGGTTCATCCTGTACCTTTTCGTCATCTCCTGCGTGCTCCTGCCCCTTTTCGTCCACGTGAAAAAGGCCCGGGAGCAAAAGGGCTTGGGCGGTTTCGGCAGGCTCTTTGAAAAGGGATGGTTCCTGCTGCTGCTCTTCATCCCATTGACGATATCGGAGGCCCTGCCCGACCTCGGCGGCAAAAACCCCTTCTTCTTTGGCCTGTATTATACGATCGGCTTCTTCATCGCCTCCAGCGATGGGGCGTGGAAGCGGATCGATAAGATGAAATGGTGGTCCCTGGGTACGCTCGTCGTATCCTTCCCGCTCTACTGGCTCATGCTTCGTGTTGCATGGGGGATGGACGATTTCGCCTGGCAGTCCATCGTACTGGCCCTGGCAAGGAACCTCTATGGTGTCAGCGCGCTGCTCACCATGCTCGCGTTCGCGCAGAAGTATCTGAACAGGGGAGGGAAGGTGCTGGATTACCTGAACCAGGCGGCCTTCCCGGTCTATATCCTCCACCAGTCCGTGATGATGGTCATCGCCTATTACGTCCTGCTTTGGAATGCGGGGATCACGGTGCAGTTCATCGCCATCGCTGTGCTCACGCTCGTCGCCTGCATGGTGCTCTTCGAAGCCTTCCGGCATGTGCCGCCGCTGCGTTTTATCCTGGGCATCAAGAAGGCGAAACGGAAGCCCGTATAAAGAGGATAAATACTGAACGGAAAAGAAAGGCGGTTGGATTACGCCTTTCTTTTTTGTAATGAATTTTTTGATCATGGATGCCGATGATCATCGCTGCTTCTTATCTGTCCTTTTCGCAAAATAGCCAATTATTTGTAGCTATAGGGCAGAAACGTCTGTCGAATACTAATTACATATATTAGCACGAAGGATCAAACGGCTATGTATGAAAAAAGCAGAGAATTGGCGCAGCTTTCATTGCAGCAATGGCTCTCAAAGGAAGTCTTTTCCCTTGGATGGTTCATCATCCTAGGCCTTATCATCGTGTTTTATGTTGTCTGGCTCATACTGCTGGATAGAAAAAGAGCCAGTAAACTATTGCTCATTGGCTCCCTCGCGGCGGTAGGATGTACGATAAACTACCTGGTCCTGGGTGATACACTGGGTTTGATAGAATATAAAATCAGGCTATTGCCCTTTTATTCGCCGGTCTTTTTCTCCAGCATCACTCTGTCCCCGATCATTATGATGCTGGCTGAACAATACTCCTCTTCGTGGCCGGGGTACATGGTCAGGTGTGCTGTGGGCTTTACCGTTCTGAACATCATTTTTTACATATTCACGCTTATCGGTATTTTAGCTTTTTATCATTGGAATGTGTTTTACCATTTCCTTGTTCTTTTCGGGATCTCGCTATTGGTACGCCTGGTTTTCCTTTGGATCAACGGTACGCAGAAAAGATATCAGGCGAAACACGGATCCGGATGAACTATCGAAATGCAAATATTGAACGGGCATCCTTCCGGAGCATCCTGAAAGATGGCTTGGGGCTGGAACAGTCTGCGCAGTTATTCCTTCACGATCCCCATCGGGTCATACACCATGTAAAAAAAGGGCACGTTCTGTGGTTGCACCTCGCCCGCCCGGATCAGGCGGAAACCATAGTGTTCGTAGATGGGCACGTTGCCCGGCGTCTCGGTCTCCAGCATGCAGAAGGTCTGTTTTGCGTCCACATCGGCCAGCAGCGCGCGCATCATCCGGCCCATGTGGCCCCCGTGCCGGTGGCCTGGGTCCACGGCGATCATGTCCAGCCAGATGAATCCCTTATACCGTTTGAAGAAGTGGTCCAGGCCCTCCCAGATGGCGCGGAAAGGCATCGACCGCCGGATGGTTTTTATGAGGGGCACATACCGCAGCACACGCAGCATTTTCAGCGCGCGGAAAAAAGCGCCCGGGTCGAAACCCTCTCCACTCCCGCGCACCAGCATCACGCCCTCCATATTTTCAGACGTCGCATACGCCATCCCCTTCGCCACAAAAAGGGAAGTGATCGTTTCATAGATCAGCGGCAGCACCTTTTTGCGCGTTTCGATATCCGGGAACACGTGCCGGTAGAATGCATCATCGAAGAATGCATCCGCCAGCACCTTGGATGCCTTTTGAGCGTGATCCTTTTTCAGCTGCAGAAGCCCGGTGATGATGGTATACCCCTCCCGTCCTCTCCCAAGCATACTGCAAGAACACAGTCCTTTTCAAATGGTTTGTAAAAGCGCACCGAACCGTGTGCGCATATTTCAGGGTATCAATCTTTTTCTAAATGTCTATATTTACAGGGTAGTGTTTTCCGAGATGTGTGTTATAATGCTGGAAGTGTCCGTAGAAGGGGATGCATTACAAGCCCTTTCAGGGCATCATCCGGGGCTCCATATAGGAGTCCAGTATGAACTCCTTTAGGAGTCCAGTATGAACTCCTTTAGGAGACCCAAACGAACTCTATATAGGAGTCCTAGATGAACTCCTTTAGGAGTTCATTGTAACAAAAAGATGCCGCCGATCACGGCGGTATCCAGCACTGCAGGAGGACAGGGGGCCATATTCGCCTCCGACAACGAATGAAGGTACATCTGAAGGTCTTTCCCATCGGCGGTTTCACGGGTTCGCAGGACATGGAGATGGAACTCTCCGAGGATGCCACAGTAAAGGAACTGCTCGAAAATGCCCAGCAGCGGCTGGGTGCACCCCTGCCGGGCCAGGACGATATCATGCTCATACACAACGGGATGAAGGTGGATATCGCCTCCAACAGCGACAGGGACCTCAAAGGCGGCGACTGGCTCTGGCTGATGCCCGCCATTTCCCAGGGCTGATACGGGAAACGGAAGCAAACGGGGATTTAAATTGGCCAAGGATCCAGATTGGGTATTGACTATTGAGCCAGTTTCAGGTATATTATGGCTGACAAAACTAGCCCCTCACTTTCCACTATATTCGCACCGCACGGAGTGATCCTGCGGTGCGGCTTGTTTTAGTGGAATGTGCATGCGTCTGCAAGAATTGCAGTGGCCGCCTGGTTTTTACGGCTCCGGATTTTTTGAATGTTTGCCATTACCGTGGCTGAACAGAAAACCCCCTCGTTCTTATGAAAGACAGGGGGCTCTTGATACGAATTGATTCGCTTTAGAATCGCATTATGGGCGGGCATACTCCGCACCATCGCCTACTATTATATGCAAAGACATATACAAGGGAAGTGCAGCGTGCTTCATATCAAATTCTATGGTGAGTCTCCTTATAACCGTTCCATCAGCTGATCCTTCGCAGCATAATACTCTTCATAATCGAATCCCTTGCCATTCAAATAATCACATACAGGAATGTAGTTTTGGCTTTTGTAATCCTCGGGCTGCGGGATATAAAAGGTGTGGCAGCATTCGTTGATGCATTTATCAAACCGAATGAGTCTCGTTGAGGCCACCTTTTTTCCATCCATGATCAGATTTACCGTCTGATAGCACGGACACAGGGTCCCCCGTGTAACCAGCCACTCCGGTGAACCTATGGGCTCCTCAAACTCAAGAACACAATAAGGGCATTGGTGATCTTCGGAATGCTGTTTCAAATATCCGGCAATTCTTTGAAAATAAATAAATGAATAAGCGATGGGTTTACCTACATTCAAAGCTGTCAAAAAGGCGTTATAAAAGTTTGGTAACGGATACTTGTCGGCTGCTGCCATATCATTTCTCCTGCAAACAAAATCGCAATTTGATATTTACTTTACTACCAATCGGTAGCAAACTCTATTTATATTTCGTTACAATATCCCGTTTACTTGAATAAATCCCCGCTTGAAAAGGTGAAATAATGCCAAGGAACGAATATTTATTCCTGAAAGCTAATTCCCAAATACAATATGAGGCAGGCCCAGTGATGAATCACCATATCGAAATGCATGATGCTTCGCCCGTCATCGTCTGCGGCGCGGGCATGCAGCTGCAAAGCGAAAACGACGCGCTGGAACTCGTGGCCCTCTCGATGGAGCACGGGACCGGCCGCATCCTGCTGGATGCAGGATCCCTGCCCGATGAATTCTTCCGCCTGCGCAACGGCCTCGCCGGCGCGGTGCTGCAGAAGTTCGTAAATTACGGCCTCCGCGTCGCCGCCGTGCTGCCTGCGGACATCTCTTCGCAGGGGCGTTTCGGGGAGATGGTGGGGGAATCCAACCGGGGCAGCACCTTCCGCGTTTTCCAAAAGCGGGAGGTGGCGCTGGACTGGCTGGCAGGTGGATGATGGGCTGAAAGGCTCACTTAATGAATCCGAGTTCCCTTGTTTTTTCCAGCAGTCTGGGCTGTATGGTGGGATATGTCCATTTTTCGGGCAGATCGCTTGATATTATGACTTCTTCTATTTCACTGTGCAGTGACTCTTCAAACGCAGTAATCTCAGCATAGAACAGCTTTCCGAAGGTCTCTTCTCCTGTACCGCTGACCCTGTTTTTGCCCGTTACCACGTATACGCAGACAGGTACTATCGTGAAATCCAGAGCGCCCGTTTCTTCATACAATTCGCGTTTTGCAGTATCCAGAATGGCCTCGCCTTTTTCCCGGTGGCCGCCCGGTATCTCGTACGTATCCCTGTCCCTGTGCCTGCAGAATACCCATTTCCCGCCGGACCATGCAATGATCACGGCGAATTTTAACAGTTCATCATCAGCGTCGTCACAAAACCTTACTTCAAACATTCTTGTTCTCCTTTGTAAATATATTAAAGCCCGCCGTAAGTGGTTGCAAAGGCTATCCTTCATTATCTATATACCAGAGGGGCTGGCAAACATCCTATAACTCCAAAGGGGCATATTGTATCGGGTGTTTCATCATATATCGGGGCAATAGGGGGTGGGCGGCCGTTGCCCGCTAATAGGAGTATCAATAATAATTTTATCACGGTAATACCAGAACATCCGTCATAATTTTCTGTTTCGCCGTGCGGTTGAAGGATGCTATAATAACCCCTGAAATCATCTTTTTTAAATTTGCATCTGGAGGTACAAGGGATGGAGAGAAAGTTCCAGCTGTCTGCGGACAGCACCTGCGACCTTTCCCCCGAACTCATCCGGGCGTACGGCGTCATCATTACGCCGCTGTATGTGAACCTGGGTGACAAGACCTACCGGGACGGGGTGGATATCTCACCCGAGGACATCTACGCCTACGTGGACAAAACGGGCAAGCTGCCCACCACCGCCGCATGCACCACCGAAGACTATCAAAAAATCTTCAGGCAGGCGCGGGAGCAGGGGCTGGAAGCGCTGCACATCAATATCTCCCACCACATGTCCTGCAGCTACCAAAACGCCATGATCGCCCGTGAGGGATTTATCGCGCGCGAGGGCATCCCAGGCGTGGAGGTGGTGGATTCGCTGAACCTCTCCTCGGCCACCGGACACGCCGTACTGGAAGCGGCCATGCTGGGTGAACAGGGCATGGGCGCGAAGGAGACCGCGGCGTACCTCAACACGCTCACGCCCAGGGTGCGCGCCAGCTTCATCATCGAGCGGCTGGATTACCTGTATAAGGGCGGCAGGTGCACGTCCCTGCAGATGCTGGGGGCCAACCTCCTCAGCCTGAAGCCCAGCATCCTGGTGAAGGACGGGCAGATGGGCGTGGGAGAGAAATTCCGCGGGACGCTTTCCAAGGTATTGGACAAATATGTGGAGCAGCAGCTCACAGGCCGGAACGACCTGGTGCTGGACCGTATTTTCATCACGCACACGGGCTGCACGCCCGAGACCGTGCAGCAGGTGGCAGAAAAGATCCGGTCCCTGCAGCCATTCCAGCATATCACCGAGACGCGCGCGGGCAGCGTGATCACCAGCCACTGCGGGCAGAATACCCTGGGCATACTGTACAAGGTAAAAGCATAATAACCATTCAACAGGGCAAAGAGAGCGGATCAAACCGCTCTTTTTTTGTCTATAGAAAGACATAAATGCGATCACATGAATGTTATAATTATAGCTAGTTTCCAATTATCGCATAAATGGGGGAAACTGATGTCTGATTTTATACGTTCAGTAGACCTAAAATTATCAAGAGCTAAGATTCAAGTGCAACAATTAAATGAAACTATTAACTTATGGTCTGAACGAAACCTTCTATCGGTTAGGTGCGAGAAGCATGATGGTGATTTAGGTTTTCGCGTTTTTCTTAATGCTTTCCCTGAACCTGCTCCGCTTGATGATTGGAGCCTCACGGTTGGAGAGTTTATTCATAATCTTCGTTCTTTGCTTGATAATCTTGTTTACGCCTTGGCTCGTTTAAAAAATGATCCACCAAAAGTTCCAAAATCAATTTTCTTTTGCATAACTAAAAATAAAGCAAGCTTCTCACAATATAAAAGTACATGTCTTAGCCAGTTGCCATCTAATCCAGCCCTTTTAATTGAGATGCTTCAACCTTTTCAGCGGGACGGCTCGCCTGAAAATGGCACACCCGAAAGTGATCCATTACTATTTCTTCAGGAGCTAAATAATTCTGATAAACATCGCGTACCCTCTGTTGTTCTATTTGCTCCAAAAGAAATCAATCATTCTTTTTCTTTCGAGATTACTGATGGAGAGCAAATGCCCCCTGACGTAATTATATGGGATGGTCCTCTTGAACCAAATTGTATTCTTCTTGATTGTAAAACCAAATTTCCAATTAAGAAGATAAGTGGCTCTGTTGAGTGTCGCGCCACTGTATCATTACTGATTAATAATAAGTCTAATGAATTGATACCAATGCTACAAGGTCTGGGTTCTTATACCGAACTCGTTGTTGCTCAATTCCGTAGGTTTTTCGAATAACTATCAGATCACACTGTTTTAATCCTATTGAACAGAGTATAAAGAGGTGAGTATCATGTCCATACACCTGCGGACGGGAGAAGTCATATATCCCATCGGTGAATACGAACTGACGATCAGTTTCTTTGATACCATCCATTGCCTGCTGGAAAAAGGCACATGGGGGGATACCTATCCCACCCTGATGCAGGATCTTTATGCCGGCAAGGTCGCCTGGAAGAATATGCCGAAGCTGAAGGCGGAGCTGGAGGAGATCCGCCTGAAGCTTTCCGCCTTTCCGCCCAGCGCCCTTGTATGGGACCGGAAAGACAGGAGCAAAAGGCCTCCCTGGGGCGATAAGATATCCAAACACATCACAGACATGTCCAAATACTACGTGACTGCGTATGGCCGTGACTTCTTTGATGTCTTTAATGCAGCAATGGAGTACGCTATGAAATACAAGACAGATCTGCGATTGGAAAGCACCTACCAGGAGGAGGACGAGCCGGATGAATGATCAGGAGAGTTCATCCGCTCTCTTTTGGCCCGGCAGGGCTACCCGGTCATACCAACCTATCCTTATGTACCATCCACTGGTTTACGCAGGATAAAAAGAAAAAGGCTTGGTCGTCCCTCACACAGGGAGCACCTTGATCTTCCCGTTGCCCTCTCCCGATCCTGTCTAAATCTTGCGCATCTCACCCCATACCGTTGTACTCTCTGCGGCGTTGTACTATAATTTTCACATACGTTCATTATTGAATAAGCCATGGAGGATAGATAAGCGATGATCAACGAAGTCTACTGCAACCCCACAACAGTCTATTTCGGCAAGGGCGTGATATCCGAGCTGCCCGCACTCCTGAAAAAAAGCGTCAAGAAGAAGGCGCTGCTGGTCTACGGCTCCAAATACCTGAAAGGCTCGGGCCTCTACAGCCAGATCGCCGCCGCTTTCCAAAAGGCAGGCGTGCCCTTTTCCGAGCTTTCGGGCGTGCTGCCCAACCCTCGGCTCGGGAGCGTGTACCAGGGCGTGAAGATCTGCAAGGAGGAAGGCATCGATTTCGTGCTGGCGGCGGGCGGAGGCAGCGTCATCGACGCGGCCAAGGCCATCGCGCTGGGCGCCCTGTATGACGGGGATATATGGGACGCCTTCACCGGGAAGGCCAGCCCCACCGACGTGCTACCCCTCGCGACGATCCTCACCATCCCCGGCGCGGGCAGCGAGAGCAGCATCGGCTGCGTGATCACCAAGGAGGAAGGGCTCATCAAGACCTCCTACAACGGTGACTTCCTCCGCCCCGTATGGTCCCTGCTGGACCCGGAATGGACCTACAGCCTGAACCCGTACCTCACCGCCGCGGGCGCCGCGGATGCCCTCGCGCACTGCCTCGAACGGTATTTCACCAATACGCAGGGGGTCTACCTCACCGACAGGCTCATCGAGTCCGCCATGGAGACGCTCGTGCGCTTTACCCCCGTGGCCATCCATGAGCCGGGCCATTACGATGCGCGGGCACAGATCATGTGGGCGTGCAAGGTGGCGCATGATAATTCCCTCGCAACGGGCCGCGAGCAGGACTGGGCCTCCCATGGCATCGAACATGAGCTTTCCGCCATCTATGATGTGGCCCACGGCGCGGGACTGGCCGTGATATTCCCCGCGTGGATGAAATATGTATACAAGCACGACGTCCGCCGCTTCGCGCAGTATGCCAACCGGGTCTTCGGCGTGCCGGTGGACATGGATGAAGAGGCCATGGCGCTGGAAGGCATCGCACGGACCGAGGCTTTCTTCCGCCGCATCGGCATGCCCGTGAACCTGCGGGAGCTGGGCACCGGCAGCGAGCGCATCGCCGAGATGGCGCGCAAGTGCTGCGCCGCGCCCCATACCACCATCGGCAACTTTGTCAAGCTGGGCGAAAAGGACGTGCTGGCCATCTACAAGCTGGCCGAGTAAAAGGGATACCGGATTAATGGATTGCAAACAGCCGGGGCATTGATCCCTCCGGCTGTTTCGTTTGTATGGTATAATCGTTCCAATGATGTTTTTGGGGGTACGCGCATGAACTTCGACGAATACAAAAGGCTGGCCATGACCACGAACCACGATACCGACAACCACGACCTGCAGCTGGCCGATGTGGGCCTGGGGCTGGCGGGGGAGGCCGGGGAGGTGGCGGACCTGATCAAAAAGCACCTGAGCCAGGGGCACCCGCTGGACCTGGCAAAGGTGAAAAAGGAACTGGGGGATATCCTCTGGTACGCAGCAAAGGGGTGCCATGTGCTGGGCTTCAGCATGGACGAGGTGGCGCAGGAGAATATCGCCAAGCTCAAGGCGCGCTACCCCGAAGGCTTTTCGGTGGAGCGCAGCCTGAACCGCAAGGAAGGTTAACCTGATTTCCCGTCAACCGTTTACCGTGACCAGTTTACAATATGTTGTATCCCGTTTTGGGTATGCCGCTGTATCTTGTGTATGGCGGCGTTTTCATTTTCTCACCGTTTTCGACAGTAATAGCTCTGTTTTTGGCCTAAAACCGTCATATTCCGCATTACCGTGAATGAACGTCAGGAAACCGGTGATGTCGGGCAGCAGGAAACCGTCCAGTTCCACCATGATCCGCCCTTTATCCAGCGTCCCATCCCGCACAACCGTCAGGTGCACCGCCTGTTCGTCCAGCTCCGTCTTTAATCGGTAAAATCTCCGTTTGTCTGCCGTTGGCCGGTACCCGTAGTCCGTGCACAGGATGTTTATGCCGTTGTACACCCTGCCGCCCTCCTTCGAGAGCGTACGCGTGTTGTGGAAGAATTCGTACAGGCACCGCGCATGCAGCACCTTCGCGTCGAAAAGAAGGGGAAAGACGGCGCGGGCGTTTTCTCCGGTTTCAATAAGGCCCAGCTGCCACAGGATATCGGCGGGGGAGGCGAGGTATTTTTCCATCTCCTCCAGCACGGCGGATAGGCAGGCGACGCGGTCATATCCGGGTGTGCAGATGGGCTCGCTCATGGTTTAGCTCCAATTGTGCTTAAATGACTCTATATTGGTACGCTATACTATTCCCCGGTCTGGTATCATTGTCATGGTGCCATCAGTTTGAGAGAGTCCAATAAAGCTTTGATCTCCTGGCCCATATCCACGCCCGCTTTCGCACTGAACGATATGCAGTAATATGCTTTATAGGCATTGAAGTAATAGTCATAGCGGTAATAGTCCTTGCCGCTGGCGTAACCCAGGAATGTAAATTTCATCTCGTTATACGATTCTTCGCCTTTGCGCATATCCGGCAGGATTGGCTGGTCGATTGCGAGTACGTCCTCAGGCTTCACATTTGTTTGCATGATGGTGATATCCGTACCTTTGTACTTCACCAGGAAAGCCGTTATATCCGTATTGTCTTTCAGGCAGTAATACTTGCTCCCCGCAGGCAATGAGATCGAAAAGTCCCCGTTGCATATCACAGCCGCGCCGTTTCCCGCCGTGGTGAAGTCCTTCTCATCGGCTGTTGCAAACGTGCTGGTGGGCTTGTACGCCTTTCGCGCCTCTTTTTCATCTACGTACGCGCTCCGGTCCGATGTGGCGCTGGGGCCCGGGGTGGCGTTTGGATCTGTATCGGAGAAAGATGCCGTGGTTGATGCCGATGGCTTTGGATCGCCCAGGTCGATATAGATCGCCTGTGCCGGCCCACACCCTGACAGCAGGATAGCAATGATGATGGCACAAACGGTAATAATGGGAAGCCTCCGCATCGTATCACCCCCTTTCCTGTATTATAGCATAATCTTCCATTCCTGCAGATATAAAAAAGCCGTAGGATCTTTCCCGCGGCTTGGTTGACACTCAGACCGTCTTGCCTGCCCATTCAACCATCGCCACGCAGCCCATCATCGTGGAGAATGAGCAGGCCTCCATCGCATGAAGCACATACATCAGGCACGTGGCCTTGTCATATACGGGTGTTCGGTTTTGGGATCTAGAGGGTTCCCTTCTGAATGTAATCAGGGTCCGGCGGCAGATATCGTAACGTCATATTCCATTTTATACCCTGACTGGGCAGTGACGTAGATGGTCACGAAGGCTGTTTGGCCGGGCAGCACATTAATCTTGTTTGTTTTCTTTGCAGTGCCATTTATACTGGCCTGCACTGCCACCTTGGAAAGTTTATCAGCCGGTTTTGCAGTTACCTTCAGCGATGTGATGCCAGGCGGCAGTAAGACGGTATAAGAAACCACCGCTGGGTCAAACGCGGGCGAAAGGCTGCACGAAGGCGATCCCAAGTCGATGGACGCTAAAGCGGCATTGCTGGAGGGCGCGCGGTGGATAGTGATACGGTAATACCTGTACTTGCCCGACTCGGAACGTACCTTCACAGTGACCTTTTTGGTTTCGCCCTTTTTCAGCTTTACTTTTTCTGGATAACTGGCCTTGGCAAATGAAAAAGGACGGGTCAATGCGGTGATGGTGACGTTGTCGGTATCTTCGAAAAGCTCCAATTTATAACGGGTGGTCGTGCTGGAAAAAACGGGGCTCAAAAGGCCTCTGCTGAAGGTCAGTGATGAGAGCCAGTTTTCTTTCATTTTTACATACGGCCAAGCAGGGTTATGAAGCGGAATGAAAGGATGGTATGTACGTAAAGGGGGCGGTGTCGGAATCGAAGGACGGGGGAAGGGGTAGAAAGTACGCTGGGATTGTAATTGTGGAATAGACGGCAATATATACGATGTAGGGATGGCCTTCGGAGGGACCTGGGAACAGGACGCCAGTACAAGGATTGCCAGCACCGAAATAAAAGCTGCCAGTATTTTTTTCATGGTAACACCCCCGCGTAAGAAATTAGCCTTATACAGAATCCGTCAGATAAGCAGTAGGATTCAAATAAATGTTATTGGCCTTATCGGGCAGGTGCTTCCTGAGTATATTATTCAAACATCTAAATTATACCACACATTACTTATATATGGTAGTAGTAACTATTTACTGCATATCCCGTCTTGCGTGCCGCGGTGGCAAAGCGGAACGCGCGTTCCAGCTTTTTCATGCTCGCTCGTCTCAATGATAATGCCGGGTTTCATTCCATCAGATCGTCCTTTACGCGTGCGATTTCAAAGAAATGCTGCCCATATTCGAGCTTGTCCTTTTAAGGATATATATTGCCTGCTCACCCGGCGTCAAACAAAAAGCCGGAAGGATCGCTCCCTCCGGCTTCTTTCGTTTCTGTCTATTCCGTGATCTGCTGCATCGCACACAGCCGCGCGTACAGCCCACCCTGGGCCAGCAGTTCCTTGTGGTTCCCGCGCTCGATGATATTACCTTCCTGGAAGACGAGTATCTGGTCCGCCTTCCGCACCGTCGCCAGCCTGTGCGCTATGATGATCAATGTCCTGGACCCCGCCAGCTCGGATATCGCGCTCTGGATCTCGTACTCCGTTTCCGCGTCCACTGAAGCCGTTGCCTCATCCAGCACGAGGATGGGGGATTTGCGCAGGATCGCACGGGCGATGGAGAGCCGCTGCTTTTGCCCGCCCGAGAGCCGTATCCCGCGTTCGCCCACCAAAGTATCGTACCCCTGGGGCAGGGAAGCGATGAAGTCGTGGATGTGGGCGATCTTTGCGGCGGCGATCATCTCCTCCACCGTGGCCCCTTCGCACCCGTAGGATATATTTTCCCCGATGGTGCCCGTGAAGAGGAACACGTCCTGCAGCACGATGCTCATCTGGTCACGCAGGGACTTCAATGTGATGGAGCGGATATCGTGGCCGTCCATCGTGATGGACCCTTCGTCCGGATCGTACATGCGGGAGAGCAGGCTCACGACGGTGGTTTTACCCACGCCGGTGGGCCCCACCAGCGCCAGCATTTCCCCGGGCTTCACCCGGAAGGAGATGCCGTCCAGCACCGGCGGCTGTTCGGGTTCGTAGGCAAAACGAACGCCATGGAAACTGACCTCGCCGCTCAGCCTGGGAACGTCGGCAGCGCCGGGCATATCCGTAATATCGGGTTTGGTATCCAGCGTCTCCAGCACCCGCTCGGCGCCGGATAATGCGCTCTGAAAATCATCCAGCGTACGGGCCAGGGTGGAGACGGGGGTATAAAAGACGCCCAGGTACAGGATGAAGCCCACCACGTCCGCCACGCGCATCTGCCCCTGCAGCACCAGCCAGCCGCCCACACCCACCACGATGACCGCGCCGATGGACGTGAAGAACTCCACGGCGGGGTGGAAAGTGGCGCTGTACTTCAGCGCGTGCAGCAGGGAATCGGCGTATACATTGGTCTTCTTTTTGATATTCTCACTTTCGCGCCCCTGCTGGTTGAATATCTGGATCTCCCGCATCCCCGAGATATTATCCTGCAGCGTCCCCGAAAACTCCGCCAGGTCCTTCCTGGATTTGCGGAAGGTCCTGCGGACGGCCGCAAATACCTTCGGCGCCGCCACCACCAGGATGGGCAGGGGGATGCACGTGAGCGCCGCAAGCAACGGGTTGATGACGAAAAGGATAACGACCACGCCCACAAAAACCAGTACGTTCGTCACCAGATCCGGCCCCGCGTGGGCGAAAAGGGTCTCCAGCATCTCGCTATCGCTGATGACGTTGCTCATCAGCTGGCCCGTCTGCTTATCCTTGTAGAAACGCAGGGTGAGCTTTTGCAGGTGTTCGTAGAGCTTCAGCCGCGCCGCCGCCACCAGCCGCCACGAGGCCAGGTGGGCCAGGTACATATTAAACCCCTTCATCACCGCACGCAGCACATACGTGAGCGCGAGCGCGATGGCCAGGTATACGATGGTATTCAATGACGCAGCCGAGAAGTCCTCGGTGAGCGTGCCGAAAAGCCTGGTCACCAGGAAAGGCGCCACGAGGTTCACGACGGTCACCAGCAAAAGCAGGATGGCCGAGATGATGTAGGGCCTGCGCCAGGGCTTTATCAGTTTGAGCAGCCGGAAAAATGTCTTCAATGTAAAACCTCAATAATTCAATATAATGAATCAGCATTATACGCCCCCGCATAAGATTTGTCAAAAATCTTCCCGGGCGGCCCTTATACAGCGGGAAGCAAAATGCCCTCCGGCATCGTTCCTTCAACCGATCCCATGTATGGCAAGGGAGACTCCGGCCCATGGGCATCCATCATTCCCTAGCGCTCCCACTCATAACTTCCTGTAATGAGCCGAACGCTGCACGGAAAATCCTGCTTGTAAACCCGCCCCCTTGGGGTTATGATAATGAAAGTTTCAATGACGTTTCTTGAAACTGCCATTTTACGTAAGATTCGAAGTGTTGCATATGGATGAAAAGACAAAAACACAATCCAATCCCTTTTTGCAGATGCGTCCCAAAGACCTGATCCTGCTCAATGTGCTGTTCCTCATCTATTCCTTTGTCTCGGTCTGCCAGAAATCCGCCGCCAATGAGCTGAACAATAGCGGCCTGGGATCCCCCACCCTGTACCTGTGGCTCGCCGGGGCTTTGTTCCTGCTCGTCGTTTATGCCCTCATCTGGCAGCAGATACTGAAGCGCGTCCCGCTTTCGGTGGCTTATTCCAACAAAGTCATCACCATGCTCTGGCTGCTCCTGTGGACGTACCTGTTCTTCGGCGTCGTTCCCAAATGGAACAATTACGTGGGCATCGCGCTCGCCGTGGCCGGCGTGATCCTGGTGGTATGGAAAGGGAAGGGTGATGAAGATGGGGAATAACGCAGCATCGGTCACCGGGGTACTCCCCGTCATCGTCTATGCCGTTTCCGTGCTGGTGGCCTCGATATCCCAGCTGCTGCTGAAAAAAGCCGCCGTGCGCAAATACGGCTCATTCTGGAGGCAGTACCTGAACTGGCGCGTCATCATGGCCTACGGCCTGCTCTTTGCCTCCATGCTGCTCACCTTCTGGGCCTATACGGGCGTACAGCTCATGGTGGGCGGCGTCATCGAATCCCTCGGGTACGCCTATATCCTGATCCTCAGCGCCATCTTCATGAAGGAGCGCATCACCGTACGCAAGGTAATCGGCAACCTCCTCATCATCGCGGGCGTGGTGGTATCCACTGCATTTTAGAGCAAAATAGCCATATACTATTGCATATCAAAGGGCGGCTATATCAGCCGCCTTACTTGTTTTACCGCAAGCCAATCCAGAACGGGAAAACCGGCAGAAAGCCATCCCATGTATCTGCCTCATGTTATACTGGTTATAACAGAAAATGTGATGTGAGGTAAGATATATGGAGCTCCAGGAAGCCATCAGAAACAGAAGGACCGTGCGGGAATTCGACCCCCGTCCGGTTTCCGACGCCGTGGTGGAAAGGGCCCTCGCCGCCGGACTCATGGCCCCCACCCATAACCACCTCCGCCAGTGGCATTTCCTGCTGGTGGAAGACCCCGCCGTACGCATGCGGGTGGCGCTCGCCGAGGACCTGCAGGAGAGCATCTCCGACTCCTCCCTGGATTATTTCGACGGACTGGACAGCATGGCGCGGGATATGTACCTGTATGCGTGCCCCCTGCAGCGCCGCATGGTCCTCACCGCGCCGCGCCTGCTCATCCCGGTTTACAAGCCCAATACACCGTTTGAAGAACTCAAGCGGATGTACGAGCTGAATTGCTTTGCTTCCATATGGGCCTGCATCGAGAATATCCTGCTTTCCCTGGCGGAGGACGACGTCTACGGCGTGACCTGCATCCCGCAGAATACCCCCGCCATCAAATCCGTGCTGGGCATCCCCGCCGAGATGGAGATCCCCGCGCTCATCCCGTTCGGATACAAGGCCGCAAATGCAAAAATCGTCCCGCAGAAGCATATCGAGCTAGCCGGGCGCATGCACCGCGACCACTGGTGAGGATGCAGCGAGGCCGCATCCTCTTTGATATTAAGGCAATCCAACCGATTCTCCATGCAAGGCAGGGGAGGCCGCCGACCGCAAGGGGCGAAGCCTCCCTTTCTGATCCGCGGCCTGCATTAAGCTGACGAGAACCGCTATCACGCTCAAACGCATCAAACCAGTTCGTCGGTGTGTTATACTATCCATAATGTGCTAATATATTTGCGTTGAGCTTTGTTTTACGGGAGGGATCTCAATGGATATCCGCAAAGGAATAGATGCATTGTCACAGCAGCAGGGTTTGACCTACTGCGGCGTGGCGGACCTGACGGGCGTGCAGGACGCGGTCATAGACCAGGGCGGGGACTATGTGGCCGGTTACCCGCGCTGCATCTCCATCGGCATCGCGCTGCCGCACCCCATCGTGGACGCGCTGCCCCTGCGGGACCGCCAGGAGGTCGCGGTGAATTACCGGCACCAGGCTTACGACGTGGTCAACCTCCGGCTGGATCTCGCAGCCTCCATGATCGCGTGCCTCCTGCAAGACGCAGGGTACCGCGCGCTCCCCATCCCCGCGTCGAAACGGTATGACAGTACGCGCATCTGTGCCGTCTTCTCCCATAAACTCGGTGCGCGGCTGGCCGGGCACGGGTGGATCGGTAAAAGCTGCCTGCTGGTAACCAGGAAGCACGGCCCTCGGGTGCGCTGGGCATCGGTCCTGACCGACGCGCCGCTGGAGGCCAATAAGGATATAATGGATGAACGATGCGGGTCATGCAGGCAGTGCGTGGACATCTGCCCCGTGAACGCATACACCAACCGGAATTTTGTGATCGGCGAGCCGCGGGAGATGCGTTATGACGCGCGCCGCTGTGAGGAATATTTCAAAGAGATGGAAAAGGAACGCGACCCGGCCGTGTGCGGCCTGTGCCTCTACGCCTGTCCGCACGGAAGGAAAGGGAAGTAACCGAAAGCGAATGAAGATCACTCCTGAGCAGATGAGAGAAAATAATGAGCATGCCATCCGGATCTTCTATGAGAACGATTTTAACCTGGCGGAGAATCTTTTTCAGCAGAATGCCCGTGATTATCCATCTCATATCACTTACAATAACTTGTCCTGGTTTTATTATGACAATGATGATAATAAGGCGTTCCGCTTTTGCAGGAAGGCTTTGCATTGTCAAAGGACAGCCACAAGTTTACGCAATCTTCGGGCCATAATCTATTGGGGAGGGCATTTTTTCAAGCCCTACAAACTGAAGAAGATGCTGTCCATACAAAAAGAGGTCATGCGCCTTTCGAATGACCCTGTCGATGCTTATATCATGGGCGCCCTTCTTTTCCATGATGGGCAATATAAAGATGCTTTGGGGTATCTGAAAAAGTCCTGTGCCGAAATAGATAATAAAGATATAACAAAGATGCAGGTCGTATATTCTTTATGTCTGTCATATCTGGGCAGTCGTGAAAAGGCAGGGGAGATCGCACAAAAACTTCTGGATACATATTTGAGCCTTTACAAGAAAAACGATATCCTTCTGAACTATGATGCTGATCCAGTGGATATTGTCTACATGCTCTATTGCTGCGGGGATTATGAGCAGCTTTGCAGGATGAAGGATATGCTTTCGGAGCATCTGTACGCAATGGATCCGGATACGTTTGCTATGATTTTATACAGTTTTAAAATGGTTTTACCCGTTCAGGACTACATGACTTTTAAAACGGGTTTTATTGCTGATTATTTCAGGGATATTCAGGAGTTGTATAAGGGTAGCGTATACAGGTCAATATCCCGAAGAAGTAAGAACTACCTATCAAAGATCGATTCCGGTTTAAAACCCGATATTCCTTACCATCCGTATTATCCTTACAGGTGCGGCTTCTACGGTTGCCCTGTGCATGGCACCCCGTATCCGGCTCACTTATAATATCTTTTCAAAGCACACCGAATCGGGGTAGTCCACATACTTGCCGTAGTTCGGGATGCGCTTGTACCCCCGTCCCTCGTAAAAGTCCACCGCCTGCTGATTCACCAGCCCCGTCTCCAGCTTCAGGGATGCGTAGCCGAAATCTCTCGCCCGTTTCTCCAGGTGGGATAGGATCAGTCCGCCCGTGCCTTTCCCGCTCATGCGCGCGTACATCCGTTTCACCTCGGCGGTATGTTCGTCCATGGGCCGGAAAGCCCCGCACCCCAGCGCCTGCCCGTTTCCATCCCGCGCAATGACGAAGAGCGACCGCGGAGCCCTTACGTCGTCCGGGTCAAAGGAGGCGCGACCGCTCCGCCCCGTGACACGTTGCAGCGAGTCGGACAATTCATCCATCAATACCGTGGCGTCTTCTGTCCCCGGGTCCTCCTCATGGATGATGATGGTGGTATTCATTCATACAGCCCCCAAATTAAGAATGATCTTATCCATACTTCCTGCTTCCGTCTTTATTATATCATATTCCATCTCCAGGAATCTTTCGGGGTCAACCCATATCAGCCAACATTCCCGAAGGCCGCCCGTGCGGCGTTAACAGGGCAATGGGGCACGGGTAGCGCCTTCCACAGTGCCGCGATCCGGACGAAAGGGTCGTGTGCGGTCTTCCTGAAGGTAAACGTACCTTTCGGTGCTCATTATTAGCTTTTGAGCCTGTTTCATTTGATTTACCTTTTGCCAGTTATTATCTGGTTGCTTTGACAGTATATATTGTCAGGGATATTATGTTATTAATAGTTGTTTCAGTTATTAAATGAGGAGGTATGCTCAATGAATGAACAGCATGTAAAAAGTATGATCCGCGATTTTCTCAAAGCATGGACTTCGGGTGATTTTGAAAAGCCATTATCATTACTCCACGAAGACTGCATATGGGTATCCCCGCAAGGCACATTCAAAGGCATTGAACAAATTGAAAAGTATCTCAGATGGGTTCTAGACATAAACCAGGGCTTTGCCGTTACGGAAACGGGATTAGGCATCCTGGTGCAGGGGGATATCGGCGTCATAGAACACGAATTGTCCGGGACTTTTAACGGTGAAAAATGGGTCTTGCCTTCCGTATGCATCTGGGAATTCAAGGACGGCAAGATCTCCGCATTGCGTACATTCAATGACGTATTGGGCCAGGCGCACCAGGTCGCCAAAGGCCCGGTGGAAAAACTGGCGGTGAATTCAATCCTCAAAGCATCGCGTGCAGGGCTCGAATAGAAAAGCCTGGATATCCAGATCAATTGAATGCTCTATCAGAAGCATCTCCCAAAGCGGTTCAGGCCTGCTTTTGGGGATGCTTTGCCTTGCGTGTATACAGTTTCCCGCTCTCCTTCACCTTCGTGACGGGCTTAAGCGTCCACGTATTGCGCAGTGCCTTATGCAGTTCCTTTTTCGTCCTTGGCTGCTTTATATCCATCTTACGTTCACCTGTCCGCGTGTATCCCATTGCAGAAGGGCTTGTTGCGGGACCTCCCGCACCGGCATAGCGTTACCCGGTTCCGCGGCTCGTATTCCGTCCCGTTCTCACCGATGATGGGGATGCCGCCCTTGACCCAGATCGGTCCGTCACCACCTTCAGCAGGGTCTTCGATGATGGAGATGCCGGGTTCATATTCGGGTTCGAGTATACGCCCCGTCCACGCATCCACCGCGATAAGCCGCCCTGCCGGGCAGTTGCAGGCTTCCTTGATGGCCTCTTCCTTGCACAGAGCGTCCCCGGAGCGTTCCGTCAGTGTCCACACGTCGCCCTTTTTGCTGTGGCAGAAGCGCGCGTATGCGCACAATCCCTCGATATCGTACAGGTGGATGCCCGGGCCTTTGATCACCCTCGCGCGGTCCATCAGGCCTTTCCGCTTCGCCGTCTCCGTCCCGTCGAAGCCGCACCCTGCGTGCGAGCCGTCGCAAAATGGTTTTGTCTTGGAGTGCCCGCACCTGCACAGCGCGTAGGTCCCGGGTACGTCGTAAGTCTCCACCGTCCTGTAAAAGGCGGAGTAGCCCTCATCATCGTATTCGATGCGCATCCGCGTCAGCGGCACGCCCCCGGTCACGATGTACGGCCCGTTCCGGGTTATTTTGATCTGGTATTTCTCGCTACCCAAAGGTATTTCGCCCCCATAGATGGTGTATGCCTGTATGGCGTCAATATTGCTTCCGGTATTTTTCCGGTCCCGTGCGGAAAAGGTCTTCCCCGTGCGTATCCACCGCCACAATGAGCGGGAAATCCTCGATCTGCAGCTCCAGCACGGCTTCCGGCCCCAGCTCGGGGAATGCCGCGGTCCTGGCTGATCTCACGCAGGACATATAGAGCGTCCCCGCGCCTCCCGTCGCCGCGAAGTAGACGGCCCCATGCCGCACCAGCGCCTCCGCCGTCCCCGGTGAAAGGATGCCCTTGCCGAGGATGGCGCACAGGCCCTGCTCCAGCAGCGCCGGGGTGTACCGGTCCATCCGTCCGCTGGTGGTGGGTCCGCATGGCCCTATAACGCTTCCCGGTCTTGCGGGGCACGGCCCCATGTGGTAGATGGCCTGGCCTACGATGGGGAAGGGGAGCGGCTCGCCTTTTTTCAGCATCGCGATCAACTTCTTATGCGCGGCATCCCGCGCCGAGTACACCGTGCCTGAAAGTAGCACCGCGTCCCCGGCCTTCAATGTGGCCAGGAGCGCCTTGTCCAATGGCGTATTCAGCTTTATGATCTTTTCATCGCTCATTGCAGTACCTGTTCTATCCCATCCATATTTAAACTCATGGTTCATACTATGATACAATGCCCTACAGCACACTTTGAGAGTATTCAACCCTGGATTTTAACCCGCAGTATGAAACCGACAGCACCTAAAGAGGGAGGTGATACCGCTCGCGCTGATCTCCCGGGAGTACCGTCCCTGTTCATCTGGTCTATAATACCATCTCAGCGTGCCGGGCCGCGTTACACTGCATATTGACGGCTACCGGCAGCCCCGCCAGGTGCGTGTGCATCAGGCCGATGTGCACCGCCAGCGCCGTGACCGTGCCCCCCAGCCCCATGGGCCCGATCCCCAGTGCGTTGATGCGCCTGAGCAACTCCGCTTCCATCTTGTTTAATTCGGCGTCCGGGTTGGGCGTCCCTATATCCCGTAGCAATGATCGTTTGGCCAGCAGCGCACACATTTCGAACGTACCCCCGATGCCCACGCCCACCACGACCGGGGGACAGGGGTTTGCCGCGGCAGTTTTGACGGCATCCACCACGAAATCGCAGATGCCTTCCAGCCCCGCAGCGGGCGTCAGCATCCGGATACGGCTCATGTTCTCACTGCCAAACCCCTTTGGAGCCACAGTAATACGGATCCGGTCTCCGTCCACGATGCGGGTGTGAATGACCGCGGGCGTATTATCCCCCGTATTTTGCCGCGTGAGCGGGTGCAGGACGGACTTTCGCATGTACCCTTCGGCGTAACCCTGGCGGACGCCCTCGTTCACGGCCCCGCTGAGGTCCCCGCCCGTGATATGCACATCCTGGCCGATATCCAGGAAGACCACCGCCATCCCCGTATCCTGGCAGGAGGGGCACCCCAGGCACCGCGCCTTCTCCGCATTGCCCACCAGCTGGCTCAGCACGTTTTTCCCCGCAGGCGACTCCTCCGCATCCTTTGCACGGTCCAATGCTTCTATGAGGGTGGGCGGCAGTTCGCAGCATGCAGATATGCAAAGCTTTTTCACCGCCGATGTGATGTTTCCCGTTTCGATTTCCCGCAAATGCGGCATCCTCCTTTGGCAAGGGTGTGATCCATGCCGTTCGATATGCCCGTATGAGATGTCTGCACGGCATGGCTTACCGTAACGATGCGCTGCATCATCCATCAAGGCCATCCAAAATATTGGGTCTTGAATTTGAATATTCAAAAAATACCGGGTTTTGGCTGGTATTCTCCAGTAGATACTTCGGGGTTGCCCGCTTGCATCCCGCGCGGTATGCTGGGAATATGGGCTATTGTCATGCTGTATATGCCGCACGCGGTTGGCCGCCCCTGTCGGATACGGACTACCCAGCCATAGTATAAGCGCGCCGGGCCGTATTGTAAACGATTCGATGGTTCAAGTATAATGAATCAGAGTATTAGTAACCAAAGGGGCTAACGGTTATGGCGCAGATGCATTTCTGGCCGGTGTTCAGCGGTTCATCCGGAAATGCCGTATATATCGCATACAATGATACGCACCTGCTCATCGATGCGGGCATCTCCGCCTCCCGCCTGGACGAGGCGCTGAAAAAGGTAGGCGCGGATCTGAAAAGTCTGGACGGCGTGCTGGTGACCCATGAGCATAGCGACCACATCAGCGGCCTGAACGTGATCTCGAGGCGGTACGGCGTGCCCGTGTATGCCAATGCGGCGGCCTGGGCGGCGATGGAAAAAAAGGTCTGCGCGCCTTCCTCCGCAACAAAGCTCTTTCAGACGGGCGCGGCCTTCCACATAAAGGACCTGTGCATCTCCACCTTCAGGACGCCGCATGATGCGGCGGAGCCCGTGGGGTATGCCATTACGGGCGGCGCATTCACCGCCTGCGTGATGACGGACCTGGGCCATACGCCCAAAAGCGTGCTGGAGTGCGCAAAGGGCGCGGATATCGTACTGCTGGAATCCAACCATGATGTGGGCATGCTGGAGATGGGGCACTACCCGGAATACCTGAAGCGCCGCATCCTTTCGGACAAGGGCCACCTCAGCAACGAAAGCGCGGGGAAGGCCGCGGTGCAGCTGGCCCGCGCGGGCGTGCGTAATATCGTCCTGGGGCATATCTCGAAGGAAAACAACGAGGAGCGGGTAGCCTATGATGCCGTGGGGGACGCCCTCGCGCAGGACGGGTTCTCGCCCGATGATGTGAACCTCGGCATCGCCTACCGCGAGCGCTACGGCAGCTTTTACCGCATCAAATAGGATCCTGCATCATCCGGGGGCCAGCTGGGAATCATTCATTCCTGTGACGGATCCCGGGATTTCAACAGAGCATGCTATTATCGCTGCAGAGGCGGTCAACCAGTGCGACCTGAAAGGGATAAGAAATGGCGGCTATTGAAAAAAACGTATATTCATCCATGGACGATGCATCCCTGGTATGGGCCTGCATCGAGCCCGTCATCGCCAAAGTCCGAGGGAAGGACCTGCATGCCAAAATGGAGGTCTATTCACGCCTGAATGAGGCCCAGCGCGCCCTTTTCATGTTCCAGGTCCTCTACGGCCATTCGTCCCATGGCATTGCCGGGGTGTTCTGCGAACTTTCCTACATGATCGCCATACCCGCCGTCTGGGCGGAGCTGAAGGAGAGCCTTTTGTATTTCAGGGCCGATGCCCTTGCCCGCGTCACCTCCGAGATGGAGCAGCTCTACCATGCCGCCGGCCCCGACGGGTTATCCAAGGACATGCCGCAGCTGCGGGGGTTTGACGGGGCGTTCGAAAAGGCGCTCGAGCAGGCAGTCCGCTGCGTGGCATCCTGCATCCGCGAGAATCCCGGCCGTTTCGTCCAGCTTTCATAAGAACAGCCCTCTTCAGGCTCCCGCCCGTTTTCATATCCTTTTCGTTTTTTACCGCCCGTTTTCATTTGCCATGCTGTGAACCGTCCAACCGCGCTGCCCGCAAGGTTTCTTTCGCTTCCCAAGCGACATGGTGGTATAATGTAAAAAACCCCAGTATTGCCATTAATAGTGCCAGTTTGCTTTCGCAGGGCGTTTTCCTGCCGGAATAATTTTTGTCCCGTGGAGGGAACCGTCCAGCACCAGCTTTCCCAACCTTCATTTGGAAAGGCAGGCCAGCTTATGTCCGCCAAACCGCGTCCCATCCGCGAAGGCGCTTCCAGGTCGGCATTGAATCTCATATTCCTTTTCACCGTCGCAGGGTTTATGGCTGTGATGTTCGGCGTCCTCTTTCTCACCAAGGCGATCGGGCGCCTGGACCTGGGCGATATCCGCAATTCGCTCAGCATCCTGGCCCTGGCGCTATTGATCCTGGCGCTGGCCATGTCTCTGGAAGTGATGCTGTTTGTCCCTTTTGCGGCATATCTTCGGAAGAGGCGGTTCAAACTGCTCTCCTTTGCCGGCTTTACCAACCCCGGCGCCGGTGCCGGATGGCTTTCTGTGGCGGCGGCCTTCATCCTTTTCATAGCCAATATCGCGCTGATCAATGTGTTTACGCCCCTGTTCCAGCTGGCGGGCATAACGCCGCCCCCCGACCCGGAGCCCGTCATCCCGGTCCACGGGACCGCAATGTATATCCTGGTGCTGCTGGTAGAGGTGGCGCTCGTGGCCTCCGTCCCCGCCATCCTGGAGGAATTCGTCTTTCGGGGCGTGCTCTTTCGTACGATGGGCGCATCCTGGCGCACCGCCTGGGTGTCCGCAGCCTTATTCGCGCTGATGCACGTGGACCTCGTGACACTGCCTTCCAAAATGGCCATGGGATTTGCGCTGGCCGCCGCTTTCCTGCTGACACGCTCGCTGTGGGCGCCCGTGATCATGCACTTTTTAAACAACACACTGGCGGTGGTAACTGAACGTTTCATCCCCATGGTCTCAGTACAGGACGCATCCTGGCAGCGCGATATCGTCATCTGGGCGGGCATCGCGGTTGTCTCGGGCGCGACGCTTTTCGGCCTGCTTTTCGTCCTGAAAAAGGTGCGCGAAAGGCGGGATGCGGCCATCCGCCGCCGCATTGAAAGCATGCTTCCGGCGGAAAAACTGGGCTTCGAATACACCTATATCGAGCCTCCCGTCGTCGCATCATTCGGAAACAGCCGTGCGCTGCATACCCCGCTCTGGATCGCCGGCGGCATCCTGGCCGCCTCCACAGCGCTGATGGCGCTGGGCAACTGCTTCCACTGGTTCCACGCGGCGCCGTAAGCAGGCGGCCCTGCGTTTGACCTGCGGGAGCGTTCTAATCTGCCGTCTGCCGTATCCTGCATGGCGTGAAGCGTCCATGACCCGTCTTTAAACTTTTCAATATTCCATGGGCGCCATGCAGGTCCGCCCTCCCTGACCGCCATCTCTCACAGCATGGACCACACGCCATCACGTGATAATTGTGATTGATACGCGAAACACCTGATCATCAACAGCCGATTGCATTTATTTGGTACTTTGACTTTTTGCGATATCCTGCGTTATAATCTTCGTACAACATCAGGGATTCCACTGCTGCAGATAGATCGTCTGCTTTTTTGCCTTTGATAAAAGGCGGAAAGGGGAAACATGAATTCGAAGAAAATATTGTCCGGCATCGTAGGCGTTTTGCTCATCGCAGCCATGGTGGCCGTGCTCGCCGGATGCGCCAGCATCGAGCAGCGCGTTTTCAGCGGCATGAAAAAGCTGCAGGACGCCAAGGCCATGCAGGGCAAACTCTCGATGGACGCCACAGTCGACATGGACATGGCGGGCATGAAGCAAAGCATCCCCATGAAAATGTCCATGGATATGACCCGGTCGGGTGAGGATGCGGCCATGAAGGGCACCGTCTCCACCAGCCTCGCGGGGACTGCCCAGGAGATGGCCATGGATATCTACGTCAAGGACGGCTATACCTACACAAAGGTGCCCGGCCAGGATAAATACGTTAAAACCAAGGTCACGGATTTGCAGAGCGGCATCAATACATCCGACCAGATCATCAAGCTTCTCAAGGACGTGGACCTGACCAAGGCAAAGCTCGCCTTTGAAAAGACGACGCTGACGGTGGACGGGAAAAGCACCCCTGCAGACAAGGTGAAGGTCTCCCTTCCGGACGACCAGACGAACAAACTGATGCAGTCCCTCATCGGGGACGCCCTCAATAATGTAGGCCAGGGGACCCAGAATGCCGATGTGGTCAAGTCCCTGCTGAACGGGCTGACCATGGAGAATTTCTCCTTCACCCTGTACCTCGCAGGAGACAATATCGCCCGCGAGGAAGTCACCATGAAGATCACCATTGACCTGTCCAAAGTGGAGACGGGCGCAGCGGGCGTGACAGGCAGCATGGCCATGGATTTCAATATAGGCGTGGACATCGTCAAGACGGCGGATTCGCTGCCCATCACGTTCCCGGTTTTCAATGAAAGCAATACCACAGAGCAATGATGTGAACCCGTTGTGTGCAGCCCCGCAGGTCCTGCCCGGATGTGCGGGGCTTTCCCTTTTGCCGAGATAAACATGACACCTTCCATCCTGCGGCATATTTCATGGGGGAAAGGGTGTTTTTTTGTTGCGTGAAGGCATGGAACCGGCCCGAACTGGGAATAAAGGATATTACAGGGGACATTTCCCTCATTCTTCATTTCCGGTATCGAAAGGGGTTCGGGCAATATGAAAAAACAGATTTTCCGCACTGCCGTCATCATCATGATCCTTGCACTGGTTTGTTCGCTTACTGGATGCGTGAGCATCGAACAGCGGCTGCTCAACGCATTCAAGGCGCTGCAGAACGCGAAGGCGTGCCATTTACTGATCGGCGTTTCCATAGAAGGCGCGCCCGGCGGCACGGGGCCCCTGAAGCTGGACATGGACATGTCCCAGTCGGGGCAGAATTACGCCATGAAGGGCGCCGTCTCACTGAAGGCGGCCAAAACCGACACGAACATCCCGTTTGAACTCTACCTCAAGGAAGGCAGCATGTACATGGGGACGTCCGTGATGGGCTCCGCCACGGCGGGCAGCTCCAAATACATCCGTATGAGCGCCGCCGAGGCGTCCGCCCTCACCGGGGGTTTGGGCATCGCCCCGCTGGGCGGCGCAGCGGCGGGCGCTGACCCGCAGGGCATGGTCGGCTTCCTGTCCGCCGTGAAGGGCATCGACTTCAGAAACGTGAAATTCGATTTCTCAAAGGATACCCGCACGGTATCCGGCAAGCAGGTGCAGCTGGACAAGGTGACGCTCACGCCCACCGCGGAAGAGCGAAAGAAGCTGGTAAGCGCACTCGCCGGCAGCGGCCTTGCCGCCATGGTGGACATCCAGGACCTAACCTTCACCCTCTGGCTGGGGGAAGCCGGCATCGCACGGGTGGAGTGCCAGGCCAAGGCGGCCGCTGCAGCCAATGCGCAGGACGCCGGCGGGGTGATCCCCGCAGGGCCCTATACCGTGAATATCGGCGTGGATATCCTGGAGACGGGGGATACGCTGAATATCGCCTTCCCGGATTTCACCGAGCAGAACACGCTGGACATGCAGCAGTATATCCAGCAAGTCACACAGGACTTCGTGCAGGACCTCCCCGGCTCACCCCCCGGCGCCTCTCCCGCGCCTACCCCCGGGAATTCCCCCGGTCCAGCATTCACACCCGGGAATACCCCAGTTCCAACATCCACACCCGGTAATTCCCCCGTACCAACTCCCACTCCTTCCGCCACCACGCTGTGATCAACGCATGACCCGTTATAAATCCATATACCATCAGGTTACAAAACGCTGCTGCAGGTCGGCAGCTTTTTGTTCTATCAAGCTGACCTGCACCCAAAGGCCCGGTATCCGCTGCATGCAGCGCCCGCCCACGACCCTATGGACCGCAGATTGATGGACCACCCAGAGCATAGACGCTTCCCGTTTGCATCCCGTCCAGTTTGCATTATAATGGTGCAAAAGGCGGTGGAATGGTATTGAACATCCGCATCCTGTGCGTGGGCCATTTGAAGGAAGCATTTTGGAAGGACGCCGTGAAGGAATACGAAAAGCGCCTCTCCCGGTACGCCCGCGTAGAGGTGATGGAGGTCCCTGACGAAAAAGCGCCCGAGGCCCTGAGCCCCGCCCAGGCCGCGCAGGTAAAGGCCCGCGAAGGGGAGCGCCTGCTGAAACTCGTCCGCGAGAAGGACCACCTCATCGCACTGGACGTAAAGGGCGCGCGGATGGACAGCGAGACGTTTGCAAACCACCTGCGGTCGCTGGCCCTCGCGGGCAGGAGCGGCGTCTGCCTCCTCATCGGCGGCTCCCTGGGCCTTTCGGAAGAGGTGCTGAACAGGGCCGACCTGCGCCTCTCCTTTTCCGACATGACCTTTTCCCACCAGCTCATGCGCCCCATCCTCATGGAGCAGCTCTACCGCGCCTTCAAGATCATCAGCGGAGAAACCTATCACAAATAAGAGAGGCAGGATCATTATCATGGACTTTTGGAGAAATAATACGATCTGGTTTGATGAGGTTCCCACTCATCTTTATCGGCAGATTGATTTGAAAGAGGAAAAGATGAATGGGCTTACCTCTTCTGAAATTGAGTACTTGATATTATGGCATTACAAGCAGAATAAGCAAGGTAATTTTATGGGTATTCCAAAAGGTCTTCGTTACTTGGAACTGAACTGGTCAAACATTCAGGATTTCTGCGGAATCGGGGATTTGGATAAATTGAAACGCTTGGAATTGTATTATTGCACAAAGCTACGGTACGATACAGGACTGTCAACGGTGGCTGATACCTTGGAGCATTTACATATCAATCATTCGATAACCTTCGCTCCATCAAATGAGTTATTTTGCCTAAAAAATCTTCGGGTACTTTGTCTTAATACCTGTGGTAATCTTGAAAATTTAAGTTTTCTGAATGAGTTTCCGCACTTGATAGATTTTCGTTTTGTTGACACCAATGTAATAGATGGCGATTTGACACCCATTATTAACCATCCGACTATAAGAAGTGTCGGCTTTTTAAATAAACGACACTATAATATCAGTGAGAAAAAGATCGATTCCATATTAAAAGATAAAAATGAAGGTGTGGATTACAAAACAGAAATACATAAAAAGGGCAAGGAGGAGTATTTGACTTTTAGATATAACTACTGATAATTAACCTGTTTGGACATATTCCTATATAACTAATCATTATCAAGTTTTCTATATGTAACATTGAACCATAGAATAAATAATGTTTTTCCTCTCCTGCCCATGTTTGTTATAATATGATTCATGAACAAACTGCTGATTGAAAAAGGCATCGTCCATTATACATTCCCGCCCTATCTGCCCCGCTGCCACTTCAATGACAGTATCACAGTCCTGGTGGACGGGGGCAGGGCGCTCTTCATCGACGCCGGGTACGAGTCCGAGGCGGAGCAGGCCTTGCAGGATCTTGAAGCACAGGGGCTGGAGCTGAAAGGCGTCATCGTCTCCCATTTCCATGACGACCACATGCAGGGGCTGAAGGTGCTCCCCCGCGTGCCTGTTTACGGCAGCGCGCGGTACCAGGAAACGCTGAATATGTGGAACGAAAAGGCGGAACACCCTTTCTTCGCTCCATCGGTAAAGGTGGGTGCGCCGTATTCGTTCCACTTCGGCAGGCACCGCCTGGAGATCATCCCTTTCCCCGGCCATTCGATCTGCACGGTGTTAACATGCATTGACGGCAAATACCTGCATATCGCCGATGAATTGATGTTCGGGGACGAAGGGCTGCCTCTCCTCCCCATCCCGGATGCACACGCTTTCGCCCGCCAGGCCGGCGCGTTGGAGGCACTGCGGGAATATGCGGACCTGGTCTTCATACCCGCCCACGGCCCCGTTTTCAGCGGCAGGGAAAGGATCCTGCGGGAGATAGACTGCCGGATCGCCTATTTGTCCGCAGTTACGCATAGTGACAGGGAACTGGCCTATGCGGAGGCAGCGAAGGACTGCGGCTGCTCCTTCCAGCACAGCGAATGGCACCGCTTCAACTATGAATGATAGAACAAGTATATCCTACAATCAGGAGGTATTTTCGAAATGACCATCCAAGACGTTCCTTTCTGTACGGTGGACTGGGATACCGTGCCCGCCGTGCGCCACCCCGGCGTGACGGGCGAGGCGCTCTGGCGCACCTTTGAGATGGGCAATATCCGCGTGCGCATGGTGGAGTACACGCCCGGTTACCTGGCGGACCACTGGTGCTCACGCGGCCACGTCATCCTGTGCCTGGAAGGGGAGATGACCACCGAGCTGAAAGACGGCAGGAAATACCAGATGATGCCCGGCAGGAGCTACCAGGTCGGCGAGGACACAGACCCCCACCGTTCCTCCACCGAAAAAGGCTGCAAACTCTTCATCGTGGATTGATGGCACCGCAGCCTGGGGCTATGATCGAATTTCGGGGAGGCAGCCTTATATTACATCCGGGGATGGATTGAAAGGAGGAGCAGCGCGCATGATCGATCTGGAAGGATACCTGTATGGCAGGGTCAAGCCCATCATTGAAGGCTGGAATGAAACGGATATCTATGCGATCTCGTTTTTTGTGTACTCCAACGAATCGTACAAGTATCAGGGCCATCAAAACGTATGTACCTTTTCGATCGGATATAACACGGAGGAAGCGTGCAACCACGCATCCCAGAGAAGCGAGGAGCGGTGGAACTACGCCTTTTGGACGCAGGACATGTATCCCATCATAGAACCATGGAAGAATGATGAGGGTACAAAGCTCCTGTTTGACTGGTACAAGGAAAACGGCATCGAGAATATCGGTTATGAGGATTTCGACGCGGCTTATGATGAAAACCAGTACTATACCGGCAAAGGGCCCAATGGATACTACGAACTGTTATGTGCTGTTTCCAATGTGGCAAGAAGGCTGCAATCTGAAAATTTCATCTATGGGAAATTCGGCGTGAGGCTCCCCATCATCGTGCATGATCTGGAATACTCATGATATGTGGAGCGGGCAACCGAGAATGCCAATCCAAACGGTGAGGCCGGGGTTTTCCTGGCGGCATTACGATCCGGTTATTCCAATTAGACTTTTAAAAAGCAACCGTTGGTTGTCAGTTTCGTCAGGCCTGCTTGGTGGTCATCAGCGTGATTCGGCGGTATGCTGTTCCCGAGGTGATAAATATGGGATTTTGTGAAAAGCTTCAGACGCTGCGCAGGGAAAAGGGCCTCTCGCAGGAGATGCTCGCCGAAAGCATCGGCATCTCCCGCCAGGCCGTGGCCAAGTGGGAATCGGGCCAATCCACGCCCGATATCGAAAACCTGATCGCATTGAGCGACTATTTCCGTGTGAGCATCGACCGCCTCGTGAAGGAGGAAGGCGACTGCGCCCCGGACCCGAAACGTCCCGCGCCGGGAATCGATAACGACGTGGTAACATTCCTCCTGCGTGCGAAAAAGGCGTGCTATGCCGCGCACGGCCCGGAAGACCCCTCCTCACGCCCGGCCTCGCACGACCTGCATTTTGCGGAGGGGGACCTGCTCTATATCGATACCTATCTGGGCGGGGAAAAATTTGCTGGGGAGGAGGCGCTCTTTCAAGGCGGGGCGCCCATATGGTCCATGAACTACTGCGGCCGCATCGTGGCCGAAGGATTCTCGGGGGAATACCTGAAGGAAGTCCTTCTTTTGGTCGAACAGGATATGCCCTACCGCGGCCCGATGGTGCACCAGAACGGGGAATACAAATACCACTGCATCGCGGAAGGCTCTTTCGAATGGTTCCACGGGTACGAGGAGATCTTCCGCGACGACAAAAAGGTCTACGAGTGCATGTTCCACGGCGGATGCGTGAAGTAAAAATTCTGCTAAAGGCTATTTTGCAATGGGAAAATTTTTGCTAAAATATAAGCCGTCCGGAAGGACGGCTTTGACGTTTTTCAAATCGTTTTATGATGGAGGTCCGGCAATGCCTGAATGCATCATCCGCCCCGCAACGCCCACAGACGCGCAGCGCCTGCTCGAGATCTATGCATCCTATGTGGTGGGCACGCCCATCTCCTTTGAATACGACGTCCCGACGCTGGCGGATTTCACCGGCAGGATCGAACGCATCTCGAAAGACTTTCCCTGGCTGGTGTGCGAGGTGGGCGGGATCATCGCCGGGTATGCCTATGCCTCCAAATACCGCGAGCGCGCCGCTTACCGGTGGTCCTGCGAGTACTCGGTGTACCTGGACCCCAGCTTCCACCGCATGGGCATTGCCCGCGCGCTGTATACCTGCCTCACGAGATTACTGAAACTGCTCGGGTACGTCACCGCCTACGCGTGCGTCACGGTGCCCAACCAGGCCAGCGAATCCCTGCACGAGAACTTCGGGTTTGTGCCCATGGGCCTTTTCCACAATGCCGGCTACAAACTGGGCCGCTGGCACAATGTGAAATGGTTTGAGATGCCCCTCATGGACCCGCCAGGCAAGCCCGCCCCGCCCAAGCCTACCTCCAAAGTGGCGGGCACGGCGGAATACGCCAATATCCTCGCCGAATCCGCCCGCCTGGTGAAGACCCGGCCCTGAGCCGGAAGGGAACGCAGGCGCTTTCTGAGCCTTCCTGCCGAAAGATTTACACCGTATACATGCCCCTTTTGAAGCCCTCCCCATGTTTACGCTGTTAACCTTTCCGTGGTATACTGGTGTTAACATCGGTATAGGATGGAGGCGCTGCCCATGCCGTACCACCACGGCTCCCTTCGCAATACGCTCGTGGAAAAGGGCCTCGTCCTGCTCCATGAACAGGGCGCGGAAGGCGTGTCCCTGCGCAAGGTGGCTGCGCTCTGCGGCGTGAGCCACACCGCCCCCTACAAGCACTTCAAAAGCAAGGAAGAACTGCTCGCCGCCATCTATGACGCCTCCGCCCGCATGCATATCGCCATCCCGCCCCCTTCGCCCCAGGACTCCCCCGACCCCAGGGCCCACCTGCTCGAGATCGCAAAGCGCTATGTTTCCTTTTGCCTGTACCACCCGGATTACCTGCGCGCACAGGCGGGATCTAGCCATGCCGTCCGCTTCCGGGAGGGTACGCTCCATTATGGCGCCGCCAGCCCATTCCGGAATTTCTACACGGCCGCAACAGAATACCTGAAGCAGGAGCAGCCCCGCAGGAAGGATCGGGCCACGTGGGCCCTCGCCCTGTGGAGCCTGCTGCAGGGGATCGCTTTCTCGCTTTCCGCGAAGACGGTGGAGGCGGAGGGGGACAAGGTGGAGCTGGCCGGACGAATGGTGGAGAGCCTGCTGGAAACACAGATGAAGAAATAGCGGTCTTATTTGAAAGGCAGGTTTTTACGAATGAAGCATTTCAAAGCCATAATCATTCTTCTGGTCTTGATCCTGTTGTCGGGGTGCGCTGTTTCCGCCACGAAAGGGATGTCTCCTATGGAGATCGTGAGCAAATACTTTCAGGAATTGAGTTCAAAGAACATAAATGGCATGAGCGAGCTGAAATATGAACCGGAGCCGGATTATGATCTGAGCAAACTGGAATATGTCAGGCTGACCAGATGCACCGAAGATGAAAAAGAACGGGTTTATAATGACTATTTTGAACTTCCTGGAAAACACTTTTATGAATCGGCCGATGTATCTGTGCATTTGAGATCCGGTATCAGGACAGCGACGGCGGGGATTTTTGTGAGAATGGGACGCACAATGGGGGATTTACTCTGGTAAAGGAAAACGAAAACTCAGACTGGGTGATATTGACTTATAGCTTTTTAAATTAAGAGGATGCCCATGCATACCATCGATTGGCTCCTGCAGGGAGAACCGTATATCGAATACGCCACACGCGTTCAATTGCTGGGGGAAAGCACGGACAGCCCGGCAGCAGCAGCGGCGCGCAAGGCGGCGCTCTCCCACCCGCAGGTCATATCTGTATTGGACGAGCTTTCCCTTTGGGAAGGGCAGAAGGTGGTCAGCCATAAAAGCGCCGGCCTGCTCATGCACAAGCTCGGATTCCTCGCCGATATCGGCCTAGATGCAAGCGTACCGCAGATCGGGCAGGTTCTCCGGATGATCATGAATCATATATCCCCGGAAGGCGTGGTTCAGGTGATCGCGGAGATCCCCGTCCACTTTGGCGGTACGGGTGGGCCTTTTTGGGCGTGGTGCCTGTGCGACGCGCCCGTGGTCATGTCCGCGCTGATCCGGCTTGGAGTGGATCCAGGTGAACTGGGGAAGGGGATCGAACATCTGGTTTCCCTTGCAAGGGATAACGGCTTTCCCTGCGCCACACAGGATGTGATCCGTTTCCGCGGACCCGGCAAAAAAGGCGATCCGTGCCCCTTCGCCACCCTGGCCATGCTGAAGCTCCTGGCCGCCGCAGGGCTGGAGGGGAGCCGGGAGGCGGCCTCCGGTACGGAATGCCTGCTCGGCCTGTGGGAACGCAGCAGGGAGGAACATCCCTATATCTTTTACATGGGAACCGACTTCCGCAAGCTCAAGGCGCCGCTGGTCTGGTACGATATCCTCCACGCGGCGGACGTCCTCTCCCGATTTCCCCACATTCTTAGAGACGAAAGGCTTCTGGATATGGTCAGTGTCATCACCGGCAAGGCGGACAGCGAAGGCCGCTATACCCCCGAGTCCGTATGGCAGGCGTGGAAGGGGTGGGAGTTCGCACAAAAAAGCCAGCCCTCCCGCTGGCTCAGCTTTCTGGTATTGCGCATATTGAAAAGGATAGCGCCGCCCTCAGTTGGGTTTTGCGGATGATGCCGCTGAATAATAGTTCAATATGGGAAGCGTCATGGGTGTATACGGGGGAGAATTCGAAACGGCCTGATACTCTTGGATAGAGACAGCACCCGGCACTATTTTATCCGCCGCCGTGTAATCCTCGTCCTCTTTTATATCCTCACTGAATATTTCTTTGATGACGAGCTTTCCATCGACGATACTTATCTTACTCATATAAGCGTAACCCATATGCCCATAATCAAACAAAACGGCATTTTTATTGGGCCAAGTACACAGGTAAGATTCGCCGGATTCAAAATCCCCGATATAAACCGCTGCCCCGTTCTTAAAGGTGTAAACCTTTGTCTGATAATCTGCTTCGAATTCGCCGATCTTGATAAAAATCTCCGGGACCGTGTCCTTGTCCACATCATATAAGCTGTAACTATTGATCAACGACGGGTCTTCATCATGAACCGTTTTCTTTAGCAAGGCCACATAAGCCAGCTGCCATGGAGTGCAGGAAGGGTTGCTATCTGATGAATTCGGAACTGCCGCCTGCGATTGCGTTGCAGGTGTGGTTTGTGCATCCTCACTTTGAGTTGCGCTTGCCAATGCAGAGCTATCAATGGGAGCAGGCGTTTGCTCATACTGCACAGAACTCCGGGCTGCACTGGCCTGAGCAGATTCTTTAGGTGAAGGATATGATTTTCCATTGTAAACATTTACGACACAGCCAGAAAGCTGCATCATCAGGAGCACCGTAATAATAACTAGTGGCACGTTGTCCCTTTTTACAAACCTGCTCATCTTCATATTCATCCTGAAAAAATAAAAATATTTAAGAATAATATATAATTTAACATTAATGTGGGCCGATATCAAGCATGTTAAGCATTAGTAAACAAAGACTGGCCCAAAGAAACGGGCAGCCAGTCAGCTATTGTACCAGCAGTATTAATCACACATTTCCTTCAGCTTCTCCTGCATCCGCTTTGCGTACCCGTTCGCAAAGGCTTCCTTGTCCCGGTGGTTCCGCGCGATCCCGCGGATGGAGTCGTAATAATGGCCGATCTCGTGGAAGAGCGTCCGGTCCAGCTGCGTACGCCGCACCGCCTCCATGGTGCTTTTCATGAGGTAATAGGCCCCCATATCGGTGAACGTATGCCCTTCCTCCGTCAGCTGCCGTATCTCCTCACGGTCGGAGGGGTCCGCCGTTTTCGGGATGCGCTGTTCCCGGGAAATGTCCACCGCCTCCAGGATGACGGCGGGTTTCACGCTGCTGCCGTGCTGGTAGTCGTACACCACGCGCCCCCAGCTCCCGTCCCGGATATCCTCCTTCGTTTTGGGCTGGTAAAAGATGACGAGGTTCAACCCCATCAGGTCCCCCGGCGGCACCGCGGCGAGGTTCCTGCACACATCATCGGGGGTGCACGAGTAGGCATACCCTTTCTTCAGCCTGTCGATGATGAAAAGGTAGTACTTCCCGTTCACCTTCCGCATGGCGGTCTCAAACGCCGGAATGTCCCTGTCCAGCCCGTCCTGCTGCAGGATCTCGCGGACGATCGTTTTTCCGTACTCCGCGTGATCGGTCCCCCGGATTTCATTCTTTCTTCGCTTGTCAACCGTTTTCATAACAGTCGCACCTCTTTTGATCAACAGCGCAAAGCAGTCATAAGGAGCGTGTATTGGGTGCAGGGGATGTATCCGATAATCATTATTGTATTATGTACTTACATATATTTCAACATATGTATAATAGAAACATATCGAAACAACAGAAAAGGAGCCGCCCAGGCTCCTGCTTTCTTCCGTATCATCCCTTCATCATTCTACCCGTTTTTTACCACGAGGAATACTTCGCCCTGCGAGGGCGGCGCCAACGTGGGTTCAAGCTTCACTTTGGCGGTTATGCAGCTCCCGGGTTTGATGGTCTTGCTCACGCCCTGTGCCCACTTCGTATTTTCACTGATTCGCAGCATGAAGTCACCGCCATTATCGTTCAGGGAGATGAGGACCAGCCCCGGCTTTTGCTCCTTCACCACGCCTGATACCTCCATGAGGCTGGCGGCAGGATCGTCAGATGCACCGGTTGAGGACGGCGCATCCACTGATGAACCTACACCCGGACCGCTCGTGACGGTATCCGGCGCAGGCAGGTCGATGGCGGGGTCGGGCATCGTCACACCCGTGGATACCGCTCCGTCCATCCCGGAAGGACCCTGCCCTGCAGGCTCCATGACCTGTGTGCCCGGCGTTTCAACTGCAGGCAGCGTGGTGACGGGCTGGGGCGTGCATGCGGCAAAGGCGAGGGCGACGACCAAGATCGTAAACATTATGAGCGCTTTTTTCAGCATTCCAGATCTTCCTTTCCTTTTGGTTCCTGTCAGTTGGACGCTGCCTTGTGCGATTTGTTCCCGTTTTATTGCAGGATTTCAATAATAAATGGCCCTTTTGAAATTGTTTAAAACATCCGCTTCAGGCAAAGCATAATATTTTACCAGTGCTTTAACGCATTGCCCAAAAGTGCTATAATACGTTTTTGTTATGGAACTGTAATTTCTATTTTAATAGACGGAGGCGCAAAGGTGGACGGCAGCATGCAGGCGGGCTGGTTTTCGCGCGTGGCGCAGCGGGCGGCGCCTTCCCTGGTGGACCCGGGTTTCCGGCGCTACTGGGCAGGACAGCTCATCTCCGCGCTCGGGGCCTGGATGCAGTCCTTCACCCTCTCGTGGGTGGGCATGGAACTCTCGCCTTCCCCTTTCTGGCAGGGGGTGCTGGGCTTCGCGCAGTATACGCCCATCTTCTTCCTCACGTTTTTCGCCGGCGCCGTGGCGGACCGGGTGAAAAAAAGGAACATGCTCCTCATCACCCAGACCTGCCTCACGCTCCTGGCCCTGCTGATGGGCGTGGTTTTTCTGACGGGGATCCAGTCCTATCCCATTCTGCTGGTGGCCGCCGTGCTGAACGGCACTTTTATGGCCTTTGACATGCCCGCGCGCCACAGCTTCGTGGGGGAATTGGTCCCGCGTGATATCATCAAAAACGCCATCGCCTTCAATTCCACCGCATTCAATATCGCACGCATCATCGGGCCCATGCTGGGCGGCTTTGTCATGGCGGGCCTGGGCAGCGGCTGGTGCTTCGTGAGCAACGCCGTTTCCTTTTTGCCCTTCCTGTATTTCATCTTTACCAGCAAGGGCGGCCGCACCGTAGCCAACACCAAACGCACGAACATGCTGCATGAGATGCTGGACGGGTTCAAACATATCGGGGCCAGCAGGATCCTTTTGCGCACCTCCATCGTGGCCTTCGTGGTGATGACGATGGTGACGAATTATAACATCCTGATACCCCTGACGGCCCGGGATTCCCTGCGGCTCACCGAGTCGGGCGGCGGCATCCTCTATACCTGGCTGGGCGTGGGCGCCATCGCGGGCTCCATCGGCACGGCCGTGACGCACCGCGTGGCGAACCGCCGCGGACTCTTTGAGATCATCTGCGTGTTTGCGGCGCTGGCCACGCTTTTCATCGGCTTCCAGGGCAATTACCTGATCACCGCCATCACGCTGATGCTCACGGGCCTCACTTTTGCTTCGTTTACGACGTTGACGAATTCCATCCTGCAGACGCACTCCACGGATGAATACCGCGGGCGGGTTGTGAGCATGTATTCCTGGATCGTGGGCGGCACCGCGCCCATCGGAAACCTCATCTGCGGGACGCTCGCCGACGCCCATGTGCCCGGCACAGACCCCGGGACCGGCCTGCCGTATGTACAGGACCCCGACGCGCCGTGGTTTGCCTGGTTTTGGTGCGCCATCATCTGCCTCATCCTGCTGGTGGGGATCTACACCACCCTTTTCTTCGTCTACCGCAAAAAGCGGCTGGAGCGGGCCGGGCCTGCCATCCGGCTGCAGGCCGCGGTGAATGTGGAGGCGGCCAAAGAGCTGATCACGGAGGACGACGGAGACGGGGAAGCGAAAGAGGACGCATCCTCGGCAGGGGAGGACAAGCCAAACGGGGAAGGACAGCAATGAAAGCACGATTACAGCCTTTACCGGTATCTCCGGCACAGTTTTCATCGCTGCGGCGGCCAAGGCTTGAAAACGGCGCCTGAAAGTAGTAAAATATATTAGTTAAAATTTCTTTACCGATTTGATTCATTCCTATTTCGCGCGACAGGCGCGTTGTTTGTGACAGGGGGTAACCGCTTTGGATTATAACGAAAACCGCAGCAAATTTATCAACAGCGACCACATCGGCAGCTATGTGGATATAGGCGACATCAGCATACACTATCTCGAAGCCGGCGAGGGCGACGTGGTCCTCCTCATCCACGGCATCGGCCAGTCCCTGTATACCTGGCGCAAAAACATCAGCGAGCTCGCCAAGTCCTATCGCGTGATCGCGCTGGACCTGCCCGGCTTCGGCTATTCGGGCCGTCCCGATATCGCCTACACCATCGAGGAGCAGAGCCAGTTCATCGAAGGCTTCATGAACGCCCTGGAGATCAAATCCGCGCACATCGTGGCCCACGGCTCGGGCGCCTTGTACGCACTCTATTTCATGTATGCCAACCCCAAGCGCGTACGCCGCGCCGTCATCATCACCCCCGGCGGGCTCACGGCCTCCTGCCCCCAGCCCATACGCATGCTGGGCGGGCGGATGATGAGCCGCATGAGCGCCATGATGCTCAATGAAAAGACCGTCCGCTCCCTCCTCGAGTCGTGCTATTTCGACCGCACGCAGATCAAGGACGAGGACGTGAAGGAATATTTCACCCCCATCAGCGACAACACCTCCCGCGAGTCCATCCTGCGCTCGGTGGCCAACCTGAACATGGACGCCGTGATGGATGTGCTGCGCGAGGTAGAGCACGCTGTGCTCATCATGTGGGGCGTGGACGACAGCTGGCGCCCCATCGAGATGGCCAACCTCTTCCACGCGGGCCTGACCAACAGTGCGCTGGTCGAGGTACGTAACTGCGGACACCTCCTCCACGAAGAGAAGCCCGACCGCTTCAACTACACCGTGCTCGAATTTTTCCAGTCCAAATAGGGAATAGGATATAACACAAGACGGCCGGCAAAGGGCCGTCTTTTTGTTGCTGAAAACCTACAGATAGAAACCCCGGTGAACTGGGGCGGGGTTAATAGTATGAGCAGGAATCCAAGAGTCACTGTGAATGATAAAAGAAAGGAAGATAACAACACCCACCCCTACCCCCTCCCATAATCAAGCAATCAGGTAGAATAAAGAAGAGCTTGGGAGGGGGATGTTTTAGGAGAGGGTTGGCACCCTCTCCTTGCCCTTACTCACACAGTACGGTAACATAATAGAATTGTTATTACTCAAAATATCCCCAAGTATGGCAGATGAAAAACGCCTCCCTGCCGCACATACTGCCCGATTACGGATACAATCCTTGCAGTCCTTTTTGACGACCCCAGCGCGCAACACGTCCTTGGCAGAGCGTTTATATAAGCAACAACGTACGGAGCGCATTATTTACGCAGCCCTGCACAAGCAATGCCCAAAAGTGTTGCTTTGCACAGACTATAGGGTACATCTACTTTTGACCTGAGCCATGGCCACAAACCCGTACGGGATGGCATGCCTCCCGTGTCTGCTTGTAAATCATTGGACGCTTATGTATAATGTGCAGTATGTGGCATATATCCATAGTGCATTGGCACTATGGTGCCATTAGGACTATGGTGCCGTTGGCACTTTGCCTATAGCTGATATGACATCCCCCGGCGGGTCCTTGGAGGTAATTATGGCGGACAGGTATGCGCTGGGCGATGTGGTCCGGTTAAAAAAACAGCACCCCTGCGGCAGTTTTGAATGGAAGGTCATGCGCCTGGGCGCCGACGTGAAGCTCCGCTGCCTGGGCTGTGGAAGGATGGTCATTCTTGAGCGGGAAGAACTATACCGAAGAACCAGAGCCATTATATCGGATGGAGATCAAAAAGGAGAATAAGCGCGGTAAAAAACGGGAGTTCCTCTCCTGGATCTATACCATCCTCATAGCGGTGGCGGTGGCGCTGGTCATCCGCTTTTTTGTGCTGGAATTCGTCCGGGTGGACGGCCCCTCCATGCAGAATACCCTCTTCACAGACTGGCAGGTGCTCGTGACCAAGCTGGACTATACCTTTGGCCAGCCCGAGCGCGGGGACATCGTGATCTGCAAATTTCCCAGCGAGCCCATCCTGCTGGTCAAGCGCGTCATGGGCCTGCCCGGGGAGACCATCGAGGCCAAGGACGGCAAGCTCTACATCAACGGGCAGGAGACCGACAACAAATACGCCACGGTGGACCCTGTGGACGCCAACCTCGACGAGCCCGTGCAGCCGGATTTCGACCCGGTGACCATCCCCAACGACTGCGTATTCGTGATGGGGGACAACCGGCGCAACAGCAGCGACAGCCGGGACTACGGACCCCTCCCGAAAAAGGACATCTACGGCGTGGCGCATTTCGTCGTATTCCCGTTTGACAAATGGAAAGCGATCGGGAAGTAGTCAGGTTTAAGCACCAGAACCGCCGCATACATCAGGGTACGGGTACGTCCATCCAGCATGGGGCAGGGGAGGCGGGGTGAAAACATTCCCCCGAACGATCATAACTGTCATAAATACATGACACTCAGGATATAACTACTTTGATGGATACACAAAAGCCAAAAAGCAAACGCCGGGAGATCCTCTCCTGGGCCATCACCATCGCCGCCGCGGTCGTGGCTGCGCTCCTCATACGCGCATTTGTATTTGAATTCGTGCGCGTGGACGGCCCCTCCATGCAAAACACCCTCTTCACCGACCAGGAGATGCTCGTCACCAAGGTGGATTACGCCTTTTCCTCCCCCCAGCGCGGGGATATCGTCATCTGCCGCTTCCCCGAGGAGGAAAAGCTCCTGGTCAAGCGCGTGATCGGCCTGCCGGGGGAGACCATAGAGGCCAAAGGCGGCAAGCTCTATATCAACGGGCAGGAGAGCGACAACCACTACGCCACCGCCGCGCCAAAGGACGAATGGGTGGATCCAAGCGACCCCCCCCAGCCCAATTTCGACATCGTCCAGATCCCCGATGACTGCGTTTTCGTGCTGGGGGACAACCGGCGCGACAGCCGGGACAGCCATGTGTACGGCCCCCTCCCCCTGAAAGGCATCTACGGCGTGGCCCATCTCGTCGTATACCCCTTTGACCAATGGAAGGCGATCGGAAAATAGCAGCCCGTTCCTCCATATATCCAGCTGACGCCGTGCATGAGCTGTACGATCGCTCCAAGGCATCCTCCATATAATCATTACTTATCAGGGGTGTTTCATGGACACTGCAGACCGCGAAAAGATCGAAAAGCTCATCTCCGACCGGAAAAAGGCGCACACCTTTTACTCCAAACATTCCGGTGCGTACCGCGCATTCCTGGACCTGGAACACCAGGCGTTCAAAGACGGAGCGCTGCCCGCGATGCAAAAGGAGCTGGTCGCCCTGGGCATCTCCGTGGTCATCGGCTGCGAGTCCTGCATGGAGTGGCATATCCGTCAGGCGCTGGACACAGGCGCCACGTTTGACCAGCTCATCGAGACCGTAGGCGTGGGCATCGAGATGGGCGGCGGCCCCGCCACCGTATCCGCCCGGTTTGCCATGAAGGTGCTGGAATACTACCAGGCACAGGGCTGAAGGGGTAGGCGCATACGTGCCGGTTATCTTGAAAAAGGTTTGAGGGTGTTATCACTTATCCGCGATACGGCAGAGAGAAGTCCGCTGCGGAAAGCGGCGCGTTCTACCCGCCCGGTGCATCACCCACAGCAGCGTGCATATTACCGTTAACCCGGCAATAGAGCTTCTGGCTTCAGTACGATATGCTGTGCAATGTTAATTGAAAAGGCTGTACAGAAACCGTACAGCCTTTATTCATTTCATCTGGGTCAATGCAGCTCCGACTGGTCCAGAGGGCCGAAAGGGTCGCCGTCAAACCCGTAAAAACCGCTGTGCCCCTGCGCCATGACGGGAACTTCATCCTGCCCGTATTCCATACCGCCAATCGTTTCATACCCCTGGCCCATGCCGCCCATGTAATGGTTATCCCCGCGGTCCCTGCTGCCTCCATAGGGAAAGCCGCTGCCCTGGTCGTAATCGTCATAGCCATCGTCATAGGGCGCATAGCCACCCGCCAGCAGGATGAGCATCAGCCGCTCCAGCCGCTCGAAATCCCGTGTATTCTCCATGTGCCTCCGGCGCAGATCCGAAAGCCTCCGGCGTATCTCGCTCATTTCTTCCCTCCGCATGGGACGCCTTCCGGGACGCATGGTCATTCCCGGGCGCCTCATTCCTGGACGCCTGATCATAGTCCGATCTCTCTCCTTGTTGCAAAGCTGCTAACAGTATATGAAATACAAGGCCGTGTGTGTTGGGCCGCCGGTTTGGACCTCTCCCTTTAAAACTAAAAAAAAGATTGACACGGGATGCGTACCCGGGTTATATTATGACCATGGTCATAATATAACCGAGGTCATACGACTAAAAATTGGAGGTTTATATACATGAAAATCATCGGAATCATTAGCAGTCCCCGGCATAACGGCAATACAGCCGTGCTAGTGAGAGAGGCATTGCAGGGGGCAGCCGGAAAGAATGCAGAAGTTGAGGAGATTTGCCTGCCCGATTTCCGCATAGAGTATTGTAAAGGCTGCTTTACCTGCATGTCACAGGGGAAATGCCCCCTCCGGGACGATTTTGGGATGTTGCGGGAAAAGCTGCTGGCTGCGGACGGGATCATCATCAGCTCCCCCAGCTATGGGTTGGCGCCTACGGCTTGCATGAAGGCGTTCCTGGACCGCATCGGCATGTACAATGCCTATACGTCTTCGCTGGGCGGGAAATACGTGGCGTCCATCTCCACTGCTGGAGCCATGGGTGCCGGCAAGGTAGCCCGGCAGCTAGCGGGACTGGTTGCGGGCGGTGTATTCCGGCGGGGATACGTTTCCGGAATGCTCGCTATAAATGTGGGCCATGACGCCACTTGCTCGGACCCGGCGCTACTGCGCAGGGCCTGGCTGCTTGGCCAAAAACTGGCCGAAGACGCACGCGGGGGGAGGCGTTATCCGCTTCAGGGCCTTTCCCGAAGGATGCTGAATAAGCTGGTACTGAAGCATGTTTTTACCCATAATATCCTTCAGCACAGGAATGGAATAATGAAAGCCGTCTATACCGACCTGAAAAGCCGGGGACTGATCGCATAAGGGGGACTTAACTTGTCAATCTATGATGAATACCGTGAGAATGTGCGGAAAAAACTGTATGATGCTTCGGTATCGCTCTTTAAAAGCAGGGGATACGATAAGACTTCCGTCACAGAGATCACATCGGCAGTAGGCGTGGCAAAAGGTACATTTTACAATTTTTTCGCTTCCAAGCAGGATCTCCTTTTTGCCTGGGCCTGGGAGGTGTTCTCAGGCCTGGATATCCAAACAGCCATGGATCCACGGCGTACTGCCGAGCAAAACCTGCACGTACTCGTCGATATCATTGCCAGCGCCGTGGATGCATCGCAGGGGCTCTTCAAAACTTTCCTTTCAGAGCTCCTGAAACAGCAGGGGGGCATGGAGCAGCCTGCAGGCTTTGATTTCATCAGTCTTTACCGGGGCGTACTGGCATCATCACTGGACGGCGGGAAGCTTCTGGCCCGTGAACCCGATCTTAAGCTGGAAATGATCAACAGCGTGCTTTTTATGGGAATGCTCGATTGGATCGGCACTCACGCCAAAAGTCACGGGTTGGATGCACACCTCAAAAAATCCGTGTCACTTTTGATACGTGGATTATCATCAGACTGATACTCCCGACAGAGGGAAGTGAAGACAGACCGCAATGGATGTAGCCCGGATGGAGGCATGAGATTCCACACTCCTTTCCCAAGCGGATATGGCCGGTATAAGGTATCGCATGCCCTGTCGCCCGCCAGAATCTCGCTGCAGCAGAATGGGCGCGGATTTTCTGCGCGAATGTTACAACATTATCACAGGTAATGGTCAATTTTCATTTGAATATTCTCTCAAGACTGAGTATAATTGGCGTGTATTTATTTGCCATCATTTTTATAAGGGGGATCATTATATGGACAAAAAACACATCGTAGGCTCCATCACCGGTATCGTAGCCATCCTGGCCGTGGCCGCGTTCGTCATCCTGGGATTTACCATAGGCGCGTGGCAATGGGCGTGGCTCGTTTTCCTCGCCATCCCCATCACCGCCATTGTGGGCGGCCTGGCGGCGAAGGACAAGGATATCCCGGGCGCCATCACAGGGCTCGTCGCCGTGCTCTGCGCGGTGGCTTTCTTCGTGCTGGGCTTCCTGTACGGGCTGTGGCATCCCGGCTGGCTGGTATTCCTGGCCATCCCCATCACTGCTATCATCGCGGGCCTCTTCTCCAAAAAGAAGGACATCCCGGGCTCCATCGTGGGCTTTGTGACCATCCTGGCCGCCGTAGCGTTTTTCATCCTGGGCTTCACGTTCAACTTCTGGCATCCCGGCTGGGTCGTATTCCTCGCCATCCCGCTCACGGCCATCATCGCGGGCATGTTCAAGAAAAAGCCGGAAGGTACATCCGGGCCCAATGCAGGGCCAGGCTGCGGCTGCGGACCGAACACGGGCTGCAACTGCGGACCGGACGCCGGGCAGGGCTCCGCGCCGAAGAACGATGAAAAGATCGGATTCTAAAGAGAACGTAAATTTGGAAAGGGAGCGGCGAAACGCCGCTCCCTTTCATTGCATATGGCTGTGCAGTTTGAATCCCGTTATTTCGTCCCCGATACGAGATAGGTGATGACGGCGCCCCCCATGGAGAAATGCCCTGCATCCGCCGCCTGGATCAGCGCTTCATTTTCCCGCTGCATCGTATCAAACTCCCTTTCGAAGAAAGCCAGGTTTTCTTCATCCTCCCCGTATGCCCGGAAGTACTGCAGCGCCTGCTCCCGGTCGCAAGACCCGCTGCCCTCCGCCTGCCATTCCCGGTATGTGCGAAGTATCGCCTTTTGCTCCTCACTCTCATACGGCGGGAAAAGCGGGCTCGCCTTGTCCGAGAGGTATACGCGGATGTCCTGCATCCCCGCCCGCGCGAAGAGCCCGGGCATGTGGTCCCCCAGGGAATTATCCCCCTGGCCCAGCATGCGCTTGCCCCTCTCGTAGGTGAGGCCATAGCGGACGCGGTCCAGCGCCGCTTCAACGGGTTCGTCGCGCGTCAGCGTGCTACCGTTCATCACCCAACCCGATAGGTTCTGCGGCTCCGCCGTGATGAGGATGCCGCCTTTTTTCATCACCCGCTTCATTTCGCTGAGCGCCTTCAGCGGGTCGGCGATGTGGATGAGCACCGTCTGGCAGGTGACCACATCAAATGTATCGTCGGGGAAGGGCAGTGCGCACGCATCCCCGCAACGGAATTCCACTTCCGTATCAATTGCGTTAAACAATTTAACGATTTCCGGGCTGCCCTTGCTCCATTTTTCGTCCCGGTCCACGGCCGTCACCTTCCGTGGGCTTTTCAGGTGCGGCGCCAGCAATCTGCTCCAGTGGCATTGACCGGCGCCCACGTCCAGCAGGGTGGAGCAGCGGGAGAGCTCCCACCGCTTTGCCATGAGTTCCAGGAAATCGGCATTCCACCAATAATCCCGGTAGTCCTTGAAATATTCCTCAGAGTGCCCTTTCTTTGTATCCATCATGATCTCCTCCAATTTCAAATAAAACATGGCCGAACAGGCGGGCATGAACAATTGACCCGCCGTACCATAGGTTGATACGGTTGTATCCGTGTTAAATATGAAAGACTGGAAGGCTCATGTCGGACTCAAAGGTTTATCCCTCTTGTTGAAAAGTTGGTAATACAATAATAGCAGGGAAAGCGGGGTTTGTCACTACTTCCCCAAACAGAACCGCTCGAAGATCCGGTCGATCACGTCCTCGTCCGCCGTCTCACCCGTGATCTGCCCCAGCGCATGCCGCGCCTCCCGCAATTCGATGGATGCCATGTCCGCCCCATACCCGTCCTCCAGCGATCCGATGGCGCATATCACCATGACATGTGCGAGGGACACCGCCTCCGCGTGCCGTGCGTTCGTGATCACCGCGCCCTCCCCCTCGCGCCCCTCCGCCATGGCGGCGTGGAAGATGCGGCCTTTCAGATCGTCCAGCCCCTGCCCCTGCACCGCGGATACCGAAAGGACGGGGACGCCGGGCAGCTTTTCCTGAACGAAATCAATGCCGATCTGCTGGGGCACGTCGGATTTATTCAATACGGCCAGCGCCGGGCGGTCTCTCAGCAGTTCGATGACGGCTTCGTCCTGCGCTGTCCACATTTGACCGCCGTCGATCACGAAGAGGGCCAGCCCGCTTTTTTCAAGGTATTCCCTGGCGCGCGAGACGCCGATCTTTTCCACTTCGTCGGCGGCAGGCCGCAGCCCCGCGGTATCGGCAAAGCGCACCAGCAACCCGCCGATGTCCGCGCATTCCTCGATGATATCCCGCGTGGTGCCCGGGATATCCGTCACGATGGCGCGCTCCCGCCCCAGCAGGGCATTGAGCAGGGAGGACTTGCCTACGTTTGGCCGCCCCACGATGGCCACGGGGAAGCCTTCCCGCAGCACCCGCCCGGTCCTGAAGCTGCTCTCCAGCTTTTTCAGTTCCCCCGCGATATATGTAAGTTCGGACACCAACTGCTCGTCGTGCCGCTCGTCCGCGGTCTCGTCCGGAAAATCCAGCCCCGCTTCGATCCCCGCCATGACGTCCTTGAGTTTGGCCGAGAGGTCTTTTACCAGCCGCGAGAGATCCCCCTCCATGGCGCGCAGGGCGGAACGGCTGGATAGCTCCGTCGCAGCGCCGATAAAATCCATCAGCGCCTCGGCTTGGGAGAGGTCTATCCTCCCATTATAGAAGGCGCGCTTCGTGAACTCCCCGGGCTGCGCGGGGCGCACCCCGTGCCTGCACAGCAGGCCGATGGCCTTTTGCACGTGGAGCGAGCCGCCGTGCACGTGCAGCTCCGCCATATCCTCGCGGGTATATGTGCTGGGCGCATTGAATATCACCGCCATGGCCTCATCCACGGTCTCCCCGCCATCCTTCACGTACCCATGGTGGAGGTAGCGCGGCTTCATTTCCGCATCGCCTGCGGGGCAAAAGACGGCGGAGAGCGCACTGTGCGCCCTCTCCCCGCTGATGCGTATCACTGCGATCCCCCCTGTGCCCGGAGGCGTGGCGGCACCGCAGATGGTGTCTTTGTCAGTTGCCGGCATGCTTTTCCCGCATCCTTCTTTCCCATTCGTCCCGGATCATGGAGTACACGCAGTGGTCCACGAAGCCGCTGGGCAGCCGCTCGTTGCAGCGCAGGATTCCCTCCAGCGAAAAGCCCAGCCGTTCGGGGATGGCGCGGCTTTTCAGGTTTCCCGTGGCGGCGCGGATCTCCACGCGTTCGGCCAGAAGAAAGATGAAGGCGTGGTCCGTCAGCGCCTGCGCACACGCCGTCATGATGCCCCGGCCTTCGTAGCCGTCCCCCAGCCAGTAGCCGATGGTCACACTGCGGTGGAGGCGGTTGATGGTATTGAACCCGATCACGCCCGCGATCCGGCCTTCCACCCATATGGCGAAATTCAGCCCCGTGCCTTCGCGCATCATCCTGCGGGAAGCGGATACGAAATCCTGCGTATCGTGCACGCTCCAGGTCTTTTCCACCCAGGGCAGCCACCGGCCCAGCCGCTCCCGTCCCGCCTCGGTGAGCTCAAAAAGCCTGCGGGCATCCCGCCGTTCCAGCGGACGCAGCGTGATCCCGCTTCCTGCGTCTATGGTTTTACTGATCAGATCCATATCGTTTATCTTTTCCCTGTTATCCTTTGCCTGATTCCGTCATGAGACCATTATACAGAGCAGGAAGAAAAAAGTGTAGGGGTACGCCTGCGGGCCGATCCTTTTTTACGTTCCCCATCCACCTGCCGCAATCCATTCTATGCCTGAAATGACCATACTGCGCACTGCTTTGCCCCATCACCCGGGACCACCGTATCCACGCGCAAGTTCTGCCCGCTGTATTTCAGCGCATGGCCCATCCTGCATTCATATCCCTGTTTGTGTTATAATAGCTTACGCAAAACCGACGCGCTGGGAGTGCGTTTAAACCGGGCATGCTATTTGCGGTATTACGACCAAGGGGATTTTGATTTGATCACATATGATGCAGGCACATATAACGCCGTGGTGATCGGCGCGGGGCACGCGGGCTGCGAGGCGGCGCTCGCTTTGGCGCGCCTGGGGCAGAAAACGCTCTGCCTCACCATCAACCTGGATGGCGTGGCGCTCATGGCCTGCAACCCCGCCATCGGCGGCACCGCCAAGGGCCACCTCGTCCGGGAAGTGGACGCGCTGGGCGGCCAGATGGGCCTCGCAGCAGACGAAAATTTCATCCAGATCCGCATGATCAATACCGCAAAAGGGCCTGCCGTCCATAGCCTGCGCGCGCAGGAGGACAAAAAGCGCTACCAGGTCTCCATGAAACGCGTGCTGGAAGGCCAGCCAAACCTCTCCCTCGTTCAGGATGAAGCCATTGAGATCATTGAACAAAACGGCGTTGTATCGGCAGTGGTAACGGCCACAGGCGCACGGTACAACTGCAAAGCCGTTGTGCTTGCGACGGGCGTGTACATGGAGAGCCGCGTCATCATCGGCGAATACACACGCACCGCCGGGCCGGGCGGCCTGCACGGCTCCTATGGATTAAGCAACTCCCTGAAAGACCTGGGTTTTGCCATCATGCGGTTTAAAACGGGAACCCCGCCCCGCGTGCACCGCGCATCCCTGGACCTCTCTCGCATGACCCCCCAGTACGGAGATGAGAAGATCGTCCCATTCTCCTTCATGTCGGGGAAGATCGAGCGGGAACAGGTGCCCTGCTGGCTGACGCATACCAACCTGCAGACGCACAAGGTCATCAAAGACAACCTCCACCGTTCGCCGCTTTTCTGCGGCATCATCGAAGGCGTGGGCCCGCGCTACTGCCCGTCCATCGAGGACAAGGTCGTGCGCTTTGCCGACAAGGACCGCCACCAGACCTTCATCGAGCCCGAGGGGCTGGATACCGACGAGATGTATGTGCAGGGCCTCTCCTCCAGCCTGCCGGCGGACGTGCAGGTGCAGATGCTGCGCACCATAGAAGGGATGGAGCATGTCCACATCATGCGCCCCGCCTATGCCATCGAGTATGACTGCATAGACCCCACGCAATTAAAGGCGGACCTGATGAGCAAGACGATACCTGGCATGTTCTTCGCAGGTCAGATCAACGGCTCCAGCGGTTACGAGGAGGCTGCCGCCCAAGGGTTGATAGCCGGGATCAACGCCGCGCAGTACTTGAAACAGGAGCCCCCCGTCATATTGAAGCGGAGCGACGCCTATACCGGCGTTTTGATCGACGACCTGGTAACCAAAGGGACCAGCGAGCCCTACCGCATGATGACCGCCCGCGCCGAGTACCGCCTGCTCCTGCGGCAGGACAACGCGGACCTGCGCCTCACGCAGATGGGCCGGGACGCCGGTCTCGTCGACGACGGAAGGTATGACGCCTTCATGCGGAAGAAGGAAGCGCTGGAGAAGGAACTGGCCCGGCTGAAAAGCGAGATGATCTCCCCATCCGAGGAATTGGAGCAGCTGCTCGCGGAGAATGGGGAAGGCGCGCCGAAATCCGGCATCTCCGGCTACGACCTGCTCAAGCGCAACGGAATCAATTACGGAGACGTCGCGAGGTTTAAACCCCCGGTTCAAACGCCGGATGAGGCCGTGCAGGAGCAGGTGGAAATTCAAGCGAAGTATGAAGGGTATATCACCAGGCAGAATGACCAGGTGGAGCGATACCTCAGGCAGGAGGGCGTGCGCATCCCGGAGGATATCGACTATGCAGAATTACCGGGGCTCAGAATCGAGGCCCGGCAGAAGCTCATGAAGTTCCGCCCCGTCTCATTGGGGCAGGCAGGCCGCATCAGCGGCGTGTCCCCCGCCGACGTCACCGTGCTCTCGGTATGGCTGCACAAGCTGCGGGGATGATCATGCACCTAATAGATCCGCGAAAGAAAATGTCTTGTAAAATTTCTCTGCTTTGATTGGATCCAAGGAAAAATATATATTAAAATCCCCCATTGAATTAATTAGAGTAATGCCATAATTCTTTTTCTTCCAAAGCGCTTTATAGCCATATTTCAGTTTCTCTTCAAGGTCTACATTTCCATATGTATTATTCAAAATATTTATCATCTTTTTGGATTTATCCACTAGTCTTTCATCTATAGATTTCCCCTTATCATTCGTAGTCCATAATTCCGGTAAAATTAAATGCTGGATAGAAATAATCTCTAATTTATTACCTTTAAAGTTATATATAGCTTCACCTGCAAATTCACCAAACTTAACCTCTGTATAGCGTAATATTTGATATCCGAGGAGTTCTTCTTTATCGAGTTCCCCGTTACTGCCTTCCGATTTCTGCACTATTTCGATCGTATCCCCAAAATGATGATCTTTAAAGGCAAAGACAGTTTCCGGCTTGCAAGAGCTGAATATCATTACTGATGCCAGTACCAATATGGCTGCTATAATACGCCTTATCATCGTGACCTCCAAACAATCATCTTAGGTATGGTATTGTTCAGCCGTCCACGCTGCTTATCGTGTGGGCCTTCTCTCCTGCTTTTTGCAGCAGTATCCCTTCCAGGATCCTAACCATCTCCATGGCTGCGTTCAGCGCGTGCTGGTAATCGGCTTCGTTTTTGACGGGGAAGAAGATGAACGGCATCAAGATAATGGGGGTCAACTTGTTTTGAATGGCTATTTTCAGTTGCAGCTCTTCGCAATATATCTTGTCTTCAACCTCTTTCGGGTTGTCCGCATGCGTTTGCACATTTCCTGCAGGGGCGGAGGGTGTACCGGCTATGGTTTTCCCGTCCCGGATGAGTTCATAGGATAATATGTCCTGATATTTCACCAGCATCCCGTCCGGTATTTCGCGGGATTCCACATATATGCGCCTTTTTATATCATCCCGGGTAAACAGGTTCTGCCCAAAGAGGATCGATTGGTCTGGGTGTCCTTTTCCTGATTTCTCTTCCTTAGCAAAAGGTTGCCGGTTAAAACCGCCCTGGCATTTCATCTTCCTGTCAAAGCTTTCTATGGACTGAATGATATCAGCGTTTAGCTTGCATCTTACCGCCACTGTCCTACCTCCTCTCCATACCGACTTACCGTGCTCACCATTATTATACTACATTTTGCCATGCGTATTTCCATAATATTGGTTCGTGGGATGTGAGGATCCTGCCGGTTTCTTTTGCGCATATCGTCCCCAGATATCGTAATGCTTCCAGGTGCAAAAAGAAACGGGGGCATATAAACCCCGTTTCCGTTTCAACTTATCTATCCCAAGCCTTCGGTAGTTTCACATAAACGGGGCGCCAGCCGGTTCTCCGGTCAGCTTGCTGATCGCCCCGAGCACCTCCGCCAGGGCCGCTTCCTTCCGGGCGGCGGCGCTGAAAAGCTCCGCGGCCAGTTTGACTTTTTCCTGGGATCCCAGGCATGTATCTGCTGCGATCTCCCTCAGGGTGGTACAGACAAACTGCCTGAGGCAGCGTACAATCTGCGCTTCGTCCGCCAGTATGCCCAGGAGCATCCTTTCCAGCCTGCACCGGTCTCCACATGCTTGGGCGCCGCTGCCGCAGATGGAGCATGCGACGGGTACCCAATCTTCCCCTGTGAATAGCACCACGGCTACATTGTTGCAGTTTTCAAAGTCATGGTACGCCACATACGGGATGTTGTTGCCGCCTATGGTTATCGTCGTATCGGACGCGAAGCCCGCTGAAAACCCCGCCTGCCCTGCGTATTCCCAAGCCGTGCCATTGAACCGCATCACAGTGGCTTTTCCCTGGTTCGAAAGGTCCGCATAGACCACATACGGGATGCCGCCGAGGCCAATGGCTATGGAGGTGTAGATGACCTCCCCTGCAGAAAATCCGGGGCTCCCCACATTGACCCAGGCGGTCCCGTTATATCGCATCACGCTCGCGCGGGAACCGTTTGCGGCATCCTGGAAAGCCACGTACGGGGTGCTGCCGTCCAGGGTCATGGACAGGTAGTTGCAGCCTCCCGGTGTAAAACTCGGGTTTCCCACAGGTACCCAGCTTGAGCCGTTAAACCGCATCACAGTCGCCCTGTAGCCGCTGGCCTGATCCCCCATATAAGCCACATAAGGAACGTTCCCGCTGTCTATTGCGACGGTCGTAAAAAACGCGCCGCCCGCAGAGATGGCGCCGGTCCCCACAGGGACCCAAGCAGTGCCGTTGAACCGCATCACGGTGGCTTTTGAATTATTTCCTCCATCCACGTATGCCACATAGGGGACGTTGTTGCTGCCCAGTGCGATGGATGTGTAAGCCACACTGCCTGCCGAAAACCCCACGTTCCCCACAGCGGCCCAGTCTGTGCCGTTGTACCGCACCACCGTGGCCCTGCCGCCGTTCCCGCCGTCCCGGTATGCCACATACGGGATATTGTTCCTGTCCAGCGCCAGAGATATATAGGACGCCTCTCCCGCTGAAAAGCCGGGAGTCCCCAGCGCCACCCAGGCTGAACCATTATATCTCCTCACGGTGGCCCTGTTCCCGTTTGCGCCGTCCTGATAGGCTACGTACGGCGTATTCAATGCGTCTACGGCCAGCCCGATGGAAGTGGTATCGCTGGATGCACCTGGCGGAATGTTTTGGCAGATATCTGCAAATAGCTTTCTGTTGTACATATATATATCCTTCCATTCTCTCGTAATTTTGGTTATAGGTATTCCTTTGTAGTATCATTATATGTAGATGCACCGGGTATGTTATCAGTTATACCATCCCGGAGCATTTACAGCGGTGGGTATATCCGCTTTAAGGTATTTACAAATCTGCAAAGGATAATATTATTAATTTAGAGATGGGTTCATGAACAAAGAGATAACCGATTGACAGAGTTCTCCCAGATGACGTTCTATGCTGCCATAGAGGATGATATGGCAAAGGAAACAAAGGGGTGCCTGACATGAAAAAGATCGTTATTTGCCTGCTGCTGGCCATCTTGCTCGTTCTTGCCGGGTGCAACCATTCGTTTAATGCATCCGAAGTGAAGAGCTTTACCTTTTCAATCGGCGGCGGACTCTCGTTTAAATATGATAATTATGAAATCAACAGCAAAGACTTGATCATGCGCAATACAATCACCGGCGAAATGGCTGGATCAGAAACGCCCAAACCAGATGTACAGTGGGATCAGCATAAATGGGATTCATTCATGAACGACCTTATGTCGTGCCGTGTTCAAAATTGGAAAGACAGGTATATCAGGGAAGGATTCTACGATGGTTTTGAATGGAATGTCAAACTGAAAACTGAATCCGAGACGATCGATATTTGGGGGAATGAAGCCTATCCTGAACAATGGAAAGATTTTGTGACTGTAATACACAATTATATTAATCCTGATATCACGATACCAACGGAACCTACTACCATATAATCCTGCTTGGATATAAATCGTTTTATCATAAGAAAAATACAGGAAGGTCCAACATGGCATTCGAAGAAACCTTAATAGCTTCCCTGGACGCATTGCACGTCCCCCATACACCCGAACAAATCAACTTGATGCGCGCGCATTACGATTTGCTGGTGCGGGAGAATGCGCAGTATAATCTCACGGCGATAAAGGAAGAGGATGACGCCGCAGTGAAGCACTATGCGGATTCATGCGCGGCCTTGGCGGCCATCCCGATCCCCGCTCATGCAGCGCTCATCGACGTGGGGGCGGGCGCTGGATTCCCGGGCATCCCCCTGAAGATCATGCGGGGGGACATCCGCCTCACCCTAATGGACAGCACGCGGAAAAAAGCGGACTTCGGCGGGATGTGTATAGAGGCGCTGGGATTCAAGGACGCACGTTCCATCCACATGCGCGCAGAGGACCTGGGGCAGAGCCCGTCGCACCGGGGAAAATACGATACCGCAACGGCGCGCGCGGTGGCACCCATCCGTGTATTGGCGGAATACATGCTGCCCCTGCTCAAACCGAACGGGCTCATGCTCTGCTGGAAAGGCCCGTCCGCTTCCGAAGAACTGGCGGAGGCGGGGAACGCGCTAAAGGTGCTGGGCGGCAAACCGGAGGGTCTGCATTCCGTGGAACTCGAAGGATATGCCCATAACATCGTTGTGATCCGGAAAACAGGCCCCACCCCGGCCAAATACCCCCGAAAATCCGGCCTTCCGGCCAAAACACCCCTGTAAAAGGGCTTATCTCTGTCGAAACACATCCATATCCGTGAAGACCGCGTCGAACAGCAACTCATTTAGGCGGATTTGAACTAAAAAAAACAATAAAAAGGAAGTTTGCGCGAACAAACACCAGTTATGTCGGGCGCAAAGGAATCGGACAAGCCGTGACGAATTTGAAAAAATGAGATCACGGATTTTTGTTTTTGCTGTGATATATGGCAAAACCGTATATACGGCAAATAAACGCAGAAGATGGTATGCGCGCGGTACAACGCCCTGCGCCGCGCGCAGCCGCTGCGGAAAGCTGTGACAGCGAAGGATGAAGGAGGAACTGCATATGCTCCGCGTCAGGGAATTACAGCCGTATGAACAGGCCGAGGAAAGGCAGCTCATGCAGATCCCCATTGAAAAGATCTACCCCAACCCCTACCAGCCCCGCAAGACCATGAACGAAGACGGCCTGGAGGAGCTGGCCCAGTCCATCTCCATGTACGGCCTGCTCCAGCCCATCGTGGTGCGTGCCAGCGGGGAAGGCAAATACGAGCTAATCGCGGGGGAGCGCAGGCTCCGCGCCAGCAAGCGCGCGGGCCAGACGCACATCTCCTGTGTGGTATATACGGCGTGCGAGCAGGATTCGGCGATGATAGCGCTGATCGAAAACCTGCAGCGGGAAAACCTGCACTTTCTGGAGGAGGCGGAGGGTTACGCCAATATCCTGCGCGGCCACGACATGACGCAGGAGGAGCTGGCGGGCAGGCTGGGAAAGAACCAGTCCACCATCGCCAACAAGCTGCGCATCCTGAAGCTCTCCCCCCGCATCAAAAGCATGGTGGCGTCCTCGAGGATGACGGAGCGGCACGCGCGTGCACTGCTCCGCGTACGGGATGAGGACATGCAGGCGCGGCTTATCGCGCAGATCGTAAAGAATTCACTTTCGGTGAAGGAAACGGAGAACCTCATCGAGCGTACACTTGCCAAAAAGGAGGAGACCGAGGGGCACGGCCGCCATGTGATAAGGCTGCTCAGGGACCACCGGCTTTTCATCAATACCATCAAGCACGCCGTCGAGCAGCTGAACGATGCGGGCATCCCGGCCGATTGCAAAGTGCAGGATACCGAGGGCGCGATCCTCATCAATGTGAGTATCCCCAAACAACATACATAACCCCCCAATCAGGGAGAGGCGGTGGCATAAAAACCACCGCTTTTCCTTTTAGTAAATTAAGTCCATCAAAAACGTACCCTGCCCGGGGTCGGTGGATATTCTCCGCGAATGGCATAAACTACAATTAATGCCATTATATATTGTAGTAATCGTGTGAAATACCATATGTTCTTTGGGGGTAGGCCTATGAAAACCACTGTGTGCTTGACCGCCGTGTTTCTGTTTTTTTTGCTTGGCTTCTGCGGATGTGATGATGGATACAAGGTGCCGAAGAGAACTGCGAACCCCCTGGTACAGGTACCTATCGCGCAGCGGTCTTCTGTGGCGGCACAGGATTCCGCATTTTTCCCGATGGAAGCCGGGAGGCAATGGAACTATGAGATAAAAACATTTGACACGAACCCTTTGCTGTTTGATTTTGTGTCTTTCAAAAAAGGGGGCAAGGTGTTTCAGTGCCCCAATGTGCAGACTATCCAGCTAAAGAACGCTCAAAATTCTTATCAACTGTGTTTAAAGGTCGAGGATGTCACATACGGCCGTCATGCGGAAATCGGTATCCTGAAAGATGATCTTGGTATTTATCGTTATGCGGCCCAGGTTTATTGGAATCTGTCTGATTTCATCGATAAAATGGGAGTATCTCAATATATCCAATATACCGAGGATTATCCTATAGAGCATTCCGCATCGGAGCAATTGTCTCAGGTCGTTTCATCCAGGGTCATCTTTATTTGGGGGAAAGGCGGGATATCAGCAGGAAGTGTCGATGATATTTTCTTTAAGGGCATGGATCAGGATGCCCCCGGACATAGTGGGGAAAAGTGTTACCATTTCACCAGGACGGTATACGCCGATGCATCGAGAACGGTTGTTTACTTTACTGAAGACTCCTGGTACGCATCTGACAAGGGGCTGGTGCGTCTCGAGCAAAAAGTAAAGGGTACGCTGTCCATGGTCTGGGAACTGAAGTGATGTTAAATTATCATATTTTCTTTATGGGCCTGAAGGAAGGCGGCGAATCTTATTATTAAAGGGTGATATCATGCGGATTATCCGGACATCTTTCATAGTCGTTTGGATATTGATCATAGTTTTAAGCGGGTGTACCACAACCCCCGGGGCAGCACCGCAGACACCGGCACGTTCTCCTGACACGCATGACAATTACTTCCCGATGAATGCTGGCAGGGAGTGGAATTATGAGATCAAGGTGGGTGAAACCGATCCTGTATTCTGTACCTGTTACGAGGATAATAACAGTACCGTGACATATTTCCACGGTTACGGTGACAGGGACCACATTTACAGGCTTTCTTATAGAATAATAAAAGCAGCTTCAAAAGATCAGGTTCAAATTCAAATCCTTAAAGATGATATGGGGCTTTATGGTTTGGGGTCGCAGATATCATGGGTTTCAGACCAGGGTACGGTCATTGAGTGTGTATTGAGCCCGGACTTGAGGAAAGCAGTAAAAGTATTGTATTTACGGGATAATAGCAAGGTTGAACTCAAAGGCATGATGGGTTTTTCACTGGCGGGCTTTGATTATGAAGTTCCTGGTTACGAAGAAAGTCCGTGTTGCCACTTCACCCGGACATATGGATACGGTATTACCGAAGACTGTTGGTATGCTGTAGATACAGGATTGGTCCGGCTTGAACAAAAAGTCGACGGGAAATTGTCAATGGTATGTGTCCTTGAAAAGTAAAGATTCTGAAGCCGGGATCAATACAAAATGCAGTGTCCAGTACCAGCGACGCGACAGACATTCTCATCCCCCCAAATCAATAACAATCCCAGCAGATTATACCAAAATGTAGTTGCAGTGATACCTATTCAAACCTCTTCTTATCGAAACAAGTTTCCATATCTTGTAATTCGGCCGTTTCTTTGTTATTTTATATTATGCCGCATATTCGACACGATCTGCGTATTTGCAACTGCCTTTGGAGGGAACCCATGAGCATCATTTCCGTGCGGGAGCTTTCCCGCTCCTTCACCTATTACAAAAAGGACACGGGCCTTCGAAACTCGGTGAAGAACCTCTTCCACCGCGAAAAGCTGGAGAAGGAGGCCGTGAAAAGCATCTCCTTTGAGATCGAAGAGGGGGAGATGACGGGCTTCCTGGGGCCAAACGGGGCAGGCAAGACCACCACGCTGAAAATGCTCTCGGGCATCCTCTTTCCCACATCGGGCACGGCTTCGGTGCTCGGTTTCACCCCCTGGGAGCGCAAGAAGGATTTCCGCATGCGCATCGCCATCGTGATGGGGCAGAAAAGCCAGCTCCTCTGGGACCTCCCCGCCGGCGAATCCTTTTTGCTGAACCGCTACATCTATGAACTGGATGAAAAAAGCTATAAGTCCACGCTGGACGAGATGTCGGAGCTGCTGGACGTAAAGGACCTGCTGGGCGTGCAGGTGCGCAGACTCTCGCTGGGGGAGCGCATGAAGATGGAGCTCATCGCCTCCCTCATCCACCGCCCCAAGGTGATGTTCCTGGATGAGCCCACCATCGGCCTGGATATCATCTCGCAGAGAAAGATCCGGGACTTTTTGAAATACTACAACGCGCAGAACCATACCACCATCCTGCTCACCAGCCACTACATGAACGATATCGAGGACCTCTGCCGCCGCTCGGTTATCATCAATGAGGGCAGAATCGTCTTCGACGGGGAACTTTCGCGGGTGAACGACCTTTTCAGCGGGAAAAAGCGCGTGAAGGTCCAGCTTTCCGCCCCGGTGGGGAAGGGGGAGCTGGAGCGCTACGGCGCCGTGGTGGCGTTCGACGGGTTCAGCGGCACCATCGAAGCGCGCAAACAGGACATCAAATCCATCGCGGCGGACATACTGGACAAGCTGCCCGTGGTGGACTTCAATATCGAGGATATCCCGCTGGAGGAGGGCATCGTCCAGCTGTTCCGTTCGGAGGATACGGTATGACAAGGCACGCGGGCATGCGCTCGCTTTTGAAATACGGCCGTACCCTGGCGATGGGCATGCAGAACGCCATGGAGTACCGCGCGGATTTCCTGCTGGGCATGGTGAGCGCGCTTTTCCCGATGTTCCTGCAGTATTTCCTGTGGTCCAGCATCTACGCCCTGGCAAAAACGCCTGAGATCTTTGGCTACACCTATTCGCAGATGCTGGCTTATGTGATCTTTGCCAATATCGTGCAGCGCCTGCTTCGCACCTACTTCGAATACGAGATCAACGAGGATATCAAAAACGGCGGCCTGGACAAATTCATGGTACGACCCGTGGGGTATTTCCAGTACCGCATGGCGGCCTTTTTCGGCAGCAAGCTGGTGCATTCGCTTTTCATGTGCCTGGTGATCGTGGCGGCCGTCTTCATCGTGAACGCCATTTTCGGGCCCATCGTCACGCTGGTAAACGCCCTATACTTCGTGGTCGTGCTTGTACTTGCCACGTTCATCAATTTCATCGTTTATTTCTGCGTGGGGATGCTGGGCTTCTGGCTCACCGAGATCGGTTTTTTCTTCGAGGCGGTGCGCATCGTCTTCATCGCCCTCAGCGGCGGCATCTTCCCGCTGGCCGTACTGGGCAAAGGCGTGGAATCGGTGCTGAACTGGATGCCTTTCCGCTACACCGTGAATTTCCCGGTGGACGTGCTCTGCGGCAGGGTGCCGGACGGGGACATACTCGCCGGCTGCCTCGTCATGCTGGCCTGGACGGTGCCCCTCGGCTTCCTGGCCTGGCTCATGTGGCGGGCGGGGCTGAAACGGTATGTGGCGGCGGGGGGTTGATGTGATGAAAAGGGTCTGGAAGGAAATACGAAAGCACCTGTTTATATGGGTCCTCTTCATGAAAAACAGCCTCATGGCCCAGCTGGAGTACCGGGTGAACTTTTTCACCGGCATGGCCATGGAGGTCGGCTACCTCATCGTGAAACTCCTGTATGTCGTCGTGATCTATAACGCGGGGGTGGGGGTCTCGGGCATGTCCGCCGACGAGGTGCTGGTTTTTGTAGGGACGTTCGTTTTGATGACTGCCATCTACACCGGTTTCTTCATGCTCAACAACAACGCGCTGGGAGAGTATATCAGGAAGGGTACGCTGGACTTTTTCATTGTGAAGCCTGTATCCCTGCAATTTATCACCACCCTGCGCCATACCGATTTCGCGCTCTTTTTCACAGACTTCGTGGCCGGTGTGGTCATCGTGGGCGTGGGCCTCAGCCGACTGCACACGCCGGTACACTTTTTGAACCTGCTGGGTTTCGTGGGCTACATGCTCAGCGGCGGCATCATCGGGTATTCGCTTTTCCTTTTCCCCAATATCTTCGCGTTCTGGTTCGTGAAGGCGGGCTCCCTGGCCATGGTGGTGGATTCCTTCTGGGATTTCAACAACCTGCCGATGGGGATCTACAATAAAGCCGTCCAGCACATCGGCATCTTCCTGCTGCCCATCTTCCTCATCACGAATTTCCCAACACTGTTTGTATTGGGCAGGCTGGATCCGCTTTACGCCATATGGGGCGTGGCCGCGCCCATCGTCTTTTTCCTCCTCACACGGGCCCTGTGGAAGGTCGCCGTGAAGCGCTATTCCAGCGCAAGCAGTTAAACTTTCTTTTTCATATATATACGTAAATTTATAGAATACCAATGTCATTGCATGCTACTTATGAATATATAGTAGTATCCTGCAATGAGGTGTTATTCCATTGGGCAGTACAGACAACCCCAGAATCATGATGAAAGTAAAGATGTACATCCTGTCCTTATGGCTGTTTTTTGTCCTGGTCATCATCGCCTCTGTGGATCTGTCAGGCATGGATAACGACTTTGATCTACTGAACTTTGTGTCCCAAAATATCATCAGTGTCATATGTCTGGTATTCATCGTACTGTGCGTGATCATCTTCATCGAATTCAGATATAAGCTCAAGGGAACATCGCAATTGCCTGCCAAAACGAGCAGCGTAAAAAATATCAACAACGAATATCTCGCTTTTCTGACGACGTATATCATTCCTTTTGTCATGGTCGATTTTCAATCTGAAAGGAAAACCATCTTATTATTCATCCTGCTGATCATTATTGGCGTGATCTATGTAAAAACGAACATGTTCTATTCAAATCCCACGCTGGCCCTGCTGGGATACAGGATCTATGAAATGGACACAAACGCCCAAAACATCAGCGGGACTTTTATATCGCCTGACACCATAAACGACGGCCAAAAGGTCCGCTATATCCGTCTGGACAAAAACGTTTTCTTTGCCAGGAGGGTGGACGATTGAACATCGATGAACTGCGTGACCATTTGCAGCATTATTACACCGAAGGAACAGGCACCATCCTGTATATGATTTTCCTGGAAGCCGGGGAATCACAAGTCCGATTGGTGGATATCGATCATGACGACCTGAAGGAACTGAAGGAAATGTTCCTGAACGGCATCAAAGAAACTATCGTGGACGATGAAAACCAGCAGATCAGAAAGCTGTCCACCGCTGACGACAGGGGTAACGTCCTGTATGAATATGACCTGGAAGAAGTACCAAGCGAACTGAATGTCTTTTCCGATATCCATGCAAACGGGGAACAGCAGCAATATTCTTCACGCAGCGATGCTATCAATGACCTTTATGCCTACATCATCGTAATCGGGGATGCAGAAAACAAGCTATGCATCTATAAAAAGCATTACCCCATCAATACCTATTCGGGGCAAAAGCATTTCTTTTTGTTTGAATCGGAGCATCGCTTCAAAAAGATGCAGAATGACATGATCAAGATCAACAACACTTTTGATATATTATATATCCATGACACCATACTGATCAAAAACATCCGCATGTTTGAAAAGTTCTATGGGTTCCACGATATCGCCAAACGCCAAGCTATGCAAAGCATCGCCCAAATACAGGCTCAAGGGATACTGGATAATCCCGGGGAATTGGCAGAGGACCTTGAAGATGCGGCCTTTTCCCGAAGGCTGATCCAAACAACGTCAGATTCCCCCGTATTGGGCAAAATCCCGGTGGAAGCAATCATCGTTTTTACAAAAACATATCCGACTTTACAAGGCAAATTCAAATATTCAGGCCCGGGCACCCAGATACACCTGGATACGAAGAAATCAAAAATACTATTCTTGAAGATGCTGAACGACGACTTTTTGCAGTCTGAACTGACAAAAGCCTATTATGACAGCCTGGCAAAGGACAACATCGTCATTGAATCCCAAAGGTAAGTACAAAACATACCGCAACAAACCGCTGCTACAGGGTTTTGGCTCTGCCCAAACGCCCGAACGAGGCAGCACACGTGTATAGCCTGTTTTGCGCGCGTGCCGCAGGGGTGCATGACCGCGCCGCCCCCGCCCCTCGTCCTGCCTGCGATCCGGGAATACATGCAAGGATCCAAAAGCAAACGGAACCATTTAAAACGGATTGAAGAAGAGATAAGACCATGCGGAAAAATATGCCGAGAAAATGCCCGTGACCAGCCCCCATACCGGCCTGTCATCGGGCTCCGGCTTTTTTCGCCGCGCGAAGAGGCAGATGGCCGAAAGGACGATGGCGGCCAACGCGCAACCTACCCCCACGACCAGCAGGCAAAACACTACCCACCCAGCCTTGAACGCCATGCAGATGATGATGAACGCATTCAGCACCAGCGCCAGCGCGCCCAACAGAAGTGATAACACCGGCATGCCCATAACGCCCCGCTTTCATACAAGGGGAAAGGACTCATATCCCTCCATTAACTCATATACAGGCGTTGTGTTCATTAGAACGGATATGGCTGCGCCTGCGGGATTATTTAATAAAAAGAAAGGGGATCATCAGCGGTCCCCATATCCCTGGCTATCGTATCAGGGTTTGATCTGCGCTGTTATTTTCAGTCCTCGGCAACTGTGGTGAGCTCGTATTTCCCCAAGAGCTGCCCCCGGATGTACTGGTTGATGTACTCCGGTATGGTGGGGCCCAGTTTGATCCTTTTCACGCCCAGATGCAGCAGGGCCAGGAAGATCGCGATGGCCTTCTGGTCAAACCACGCCATATCGATCTCCACCGGCAGGTCATTCAAACTCTCCACGCCGAACACCTTCACCAGGTGCTGCGCGAAGGCGATGAGGGAATAGCTGTCACTGCACTGCCCCGCGTCCAGCACCCTGGGGATGCCGTCGATGTCCCCCTGCACCTGCTTGATGTAACGGTATTTCGCGCAGCCCGCCGTGAGGATGATGTTCCCCTCCTCCAGCGCCAGCGCCTTTTCCGTATAATACTTCCGCTTCGGGTCCCTGCCATCGCAGCCCGCCATCACGACAAATTTCTTGATCCTGCCCTGTTTGATGGCGTCCACGATCCGGTCCGTGTTTGCGGCCAGGTACTGGTGGTTGAATCCCGTCATGAAAGGCGGTTCCTTCAAATCCTGCGGAGGCATGCATCCCTTGGCCAGGGCGATGATCTCCGAAAAATCCTTTTTGCCTTCCACCTCTTCAATATGCTTCACACCCGGGTACCCCGCCACGCTGGAGGTAAAAAGCCTTTCCACATAGCATTTATCGGGCGGGACGATGCAATTGCTGGTCACGAGGACGGGCCCGTTGAATTTATAGAACTCCTCCTTCTGCTGCCACCAGGCATTGCCGTAGTTGCCCTTCAAGTGCGGGTACTTCCTGAAAAACGGCATGGATTGCGCAAGGATCATCTCCCCGTTGGTGTAGATGTCCATGCCCATGTCCGCGCTCTGGTCCAGCAGCATCTCCAGGTCCTTCAGCTCATGCCCCGATACGAGGATGCCGGGCCGCTCGCCTGCGCCCGTGTCCACGGTTACGGGGCTCGGGATGCCATACGTTTCGCTGTTTGCCGTATCCAGCAGCGCCATCGCCTTGCAGGTGTATTCCCCGGCCTTGAATACAAGGTCCATGAGTTCCTCCATGGAGGGGTCGATGGAAATGAGGTAAAGCGCTTCGAAGATGAAATCGAAAAGGCTGTTATCATAATAGCCCAGTACGCCCGCGTGGTAGATATACGCCGACATCCCTTTCAGGGCGTATGTGACCGTTTCTTTCAGGGAGCGTTCGGCGGGGTCCTGGATATCCAATATGCTGATGGAAAGGCCCTTTTTGTAAACAGCGGCATCGTCTTCCGGTTCCCAGAGCGCATTTTCAGTCGGTTCGGCGCCGATGGTTTGCCCCCTGACCAGCGCTTTGACTGCCGCCCTGCCCGCAAATACCCGTTTGATGTATCCCACGATCCGTTCGGGGTCGAAATTGGTGTTGGTCACCGTGGCAAAGAGGCATTCCGCCGCGAGCATGCCTGATTCCCGCTTTACCTTTTCATCGTCCAGCTGCCTCAGGTAAAAGGCCGATCCTTTCAGCGAATAGATCAGCACATCCTGCAGGTTTGCCACCTCGTCGGTCTTCCCGCACGAGCCTTCGTACCTGCATCCCTTCCCGTTGCCCGTCTCCTGGCACTGGTAACAAAACATATTCAAGGTAGATTACCCTCCAAAGTTCTTTCCGGGCCCTGCCCGCATTCATTACTATAGGATCGAACCGCAAGTATATCAATACCCCGATTGATGCCAATTCAACCTGAAAGAGCGGTAGCTGGTTGCTATAAACGGAACGTTATTTTCCCACCATGATGATCAGAATACAAAAGGCGCAGGTTATATCCCGCGCCTTTTTATACTTCGCTATTAAACTGCTACTGTTAAACGCTCATTCCAACACTGCCCGTATCCTGCGCACGCCCGAGGAGGAGCTTTCCTCCTTCTGGATCTTGAACATGCCGAGCTCGGCTGTATGGGTGGCATGCGGTCCGCCGCACATCTCGCAGGAGGCATCGCCCATGGTGTAGACTTTCACGACTTCGCCGTATTTGGACTCGAATATCCCCATGGCGCCCTTTTCACGCGCCTGCTCGATGGGCAACTCCTCGCAGGTGATGGGCATGTCCGCCCGGATCCATTCGTTCACCTGGGCCTCCACCGTTTTGACCTCTTCCTCCGTCAGCTTGCGGGCAAAATTGAAGTCGAAACGCAGGCGCTCGGCGGTGATGTTGCTGCCGCGCTGGCGGATATCGTCATCGATGTGTTTGCGCAGCGCCGCCAGCAGCAGGTGCGTCGCGCTGTGGAGACGGGACGTCTGCTCCGAAGTATCCGCAAGGCCGCCCGCGAAGCGCTGATCCGCGCCCTGCCGGCTCACCTGCTGGTGTTCGCGGAAGCGTACGTCAAATCCTTCGGCATCCACCGTCAGCCCGCGTTCTTTCGCGAGTTCGACGGTAAACTCAATGGGGAAGCCGAATGTATCGTACAGCCGGAAAGCCGTGGGCCCGTCGATCTGCCTGTTTTCCGCCCTGGCCGCCACCTTTTCGAATTCCCGCAGGCCCGATGTCAGCACGCGCTCGAACCTTTCCTGTTCCTTTTCCAGCTCGGCCAGGATGAAGGCCTCGTTCTTTTTCAACTCGGGGTAGACGTCCGCATATTGCGCCACCACCGCCTTGCTCACGGTGCCCAGTTTGCCCTCGGGGATGCCGATGGCATGGGAGAAGCGGATGGCCCTGCGGATCAACCGGCGCAGGACGTAGCCCTGGTCCACGTTGCTGGGCGTGACGCCGCGCTCGTCTCCCATGATGAAGGTGGCGCAACGCATGTGGTCGGCGATGATGCGGATGGCCCGCGTGTCCTCATCGTTCCTGCCGTATTGTTTCCCGCTGAGCGCTTCCACGACCTTGATGATGCTTTCAAAGACGTCGGTCTCGTAGACCGATGTTTTCCCTTGCAGGATCGCGGCGGTGCGGTCCAGGCCCATGCCGGTGTCCACATTCTTCTGGGCCAGCGGCTCATATTTGCCTTCTGCGTTCTTATTATACTCCATGAAAACGTCGTTCCAGATCTCCAGGTACTTGCCGCAGTCGCACGCAGGGGAGCAATCGGGCCCGCACTTGGGCTTGCCCGTATCGATGAACATCTCGGTATCGGGTCCGCACGGCCCCGTGATGCCCGCCGGCCCCCACCAGTTATTTTTCTTCGGCAGGAAGAAGATGTGGTCTTCCGCCACGCCCAGGCTCCGCCAAATGGCGAAGGATTCTTCGTCCCGCGGCGCGTCCGCGTCCCCGGCAAAGCATGTGAAGTACAGCTTGTCCTTGGGGATACCCAGCCACTGCGGGGAGGTGAGGAATTCAAAACTCCAGGCGATGGCTTCCTTTTTGAAATAATCCCCCAGAGACCAGTTGCCCAGCATCTCAAAGAATGTGCAGTGCGAAGAATCGCCCACTTCGTCGATGTCCCCCGTGCGCACGCATTTCTGCACGTCGGCCAGGCGTTTGCCCGCGGGGTGCTTGGTGCCCAGGAGATAGGGGACCAGCGGGTGCATCCCGGCGGTGGTGAAAAGCACGGTCGGGTCGTTTTCGGGGATGAGCGATGCGCTCTGGATGATGGCGTGGCCCCTGGAGGCGAAAAACTCAAGGTATTTCTTTCGGAGTGTGTCGGCTTTCAAACGGCATCCTACCTTTCAGGCAATTATTAAATAAAAAAACGCGCGTAGTCCCTGAAATAAATGAGATCAAGCGCAAAAAACGGTCATGTTGATGCGATTTTGATTATATAGCACGCCGTTTGGGCTGTCAACGGAGGCAAAATGAACAATGGAAGCCCAACGAACGGGTATGGAGTTGAAAAGGATGTGAGGAAGCGTTAAAAACATAAAGCCTCCGGTAGGAGGCTCTTGTTATCGGATAAATTATTCGGTGGGGCGGCGTATCCCACATCTCTTTTAGGCCATTTCTGGCGTGGCAGCTGCCAGTTCTGCCCTCAAATAATTTACCCGATACAAAGTATTCGTCTCAACATACAAATTATACAAATTGTTTGTTATAAATGTCAAGAAAAATCAATAATAGTGTGTCCGGATTGCATGTAATACTGCACTTTGTCAGCACTTATTGGGAATACAGTGTTGACCCATAGGTGTCCCACACTGATTTTAACCCCAACAGCTACAAGCATGGTTTGGTCTGGTTATAGCTTTAATATATCTTAAACTTTGCCCGTCACTATGTAAACATACATAGTCAGGATTACAGATGATATCTGGCACTGCTTCTATGCAGCGTTTGTATTCTTGGTAACTTTTATACTCATGCTCGTGTTTCTTTGTATAATATATTTTTTTCCTGCTCATATAAATATCGAGCGGACTTAGATATAACATTAAAGCATCTATAATGCATTGCTCTAGCTTTCCGACATGGTATTCGCTTTTTTCTAATCGGTTAATATCATATCTCTCAGGCATTGGATCGCCCAGGTAAATAATATTATTTGATCAATTATATCATATTCAGGGATATTGTGTTATTTTATGCTATGTGTGTCACTTCTGAATTGGATGATTGATGTTCAGTATTCTTTAATTTTTATTCCAATATCCACCTCTTCCGCGGTCCTGTTTCATGTCCGCCGTATAGTGTACAATGAATGTATAATTGCCAACTAATCCGGAGGATTGTGAAATGGAAAGAACCCTTGTAATGGATAGTCCGATAGGCCCCCTTACATTACAGGCAAATGAGAACGGCATCACACGCCTGGATTTCGGGCGTACCGGTTCCCCCGGGGCAAGGGGGGAGGATGCCGCGCAGGCGCACCTGGACATGGCGGAAAAGCAGCTGCACCTGTACTTCGCGGGCAAACTGAAAAAGTTTGACGTCCACCTGGATATCCGGGGGGCGGACTTCCACCGGAAGGTATGGGAGCAGCTTCTCTCCATCCCCTATGGGCAGTATCTCACGTACGGGGAGATCGCGCACATCCTGCAACGCGGCGGTGCGGCGCGGGCGGTGGGGCAGGCGTGCGGGGCCAATCCCATTGCGATCATCGTACCCTGCCACCGGGTGCTGGCGCAGGGGGGCGGCCTGGGCGGTTTCGGCGGCGGGCTTCCCGTGAAAAAGTGGCTTTTGGATCACGAAGGGGTCGTGTATAAAGGATAGTAGCAGTTGACCTTACAGGATCGTAAGGGAAAGTGTCACCGGATCGTAAGACATGGCGGGTATCATGGATGCTGAGTACGGCTACGTTCGGACGCGAATCGCGCTTCTGACAAGGAGGAAAGGCATATGAAGGCCCGCGCCATTACAAACAAAACCAGCGAGGCAGGCAACCCCGGGAGGGCGGGCCCCCCGCTGTCCATGTTTGCAGCCACCACCGCAGCCGTTTTCCTGCTCACCGGCTGCATGCCCTACGCCTATGGGGAGCAAAGGGAAAAACGCACGGCGGAGCACAGGCAGGTGCTTTTCTACGATGTGGAAAAGAGCAGATTTGATGATTTCACCATCGGCGATGACGGGTACGTGTACCTCGGCTGTACCATGGCGGTCAAAAACCAGACACGCAGCACGGTCCGTTTCTATCTCATCGCGGACTTTGCCGAGGATGCGGATCTGGTCCCGTCGCGCTACGGGATCCTCAGCTGGGTATCGCCCGACGAACCGTTTGCCATGGAATATGAGTCCCTGAAGGAGCTGGATTTCAGGGAATTCAATGCGTGCACCATCCAGCCCGGCGCCGAAACGGAGTATTATGTCGTATATAAAATGAAACATGGCTCGGTAAATACAAAGCAGGACAGGGAACCGCCGGACAATGCGGTGCTCATCGTAAAAAGCATGGAGGACTGAAATCCTCCTTTTTTTCATCGCGGAACATTTTCATTTTCCCTTCGTCCAACTAGCGTAAAAACCGTTTCCATAGAGGAGGAAGCATGAAATGAAAAAAATTATCATTGTAATGGCTGTGCTTTTATTGGCGCTCGCCATGACGGCGTGCGGCGGCCAGAAACTGGTCCCCCCCACCGAACCCACGCCCACGCAGGCGACAGCCACCCCCGAACAGACCGTACAGCCCACGGTCCCGGAAGACCAGCCGACCCAGGCTCCATCCGGCAAGCTCGGCACGCAGCACGACGCACTGCTCACCGAAGACGTATTGACGGCGGAGCTGAACGTGGGACAGACGCTGGCCATCTATCTGAACGAGAACCCCTCCACGGGATACTCCATCAAGCAATCCGACGTACCTGCCGGACTCACCAAGAAGATGGACCAGTACGTGGCGGAGCCCGTGGAAAGCGGCATCGTCCGCTCGGGCGGCATCCACATTTATTCATTTACGGCGGACAAGGCGGGCACATACCACCTGAGCGCGGGCGTATACCCCCCGGGCAAGAGCGAGCCCGAAAAGACGTACGATTTCACCATCACTGTGAAGTGATTTGTTTACGTGAAACAGCCGTTACCGTAAAGAGAAGCCGTGCCCGTCCCACTGTGGGCAGGCATGCAAATGGCCCCCGGGATGTATGGTGCAGGTTTCCTGCACCTATGAAGGAACATCACGGGGGTTTGCTTTTTATTTGAAGACTCAAATGAACGGGCATCGAAGAGAGGCACAGCACACCGTTCTTGTACTCTTTCTTAAAAGCCGAAATGTTCCTTGTAAAAGCGAACGGATCTTTCAAGCCTTTTTTACGATCCATACAGAATGGGCGATATGCTGGAACATGGCAACCCTTCCTATCGAATCCTGCCATTATTATATGCGTCGCAATACAACGTAAACAGGCTCTTGAACTGAAGGATGCAGGAACTGAATATGAAAGCGAAGAATTTATTCAAAACATGCAATAAATCCCATAGCGCCACGTCATAAAGGGCGGAAGGACGGTAGCGTGTGCGTAAAACGCACGCGTACAAGCAAGAAACATGGACAGGGACGCCAAAACCAGGCTGAGCGAATTTTTCGCGGCGGAAAACCAAAAATTCAAAACGTATGTCCGGCACCGGATCCAGAGCATCGGCGAGATGGATGCGGAGGACATGATCGGCGAAGTGATGCTCAATGTCTTCAACCGGGTGAACATCGGTGAACCGATGGAAAACCTAGCGTCCTATGTCTACCGCTCGCTCCACAACAAGACCGTGGACTACCTGCGCAGGAACGAGCGGACGCTGTCCCTCCAGAGCTGCATCGACGAAGACGGGGAGGTCACCCTTGCCGACCTGCTGGCGGACCATACGGCGAACGCGGAGCTGCAGGCGGAAAACCGCGAATTCCTTTCCCGGCTGAAGGAGGCCATCAGCAGGCTGGAGCCCCGGCAGCGGGCGGTCTTCATCGCCACGGAAATGAAGGGGAGGACCTTCCGGGAACTGGCCGCGGAGTGGAACGAACCGATAGGAACGCTGCTGTCCCGGAAACAGCGGGCCGTGAAGGCCCTGCAGGAAATGTTGAAAGATTTTAAATCTTAATACATCCAAGGAGACGATCAAAATGGACGAGACAAAGGAAAAATGGAAGCAAAGATGGGAGGGCGCTCCCAAGGGACGCAAGATCGCGATGGGGATCATCGCAGGGGTGTTTTTCGCGGTGCTTTTCGCCTTCGTATTTGCGGTGGTGATCCAGGCGCTGTGGAACTGGCTGATGCCCGAGATATTCCACCTGACGACGATCACGTACTGGCAGGCCTTCGGCATCGCGCTGCTCGCCCGGCTGCTCTTCGGGCGCATCGGGAGCAGCAGCGGCAGCAAGGCAGAGGACAAAAAAAAGAAAGCAAAGGGCACCGTCGAGGATGCAGTAAAAGACGGGGTCAAGGAAGCGGTCAAGGAAGAGATCAAAAAGGAATGCGGAGACCCGAAGAACTGGAAGTACTACGACGAGTGGTGGGAGAAGGAAGGCAAGGACTCGTTCGACTCGTATGCGGAAAAGAAAAACGGAGATAAAGTTGACATTTGAGAGTTGAAAGTTGACAGTTATGGTATGCCCTGCGGGGACATGAAGATATGGCCCCGCAGGGTTAATCCCTGCGAGGGCGTTAGTCCCTGCGAGGGGGAATCACTCCATCGCAACCCAACGGGTTGCTTGGGCGACAGCTCTACGGGGCGCTACAAACAACATTTAAAGTGGCTAAGCGATTGTTGCGAAAGAAAGCCCGGACGGAGAATGGAACAGCCCGGGTATTCAACAGAACCGGTCAAACGGTTACGGAACGGGAGGTATACCATGAAAGCGATCATCTGTACAAAATACGGGCCGCCCGAGGGGCTGAAACTCAGGGAAGTGGAAAAGCCGATACCGGGGGACGACGAAGTATTGATCCGGGTGCACGCGGCATCGCTGAACCAGTACGACTGGCACATGACAACGGCGGACATCATCGCGGTGCGGCTGATGGGATGCGGATTTTTCAAACCCAAAAAGGATCAGGTCGGGACCGATCTGGCCGGGGTGGTGGAGGCCGCGGGGAAAAACATATCGCACTTCAAACCCGGGGATGCGGTATACGGGGACATCTCACACTCGCGGAGCGGGAGCCTGGCAGAGTACGCCTGCGCCACGGAAGACATGATCGCGCTGAAGCCCGCGAACCTCACATTCGAAAAGGCGGCGGCGGTACCCATGGCGGGACTCACCGCGCTGCAGGGGCTGCGGGACAAGGGCAGGATAGCCAAAGGCCAGAAGGTACTGATCCAGGGGGCGGCGGGCGGGGTAGGCACCTTCGCCGTGCAGATCGCAAAGGCGTACGGGGCGGAAGTGACGGCCGTGTGCAGCACCAGGAACATAGAGCAGGCACGGGCGATGGGCGCAGACCACGTGATCGACTACACGAAGGAGGATTTCACAAAAAACGGGGAGCAGTATGACCTGATCATGGGCGTGAACGGATACCACCCGATCCAAGACTACCGGCGCGCGCTGAAACCGGGCGGCGTGTACGTGATGGCTGGAGGCAGCGGAAGGCAGATCCTGCAGGGCGTGACGGCGGGAAGGCGCAGGGACGAAAGCGATGGCAGGGTATTGACCAGCTTCACGGCAAAGGCAGATACAAAGGACCTGGCCGTATTAAAAGAGCTGATCGAAGCGGGGAAAGTGAACCCGGTGGTCGATAAATGCTATACACTCGACGAGTCGGCTGCGGCGCTGCGCTACCTGGGCGGGAAACACGCGCGGGGGAAGGTAGTCGTTAAAATAATTGACAATTGACAATTGACAATTGAGAATTATCCTGCGGGGATATTTAGTTAAGAGCCTACAGCTAATAGCTATTAGTTGTGGATTGCCCTCCTGGCTCAACATATGAAAGATGGTGAAGCGCATGGCGGGACTGACATATCCATCGGAGAGATTCTGGACCGGCTGGCGGAGGGATATGACGGGAAGTCAAGGGCGGCAAGGAAGAATGCCCGGCCCATCACGGGCCAAGGGTTTAAATATACAGAAGGGTCCCATGCAGCAATGCCGGGGCCCTTCATTTCGTTCATACAGCCCTGGCAAGCCGTCTAACGACGGGCATATGCCGGGAGCAATCGCGCCACATTTGCACCCAGTTCGGGCGAGGCCCGGCACAGATGCTCCAGGACGACACGCTGCGTTTCCATGGAAGCGCCGGCAAGACCGGAAGCGACATTATCCGCCAGGTGGTCTTTCCAAACGCGGGAGAGGGAATGATAGAACTGGCCGGCCTGGGCAAAGTCATCCTGCAGCGGGATGCCGGAGCGCACGAGGCGCCCTTCCACGCACCTGCCAGCGCCGCTGGTCACGAGGGTATCCGGGGTAAAGCACTGGTAATGATTTACGGGTATCCAGCGGAAACCGGGCCCCAGGCGCCGCCGCTGGGCGTCCCAGTAGATATTGGCGCGGCCCTGCAGGAGTTTGTCATCGGAGAGCTCCGCACCCTCCAGCAGGTTGGCGGGGGAGAACGCGGCCTTTTCCACCTGCTCCATAAAATCATCCGGATTCCGGTTCAGCACCAGCCTGCCAACGGGCATGAGCGGATACTGCCGCTCATCCCACACCTTGGTACAATCCAGCGGATCATAGGGCAGGGCGCATTCATCCTCCGGGTCCATCAGCTGGACGCACAGCTCATACTGCACGGGTGTACCCGCCGCGATGGTATCAAACAGGTCCTTCCCCGCCACGTCAGGATCCGCGCCGGCGAGCGCGACGGCCTCGCAGCGGTCGATATACTGTTCGCCTGCCATGGGGAGCCAATGGTATTTCACATAGCGGCGCACACCTTCGGCGTTTTTCCAGACATAGGTATTCACACCGAAGCCCCGCATATGGCGGAAGCTCTTCAATGTGCCCATATCGGAAAACACCCTGACGATGAAATTCATACATTCCGGCGAACGGGCAACGAAGCCCCAGAGCCGCTCCGGGTCGGGGAGACCATTCACAGGCGAAGGCTCGAAGGCCGCGATGGCATCCGGGAAACGGATGGCGTCCCGCACGAAAAGCACGGGGATATGGTTGCAGAGCAGGTCAAAAATGCCTTCCTGCGTATAGAACTTGGTGGAGAAACCGCGTGCTGTGCGGGTGGTATCGGGCGTGCCTTTTTCGCTGACGGCAAAGGAGAAACGCACCATCACGGGGACTTCCTGACCAGGAGTGGACAGAAAACCGAGCTTTGTATACTTTTGCATGGAATGCATGGCCTGGAAATACCCGAAGGCGCCGAACCCTTTCACGTGCACCCGGCGCTCAAGGATCTTTTCACTCGCGAAAATGCCCAGCTTTTCATGCAGGACATTATCCTGCAGCAGGACGGGCCCGCGGTCCCCCACCGTCTGCGAATGGAGGCCTGCCGGCTGAACGGCTTCACATTCCTGCGGAGCGTCATTGGGATATCTTGAAGCTTCATCAAACCGCGGATGCCCATGCTGAACCAAATAATCATATCGCCGCATGATCCGATCCCCCCAAACCGATTTCCTTTCAATATATTCAAACGGAATTAAAAGGCAACCGCAAACGGTCACAATGCGCCTGATGGGCGCATACGATGGCAGGTGGAGACGGCCCGAACGGCTGTATCAGGACGGGCAAGGGGACCGATTGTTTCCTCATCCACACGCTTTTTTCAAACGCATAGGGGCCGTACGGACCGGAATACTATATAGGCGCAATTTCTCCCCGGGAGAAATTGCGCCACGGAGAATCATGCCCACAGGGCATAATTCTCCCCCATATTCATTCTCCCCGGGAGAAATTACGCCACGGAGAATCATGCCCACAGGGCATAATTCTCCCCCGTATTCATGAAGAAATAGCGCCATAGGGAATCATGCCCACAGGGCATAATTCCCCGGTCGTTACCATGGAAGGAGCGCAAATATGGACTTTCAACGGTTGGGCAAGGAGATCGCAGTGCATACGCTGGAGATGACGCGATCCATCATCGACAAATACAAGGCCCGCATCACGGGGACGAAGGCGTGCCTGATGGCGGCAAAGGATATCGCGAAGGCCTTCACGGGCCACTGCGACAGCGTGAACGAGGAGACTTTTGACGTGCATCCCGGAGCGCTGTGGAACGCGGGGCGGGGCGCGACCCTGGCCTATATCCTCGCGTTCATCCTGCTAGCCATCGGGGGCGTATGCGTATACATCTCCATGGGCGTATGCCTGGCCGCCATGCTGTATGTGGTGTCGCATTATTTCTGCTTCGGGCGGCTCTTTGACCGGCTCTTCCGCAGGACGACGGGGTGCAACATCACGGGAACGATCGAGCCCGTGCAACCCGCAAGGCAGCAGATACTCGTGGTGGGGCACCACGACAGCCCGTTCGTCATGAGCTTCATGGAGCGGGCGCAGAAATGGGCGGGGCTACGGCTGGGGCTGGCGGCGGGGGCGTACCTGTATATCACGGTACTCAGCATCACGGCGGGGCTGGAGCAGGCCATCGGCGGCAGCACCTGGGCGCTGTACGGCGCGCACATCCTCATCGCACTCGTTGGTCTGGTCCTGGTCAGCCAGCTCTTTTTTGTGCAGACCCGCAGACCCTCGCCGGGGGCGGGGGACAACCTGAACGCCAGCGCCATCGCCGCTTCCATGGCGGGCTATTTCGCGACGCAAAAGAAGATGGGGAAACCATTGCAGCATACCAAGGTGATCTTCCTGAGCACGGACGCGGAGGAGGCAGGGCTGAAAGGCGCATGCGCGTTTGCAGCCAAATACCGGGCGCAGCTGCGCGGGCTGCCCACGTACGTATTCAATATCGACAGTGTGTACGCGCTGGAGCACCTGGCGTGCATCACGCGGGACTGCCACGGCGGGGTGCCGCTCTCCAAACGGATGGCGGAGGAGGTCTGCGACACCGCGAGAAAACTCGGCTACAAGATGAAGCAGGTGGCGCTGGGCCTGGGGGGCGGGGGGACGGACGCGGCGGCCTTCGCACGGGCGGGGATCGAAGCCACGACCATTATCGGCATGTCCACATCCGTTTTTGACGAGGGGCGGGTGTACCATACGCTGGGCGATACGGTGGAGAGCATAGCCCCCGAAGCGGTGGAGGCGGTGCTGGACATCGGCGTGAACTACATCCTGAAAAAGGACGAGGAAGCATTATTAGTTGAGAGTTGAAAGTTGAGAGTTGAGAATTGTGGAATGCCCTTTGGGCATGATCATATGGCCCTGCGAGGGTAATACAGTTAATAGTTAAAAGTTAAGAGTTATGGGATGCCCTTTGGGCATGATTCTATAACCCTGCGGGGGTAATGCAGTTACCGGTTCATCGTTACACCTCAATCACTTCAAAGAGACGACCGGATATGGGCTGCATGGTTGATCCATTCGCCTGCCGCCCTTTTTTCGTTGACGGCGGAAAACAGAAGATTTATGATATTTACATAGGGGCAGCAGAGACAAGCTTTTTTTCATCACGCATATATATTTATAAGGATGAGCGGAATGCCCGCCCATTTCATTGCATTCACATCATATCACCATTCTGACAGGGGGTACCTACGATGGACGAGAGAACCGAAACGATGGAAGGACCTTTCGACGAACTGAAGGAAATGGCCAACAGCGGCAGGGGAACGGGTACGCTGGACGGCCTGAAAACCATGCAGCCGTATGATTACAACCTGAACCCGCTGGATATGAACTACGAGGTGGACAAGGGCCTGCAGGAAAGGCAGATGGAGCTTTATAGCAAGGGGTTTGCCAGCATGTTCGCCGAGCAGATCCACCGGGAGATGTGCTCCTTCGACGCGAACCTGAACGACGACGAGGCCGTGGGCGTGAAGCTGGTGCAGTACGGGGAAAGCATCCAGTTCCACATCGAAGGCGTAGGATTCCAGAACCCGTACCTGCTGTATTTCCACGGGCGGATGGAGGACGGGAGCCCGGTGAAACTGATACAGCACGTGAGCCAGATCAGCTTTATCATGCTGAAGCTGAAGCGGCAGGTGGAGGCGCCCAAGCGGCCGATCGGATTCTGCCCGATCACAACAAAATAGACCGATAGCGGCAGTAGAAAGAGGGCGGGGCCCTCTTTTGTTATTTTAGGTTATCTCTCCTTCAAGTCACATGCAACCCTACGGGTTGCTTGGGCGACAGACTCCCCTACCGTACTTAGGTCAATATCAAAGCACAAAGAATCATAGCATTCTCATTACAACGATTGATAGCGGATGGAAGGAAATGCTACAATATACAAGGCATGTGAAACCATTCGATATGCAAATGACGTGATCCGGGGGTGTATTAGCATGCAAAGGATGGGGAAGGAAGCCGCTGAAAGGGCGCTGCAGCTCACGAAGGAGATCCTTTTGCGGCGGGGGCCGCGCATCACGGGGACAAAGGAATGCCTGGACGCGGCGGCGGACATCGCGGACGAACTGAAGGAACATTGTGATGCAGTTTCCGAGGAGCCTTTTGCCATATACCCGGGGGCGATGTGGCACACGGGGAAGGCCGCGGCCATCGCCTACGTTCTATCCATCGTCCTGCTGGGCATCGGCGGCATCTGCGTCTACTTCGTACCGCCCGTCTGCATCCTGGCGCTCGTCTACGGCGTGGCGTATTACGTGCGATGCGTGCGGTGGTTTGACAGGCTCTTCGGCAGGAAACCGGCGTGCAACGTGGCCGGCACGATCGAGCCTATCCAGCCCGCAAAACAGCAGATCATCATAGCCGGACACCATGACAGCCCGTACGTATTCACGTTCCTGGCCCACCTGCAAAAGCTGGCGGGGGTGCGGCTGGGGGGCGCGGTGGCCTTTTACCTTTACATCACGGTACTGGGCATCTTCGCCACCGTCCAGCAGATCGCAAGCAGCCAGTATTGGGCGCTGCCGCTGGTCCACCTCATCATCTCAATCGCAGGGCTGCTCTTCGTGGGGCAGCTTTTCTTCCTCGTCACACGGAAAAAGTCCCCGGGGGCGGGGGACAACCTGATCGCCTGCGCCATGGCCTGCACGCTGGCCGAACACTATGCAAAGGAGCGGCCGCAGCACACAAGGCTGATCTTCCTGAGCACGGATGGGGAGGAGGCGGGGCAGCGCGGGGCCATCGAATACGCGGAAAAGCACCTGCAGGAACTCAAAGCCCTGCCAACGTACGTATTCAACATCGACAGCATCTATACGACGGCGCACCTGGGCTGCATCACGCGGGACAGGCACGGGACCCAACCGCTCTCCATGAAGATGGCGGATGCGGTCTGCGGCGCGGCGGCAGAACTCGGTTACAGCATGAAGAAGGTGGCGCTGGGGCTGGGGGGCGGGGGGACGGACGCGGCGGCCTTCGCGAAGGCGGGGATCGAGGCCATCAACATCATCGCGATGTCCACATCGGTATTTGACGAGGGGCGGGTGTACCACACGCTCAACGACACCGTGGAGCGCATCGAGCCGGGAGCGGTGGAGGCGGTGATGGAGACGTTCGTCAACTATGTATGGAAGAAAGACGAGGAAACGGGTTTAGTTGAGAGTTGAAAGTTGAGAGTGGAGAGTTGCGGAATGAAAAGGGAGGTACGTCTGCCTCCCATGGCGGGCATGTATTATATCGCTCCTTCCGGCACCATAGTAAATCCAATTGGCCACAATTTGATTTACATTTGCGCCACCTCCCCTCGCGAACGCGCACTATGCGCGTCCGAGGAGGCGAGAGGTGACGAGGGGCGGGTATACCACACGCTGGACGACGTGGTGGAGCGCATCGAGCCGGGGGCGGTGGAGGCGGTGATGGAGATGTGCGCGGCGTACATATGGAAGAAGGATGGGGATTTAAAGTATGTACTACCATATATGGCGATATATGCTGAATTATATGATATAATGGAACCACGGTCTCCCAGATATAACAAAGGGAGGATACTGAAACAGGGGGGTGTTAATATGTTAACCAAGGACAATCTAAAAACCGTATTACTAGATGCTCTTAAGGCACTTAACGGTAGTGCAACAATAGTAGAAGTATGTCGCTATGTATGGGACACCTATGAGAAAGAGTTAATTGAATCAGGAAATCTATTTTATACCTGGCAATATGATATTAGATGGGCGGCTACTGAATTGCGTAAGGATCGTAAAATGAAAGATGCTGATATAAGTGATAGGGGCTTGTGGGAACTGGCATAATTAACAAAATGTAGCCCCGCCATAACGACGGGGCATTTTGTTTCGCTTACTTGATATATGTGACCACGTCCATCTTACGGGCGGGGGCGGGACGGTTCGGGGCGGCCTTGTAGCCGAAGACGGCGCTGTACTGCGGCTCGTAGCCCTCGGGTATCTGTAGGTATCCCTTCGCGCCCTCCCACATGAAGAAGAAATACATGAGGCCCAGCCAGACGGAACCGATATCCAGGCTCTCGGCGGCAAGGAGCATATTTTCCATGGCGGCACAGCAATCTATCTGGCCGGAGACGGCATGTTCCCGCGAGGAGATGAGGATGAAGGTGGGGGCGCCGTAGGTGATATCCGCCTTGGGGTCCTCCGCGGTCTTTTTCATCCAGTCGATGGGCGCATCCTTCATGTACTCTTTGGCCTTCTGATTCATGAAGGCTATTTTCTCCCGGTCCTGCACCACGGTGAAATGCCAGGGCTGGTCATTGTGGCCGGTGGGGGCATAGATGCCCGCCTCGATGATGGCCTGCAGCTCCTCGTCTTTGATCTGACCGGGCCGGTAGCCGCGGACGCTGCGGCGGCGCCTGATGACATTCAAAGCATCGTTCAACTTCACATACCCCTCCTGACCGTTTGGTTCGTACTTTGGTTTTACCACATAACACCAGCAGATGCAAATGAATTTTGCATTCATTGGATGCGCGTTTCCAAAACGGTTGTGCTATACTGGAACTCGGTTTTCAAATCCAATGATTTCGTGAGGCGAATATTATCTATGCAACTGGGGATCTTCGAAGCGATCATGCTGCTGTGCTTCGGCGCGGCGTGGCCTTTTTCCATCTACAAATCGGCCAAATCCAGGAAAACCGGCGGGAAGAGCCCCCTGTTCCTGGTGATCGTGATCGTGGGGTATATCGCGGGGATCATCAACAAACTGCTGACACACCCGGACTACGTGCTGTGGCTGTATGTGCTCAACGCGGTGATGGTGAGCGTGGACCTGGCGCTGTATATCCGGAACAGGATGTATGAGAAAAGGGCGGCACTTAAATAGTTGAGAGTTGAAAGTTGAGAGTTGAGAGATTCGGTGAGCCCTGCGGGGGCATATCAATGCCTGCGGCATTGAATTATAATTGACAATTGACGATGGACAATTGACAATGAGGTTAGAACCGTATCATTGAAAATCGAGAATTGAAACTAGTCCATGTCCGAATAAACGGAGGGGCGTATGAAGACGCTGAGTTATGAACCCAAAAGCGGCGCGGGGCGGGCGCTCTGCAGGCAGGATGAGGTGCTGGGGGCGCTGATACGGCAGGTGGGCGAGATACAGCTGGTGCTGGACGACGACTACTTCCCGGCGCTGGCGGAATCCATCGTGAGCCAGCAGCTTTCCCTGAAGGCGGCGCAGACGATCTGGAACCGGATGCGGCTGGTGTGCGGCACGGTGAGCCCGGAGGCCATATTGAATACGGACATGGAGAAGATGCGGCTGGCGGGGCTCTCGGCGGGGAAGATCGTATACCTGAAGGACCTCTCGCAGAAGATCCTGGACGGGGAGATCAAGCTTCCCGAATTCCTGCAGATGCCGGACGTGGATATCGCGCGGAAGCTGGCGAAGGTGAAGGGCGTGGGGCCGTGGACGGTGCAGATGTTCCTCATCTTTTCGCTGGGGCGGGAGGATGTATTCTCCCCCAAGGACGCGGGGCTGTGCAGGGCGGTGCGCTGGCTGTACGACAACGATACGATGACGGAAGAGGAGATCCACGCGCTGAGCAAGCGGTGGGCGCCCTACCGGACGTGCGCGTCGCTGTACCTGTGGGAAGCGATCAACAGGGGACTCGTTAATAGTTGACAGTTGAGAGTTGAGAGTTGACAGTTACCCTGCGGGGGTATATCAATGCCTGTGCATCGTATTTGTAATTGAAAATGGAGAATTGAGAATTGGGGGGCGGCCTGGGGGGAGGATCTCTTCGAGGGGCGGCCAAATGTACAATTTACAATTTACAATGTACAATGGCGGTGTCCTTCGGACATTAGAATGGCCCTTCGGGAGAAATTAAATGAGAATTGAGGACTATGAGGCAGAGAGCGGGGAAGTCAGCCGATTGAGAGTTGAGCATGGAATAAGCAGCTGGATGCCTGATGGCATGATCCAACAGTGAAAAGCCCAATGGAACGGGCTTTTTGTGTTCATTGGTTTACGCATTGACCATTATACTTAAATTGCGGGCAAAGACGAGGTAATCGTCTTTGAACTGGATCTCCTCCAGCCTGGACACGGCGGCGGGGGAGAGGGAGCCCAGCGGGGCGGAGGCGAGAATGGCCGCGGTCTCAACCGCATCAAACACGGGGCCGTCCACTACGAAGTCCTTATTCCCTTTATTCATGGGGCAGATATCCTGGCAGCGCATACAGCCCATCAGGCAGTGGTGGGCTTTTGCATCCACCCAGGCCGGGAAAGGTTCAATGTATTCATTATAGAACGTGAGGCATTTTTTTACGTCGATCACGAAACTAGACTCCGAGATGGCGCCGGCGGGGCAGGCCTTGATACAAGCGCGGCAGGAGGCGCATTCCTCCGCCATCTGCGGCTGGACCACACCGTGCACGGGGGGCAGGGTGGTGAAAAACGCCTGCAGGTGGACGTAGCTGCCGAGGCCGGGGTAATAGGTGATATTATTCCGCCCGTAGCGGGAGAGGCCGCCCATGGCGGAAAGGAGCTTCACGGGCACACCTGCACGTTCAACTCTGTGCTGTGTATTTTCCAGCGCAGATTGAATCACATCATCGGCACGGGCGCGCAGGTCCAGGTTCACATAGGTGGGCGGGATGACGAACGTTTTCACCCCGGCATCGAAGGTAAAACCCACGCGGACGGCGGGGCTGCGGGCGGCGAGGAGCAGGAGCGATGACGCTCCGGGCATGCTTTCGGGCGGGGAGAAATGCAGGATAGAGGGATATTTTGTGAAAATGACGGAATCCCTGTCCAGACGGCCAAACCACGCCTTCATACCGCCCAGCACCGATACCGGCACGAGGCGGGCAAGGAAACCCGCGTCCTCCAGAGGCGCCAAAAGCAATTCGCCATTCATGAACCAGACCCCCAACAACAATCAATGTGTAAACGATTATACCACAAATTGGTTCAGATGGGCGTACCTGTGTTATAATTTACAAAAAAGCGGGAGGCGGGATCCATGGCGTACCACATCCAACTGAGAGACGAAAAAGCCATGCAGGTGCTCTCGGTGCGGACGCGAACGAGCATGGAAAAGCTACCGGAGGTGCTGCAGGAAGTATTCGACTCCATCCTATCCTACCTGAACGAAACCGGGGGGCAGGCGTGGGATACTCCCTTTTGCACCTACCACGGCATGGGCAGCGCGCCCCCCAAACCTGCAGGACCAATCCATCGAGGCAGGCTTCCCCGTGGCCGTACCCGCGCGGGGCCGGGGGGAGATCCGGCCGGGGGAGATACCGGCGGGCAGACGCGTGAGCGTACTGTACAAGGGAACCTACCGGGGTTTACCTGCGGTGTACAGGGCGATGAAGGCATGGATCAAGGAAAACGGACTGGAACCGACGGGCGTGAGCCGGGAGTATTACTACAATGCGCCGGAGGACGTGCCTGAGGATGAACTGCTGACGAAGATCGAGATACCGGTGAAGTAAAAGAAGCATTTTAATGGTGATTCATCATTAACTGTTATCGGGAGACCCGATTGTTTCGAAAATAAATATAGCGGCAAAAATACTATTACCTGAATAGAGTGAATAAATACCAATGGGGGATTTGAGAATGGACGAAACTGCAAACATGTACGAACAGGTCAAGGCCCTGCTGCTGGGCGATATGCAAAAGCGGATCGATGAAAACCCGGACAAGATCGCGGGGGCGAGCGGAAAATTCCTCTTTGACCTGTCGGAAGGCGGGGGCGGGGTATGGAACCTCGTGATCGAAAACGGCAAGGGAAAGATCGCGGAAGGCGAGATATCGGGGTGGGACAGCAAGCTGACCATCAAGGCCGCCGATTACCTGGACATGGCGGCGGGGAAACTGAAACCCATCGCGGCATTCATGATCGGCAAGGTGAAGATCGCGGGGGATATCTCGAAGCTGGCCGTGACACAATTCCTATTGGACCCGCCGAAAAACTAGTTGACAGTTGATAGTTAACAGTTAATAGTTGCGGAATGCATGGGAGGCATACGACCCTTTTGGGTCGATTTGATGCCTCCCATTGGCATAATCTTATTGCCTTGCGGGGGAATTCCTTTCAACTACAAATTTTGTGAAGAGGCAATCAAGCAAAAGCAATTCATTCAAAAGAGCAACTCCCCGGTGCGGGAGTTGTTTGCTTAATCTGAGGGCTAAGCATTCATCCAATTACAATTATCCTTGTAGAACCATGGCAGGAATAGTATATTCTAAGCAGCAGGCCAACACCAATCAGACAATCCTCTTTTGATCATTCTGAACTGCCATTACGAATACTTCATATACGCAAGAGGATGATTATGGACAAAAAGATCGCACTGGTGACGGGGGCCAACTCGGGCGTGGGGAAGGCCACGGCGGCGGCGCTGGCGGACAAGAATATGCACGTGGTCATGCTGTGCCGCAGCGAGAAGCGCGGGGGTACTGCCTTTGACGAGCTCAACCAAGTCCCAACACGGAGCCTGGACCTGATGCTCTGCGACCTGGCCAGCCAGGAGAGCATCCGCCAGTTCGCAAAAGAATTCCATGAAAAATACGACAGGCTGGATGTGCTGGTGAACTGCGCCGGGGTCATCACGCTGGACAGGCGGGAGACAACGGACGGGTTTGAACTCCAATTCGGCGTGAACCACCTGGGGCATTTCCTGCTGACGCTGCTGCTGCTCAAAGCGCTGCGGAAATCCGGAAAAGGGCGTATCGTGATCGTGGGCTCGGGCGCGCACAATATAGGCAAGATCCACTTCAACGACATCCAGCTGACAAAGGGATATAACGTGGCGAAGTCCTACGGACAGTCCAAGCTGGCGGACCTGCTTTTTGCACGGGAGCTGGCAAGAAGGCTGAAAGAGCGGGGCAGCGGCATCACCGTGAACACGCTGTGCCCGGGGCCGGTGGGCTCACAGATGGGCGTGGACCGGGAAACTGGATTTGGCGGGGGCATCATGCGGCTGCTGGGCCTCGTATTCCCGACACCGGAGGAGGGCGCGGAGACGCCGGTCTTCCTGGCGTCGGATGAGAGCGTTAACGATATCACGGGAGAATACTTCCGCAAATGCAGGCTGTGGCCGAGCTCTGCGCGGAGCAAGGACATGAGAGATGCAAAAAGGCTGTTTGAACTGTCAGAGCAGCTTTGCGGGATCACGTTTGAGGAAGCGATGGAGTGAAGCAATAGCGTTCCATCCAAAAACCAAAAGACACGGAAACCTTCCGTGCCTTTTTTATCGGCCTGTCAATTACTTTCCGCCTTGAGCAGCGCGTTTTCCACCGCCTTGAGCCAGGCCTTGGAGGTGAGGGTGGCGGTGCTGAGGGTATCCACTTTCAAGGACTGTGCCTGGACCACCCTGTCAAATAGCACATCCTGCTGCACATTGCTCCTGGCGGGATCCACCGTTTTCAGAAGCTTGATCTTCGATACCTTACCCGAAGACACGGTGACCTCCACTTCACTGGTCCTCCATTTGTACATGCCGCCCGCATAATCACCCGTGTAGGTGCCGTCCTGCAGCCTGCCGAAGTCCACCGCGTCCAGGGGAACGCTTTGCGCCTCGGCGTGCTCTTTCATCAGAGAGGACCACATGATGGCGAATCCAACACCAAGTATTGCAACGATCGAAGCCGCTATGATCCAACCAACCACTTTTTTTCTCCCCTTTCCTTTTTGCTTGATTTCTTTTGCTTTCATCTTTTGTGACTCCTTATCATAGATCCAATATTTGAACCTTCCCCGTTACCGCCTGAAAGCATTCATTTATGCCTCTGGTAGCATACATGTGCAAACCGGCGTCCACGAGAACGGCTTCAACCCCGGGAAAAGACCTCAATATTTCCATGCCCCTCTCCAGCCCCGCCACGAAGACGGCGGTGGACAAAGCATCCGCGTCCAAAGACCTGCCCGCAATGACCGTCACACTCACAAGCCCCGACTCCGAAGGATATCCCGTGGCGGGATCAACGATGTGGTGATACCGCTTCCCATCCGGACCAGTGAAGAAACGCTGGTAATCCCCCGAGGTTACAACGGAGCTATCCGTCACCATTACCACCCCGATGAGGATATCCTGGTGACGGGGGTGCTGGATGCCGATGCGCCAGGGGGAGCCGTCCGGCTTGCCACCCAATGCGACGACGTTGCCGCCGAAATTGGTGAAGGCCGATATGATACCGTACTCCCGCATAACCTCTGCCACTTTGTCTGCCGCATAGCCTTTGCCCACGCCCCCCAAGTCTACCGACTGGCCGAGGTACTTCAGCATCGCAGTTTGGTCATCCGCATCCAGCAGGAGGCTTTCGTAATCCACCAAAGGGAGAACGCGATCGATGGCCGACCTGCCAGGGGGGGTAGAAGTACCATAAGCATTCCGCCACAGATCCACCAGCGGCGCGACGGTCACATCGAAGCTCCCCCCGCAGGCTTTCGAAATCTCCAAAGCACGGGAGAGCACTTCAAACGTTTCCCCACTCACCTTTTCGCTGCAGATGCCCGCGGAAGCATTCACCCTGCCGATATCGCTACCTGGCAGAAAGCGGCTGAGGAGCCCCTCCAGACGCTGTGTCTCGGCCTCCGCAGCAGCCAGCGCCTGCCCGGCGTTTTCCCCGAACACCTTGTGCATGATGACCGTGCCCATGCCGTACTTCGCGGACTGGGCCACATTTTCAGAATCCAAAACTCATCCCTCCCGGTCATTGTGCTTTTCGGGCACATTGGTAAGCCCCTGCATGACGAATTCGGATATATACACCTGCACATCGGGGAAATACTGCAGGCCGATCTCTTCCTTGTGCGTGTCGATATTGACCAGCGCCGCGAAGATGGCCATGATCATGGCGGAATCGATGTCGCTGCGCATCTTCCCCTCCGCCTGCCACTTTTCCACGCTGCCCCTGAAGGCATCAAACATGAAGTCAAAGTGCTCCGCGCCTTTTTCCTTACGGTAGTTGCGTTCGATCCTGGTGAAAACATCCCGCTGGTACCAATGGCGCAGGATGGGGTTTTCGTAGAGGCCCGCAACGTTTTTCGCGATCATCACTTTCATCACATCGATGGGGCGGGCAGCCGGGTCCGCCGACTTGAGGAGCTCCTCTTTCAGCTTCACGTTTTCCTCCATGAAAAGCTCCATGAAGAGCACGTCCTTGGAGGGATAGTAGAGGTAGAACGTACCCGCTGCCATGCCCGCCATCTTCGTGATGTCGGCGACATTGGTATCCTTGAACCCTTTCGTAGAAAACAACTCCCTGCCGCAGCGGCGCAGTTCCTCTTTTTTATCCATGGCATTACAGCCTCCTGCAAGTATTCTTTACGCTTGCCTGGCAATCAGCCGGCCCAGAAAATCAAACAGCAGCCCGGCAGCCTTTTTCACGGGGCCGAGGGAGGCGGCGTAATAATAATCGGACTCCAGCCAGCCTTTCTCCTGATAATAATAGTAGTCCCGGAACTTCAGGTCAAACCGCTTCAGAACCGTACGCGTGATGCGGAACATCATGAGCCGGAAAAGCGAAGGCGAAGGCAGGACGGATCGGGTAAGCGCATGATGGAACCTAGCCGCTGCGCGCCCGACCTTCCTGCGCATCTGCGCCTGCTGGTTTTGGGTCATGGGCTCCAGCGTGGTCATCCAGGCCCCTTTTGAAACCGTGAAGCCAAAATTGACGCCCATGGCCTGGAGGTACTTCGCGATGCCCTTCCCGCCGAATGCGCCCTGGGTGACGATGGCTGTACACACCTTGCCGAAAAAGGCGGGGCGGTGGAACACATAGGCGAAGCGATCCAGGAGATTTTTCATGCGCGCGGATACCTGAAAGGCATAATTGGGCGTGGCAAAGATGACGCCATCGGCCTGTTCCATTTTCCGCAGCAGGATATCTCGGTCATCCTGCAGGGGGCAGAACTCCTGCCCTTTATCCAGACAGAGCTTGCAGCCGCGGCAGAATTCCAGACGGTAATCATCCAGGAAGACGTATTCGAAATCGTATTCCGCATACTGCTTCAGGCCAGCTTCTAATTGCTGAACGGCCTGCCAAGTGGCCTTTTTACGGGCGGTGCCCATGAACGCAACGATCTTTTTCATATATAACAACTCCTCAAAAATAGTATATCTGAATGAATAAAATAATATTCATTCAAATAATAGCACCGTATATCCTTCCAGTCAATACCTTTTTATAAAAATATTTAGGAAAAAGGCGGGATCTCAGTGTGAACGCTTGCAGTAATTTATACCCATGCAGATCAGCAAAGAAGGTATATAGGCTTACGCCATAAAGCTGTGAAGAGGCTCCATCTGGTGCCGCTTCACAGCTACGGGTGTTTGAAAAGAATTATTCCGATAATTATCATACAGCCACAGACATGGAAGATGGTCAAAGCCGCTCCAAGAGCAGAACAATATCAGTTCATGAAACTCAGAATAATCGCTATGATGCTGACAACAACCGCACATATCGCGACGACCTTTATTTTCGTGGATCCCTTCGAAGCAGGATCCTCACGCTTCACAACAACACCGGCGCCTTGCCGGATGCGCCTTCCCAGCTCCGCGCTCAAACTTTCCCCCAGAAGCGTACAGGAAGAAATAAACGCATCATATGTATCCTGCGCATAAGCTTTGAACAGCAAGTCCTCTTTAACCGTTTTAATCACTTCATCCGCTTTTGTACTCAAAAGCATATGAAGATCATCCATATCTGCATCGGACAATACGACATTTTGCTTTTCACACTCTTCAAAAATACATTGAAGGATATCCGTAAAAAAACCGGTAAGGCTGCTTTCAAACTCCCCTATAAGCATCTTTGGATAGGTTTCGCTTGTATAGACGCCCCTTTGGCGGCAATCGCTGCGGATGGATTCAAAAGCGGAACGCAAACCGCGGTAAAAATCACCCAGCCTGCCCGTGATAAGATCTGTGGCAAACGCAGACAAATCTGTCTGAATCATCATTGAGTACCTCCGGTGATAGTTCTACCTCCATGATAACACAAGTTAGGCGGCCATGAACGGAAAATACGCCAACCAAATAAAGGGCAGCTATTACAGCAGGAACGGATCAATGATCGGCGCGGGTACCGCCGATCTTTTCGGATTCGGACCTGGGGGGGCGGGGCGCAAAATCCTGCGGGTGCGCGGCTATGTTCCTTTCCGCCTGCTCTTTTGCGGCATCAAGTTTGGACCTGCCGCCGGCTTTACGGGTACCGCCTTCATTTTTATCATTATAATTCGGTCCGTCATTACGGATGTGGGGCATATGAAGCACTTCCTTTCCGTTTTATTGTGCGGGCGATTCATCCATCCTATTCAGCACGCCGGGAGGACAATAAAACCAAAGGCGCAGGAGAAAATCTCCCGCGCCTGTTTTCATTTCGTTTGCGTTTGCTTTTGACTGCTGCTCATTCCTTCGTCACGCGGCCGCCGATATAGGCGCCGAGGAAATCCTCAGCCTTGGAGTAGAACTGCATGCGCTCGTCGGTGGAACCAAAGCCATGGCCGGCATCGGGGAAGAAGAGGTAGTCCACGTACAGCCCGCGCGATTTCATGGCATCCACCATCTGCTGGGATTCCTGAGGCGTGACACGGGGGTCGTTGCCTCCCTGCGCTATGAGGATCGGGATCCTGATCTGGTCCACACTGAAAAGGGGCGAGCGGGATTTCATGAATGCCTCGTCTTTGGAGGGATCCCCGATATTGCGGTAGGTCTGCTGGATCATGGGTTTCCAGTAGGCGGGCTCATTCTGCACCAGGGTGATGAGGTTGGACGGGCCGAACATATCCACGGAGCAGGCAAACAGGTCGGGCGTGAAGGCGGCGCCCGCAAGCGCGGCGTACCCGCCGTACGATGCGCCGTAGATGGCGAGGCGGCTCTTATCGGCGTAGCCCTGCGAGACGGCCCAGTTCACGGCGTCCGTGAGATCCTGCTGCATCTTGCCGCCCCACTCCCTGTCGCCTTTGAGCATGAAGTCCTTGCCGTAGCCGGTGGAGCCGCGGAAATTTACCTGCAGCACGGCATAGCCACGGTTGGCGAGCCACTGCACTTCGGGGTTGAAGCCCCAGGTATCCCGCGAGGCGGGGCCGCCATGGACGTCCAGCACGAGGGGCAGGTCCTTGTGCTCCATACCGACGGGGAAGGTGATGTAGCCGTGGATCGTGAGCCCATCGGAGCTTTTGAAGCTGACGGGCTCCATGGGCGCAAACTTGTAATTTTTCAGCTTGGGCGTGGAATCAAACAGGAAAGTGCTCTTGCCCGTCCAGGAATCATAATAGTAGTAGGATGCGGAGCCCGTATCCTTTTCGTAGGCCATGAGCCAGTAATGATCGTCCTCATTGGAAGAGGTGAAGTCGAAATCCCCCTCCGCGGCTTCCTTGAGGTTTGCAATATGTTTTTTCATATTGTCATCCAGCGGTATCCATTCGGAATGCTCCTTCATGAACTGCACAGCGGTGACAGCATCCTTTTCCAGGTCTGTCCAATAGCCGCCGACATCATAGACCGGGTCCTCGGCGATGACCTTCACAGTGCCCGCAGCCAGGTCCATCTCCTCGAGGCAGGCAGTATTCCTGCCGGCAGACTGCTTGAAGTAGACGCGCTTGCCGTCCAGGGAGAAGCCGAAGAAGGCGCTGTTATTGGAATCCTCATATCCCCAGTGCATGATGGATCTCCAGTCGCTGCTGCGGAAGGCCGTGGGCAGGGAAGTGGACGAGGCATAGTAGATATCCTCGCCGCCCTGGTCATCGATCATGCTGACGGCGCGCAGTTTACCGGCACGGTCAAAATACCAGCCCATAATCATGCCGGGATTCTGCATGACGAGCTGCAATTTACCGGTATTGATATCTGCCTGGTACAGGTCAAATACCTGCGGGTCGCGGTCATTGAGCGAGATGTACAGAATGTTTTTCTGCGTGGGATGCGTATCCACAATGCGGGCGGACACACGCTGCATGTGATAGATGGTGAGGGACTTGTTGGTGGCGATATCGATGGAATAGATGCCGTAATTTTCATCGCCCATGTTATCGATCATCATGATGACGTGTTTGCTGTCCTGCGCCCAGATGAAGTAGGGGATGCCGGCGGCTTCGGGCGGGAAGGAAACGGCAGACGTTTTGCCTGTCTGCATGTCCTTGATCATCACATCATCCGCAACAGCCGTTATGTGACGATATAAAACATACCGGCCATCCGGCGAGACCCGCGGATCGGTATATTCGGCGGGGGCGAAGATATCCGACATGGGGATGAGGGCGGGCATGGCCGCATCCGCTTTTTCACGCCAGGCTGCCCATTTCGAATCATCCGCCTGCGCAGACGGGGAAGGCGGGGGGGTGGTACTTTTTTCCGGCGTGGGAGGGACATTGAGCCTGATGGTGAAACACCCTGTAAAAATGAAGGCGATAACGACGAGCAATGCCGCCGCTGCGAGCCACTTTGATCTGAAACGGTGATTCATGTGCGGATCTCCTTTTACAGTTTACTTGTGTTACCTGCAATCATACGTCTACTGTCATAAATAATATCACTAAACATCCACATTTCCATAGGAGCGCGATAACTGTTAACAAAAATTCAAAATTTGATCATTTTGCGGCCCGTCACGCCCACAAAAGCGCAATGCAGCACACCAAACTCAATATATGACATTTATGCTTCTATGCATTGGCTGAACAGTCGTTATTTACATGACTATCACAATGATACTGCGGCAAACTATTAGTGAATGCAAAGGAGGTGAAAATGAATGCCGTCAAACAGCAACAACAACCAGACATTGGTCCCCAATGCGAAAGCGGCGCTTGAATCCATGAAGTACGAGATCGCCGGGCAGGTTGGTGTCAACCTGAAACAGGGGTACAATGGCGACATCACCGCACGACAAGCCGGGCAGATCGGCGGGAACATGGTAAAGAAAATGATCCAGTATGCGGAAAGCAACATGTCGGGCGGAACAAGCTCGGGCATGTAACGACAAGCCAACTACCAAAGCCGGGAAAGAGCCATAAAGCTCTTTCCCTATTTTTATCATAAAGGGATGGAGCGGATCCATCCCTTTTTTTCCATCACCTGAAATTATCAAAGTCCCGGTTCTTTTTTTCCTGCTCGTTCCATTCGCCCTGCTCGTTCCGGCTGCGGTTTTCCCTCCGGTTCCTGTCATCCCGTTTTTTACTCGTATCGAAACGATCGTCCACATCCCCACCTCCTTCCAACCCGGCTTGTGCGCCAAAGGATCAGGGCATACCCGTGTTTTGCCCGCTTTCCCTTTTTTCCTGCGTGGTCTCATCACCGGTATAATCCTGGCAGTCATGGCGGTTTCTTTCCATGTTCTGCCGGGCACATTTACTGATCTCGACATCATCCACCGCAACAGCACCTCCACTTTACTTTATTCTGCCCATGATGGAGGGCGCGTTGCGAGAGAAAAAATGGAAATTCTGCATACGAGCCTGCTCACAGGAAAGCATAAGCCGGCTCCAAAAAGCCGGCTTATGCGCTGTTGCGCTTTTACGTTTCCTGCATGTAAACTTCAATCCTTCGGAACAACGAGGGTGTTCCAGGAATTCGCCGGAAGGGTGAGTGAGAGCGTGCCGCCCGCGACATCGATACTCAGATCCCTGGGTTTGTCCGTCTGGTTCTGCAGCTCGATAACGAGGCTGCCGTCGGGATTCGAAAAGGCGACGACATCCTCGCGGTCCCCCATCTCCACATAGCGCGCGCCGGGCGAAACGTAATACGTAAAATGTTTGAACGCATAGAACATGGGCGTGTATGTCACTTTTTTTGTATGCTTGTTGACGACGATGGCGGCATTCTGCGGCCAGGGCAACTGCGCGTCGATGCTCTTGCCCTCCTCATCCAGGACCATGTTCCAGAGCATGTAGGCGCTCACACCCCCGTCGAAAAAGGATTTGATTTTATCCCAGGTATACACGCCGTACGCCCAGTCATTCTGGGGCTTATCGGGGTCAAACCCCGGCTTCCAGTGGCAATTCCCGCACTCCGTCTCGGTCTGGTAAATGCGCATGCCCGGGTATTTGATATGCGCCATGGATACGGAAGCCAGACCGTCCCACTGGAAACCGATGATGGAAACGTACTTCTTTAAACCGGGATCATCCAGCAGAACCGGATACAGGCTGAAATCCCTGCCCTGGATGGTGCCGAACATGATATCGGCTTTTACATTCCGCTGCGCAAAGAGCGGACCCATGTAGTCTTTCACAAACGTTTTAAACTGGGCGGGCGTCCAGAGACAGCTGGGGTAATGGGTCTCGATCTCGGGCTCGTTCTGCACGGCCACCGCAAAAAGGTCGATGCCTTCGGCCCGGTAGGCTTCGACGAAACGGGCGAGGTAGAGCGCATAGGCCCGGTAGACCGCCGGATCGTCCTTCATGTACCCGCCATCATACGCGCCGTTGGTTTTCATCCAGGGGGGAGGCGTCCAATCGGACCCCCACACCTTCAGGCCGGGCTGATATTGCATGGCTGCCCTGATATAGGGGAGCAGGTACTGTTTATCCCGTTCGATGGAGAAATGTTTCATTTCATAGTCGTTTTTCGTTTCGTCCAGCGTATAGCGGGAAACGGCATAATCGCTGGCGCCGATGGGCACGCGGCAGATATTGAATTTCGCGCCCTCCACGGGATCAAACATGTCCTTTACCACCGTATCCCGGTCGGAAGGCGAAAGGAGGGAGAGTGCCTCCCAGCCCTTTTCGTTGAACGCGCCGCCGAAACCCTCAACCACCTGGCCAAGGGAGGAAGCATCGATGGCGAAGCCTTTGGAGGAACCGGGAAGCAGCGCCACCGTGCCCATATCCTTCCACGGAGCGCTTTCGGTGGTGCAGCGCCAGGACACGTCCACAGCCTTCCCGGCGGGCGACCCCGGCAGGGGGTCCACCGTTGGAACGGAGGGAGCCGGCTTTTCGGGCGGCCCGGCCTGTGAACAGCCCGAAAGCGGCAGCGCCATGGCGCAAAACAGCAGCATGATCTTCAAAAAAGTCTTCATTCCACACACCCGTCTTTCCCAATACAAATCCATATACATTCACAATAATCGAAACAGGGTTTCCATACAATAGGCGAACTGGATGCCGATTACAACAGTTTGCCGCAGGGATCACAGGGACCATCAAACAAATGGATATGTACAACGGCAGTGGCAGCGGTTATGATATAAACTAACCCATATATGGCACACCATCCTTATCATCATGGGCGGGGAGCAGCAGCCATGCTGAAGCTGGAACGGTTCGAACGAAAATACTTCACGGCACTGAAGGAATGGGTCACGGACGAGAGGCTGATGGCGCAGTGGTGCGGGGGCACTTTCACCTGGCCGCTGGACGACGCGCAGCTGGAAGGGTACCTGGAATCCATGAAGCAGGGATGTGATTTCGGCTATGCCGCGCTGGATGGCCGCAATTCGCCGGTGGGGCATATCCGTATCGGGCGGCTGGACCGTGAAAACAAAACGGCTGTGATCATGTGCGTGCTCATCGCACCGCAGCACCGGGGGAAGGGATATGGGAAAGCGATGACGGCGCTGGCGGTGGAGCGCGCATTCACAATACTGGGGATCGGGACGCTGGCGCTGAACGTATTTACCTTCAATACCACGGCAATCAAAACGTACGAGGCGCTGGGGTTCCGGCAGGTCGAATACAAACAGGACAGCTTCGACTTCAAGGACGAAAAATGGGACAAGATCAAGATGAAGCTGGAGAAAATGGACTGGGCGGAAGCCCGGCGGAAATAAGAAAAGAGTCCGCGGGTCAACAAAAACCCCTCAGCCCGCTTCCAGCGGGCAGCTCCCCCAATAGGGGCGCCATGCGAAACTATACAGTGAAAGAGATCATAAGGGCAGGCAAAAACCCTTCAGCATACGACCTTACCGGGTCGAATTGCAGATCCCTTAACAGGGAGGCCTGCACAGGCACATATGCAATCAATATAAAGGAACATTGCCATGCAGATAAAAATCATGAAACTATCCCAGTGTGATGCAGAAAGGTTTCAAATAGAGTTTGCATCAAAGTATGGTACTGCTAAGGGTATCTGGAGGGGGGTAAAGCCAGAGATCGGCAAGAGCTATTCCGTTGAACTGGATATTCCCCAGATCCTTTGCTGGGGTACGGATATCGTTGAATCCGATCTCAAAGAACCAAAAATCCGGTGCGAAAAGGATAAAGTATTAATAAACGCGCAGATAGAACGTTTAGAAAATGACGGCTGCCTTGCTGCGAGACTGGGTGAGAGTATATTTCTCGTTGAAACACAGGGTATACCCTATACACAAGGTACCTTTATAAAAATGCAGCCAGATCAAATATTACTGTATCGATATCTTTAGAATTCAAGTAAAATGTCACTCAAGTATCATAACAGTTTGAAATCAATATATAACGGGAGGACTAAATGGCAGGGCGGATCGAAACGAAGATCAAGGGATTCACACTGAAACAGGTGGAGGAAGAGGACTGCGGGATACTATTACGCCTGCTCAAGGAACTGGCGGTATATGAGAAGCTGGAAAACATCGTGGAGACGACGGAGGAGATGCTGAAGGAGGCGCTTTTCCAAAAGAAGGTGACGGAGGCAGTCATCGGCGAGGAAAACGGGGTCCCCGTGGGGTACGCGGTGTATTTCCACAACTTTTCCACATTCGTGGGGAGGCCGGGCATCTACCTGGAGGACATCTACGTACAGCCGGAGCACCGGGGGAAGGGGTACGGGAAGGTCATGCTTTCCTACCTGGCCAAACTGGCGGGAGACAGGAACTGCGGGCGGCTGGAATGGACCGTGCTGGACTGGAACGCGCCGTCCATCGCATTTTACAAATCCCTGGGGGCAAGGCCGATGGACGAGTGGACGATGTATCGCCTGGACAAGGAAAAGCTGAAAGAACTGGGCGAAGCGTTCTGATCCATCACATGCCTGTTCGTTGAGACATACATGCCGGTGGAGGCACCAGCAGACGCGCGATTATTTGGGGATGTTTTAAGGGGCTCGGACGACACCTCATCCGCCGCCATAGTGATTCCAATTAGCCCAATTGGAATCGCATTCGCGGCACCTTCCCCTAAAAGGGGAAGGCTTTGGAAAGCATGTTTTCGGGGTAGAAATGAAAGCTGAGAGTGGAGAGCTGCGGGAAGCCTTTCCGGGGCCATTTGAGATTGCAGGGGGTGTAGGAAATGACGGAGCGCTTTGAAACAGACATACCGGGACTGACGCTGCGGCAGGCTGGGGAGGAAGATACACAGCTAATACGGGAGATGCTGCAGCGGCTGGCTGAATCGGAGGGGATGGAGAGCCACCTGAGCGCCACGGAGGAACTGCTAAGGGATTCCCTCTTTGAAAAGGGCGCGGCGGAGGCCGTCATCGCGGAATACGAGGGGGAACCGGCGGGGCTGGCGATCTATTTCCAGAGCTACTCCGGATTCACCGGGATGGCGAACATCTACCTGGAGGACTTCGTGATCCGGGACGAATACCGCAGCAGGGGATTTGGCCGGGCGGTCATGAAACACCTGGCGCGGCTGGTGAAGGAACGCGGATGCGGGCGGCTGGAATGGGCGGTGCTGAACGACAACACGCGGGGCATCGCATTCTACGAGAGCATCGGCGCCTCTGCGGCGGATTACCTGACGGTGTACCGCATCAGGGGCGAGGCGCTGGACAAACTGGCGGGGGAATAATTGAGAATTGAAAATGGAGAATTGAGAATTGCGGAAGGCTCTGCGGGGATGGGTTTTAGAGTTGAGTACGGGATAGCTTCGGCATAATCCACTGCCAATAGCGGGAACCTTCGGACGCTGAAACGTCCATCCAGGGGGCAGCCCGCATCATTTATCAGAGCAAAGGGGTACAGGGCATGACGAAAACCATAAATACAGCCATAGCGGGATTCACACTGCGGGAAGCTGGGGAAGACGACGCGGGAACGATCCGTGCGATGCTGCGGGGACTGGCCACGGCGGACGGCGTGGAGAGATACCCCACGGCGCCGGAAGAGCAGATACGCGACGCCATGATCCGCCGGGGCGCGGCGGAGGCTGTGATAGCGGAATACGAAGGGGAGCCTGTGGGACTGGCGCTGTACTACCCCACCTATTCCAGCTCGCTGGCGCTGCAAAACCTCTACCTGGAGGATTTCTATATCAAGGGCGAATACAGGAGCAAAGGACTGGGGCTGGAAATCATAAAGTACCTTTCCCGGCTGGTGAAGGAGCGCGGATACGGGCGGCTGGAGTGGATGGTATTGAACGACAATACGCGCGCCATCCGGTTTTACGACAGCATCGGGGCGACCGTGATGGACATGCTGACGCTCTATCACCTGAAGGGCGAGGCGCTGGACAAACTGGCGGAACTGTAAGAATTGAGAATTGAAAATTACCCTGCGGGCACGGCCAAAGAGCTCAGCGGGGTATCTACATCAATAGTGCTAGTTGAGAGAGGAGCGCTCATGACCTGCAAACATGAGTCGTTTACCCTATAAGGGAATCCCTCCTTCAGCCTCCTTCGTCGGCAGCTCCACTCATAAACGTGCCGCGCGCGTCTGAGGGAGCCAAGATCCCTGCGGGGGCTTAATATATGACGATTGAGGATTACATCCCAGGGGTGTAATGACTCAACCCCGATGTATAAAAAGAAATCCTTATATTGTAGAGGGAAATAATGATAATATCCGTGATCCTGGCACATCCGTATAAATACAGCTTCAACCATGCCATTGCCGAAACCGTTACAACAAGCTTACAAGAGGCGGGGCATGCGGTCTTCTTCCATGACCTGTATGAAGAACGGTTTGACGCACCCATCACAGGGAATGAGCTGGCAACGGGCACGACCACAGACCCGCTGGTGGCCCAGCATATCGCTGAGATCCAGGAAGCGGACGGCATCGTGATCATCCACCCCAACTGGTGGGGGATGCCGCCAGCGATATTGAAGGGCTGGGTGGACCGGGTGCTGCGCAACGGCGTTGCTTACCAATTTGATGAAGACGACGACGGGTCGGGCGTGCCCAAAGGGTTACTCCGGGCAAAGGCAGCGATCGTATTCAACACGGCCAACACGCCCGAGGAGCGAGAGAACACGGTATTCGGGGATCCGCTGGAGACCATCTGGAAGAACTGCATATTCGATTTCTGCGGGGTGAAGACCTTTCACCGGAAGGTATTCCGCGTGATAGCCGGGAGTACGGCAGCGGAACGGGCGGGGTGGCTGGCAGAAGCGCGGGAGATAGTGGAGAGAGTTTTCAAAGGCTAAGTTAATTCGCAGGCAGACGATATCCAGAGCACTCAACTGAGTGCTCTTTTTATATTGATGTGCTAACATCCCTACCTTTCTTGCAGGTGTGACATGCCCCCTCCCGGCCTGTTGCAAACGTTGGAATATGTGGTATAATGAGGAATGCAGTACTATAATGTACCAGATAGTCAATGCCCTTCACCTTTGAATGCAACCTTCCACCCACTTACCGCGTCCAATGAAAGGGTGAGTCATATGAAACGTAAATTCATAAAAGCATTAGGTATCCTGGTCGCGGCGGTGCTGATCGCGGCACTGGCGGGGTGCACACCGGATAACGTGCCCACGAACGGCCAAAGCGTGGCCATATCCGAACTGCGGGTGGATAACGGGTATATCCAGTGGCGGAGCGGGCCGGACGGGGCGTGGCAGAACCTGGTCGCGCTTTCGGAATTGAAAGGCGAAAACGGCCTGCCAGGACCAACGGGGCTGACGGGACAGACGGGCCCCACGGGTTGGCAGGGGGAGACCGGGGACAAAGGCGCAAAGGGGGCGACCGGACCTGCAGGGCCTGCGGGTTCACCCGGATCCACGGGCGCAACGGGACCGGCAGGACCAACGGGAGCACCGGGGCCGACGGGATCACCGGGCAGGGAGATCCAGGTGCAAAGCGACGGGACATACATCCAGTGGCGGTACTCGGGCGAATCCACATGGCATAACCTCGTGGCGCTCACAGCCATTACCGGACCGCAGGGTACGCAAGGTCCTCAGGGAACACAAGGGCCTGCGGGTACACAAGGACCGCAGGGTACGCAAGGTCCTCAGGGAACACAAGGGCCTGCGGGAACACAAGGGCCGGCAGGGACGCAAGGGCCGCAGGGTACGCAGGGACCCCAGGGTACGCGTGGTCCCCAGGGGATCCCGGGAGAGGACGGGACCGTGCTGGCCTATGCACAGTACGAAGTAACCACTATTGACACGATGCTGGTCCTTGAAGAAGATGTGCCCAGCACGGACGAAACGCTCATATCGCTGCAGGATACACACAACATCCACCTTGCCCCCGGGCACACGTACCTGATCTCTGACAACATCATGTTGGCCGCCAACGATGTTTTCACAATCATAGTCGCGCCAACTTACGCCTCCGTACAAGACCGTGTCCAGGCAGCAGAAGGGGTGTACTATGGAACATCCTTCTATGTGGCCTCACTGTCAACCGCATTTATACTCCAGAGCGGCGCGGGCGGCAACCTGAGTTTCCCGCGAAGTGAAACCGGCTCACCGAGCATATACGGCTTTCACAAAAGCACGGTGACGGTGATGTGCCTCGAATGATCCCGGACAGCATTTCGGGCGGTTGCCCGGCAATCCGATATAAAAAGGCACCCTGGATCACCAGAGTGCCTTTCGTTTATTACGGAATGCTTATCTTGTTCTACTATTTTTCTCCTTTTGTAACTGCGCTGCTGGCGGCCTTCGTCCTCATGCATGCGGTAAGGTAAACCCCGAAGTCATGCGACTCTCCGGACCTGGCGGCCCTCCTATGAGGAAGGGCCCGCGTAACCCGGCAACAACGCCAATGAACACACCAATACCCCGATTGCCTGGACGCTTCTCGTTCATGTTTGTATGTCCACCCTTTTTTTGCATATACCACAAATGCCCGCTCGCGATAAATTCGTACCTGCGGGTTACAACCTGTGAAGCGCGTGGTATAAATACCAGCAAACGCTGCAATATGACAAGAGTGGCACATAACCCGCATATTGTTCAAAGGGGTGAACGACATGAAACACGGAATCATCAAAGCATTCGGAATAGTGACAACAGCCATCCTCCTCATCGTACTGGCAGGATGCACACCCACCATGCCTTCAAACGGACAGAACCAGACCCAACCCCAGCTGCGGGTGGATAACGGATACATCCAGTGGCGCTCAAACCCTGACGACGCATGGCAGAACCTGATCGCACTTTCCGAACTGAAAGGCGAAGCAGGGCCAACAGGGCCGGCCGGCTCTCCCGGACCAACAGGCCCGACGGGATGGGAGGGCGAACCGGGGGATCCAGGACCGCGCGGACCTGCAGGTTCACGGGGGCCAATCGGTTCACCGGGACCCGTCGGTTCACCGGGAGCAACAGGCGCTACAGGACCGGCGGGTTCACCGGGCAGGGAGATCCAGGTGCAAAACAACGGGACGCACATCCAATGGCGTTATTCCGGTGAAGCCACCTGGCATGATCTCGTCGACCTGAATTCCCTGCGGGGGCCGACCGGGACGGCGGGCGCGCCGGGCACGGTGCTGGCCTACGCGAGGTATACCATATCGGGCACCTCGGGCGGCAGCCTGACCCTGGCGGCCGATATCGCCAGCACAGACGACTCGCTCATCGACCAGACGGGCAACGGCATCCGCCTGGCAACGGGGCATACCTACGAGATATCCTACAACCTGGCGATACGGGCGGACGCCGGATTTGAAGCCGAGGTCTCCGTGGACTACGGCCCCACGATCCTTTACAACCTGTATAAAGGCCAGCTGCTCGACGACGGGAAGTACTGGCTGAGCGTATCCAACACGACCATCGCCGAAGGCCGCTCGGGCACGCTGACCTTTGACTTCACGCCAAACGTAGCCCAGACCTACACTCCGACGCACAGCTATGTATCCATCACCTGCATCAAATAGCTGATGATTTTCAGAATATAAGACGAAAGGCACGCCGGTATCGGCGTGCCTTTTGTTCATTACCGATTGTTTATTATCTTCTTTTATAACTGCGTGCCGGGCGGCCTTCGTCCTCGTGCATGCGGATGCGGCGGCCCTTCAGCGTGAAATTATTCATCGCGTCCTGGACCTTACGCACGTATTCGCGCGGGACCTCGACGAACGTGCATTTATCATAGATCTCGATGGAACCGATCACCTTGCCGGGGATGCCGGCGCGGGTGGCTATGGAGGAGACGATGTTGCCGGGCTGGATGCGGTCCATGCGCCCGACATTGATGAACATCCTCGCCATCGCGCCGCGGTCCTCCAGTTTCGTCGGCTCAAAAATGCCACGGTCGATATCCAGCTCCATGTTGGCATCCGTCATAGCGGGACCCGCCACCAGCTTGAGCAGGGCGGCGGCAATATCCAGCGTGGTGAGGTCTCCCTCCCCTTCGGTGACGGCGTTCATCTCCTCCAAGGCCTTCTCGATGTACGAAGTGTATTCTGCATATCCTCCCGCTTCAATGGCGGATTTCAACTTGTCCATGACCTGGCCCATGCGGCCGGCTTCCACATCCGTGAGTGTGGGCGGACGGAGGAGCTTGATATGGGTCTTGGCGAATTGCTGAATCTGGCGCAGGTCATAGATCTCATGGCCCGCGACGAAGGTGTAGGCGCGGCCGGATTTGCCGGCGCGGCCCGTGCGGCCGATGCGGTGCACGTAATACTCCTGGTCCTGGGGCAGGTCGTAGTTGAATACCGCCTCGATGTCGTCCACGTCGATGCCGCGGGCGGCGACGTCGGTGGCGATGAGGACATTAATCTGACCGGTGCGGAAACGGTGCATGACCTTATCCCGCTCGGTCTGCTTCATGTCCCCGTGCAGGGCTTCGGCGGAATAACCGCGCGCCTGCAGGCCCAGGGAAAGCTCATCCACACGCTTTTTGGTATTGCAAAATACCAGGCAGAGGTGCAGGTTATTGGCATCTATCAACCGGGAGAGCACTTCCAGCCGGGCGTGGTCGCGCACCTCCAGGTAATACTGCTCGATCTTGGGGACGGTGACCTCCTGGCGGGAGGTGGCGATATGGAGAGGGTCCTTTTGGTACAACTTCGTCAATTCCAGAATGGGCCTGGGCATGGTGGCTGAAAACAGCAGGGTCTGCCGTTCAGACGGCGCCTCCTGCAGGATGGTATCGATATCCTCCCGGAAGCCCATATTCAACATCTCGTCGGCTTCATCCAGCACGAGCATCCGCAGGCTGGACAGCTTGATGGTCTTCCTGCGCATATGGTCCATGACGCGTCCGGGCGTGCCGATGACGATCTGGGGACGCTTGCGCAGGCCGATGAACTGGCGCTCGATGGGCTGGCCGCCATAGACGGGAAGGATATTCACGTCGCTTTTGTACTTGGACAGAAGCCGCAGCTCCTCGGAGACCTGGATGGCGAGCTCGCGGGTGGGGCAGAGTATGAGGACCTGTATGGCGGATCCTTCGGTATCCACCTTTTCAATGGCGGGGATACCGAAGGCGGACGTCTTGCCGGTGCCTGTGAGCGCCTGGCCGATGACATCCCTCCCTTCCATCACAGGGGGTATGGCTGAGGCCTGGATGGGGGTGGCTTCCTCGAAGCCCATATCCGCCACGGCCTGCAGAATCTGCTCCGAAAGACCGAGATCCTTGAAAAATACGCTTTCCATTCGATAACTTCCTTTTAAAACATCATCATTGCAAAACCATATCATAATACAGCCAGGGCGAAACAGGCAAGCGGATTGCCTTCTCCTTCCAGCATGTATTCTTGCCGGAACAAACGGATTTTATGGATACAGATGCTTGTGCATCTGGAAAGAAAAGGATTATAATGGTGCAAACCAGTCAATAGTATAATCAAAGGAGCGTGTCGAATATGAAGAAGGGCCTTATCCATACCGCGCTTGCCCTGCTGCTCATCGCCCTGCTGAGCGGATGCATCAAGATCCCCACTGAGACACCGGTGCCGTCGGCAAGCCCGGCGGCGACACCCACGCCGACACCCAGCCCATCCATATCCCCCACACCGGCAGCGACCCCTGCGGAACCGGAAACGCCGGTCATCGCCACGACGCCAACTCCTGCCATCAAACCCTCTCCCAAACCGAGTACCGCCCTGGACAGCGAAGCAGCGGAGAAACAGGAAATGTTCAAGGATATGAGAGTGACGAACGGGGAATGGATCTACTACGCCGACTGGAAGCACATGACCCATATCAAAGAGGAATACGAGTGCCCCATCAGGCGGGTGAAAACGAACGGGAGCGGCGATACCGGACTGGGCATCACGGGATTCAAGTTCATACTCGCCGGCAACTATATCTATGTCTACAAGAACCTCACTTTCGGGGACTTCGGGCACTGGGAAACGGTGCGCATGGGCCTCAACGGCAGCAATCAGAAGAAAATGCCGTACGACCAGATGGATATAAAGGTGTTCGACGGCCGGATCTATTTCGATCCGTTCAACGAGAACGCCCTGTATACCGCGGACAGCGGCTGCGAGCAGGTCAAGAAATACACGATCAAGCTACCCGACGAAGCAACCATCATCGAGAAGATGGGCGCGGATTACGCCGGATACGTCGTATTCTTCCCGGACATCAAGGAAGTCAAAAACGGATGGATCTATTTTAACTACAGACTGGACGATACGGGCGGGATGCCGTATTACGAAGGGAATTACCGGATGAGCCTGGACGGGAAGACGGTGGAGAAGACCGACAAAGGGGAATTCGACGAAAACCTGATCAAGACAGATAACAATTGACCCTGGTACCAACCCGGATGAGCAGGTTTATGAGGCTGACGAACCTGTTGACAAACACAGACTATAATGATAGTCTAAGTGCAATACTATAGCTATAGTCTGTCAAACCAAGGAGGGACGAACCATGCGTAAAACCGCTGTAATCTTCGTTCTATTTCTAATCGCGCTGGCGGGGTGCACACCCATACAGCCAGCGACATCGCCCAGCCCCATCACGACCCCATCAGCCCCGAGCACCGCGCCGCTGCCTTCCGCCCCGCCTACCGAAGGGTGGACAAAGGAGGTTATGCCGCGCATCGACGGCTCCACCGCGACCATCCCGCTCTCGGAAGGGATCGCAAAGAAGCTGCTGAAGCTGACGGACGCGGAGGCTACGGCATACATCCACCACAACACGACGCACAACGCGTATGTGAACCTGCTGGACGGAAAATGCGACATCATCTTCGTGACGCCGCCATCGGAAGGGGAGCTGGCGCTGGCGAAGGAAAAAGGGATCGAGCTGGAGGTAGTACCTGTGGTACGGGAAGGGTTCATCTTCCTCGTGAACAAGAGCAACCCTGTCACGAGCCTGACGATGGAACAACTGCAAAATGTCTATGAAGGCAAGATCAGGAACTGGAAAGAAGTCGGCGGGCCTGACGAAGCCATCATCCCCTACCAGCGGCCTGAAAACTCGGGGAGCCAGACGCTCTTCCTGGAGCTGGTGATGAAAGGCAAGGCCCTCATGAAACCGCCCACCAACCTGGTGGCGGAGGGGATGGGGGACCTGGTGGAGGAAGTGGCCTCGTATGAAACGGGAAAGGCCTCCCTTGGGTATTCCGTATTCTACTATGCGACGGACATGTACGTGCGGGAAGGGGCAAAGCTGCTGGGCGTGAACGGAGTGATCCCGGACAAGAAGACCATCAGCTCGGGAGAGTACCCGCTGCTGAGCGCGTATTTTGCAGTGCTGCGCAAGGATGCGCCTGCAGGCAGCCCGGCACGAAAGCTGCTGGGGTGGATCTTGAGCGATGATGGGCAGCGGTGTGCGGACGAAAGCGGATACGTGACGCTGAAACCGTTGAATTAATTAAGAATTAACAGTTAATAGTTAATCATTTTGGGATGCCCTTCGGGCATGATTCTATGGCCCTGCGGGGGGGACAACAGGAGGATTAACGGTTACCCCTTATGATAACGGAGTAAAGACATGAGAAAGACAAGGCATCTATTCCTTTGCATATGCATGGTTTTCTTACTGGCATCCTGCGGCGGACAAAATGCAGGTTCGGCGCAGCCTGTCCAAAGCGCACAAGCCAGTCGACAGACCACTGCCGCAGCCGTTTCACCGACACCGGCTCAGAGCACTACCCCTTTGCCTGTACAGACCGTCAATGCCAGCAATGACAAACGGGCGTGGCGGCATTTCGTTTACATCCCCACCGAGACCACGCCGGAAACGGTGATGATGCAGGGGGACTGCAAGACGACATATACGACAGTTAAAGCAAAGGGCATAAAAGAAGCGGGGCTGAAAGCTTGGCTGGACGGGGAGATCGATGCATTCACAAACGGGATCCTGCAGGATGAAAGCGGCATCCAAAAGGCCCGTCAGATGTTCACCTACAAGGGTATGGACAAGGTCTACCCGGGCAGTATATTCCTCCGCAGGGTGAATGTAAACGCCTTTTCCTCGGGCGGGGTATTCAGCCTGCTGGCGACGGATTATACCGTATTCCGGCCCGCGGATGCGGATATCCAGCGGGACAGGCTGGGCTGGGACAACGGGCAGGGCGGGCTATCCTATTTCTATGAAAACACCTTCATGCATTCAGACGAGAACGGGACCACCCGGTATGCCGGGGCGTACGCATACCGGATCCAAACAAAATGCCTGAACATGATAGAGCGCAGGCCCATGAAGCTGATGGACCTGCTGCGGGGAGAATCCGGGCTGCAGAAGCTGAACGTGGCCCTCTCCAAGTGGATACAAGATATGAAGCTGAATGAAGCCGAAGTGCTGAAGCGGCCGTTCAGCGGGGTGGGCGCGGATCACGACTGCTTCTGCATCCAGAACTACGGGCCGGGGGGCCTGACGATCCTGATCGGGTTCAACGAAGGGAACCCGTGGTTCAACCTGGAGGCCCCGAACTGGTGGTGCACCTACAGGATGATCAGCCCCGACCAGCAGGGTGCGGGTAAAATGCTGGCCCCCATCCTGTATGACGATACGCTGCTGCCGAAGCTGGACCGGTTACCTGCAGGGGAGAGCATGTACGGCACGGCACAGGGGGAAAAGTACATGCCGGACCTGGGGCTGGCGGAATACGCCATCACGAACGGAAAAAAACAGGTACGCGTTACGAAACTGGCAAACAGCACAGTTATGGAGAAGATCAACGCGGGGATCGCGGAATTTGAAGGGAAATACCTGAACGATGCATACATCATGGATACACTCTTTTTCCCCGAGGCAAGGGTGGACCCGCAATCGGCAGGATACAGGATAGAGACGGCAAACAAACCCGGGTACAGCGCGTACGTACAGGAGATAGGGAACATATTGGAGATTTCCTACCGCATCTCCTTCAACATGCGGATGGCGGGGCTGGACGTGAGCTTTGACCTGAATACAGGGAAGAGGCTGACGGCGAGGGACCTGGTCAAAAAGGCGTATTTCACAACCCCAGAATACGAGAAAATCAGTTCAAAGGCTACAGATTTAGTAAACCTGAACCGGGACGGGCGCGTATGTCTCTATTACACGGCAGACGTGAAGACGGAGGAGCGGGCGTGGATGGCGCGTATCGTGTCACAGGAATGCGGGCAGCAGTACTTCGACTGGGAGAAGTGGGGGAAGCTTAAATAATTGAGAATTGAAAATGGAGAATGGAGAATTGGGGGACGCCCTGCGGGGGAGAGGCAATTGACAATTGAGAATGGACAATTGACAATGCGCGAGCCCGATAGCGAAGTAAACCCTATGATCAGGTGATACCAGAAAAAACGATGATATACCCCTGCCGGGGCTAATGATGTATAATCATGGTAGCTCCAGCAGGGGATATTTGTTTTTACACCATCCAAACGGCACCCAAGGCATAACTGAAATCATGCAGAAACGGCAGGAGAGCGAAATGAAGAAGCTGGCTGCAATCATGGCAGTGGCAATGGTACTGATTCTGGCACTGGGAGGATGCAGATATGACCCACAGCCGACTGCCACCCCCTCCCAAGGCGTAACAGCTGCTCCATCATCAACGCCGGCACCGTCTGATTCTGTGGCTCCCATCCTGACCGATACTGGGAAGACATCCCGCAGGGCATGGCGGTATTATGTATCCATCCAGACGGAAGCGCAACACAACTCCATAACGCAGGACGGCTGTGTCACCACATACGATACCGTGAAGGCTGTAAACATAAAGGATGAAGGACTGCGTACATGGGTGGAAAGCCAAATCAGGGATTTCATCAGCCCGATCCTGAAGGATACCAGCACCATCGACAAGACCAAAGCGCTTTTCAAGGAGAGAGGCCTGGAGACCAAATACCCGGGCGCGACTTTCATGCGGAAGGTCACTGCGGAAACATCAGGCATCGGCGGGCTACTAAGCATCAAAATCAAGGATTACTGCGTCTTCCGGCCTACGGACGCGGATATCGTGAAATATGAACTGGGCGACAAGAGCCCAGACGATGTAACGGCCTGGTACAACTATGACGACAATTTCACCTATTATTGGGGCGACGGGGATGATGAATTTTCTGTACCGGATGCATATTCCTTCACCTCCAGGACGCTGTGCCTGGATCTCGTCAACCGGAAACCCTTGACACTTGAAGGCCTTTTCAAAGCGGGTGCAGATTATCTGGATACCCTCAACAAGGAACTAACAGGGCAGATGCTGGAGCAGAGGTTGGACGAAAACGAGGTGCTGAAACGGCCCTTTACCGGCATTGAAAAAAACCATCCCACTTTTTTCATCCGGAGGAGCATATACAGTACAACGCTCCAAGTCATATTCAATGACGACAGTCCGTGGTTCAATTTCAACGCTCTGCGCGATTGGTGCACGTACCGGTATTTTATCGTCGATATGGATGACCTTGCGTACATGCTGACTCCACTGATGCGCGACGACAGCCTGCTGCCCCTCATCTCAACAATGCCGGCAGCAGAAAATGGTTCCCGCAACTTATTCGGCCCCACTACAGGGGACAAATACATGCCGAATTTCGGCTTCGGGGAATACGGGTACGAGAACGGCGGCACCAGCGTCCATGCGGTACAAATGCAAAACCCCGGTGTGAAAGATACCCTGAACAACAGCATCGCAGCGTTTGAACAGAAGTATGTGAACAGGGAGAACATCCTGAAACTGCAGGGGTTGGACGGGGAAACAGCAGAAGACGCAACGATCTCCACATACGCCACCGCGAAGGAATTCGGGAACTTTTTAACCATCACTTATGATACGGACGTGTCCTGCTTCGAAGGCGACGGGAATGTGGAAATCTGCACGGCCTTTGACCTGAACACGGGCAGGAGTCTGACCTATGCCGACCTTTTGAAAGGCAGCTATCTGCAGGATAAAGAATACAAGCGAATCGAAAAAGATATCCTGAAAGATTACATTTCCCTGGAGAACAAAGCGAGGGTGTCCATATATTACGCCTGTGAACAGGAGGGCAGCGATGACGGCGAACTGGACATACCCGAAGCTTATGTCCTGTGGAACGCGAGCAAATACTTTGACATGGAGAAATGGGCAAATACACAGCAGCTGTCCCCGGCCTATGACCCGGGAGAGCCGGCCGCACCCGTATACCCGGCGGGGGGCGTGACCGAGAACAGCTGGGGATATATCAGAAAGATGTACAGCAAAAATGGGTTGAATATGATCGATATCGACTATGTGGAACTGTACACCGGTGCGGTCGCGATCGCCAAGGCTGCCGAAGACGGAGTGACTCCAGATGCAAACGGCCTATATGTCCGGAATAAAAATACCAAGGTCCGATCTTTTCCCTTAACCGGCATGTGCCGCATCATGATCACAGATACAAATAGCCAGGGAAAAGGGCAAAAGACAATCACATGGGTCGACCTGACGGACCTGGTGAACCCTCAGGCAGCGCCCCTGCTGGTGCACGTATATGTTTTCAAAGGCTATGTGACCTGGCTGGACCAGCAACTCTAAAAAAAGAGGCCGAAGCCTCTTTCCCTTATACCTTTTTCCTTATGGGGCGAAGGACCATATAGCCTTCATCGGGCCGGTCGTCCTCGTACATCGGCTGCATGTCATCGGCCCATTCGGAGTCGATACTTGCGGGATCGTACGTCTCGCTCCTGTTCCAGACCGCCTCCACGACGGGTTCGTGTTCCTCCTCGGCGTAGGGCGGGTGGCAGAACTTCACGAAACGGGAAGCTTGCGCTTCCATCACTTCAAACCCCTGGGGCACTTCGCCTGTCCACCCGGCCGGGAATTCCACGCCCCAGACGTAGATGGTCTCACCGCCGCGCTCGATCCAGGCCGCGATGACGCCGCCCAGGGTCCCGGCCATGCTCTCCAGCAGGCCCCAGGCCTCGGCCGCACCGGGGGAGCCGCAGAGCGCGTGGTAATCCCCCGCGCCCTCCATATGCCAGACGAGCATTTTGCGCGCGGGCTTTTCCACGAACGTGACTTTCACTGCTCCGAGATATTTTTCCTGCATGACGATCTCTCCTTTTCCATGAAAATTAAATTCGGCGGGGCGCGGCAGGAAAAGAGGGATGGGCCGTTTCACCCTGCGGTAGGCGCCGGGTGCTATATCGAAAGCATCGATGAAGGCGCGGGTGAAGGCTTCCTGCGAGGAGTAGCCGTAATCCACAGCGATATCCAAAATCCTTCGGGAGGTATCCCGCAGCTCCACTGCTGCGGAGGATATCCTGCGGAGCCGGCTGTAATCCTTCAGCGTGATCCCCATGACGGCGGAAAACGCGCGGGAGCAGTAGAACGGGGAATACCCCACGCTCCGCGCGACCTCCTGCACGCTCCCCTCCTGGCGCAGACGGCTTTCGATATGATCGATCATTTTCTGGACGGTATCCTTCCAATCCATGTGCGTGCCACCACCTTTACAAAAGGATGATACAGGAAAAGGGGAGGGCGATTTTGATATTTCATGCGGTCTTTTATGTATTCATTATACCAGCATCGACTGGCCTCTACAGTCCTGCAGACGTCAAGTTAATATATATAATATAATTGTAAAATATGGTATAATGCAAAACATGCTGTACGAATGAGCGGGGAATCGGAATGCGGCCGGACGCTCTTTTCAAGCGTAAAGACGGAAGAGAACGATAAGATCCGAAAGGAAATGCATCATGCAAAAGCACAGAATATCAACCTTGGCAATCGCCATCCTGCTGCTCACTGTGGTATCCACCGGATGCTCGAGGAGCACCATCGCGGATACAGGCAGCACCGGCCAGAGCGACATTGGCCAGCCCATCGAAAAGGCGCTGGACCAGATCGTGCAAACCTATACGGCCGAAGGCCAGTTCAGCGGCTCGGTCCTGGTGGCCCAAAGCGGCAGGATATTGCTTTCAAAAGGATACGGCACGGCCGACTATGAAACAAACGCAGAGAACAAGGCCGAGACACAGTACCTGATCGCCTCGATGAGCAAGCAATTCACCGCCTTTGCCATCCTGAAACTGCGGGACGAACACAAGCTGGACCTGGACGACCCGGCGAAGAAATACCTGCCGCAGCTGCAGAAATGGGGTGAGCTGACGATCAGGCAGCTACTAGAACACGTATCGGGCCTGCCCCGCAGCACGCACACCAGGTACAACGGACAGGGCCGGTATACCATCGAGGAAACGGATCTGCTCTTTGCCCCGGGGTCGCAGTTCAGCTACAGCAACACGGGCTATTTCCTGCTGGCGTGCATCGTGGAAAAGGTATCCGGGAAATCCTACGGGGCGTACCTGCAGGAAAACGTTTTCGGACCGCTCAGGATGACGCGTACGGGCTCATCCAGCCTCTCCCCCTGCAAGGAACTGGCAAAGGGACTGATCAACCGGAAGATCCTGCAGGACGGGACCCTTTTCAGCGTGACATCGCTATCGGAACTCCCTTCAAACTACACTGCCCATGGGGGACTGGTCCAACTGGAAGCGACCGGGCTTGCGGACAATCTGGGGGCGGGGGATATCTATTCAACAGTTAAAGATATGTATACGTGGAGCCAGGCGCTGCAGGGCGGAAAGCTGCTATCGCAGACCAGCCTGGACGAGATGTTCACACCCGGAGAGGGGAACTACGGGTACGGATGGTACATCTGGCCGGGCGGGGAATGGATGAACACAGGGCACAAGACGATCGAGCACAGCGGCCTGATCGAAGGTTTCACCTCGCGCATCTGCATTTTTCCCGACGACGATGCGGTGATCATCGTGCTGAGCAATATCGAAAACGCGCCGGAGGAACAGCTGAACCATGCCCTGTCACAGGCGCTTTTTGACCAGACGAGCGTGACGGCAGCGAGCGGGCAGCCGCCCGTTTCCGCTGAAAAGATCTGGCGGGATCACCTGCAGGCGGCAGGGGGAGAGAAAGCGATGGAAGCCCAAAAGGCACAGGTGAGAAAGGGCTACTGGAAAACACGAACGGGAACCACGATACCCGTCACCGTGCAGTGCAAGGCGCCGGACAAGTGGGCGCTGACATTCACCATCCCCGGAGGGACGGTGAAACAGTATTTCGACGGCACCCGCTACCGGATCGAGACTCCTGCGGGCATAGAGCCGATGAGCGCGGCACAAGGAGAGGAATGGAAGGACGTCTTCCGGCTGGCCCCCCCGATGCACCTGCCAAAGGCGCTTGGCGATATGACCGTGGTGTGCGAAGCGACGCTCGGCGGGCAGCCCTGCTACGTGCTGGAGGACAAGACCAAAGAAAACCGGGTATTCCTCTCCAAAGAAAGCATGATGCCGGTGCGGATCGACCGGACCGTGAAAACGCCGCTGGTGCAGTATATCCGCACCTATTTCGACCAGTACAAAGAAGTGGACGGCGTGATGCTGCCATTCACCACCCGCAGGACCGGATGGGAGATCGACTTTTACCAGATCGAGCATGCCGATACCATGGATGACAGCGTATTCAGAGATTAGGTTTTTTCGCCGTTCTGATATAGGTAAAACGATGAAGTACCCTGCAGCCAACTGCGGGGTTTTTCATTGAACCCTCACAAGAAGCGCAAGTACTCACATCCAAACAAAGGCAACATATCCTGACTATGAAATGATCTGAGATAAGGTGATAGTTAACATGCCTACTCTTCCCGTATTGCGGCGGTACTACGAAGGGCCGTCGGTAAGGTTACTGCAGAACAACCTGATCGGGCTGAACTATACCTTCAACGGGATGCAGCCCACCGGGGTATTTGACGAGAAGACGCTGGAGGCGGTGGAGGCCTTCCAGGCGGAGCACCGGCTGCAACCCGACGGCATCGTGGGGCCCCTCACGTGGGGGGCGCTGACCAACGAGGTGAAACGGGTACAAAGCAAGCTGGATTCGCTGAACTACATCCCCGGCCCGGCAGACGGGATCTTCGGGGCGAAAACGACGGACGCGGTACGAAGATTCCAGAGCGTGAACGGCCTGGCTGTGACGGGGACCATCACCCCACGGACCCGGCAGCAGATGTGGAACCCCAACCCGCGGGACGATTTCAGCAGGCGGCCGACCAACAACAGCATCGACGCGCTGGACCCGTATGTGGCTACACTGGCGAGACGATTCCTGGAGCAGGCGAAGGCGAACGGGCTGGACGTGAAGATCATATCGGTCTTCCGCAGCTGGGACGAACAGGACCGCCTGTACGCGCAGGGACGGACGGCGCCGGGACCCATCGTCACCGACGCCATGGGCGGGGACTCGTACCACACGTGGGCGCTGGCCTTCGACGCGGTGCCGCTGAAGAACGGGCAGGTGGACTACAACGACACGGCGCTTTTCACCCGCATGGGGCGGATCGGGGAGCAGGTGGGGCTGGAATGGGGCGGCAACTGGCAGACGGTGAAGGTGAACCTCATCGACATGCCGCATTTCCAATACACATTTGGCCTGACCACGGCACAATTGCTGGAAGGGGCGAGACCACCAAGATAGTTAATAGTTAAAAGTTAATAGTTAACAGTTGCGGAATGCAAAAGGGGTATTACCCCCTTTGCATGATTTCTATTGTCCTGCGGGAGAGCACAAATTCCATTTGGCTGCCTACCCGAGCCCTTCAAGTGTTATAAAACAGGGGCGACCCTATTTCTTTTGTTCGGCCAGGGGACAATTGGGGCTGCGGCGCGTATGATATGCGATCTGGTCTTTGTCCACGACCTCTTTGGTAAAAACGCATTCGGCCCACATCTCGGAGCCCAGCAGGTTATCCTCGCGGTACTGCACGTAGCGGCACCTGGCGCAGGAGGCGGGAAGGCTGCCTTCCCAGCAAGCGCACAACATATTCAAGACCACCTTAAAACAAGTTATTCCGGTTACAAGTATAGGACCTGGACAAGCGACGTATCAAACGACCCTACGCACGATAAAACGAGCAAATGTGCATTTGCAGGCGGTTTGACAGAGGCTAATTCATCAAAGAGTACCTAGAGGGATAGTAAAAATGTTTATTGACTGGAAACAGGTTGCAGATATTAGCAAGCTGACAGTTTTAAAAAACAGACAGATTACACCGCATCCGGCCATCATAGTGATTCCATTTGACCAATTGGAATCACATTTGCGCCGGCTCCTCTCACAAGCGTGCGCGCCGGGTGGAGCCAAGAATATGCTTACGGGGTACGGACCACCGGGCCTGCTTTTTTGAAGAAGCGGAGGTGTCAAATGCGTTCCTTGTAACCTGATGAATGATATACACTGCTTTCTTTTTGACAACAATGAAAAGAGTGGTATAATAAAGCGTTGTAAAAATATCGAAAAAGATTGATTTTATATAAGGAATGAGAAAAGTGGAAGTACGGGAAGACATACGAAATATCGCCATCATCGCGCACGTGGACCACGGCAAGACGACGCTGGTGGACCAGATGCTGCGGCAGAGCGGCATTTTCCGCGCGAATGAAAACGTGGCGGAACGGGTGATGGACAGCAACGACCTGGAGCGGGAGCGGGGCATCACCATCCTCTCCAAGAACACGGCCATCTCCTACAAGGGCATCAAGATCAACATCGTGGACACGCCGGGCCATGCCGATTTCGGCGGGGAAGTGGAACGCATATTGACGATGGTGGACGGCGTCCTATTACTGGTCGATGCCTTTGAAGGGTGCATGCCGCAGACGCGCTTCGTGATGAAGAAGGCGCTGAGCCTGGGCAAGCAGCCTATCGTGGTGATCAACAAGATCGACAGGCCGGGGGCGCGGCCGCACGAAGTCATCGACGAAGTCATGGAATTACTTATAGAATTGGGTGCTGAGGCGCACCAGCTGGATTACCCGGTGGTGTACGCATCGGCGCGGGAAGGCTACGCCTCGATGGAGCGCGGGGTGGACGGGAAGGACCTGACGGACCTATTTGAGACCATCATCAACCACGTGCCGGCGCCGAAGGGCGACAGGGAAGGCCCATTACAATTGCTATTTTCTACAATCGACTACGACGACTATATCGGGCGCATCGGGATCGGGCGCATCGAACGGGGAACTATCAAATACGGCATGCAGGCTGTACTCTGCCGCAACGACGGGGAGCAGGTGCCGGTCAAGGTGGCCCGGCTGTACCAATTCACCGGACTCAAACGAATCGAAGTGGAGGAAGCGGGACTGGGCGACATCATCGCCGTATCGGGCCTGGGGTCCATCAACATCGGCGAGACGCTGTGCGACCCGGAACACATCGAACCGCTGCCCTTTATCAAAATAGACGAACCCACGATCTCCATGAACTTCATCGTGAACAACAGCCCGTTCGCGGGGAAGGAAGGCAAATACGTGACCTCCCGCAACCTGCGCGAGCGCCTCTTCCGCGAGGTGGAGACGAACATCAGCATGAAGGTGGAGGAGACGGACTCCCCGGATACATTCAAAGTCTCCGGCAGGGGGGAACTGCACCTCTCGATCCTCATCGAGACGATGCGGCGGCAGGACTACGAATTCCAGGTATCCCGCCCGAAGGTCATTTACAAAGAGGAAAACGGGAAGACCCTGGAACCGATCGAGTTGCTCCTCATCAACGTGCCCGAAGAATTCCTGGGGCCGGTGATGGAAAAGCTGGGCTCCCGCAAGGCCGAGATGGTCAACATGGAACCCGACGGGCAGGGGGGAATCCGGCTGGAATTCACCATCCCCGCGCGGGGCCTGATGGGGTACAGGACGGAATTCCTCACCGACACCAAGGGCAACGGCATCCTGAACCATATCTTTCACGGGTACGAGCCGTACCGCGGGGACATCGCGGAGCGGTCCCGCGGCTCCCTGGTGGCGTGGGAGGCGGGGGAGGCGACGGGATACGGCCTCTTCAACGCGCAGGAGCGGGGCACGCTATTCGTCAACCCGGGGGCGAAGGTGTATGAAGGCATGGTGGTGGGGGAAAACGCCAAATCCGGGGACCTGGTGGTGAACGTGTGCAAGAAGAAGCATATGACCAACATGCGCGCATCCGGCTCGGACGAGGCGCTGAAACTGACGCCGCCGGTGATATTCAGCCTGGAACAGAGCCTGGAATTCATCGCGGACGACGAGCTGATGGAGGCAACGCCGAAGAGCATACGGCTGCGGAAGATGGTGTTATCGAAAGAGCAGCGGATCAAGCTGCTGAACAGGACAACATAAGAAACGGTCGGCCACACAGGGCCGACCCTACGGTATAGGATAAACAACAGAAGCCGGTCGGCCACACAGGGCCGACCCTACGGTATATGAGATAAGACGGCTGTTCAGGACGACATAGAACGGTCGGCCACACAGGGCCGACCCTACGGTATCAAATAGATATTAATTTACTATAACCTCGCATCCTCATCCCATTTCAAGGTATTGGTATCAATGTATTCCCAGATTTCCTGGTATTCCTGCTCGTTGCGAATGATATGTTCGTAATAATTGCTTTGCCATATATGCCTGTCAAAAGGGGGAAACAGGTTGCTTTTTACACCGCGGATGTATTCGTTGGTTGTCATGGTTTTGAACCAGTCGATAATACACGGCAGAGGTGACCCTGTATGATCCCCCGTTAATGACAGAATGAAATGCATATGGTCTGGCATAATAGCGTATTTAAGGATATTTACACCCGAATATTTATTTTCAATTTCAAACAACCATTTATTCACCATCGCGGCGGGATTATTTGGCCGGTCACACAAAACCGCCCCCGCGATTTCGCCAAACAATTGTTGACGTTTGTAGGTGCATATCGTTATATAATAAGCGTTATTTTTACTGTAATCATAATCTTTCAAACGCAATCTTTTCCGTTGGGGGTATTTCAATTTTCTCACACTCGCTTAACAGCATAAAGAAATAACAGGAGATTCATCTATTATTAACATTATATACTATATGATCTCTACAGCAAAGACCAGTCGGCCACACATGGCCGACCCGCGGTTCTAGGATAAACAACAGAACCGGTCGGCCACACAGGGCCGACCCTACGGTTTGCGGAGTGGAGAGAAATGATACCGAAAGGGCAATAGAAGGAATATAAGAGGGCAACGGAGGATACAAGCAAGGGAGAACATTGGCGAATCATGGCGAGCGATTTGTATTGTTAAGATTTGCAAACAATATTATAATATATGTCACAGAGGCTCCCTGCACCCGAGGTACTTATGAAAAAGATCAACCTCATCACCGACTCTCTGCACGGGACCATCCGGATCAGCGAACTGGAAAAGACGATCATTTCGATGCCTGCGTACAACAGGCTTCATGGCGTATTGCAAAACTCCACCGTCTACCTCACCTTTCCCTCCAACCACACCAGCCGGTTTGAGCACTCCATCGGCACCATGCACCTGTGCGGAGAGATGTTTTACTATGGTATCTGCAACGCCACTGCGCAGGACCAAAGCGATTTCCTCAATACCGCGTATACCTATTTCACATCATGGATCGAAAAGCTGCTGGACGAGGACGATTTCAAATTTTGCGAGATCAGCCAGACGTTCAATGAAATGTACAGCGTGAACGAGGAAGCCGAGCTGAAAGAAAAACTGACGCAGATCACGGTAGAAGACGCGATCTTCGACGATATTTCCTCGGCAAGGTTAGAGCCCAAGTTCCTTTTCGCATACCAGGTGATCCTCCAGTCCATCCGCATCGTGGCGCTGCTGCACGACCTGGGGCACCCGCCTTTCAGCCACGTGGTGGAGTACGCGCTGAACGCGGTGGTGGAAAAGGTGGCGGGCCTGCCAAGGCATACCAACCGGCAGAAGCATTTCACCGAGATCCTCAAACGGTACGCAAACAAGGAGCTGCACGAGGCCATCGGCTGCGACCTAACCAGGTCCATCGTGAGCGAGCTGCGCAGAAAAGTGCTGGAGGACGCCGACGATGACCTGCAGGCAGCGTGTGAGCAGTTTGTATATGCCCACCTGATCAAACGGATGGTGATGTCCATCCTGTATGAAACGGAATCCGGGGTATTCGGCTACCAGAAAGACTCGTATTTTGCGTGCCTGCACGCGCTGATATCGGGCACCATGGACGGGGACAGGCTGGACTACGCTTCGCGCGACCCGCGCAACAGCGGCATCGACACGGGCAAGATCAACTACAGCCGACTGCTATCCACCATGGCGCTGGTGAGGGTGGCGGAGGAAACGGGGACGTATTTCATCTTTGTCTTCCATATGAAAAACCTGCCGATCATCGAGGATTTCCTCATCCGGCGGTGGCGGGTGTACAAGGATATCGTATTCCACCACCGTGTGGTGAAAACGGATACGCTGCTGCAAAGCATCATCCGGGACCTGTCCCTGGACTACCTGGGCAGCCCGGAGCCGGAGACCGGCACGATCCGGGTGCTGCCCACAGACATCTCGGGGCTGTGGAAGGCGCTTTCGCCCCAGTACTCCAACTTCAGCGCGTCCAACATGCTGATCCAGTGGGACGACCACTGGCTGCTGACGATATTGAAACACGCCTACATCTCGGACAGCAGGAAGAGCCCACTGGAACTGGCCTTCCTGGAAGAGTTCCTTTCAAACCGGAAGCATTTCTATTCCTATATCAAATCGGCAAGCGATTTCAACAACATAACCCAATACATGATCCAGGAACTGAAAAGGCTGTTTGCAGACCCGAAGATCGAGGAGATCCGTGAAGCGGCCAAGAACTGCAACAGACACAGGAAGCCATGCAAAATGTGCGATATATGCGCTTCGGGAGAATTCCTGACAGGATTTTATGGCTTTTACAACCGGATCAGCCGCCTAAGAAAAAACAAGCCGAATGACGATACGACATTCACCACGGAGATCATCATGTGGCTGGAGACCTTTTTCAACAAATCCAAGGATGCAAGGAAGGACGTGCGAAAGATCATCGCGGGCAGGATCCATGAGACGCTGAACACGGTGGAGCGCTACCACCTGGAAAACAACATCGGCCATGCCATCGTGGAATACCGCAAACCGAAATTTGGCGTGGACGAACTGTACCTGTACCGGCAAAGCCATGATGCGGAGGACAAATACACCACGGAGGAGATCGGAAGGGTATCCCGGGTGGTGGATATCCTCGTCAAGGAAGCCCAGGGCATGCCGCCTTTCTACATATTCCTCAAAAGCGCGGACCGCGAAAAGGGGGTCCTCATCAACGATCAGCTGGAAAAGGATATCGGCGTATGCATCGCGGCCTCACTTTGCGATATCATCGCGAACATGCGGGAAAGCAACGCCAGCATCTGTATGCCCAGCGCCGCATTGGAGGAGAATGAATCCACCGCGCCAGCATAAAGGCCGTATCAAATGACCCTGCGGCGCATAAACTGAAGTGCGGAAACACTGGATATATCTGTTTACAGATCCAAAATGGATGATTATAATGTATATATTGTGACAGGAGGTACAGAGAATGTGCAGCCAATCCCTGGCCGCCGGCCAAAACGACATCGGGTTTGTGATCACCAATCTGATACTTTCACAAAAAGGAAGGTTTACCCCGCTGAGCATCCTTTCGCAGTACAGGCAGATCGTGAAGGACGAAACCGTCCCCGATGAAACCATCCTGCGTGTGATCGAAGACAAAATGGGCATCCTGGTCAATTACGGGAAGGTCCGCCGGGGAATCATGAGCTCTGTGTGCGCCTGACCGGTATGAAATAGCCTGCTTTTTCGTGGCTCCGCCTAATGCGGGGCCGTTTTTATTGAATCCGAACTGTATGCAAGGCACCCCTCCTAAAAAACCAGTCCCGAGCCGTGCCGCGAACGCGACCCGGCTCGTCCCTTTATTGCAAATCATATAAGCATATAATAAGCAGGCGTGAAGGAGCCTGCTCTTCTATTTGAATGACCAAATGAAAACCGATTACAGGCGAAATAGGGCGGTACCACGCACATGGATAGATGTGCAGCGAGACCAGCACCGTGGGGCGCGGATTTACTGCCGATTACGCCTTAATTAAGCCAAGTATGGAGATTTGTATATTTGCAGAGCGGTTCATATACTATACGCTAGGTTACTGTATGGTTGTGAGAAGAATGTTTTCGACATTGAAGCAGAAAATCACATGGGTGTACCTGCTGCTGGTGCTTCTGACGGCGGGAATCGGTGTGACATCCGTGCTGAACCTGTACCACCACGAGAAGGCGGTGGACGGGCTGATGACGGACAACTACAAGAGCATCAGCGCGCTCTCCAAGGCTGTGGAATCGCTGGAGCGGCAGGACAGCGCGATGCACCTTTTCATCAGCGTGGACGAGGCGCAGGGATTACAGATATTCGACGAGAACCAGCGCCTGGCCCATGAATACATCACCATCGAGCAGGGCAACACCACCGAGAGCGGGGAACGCGAGGTGGCGGCGGAGCTGGCGGACAATTACAGCCGGTATGTGGCGATGTTTTCCGCGCTGCAGGCCATCCGCAAGGGGCAGGGGGAAGAGGCCGCGATCGGATACTACACCTCCACGGTGGCGCCGCTATTCACCGAGATCAAATCCCAGCTGAACCAGCTGATCGGCATGAACGAAACGGCGATGTTTGCCAGCAAGAACAAGGCGACGCAGGACGTGCAGCAATCGGTGTACCTGCTGATCTCGCTGACGGCGGCCGCGGTGGTCGCGGGATTCCTGCTGTCCAGGTTTTTCGCCAACCGGTTCCTGCGTCCGTTATCGCAATTAACGGGCTCGATATCCAGGGTGGACGAGGGGAGCATGGACCAGCACATCGAAATAAAGTCCAACGACGAGATCGGCACGCTGGCGCGGGAATTCAACAAGATGACGGCGCGGCTGAACCAGTACGAACAGAGCAGCACGGGGATGCTGATAAACGAGAAGAACAAGTCCCTCGCCATCGTGAAGAGCATATCGGACCCGCTGATCGTTACGGACGGCGAACTGAAAATAACCCTCATCAACCATGCATGCGAGAAATACTTCGGGATACGGGAAGAGGACGTGGCGGGGCGGCACGTGAAGGACGCGCTGAACAACAAAAAACTGTACGAGATCATCTCCCGGCTGGTGAAGGGCGAAAACGTGAAGGAGACGATGATCTACCTGCCGCAGGAGGAAGGCTATTACTTCAACGTCATCACGACGCGCATACAGGGGGCACGGACGCAGGGCGGCGGGCATATCCTGCTGCTGCAGAACGTGACGGAGCTGAAAAAGCTGGAGCAAGTGAAGACGAATTTCGTGGCGACGGTATCGCATGAGTTCAAGACGCCGCTGACCTCCATCCTGATGGGTGCGGACATGCTGGCCCAGCCGGGGATCGTATTGAACCCGGACCAGACTGAGATACTGAATGCGATCCAGGAGGACGGCGAACGGCTGTCCACACTGGTGAACGACCTGCTAGAGCTTTCGCGGATCGAATCCGGCAAGGCGATCTACCATATGCGGCCCTGCTCCATCTACACCATCGCGGAAGAGAGCTGCCAACAATTCCTCGACAAGGCGGAGCGAAAGGGCGTTAAGCTTATCAACAACCTGAAGAAGGGGCTGCCGAAGGTAACGGCGGACATGCAGAAGATCGCGTGGGTGCTGAACAACCTGCTCAGCAACGCGCTGAAATACACCGACACGGGGGACACCATCTCCATCAACGCTTCAGAAGGAAGGGAGACCCTCACCCTTTCGGTGGAGGATACGGGCATGGGGATACCGGAAAAGTACCTGCCCAGGCTCTTTGAAAAGTACTTCCAGGTGAAGGGGCAGGACATCGAGGTGCCGGGGACGGGCCTGGGGCTCTCGGTGGTGAAGGAGATCATTTGCGCGCACTCGGGAGAAATATGGGTGAAGAGCAAGCTGGACTCCGGGAGCCGATTCTACTTCACGCTCCCGCTGGCTAAAAAGGTTGATGAGATATGAAAAAAGTGCTGGTTGTGGACGACACGAAAAACATACGGGTGCTGCTGGCAAAATGCCTGGAGATGCAGGGATATGCCGTGGCCACCGCCGGGGACGGGCGGGAGGCGCTGGAACGCATCTCAAAGCAGGACTTCGACCTCATCTTCCTGGACATCAAACTGCCGCTGATGAGCGGGACGGAAGTGCTGGCACGGATGCGGGAGATGGGCAGACAAACGCCCGTCATCATCATCACGGCGTACGCGACGGTGAAAAACGCGGTGGAATGCACGCGCATGGGGGCGGTGGCCTACCTGCAGAAGCCTTTCACCATCCACAAGATCCAAAGCGTGCTGGCGGAATTGAAGGAGAGCGGATGTTCTCCGGCAATTGAAACCAAACGGAAGGCGGAGGGCCTGATCGCTTCCAAACAGCATGCCGAGGCCATCACGCTGCTGAAACCCATGCTGGCGGAAACACCGCTGGACGGGGAGATATACCTGCTGCTTTCCAAGGCCTGCGCGGGGCTGGGCAACGGGGACGAGGCTGAGAAATACCGCAGGGTATACGACAGCCTGCATGAAAACGCATAACAAAGACAACAATTTTCTTTGGAAGGTAATATAGAACTATGTTTGGAAAGATCAAACGCTTCTTCATCGGCAAACCCCTGCCCAATGAAGCGCTTCACGGCGAAAAATACGGGGTCCTGTGGGGGTTGCCCATCCTCTCGAGCGACGCCATATCGTCGGTGGCGTACGCGGGCGAGCAGATGCTAATCGTGCTGATACCGGCCATCGGCGCGCTGGCTTTCGGCCAGATCACCATCCTCTCGGCCGTGATCATCGGATTGCTGGCGCTGCTGATGCTATCGTACCGGCAGACCATCGAAAACTACCCGAACGGCGGCGGCGCTTTCATCGTGGCCAAGGAAAACATCGGCATCGTGGCGGGCGTAACAGCCGGGGCGGCGCTGACGATGGACTACATCCTGACGGTGGCGGTGAGCGTATCCTCGGGCGTGCAGCAGATCGCCTCCGCGGTGCCCGAACTCAAACCCTATTCCGTGATCATCACCGTAGCGCTCGTTTTGCTGCTGATGATCGGCAACCTGCGCGGGATACGCGAATCCTCGAAGCTTTTTGGGCTGCCCACGTATGCCTTCGTCTTCGCGATGCTGGCGATGCTGGTGACAGGCTTCATCAAATACGCGGGGGGCTACAGGCCGCCCGAACCGGTGCTGGCCCCCGCCACGGAATCGCTGAGCCTTTTCCTGCTGCTAAGGGCGTTTTCCAACGGGTGCGCGGCGGTGACGGGCGTGGAGGCAGTGAGCAACGCGGTGCCCAATTTCAAGGACCCGGCCCGCAAACACGCAAAGACCGTTTTACTGCTCCTGTGTATCGTCATCCTGGTGCTTTTCGGCGGAACGGCGTTGCTGGCGAGCCTGTACCACGCCGTGCCCGGGGATCAGGCCCTGCTGGTGATGATGGCGGGGCAGATATTCGGCAACGGGGTCATGTATTACCTGATATCGGCGCTGGCCTTCCTGATCCTGATCCTGGCTGCCAACACGGCGTACTCCGGATTCCCCATGCTCATCTCGGTGATGGCGCGGGAGGGTTATGCGCCGCGGCAGCTGAACATGCGGGGGGACCGGCTGAGCTATACCAACGGCATCGTGCTGCTGACCCTTTTTTCCGTCATCCTGATCGTGGCATTTGACGCCGACGTATCCAAACTGATCGGGCTGTACGCCATCGGCGTATTCACTTCCTTCACCCTATCGCAGTCAGGCATGTTCATACGGTGGATCAAGCATAAAGGCAGGCACTGGGTGCTCAAGGCCGTGGTCAACGGCATAGGCGCGGCCGTCACCGCAGTGGTGGTGGTGATTGTGGCCATCACAAAATTCCACGAGGGTGCGTGGATCGTGGTGATCGTGGTGCCGCTGCTGGTCTTTGCGATGCTGAAGGTGAAGCACCACTACAACGCGGTGCAGAAACAGCTGCGCCTCACGCCGGAGGAGCTTTCGAAAACCAACATCGAAAAAGCCGTATACCGCAACCGGGTCATCGTACCCATCGAGAGCATCAACCGCTCCAGCCTGCGCGCGCTGCGCTTTGCAGAGACCATCTCGGACAGCGTGACGGCTTTCAGCGTGGTGATCACCGAGGAGGACGCCGCGAAGATCAAGGAGAAATTCAAACTGCTGGACACCGACATCCCGCTGATCGTGAAATACTCGCCGTACCGCAAGGTGGTGAGCATGCTGCTCAAATACATCGAATCCGCGGAGTACGACTACAGGCGGGGGGACATGATCACGGTGGTGGTGCCGCAGTTCGTGGTGCGCAAGTGGTGGCACCGGCTGCTGCACAACAACACACGCTTTTTCATCGAACGGGAGCTGCTCAAACACCGGCATATCGTGGTGGCGGTGATGCCGCTGCAATTGAGCGACGACGGGCCGATGTTCCCGCACAAGCGCAAGAAAAAGACGCCCGAAGACACGACGCTGTAAAAATACCGATATTTTATAAATACATCCAAACTGCAGCAAGGCTCCCGCAGAAATGCGGGGGCTTGTTTGTTCATGCCGGACGAGCTTGAAAAACATGGCGAAAGGTTATGAAAGCGGATCAGCCGATGCAGCCCAAACTGGAGCGATTACGCTACACAGTGTGTGCATGGTATCGGAAAAAGGAGTCGTAGAACGCCATAGCGCACTCTTTTATATACTTACAGTCAAACAGAACGCGCATTTCAGCAAAAAAAGCGTTAGGGCGCATACCAGCAGAAATAACAGCCTGTCATATTGCTGTTAACGTGAAATTCGGGCGAAAATGGCTGACGGAGAGTCCTTTTTGCCGTTTGTATATTTCATATACATTTTTTATACTATAGGCTAGTTTTACGTTTTTTCACAGTAACGGGTATGTGACAAAGCGTATCAAACCAAAACCAGGCCGAAGCGAGTCCGGCTGACTGCGAGAGGAAGAAGCAGCCGTTTTTCGACGAGCCAGCAACGAAGAAGGATACTGTATGTTTGGCAAAATCAAACGGTTCTTCATAGGCAAGCCCCTGCCCAATGAAGCCCTGCACGGCGAAAAGTACGGGGTCATCTGGGGGCTGCCCATCCTGGCGAGCGACGCCGTTTCCTCGGTGGCTTACGCCGGGCAGGAAATGCTGATGGTGATGATCCCCGTCATCGGCGCGCTGGCTTTCGGCCAGATGACGATCATCTCGGCCGTGATCATCGGCCTGCTGGTGCTGCTGATGCTCTCCTACCGGCAGGCGATCGAAAGCTACCCCGACGGCGGCGGCGCATTCATGGTGGCCAAGGAAAATATCGGCGTGCTGGCGGGCGTGACCGCGGGCGCTTCGCTGACGGTGGACTATATCATGACGGTGGCCGTGAGCGTGTCCTCGGGCGTGGCGCAGATGGCCTCGGCCTTCCCCGACCTCAAACGGTATACCGTGATCATCGCCGTGGCGCTCGTGCTGCTGCTGATGATCGGCAACCTGCGCGGGATACGCGAATCCTCCAAGCTTTTCGGGCTGCCCACCTACGCATTCATCCTGTCCATGCTGGCGATGCTGGTGGCGGGGTTCATCAAATACGCAAGCGGCGGCGTGCCTGCAGAGGCGCCCCCCATCGAGTCGGCGGGAGCGCCTATCACGCTTTTCCTGCTGCTAAGGGCATTTTCCAACGGATGCGCGGCGGTGACGGGCATCGAAGCCGTGAGCGATTCGGTGCCGAATTTCAAGGAACCCAGGCGCAAGAACGCAAAGAAGGTCATGCTCCTGCTCTCCCTCATCATCCTGGCCCTTTTCGGCGGGACTGCGGTGCTGGCCAACCTGTACCACGTGGTGCCCACGGAAAACGACGCCATGCTGGTGCTCATCGCAGGCAATATATTCGGAAACGGATTCATGTACTACGTGATCTCGTTCTCCGCTTTCATCATCCTCTTCCTGGCGGCAAACACCGCCTATACGGGATTCCCCATCCTCATCTCCGTGATGGCCAAGGAAGGATATGCGCCGCGGCAGCTGAGCATGCGGGGGGATCGGCTGAGCTATACCAACGGCATCCTGATCCTGACGCTTTTCGCCGTGATCCTCATCATCGCTTTTGAAGCCAAGGTCTCCAAACTGATCGGTTTATATGCCATCGGTGTATTCACCTCCTTCACGCTTTCGCAGATAGGCCTGTGCATACGGATGATCAAACAGAAAGGGAAGCGCTGGATGCTGAAGGCCGCCATCAACGGGGTGGGCGCGCTGGTGACCGCCATGGTGGTGGTCATCATCGCCATCACGAAATTTGATGAGGGCGCGTGGATCGTCGTCATAGTAGTGCCGCTGCTGGTGATCGGCATGCTGAAGGTGAAGCATCACTACAACTCGGTGCAGAAGCAGCTGCGCCTCTCACCCGACGAGCTGGAGAACACCGTCATCGAAAAGGCCGTATACCGCAACCGCGTGATCGTACCCATCGAGAGCATCAACCGCTCCAGCCTGCGCGCACTGCGCTATGCAGAGACGATATCGGACAACATCACGGCTTTCAGTGTGGTGATCAACGAGGACGACGCGGCGCGGATCAAGGAAAAATTTAAGCTGCTGAAGACGGACATCCCGCTGATCGTGAAATATTCGCCGTACCGCAAAGTGGTGAGCCAGCTGCTCAAATACATCGAATCCGCAGAGTACGACTACAGGCGGGGGGACATGATCACGGTGGTGGTGCCGCAATTCGTAGTGCGCAAGTGGTGGCACAGGCTGCTGCACAACAACACGCGCTTTTTCATCGAACGGGAGCTGCTGAAGCACAAGCACATCGTGGTATCGGTGATGCCGCTGCAGCTGCTGGATGACGGGCCGATGCTGCCAAGGAAGAAGAAGCACAAGGCGACCGATGAACAGATGTAAACGACAAACGGGATCATAACAATACTCATGCAGAACCCCCGCAGGATACGCGGGGGTTCTTGCCTGTAACGATATCGAGTACGCTTACAAGATGGGTGGAACAGGCATCGATAGGCAGACGCATGGCTAGTGGTAAGAAACCGCAAACAAAGAGCAGGCTCCTTTTGCAGGAACCTGCTCTTTTGCAGGAATGTCCATTGGACCAAACCAGACAGGACGGGATGCCGGGAAAAGCAGCCTTACTGGGGAATGACATATGCCGCATAGACCTCCAAATACTGGCCGGCCGAAACGGTAACTGTCCGGGGTGCAGTGAGATCAACAAAGGCACTGCTCGAATGGGTGCTGTTGGAGGTGACGATATAATCTGCGACATCCTCACAATCCGGATAGGGGACCAGCCTGTATGTGCCGGGCGGGAGCATGTTGCCTGGGGTGCTCAGGGCACCGATCTTGTACATGCCTTCAGGATACCTTCCAGAGTTGTCCGGCCTGATGGCGGGAAACTTATCCAACGGGCAGAATGAAGCTATGAGTTTCTTATTCACTACCGGAATGATCAGGGTCTGCCCGTATTGGACATTGAAAATAGTGAATGTGTAGAACTCTGAAATGCCGATGAGGCTATTGCTGGCATTCATCAAACCGGCTGCACAGCCGTTATTGGTCGCCGATACGATGAAATATTCACCCGGTGCAATATCCTTACCAGCTTTGAACTTGCCGTCTGTTCCCGCATTCGCGTTCATGCGGGTGACTGTAACACGATAGGATCGGGTCACAGCACCAGTCTGGGATTTGGCGACAATATCAACCGTCTTGCTTTGCCCGTAATTCAGGCTGACCGTATACGGGGATTTTTTGCCGTTCAAAGTAACGGAAGCCTTGTATCCGGAAACACTGGCGTTCAGCTTTATAGAACTGACGCTGGCGGGGAGAATGACCTTATAGGTCGATGTGGCGGGATTAAATGCAGGAGATACGCCATATGTGGTAGGAGTGGTCCAGATATTGGTCACATTGACCTGCGTGGAAGCATTCCGCTTGACATTCACCGTATACGTCCGGGTCTTGCCCGCCTGGGACTTGACACTGAACTTCACGGTCTTTTTATCCCCGGGATTGCTCAGTACGACGGTGGCGGAGGCCGGTTTCACGGTGGCATAGGCATTTTCCTTCACCGCCGAGAGATGCACGGTGGAGGCAGTCTCATTCAACGTGAGGTTATATGTGGTATCGGCACTGCTGAAGGCGGAATCCATGGAGCCTGCATCCCACTTGAGATCTTTGAGCTTATTATTCGTGGATTTGACGCGTGTGATGTTGACTTTATAAGTCTTCACCAGCGTACCCAGGGTCACCTGGATCCTGACCGTGAC
>JAEXRW010000036.1 GCA_023454175.1 Bacillota bacterium | reverse complement strand
GGTGGGGTCCGCGGGTGCTGTAATGGCGGTATCATACGCTGCGCTCTTGCTGGCGACCGCGCTGCCGCCGCTGCCGGTCACAAATTCCACGGTACAGGTATCAGGCGCCCAATTGGCATAGAGCGTGATATTATGGATGGGCGTGTAGGGGAAGGCGACCGCCGAACCGGTGGATTCCGGATTATCGTACCATCCATCCACGTGATGCCCAACACGGGTGGGCAGGGTAGCGGGAACTGTTACCGAAATACCCGCAGCAACAACCACGCTGCCGGGAACAGCTTCGGTAGAACCCCCGTTCTTATCAAAGGTGACGGAATGCCCGAAATGCGCCTGAATATCCAAATCGTAGGGTGCAGTGATATGACATTCCGGGCTTGTGACACCCACACCGTATCCAGTCCAATTGGTGAAAATGGAATCCGGCTTGCTTTCGGCAATCGCATACACGTCTGCAATAGCTATGCGCACCGCGACATATCCATCCTCACTGGTTGAAAGGCGGAATTTATACCCGGTATTCAAGCGGCCGGTCACCGATGTCATCCGGTTATCGATGCCGGAAAGCTGCGTGAGGCATGCGCACGATTCTACACTCAGCGTGCTTAAGCTGTTATGACTGCAATCCAGATATGCAAGGGAAGTATCATTGCTCACATCCAGCCCGGTCAAATCATTTTCGCTGCAATCCAGCCTTTCAAGTGCGGTAAATCCATGGAGGTCCAGCGTGCCGGATAGATCGTTGCCGCTGCAATCCAATGTCTTCAGTGTGTTTGCCACATAGACAGCAGTTAGAGCATTACCGCTGCAATCCAGCGTTTCCAGCGAATCACATCCGGCGAGGTTCAGGGAGCCAGCGATGAAAGTACCGCCCCAGGCAATGGCCTTCAGTCGCTTTTCCGTATCTTCCGTCCATGTGACACCGGTCCAGGTGGAAACATCATCCAGGGTATAACCCAGCATCTGGGCGTTGGATGTACCCGGCGTAACCGAGTCCAGACCGAGGAAAACCTTGATGGCGGCTACATCATCATCATTGTAGGTATCTTCGTTCACATCCGCGGCCTGCGCGGTGAGGGGCACGGCGGCAAAGGTGAGCGTGAAACAGAGAATCACCGAAAGTAAAAGGACCAGCGGTTTGCGAAGTGTACGAGCCATACGATCTACCATCCTTTTCATAAATATTCGGACGACAAAAACCCCGGGCAAAGCCGAATGGGACAGAAGGCCAAATAACGGATATCATACAGATGGGGGATATTCTCAAATGCGGGCCTCTACAAGAAAGGGGCCAATTGGAAGATAATAACCAATCATCAACATCTTATAACTAATACATAAATAATACAATGCAAAATCAGGAATGCTGTCGAATTTTACATAGCCGTGGCACTAGCTGTGCGATGGGAACCATCCTGCAAAACAGTGTGCAGATCATGGCAAGGAGCGGCGCATTACGCAGCTGGTCTTGCCGCCTGTAAACCCGGTACGAGCACGGCGGTCAAGGGTACACAATCAGGCAGCGAGGATACGATCGGAAAGATGCAGCCTATCACGGGGAGACGTTATTGGGACACTCCCACCAGGTGATGGTAGCGGACATGGTATTGGCCTGGTTGGAGGTATTGACAAGGCGCAGATAAAACGTCCTATTGGACGTAGTACCGGGGAGGATGAACTGGCCGTTATACTCCCTGACCGTCTGCCCCCCGGTCTGCACAAGGGAAGCCAGCAATATCCCGCCCGTGGTGGGGTCGGCGGCCTGGTTCAAATAGCCGCCGGTAGCAAGGCTGCTGTCGGAGAACGACCAGTTCCTGTTCCTGGGCGTGAGGGGGGCAGGGGAAGCCATGGTGGCATTCCGGAAGATTTCCATGGTGGAGGCAACGGCGGAGCCTGCCGAGACCGTCGCAATGTACAATGCTATACCGGCATTGGCCGGATTGGTGAGCTGGACGCACAGATAGTTATTGGAAGCTACTGAAAGAAGACCCGTGCTGATGCAGTACAACCTGCCCAACTCGGATGCCCTTTCGGTATACTCCAGCACATTGGCCTGCGCAAAGACGGGATTACTTTCTGCTGAAATCACAAGATTATTGGGCATAACGCAATACCCTCTTTTCATATGTTATACATCATAGTATTCGCCCCATATGAGCAGTGTCACAGCGGGGGATAGGAAAAGCCCCCGTATCTGCAGCGGGGGTCATAAAGCAAATGACCGATTGCCCGGGGTAACCGGAACGAAGCGCCTACGGCAAACAGGAACGAACATATTCCCTGATCTCGTCCTCCGGCCAATCCCCTATGGACGGCCGACGGTTGCCATACCCTACAAAAATCTTTTCGGGCGGGGGAGCGCTATTGAATTCCCGTTCGCCGATATTCCGATACCTCTTCCCACCTGAATGACAATCCAGGATGCGCAGCGTGCAGGATCTTTTTAAGGCAGCGGGGGAATAACCGCTATGGCCGGAGCCGTATTTCCCCACCTGTGCAACAGACCAGATCACATCCAGGATGTAGTCGGCATCCTCCTCCTTTTCCGCCAGCATACCGGGGGGGATCAGGCTGCTGACAAACGGAGCGGGACTCGCGTGAGACTGATCCTTCGTGCAGTCATTCACAAACACCTTGCCGGACAGCCTGATACAGTCGGCACGCCCGGCCAGCATGCGGCGGCGCAGGGATCCTAAACCCAAAAAGGCAAAGAGGGTTGCGAAAAAAGCGAAAAGGCATAGCAAGGCGGCGCCGTCATAACTGATGGCGGAGGAGATCCTCCCGTCCGGCCTGGAACCGGATATGATAAAGAATACGATCATCGCAACGAAAAACAGCGCCATAAGAACGAGCGCGATACAGACAGCGACGGGCCGGGGCCGTTTTTTTACTTCCATGGGAATACCTCCGTTTATGTTCAAAAAATTCTGGTAAGGCTCTCACGATCAGGGAAGGCGGGAGCGGATATAGTGCTCCACTTCCTTTTCGGGCCAACTCCCCGGGACTCTGCCATAGACGGGACGTGAGCGCGAGAAAGGCAAGGGGAGGGATAAAGGGCTTGAAACGACGTTTGAGCTTCATTCACAAATCCGCCTATCGCAAACATTCCATTCTTTTGGAGGGGAAAACGAGATCCCCTATGAAGTATCGAAAGATTGGCGCAAGCACATGAGAGGGGGCACATGCGACAGTAAAAAACAGGCCCCTGCCCATGGACAGGAGCCTGCATAAATCTCGTTGAAGGCCTAGCGCTTGTGGACCTCGCCGCTACCCATACCGCCGACATTGACCGTGGCGGGGCTGCCTGAATAGGTAACATCCCCCGAGCCATTCACGCTGCCGGTGAGGGACTGCGACACATCCACATTGGCGTCACCACTGCCGAATATGCTGACTTCTACGGTGGATGATGCCAGGTCAAATCCATCAAAACTACCCGAGCCGTTGATGGAGACTTTCAGGCCTTTCGTGGAGCCCGAGGCACGGATATCCCCCGAGCCGTTGATATTGGCAGTGATATCCGATGCGGAGACCGCAAGCTCGATATCGCCGGAGCCATTCAGGCGCAGATCCAAACGGCTGCTCTCCAGCACCGCACCGGAGGCAAGACGGATACTGCCGCTGCCCGACATCTCAACCGTGCCGCCGCTGATCACGGGCATGCGCACCTGAACGCCGCGGGACGTGGAGATGCTGATACCATTTTTCCAGGAGATGATGAACACGCCCGATGCATCCTGCCGGGCGTCGATCTGGTCGAGGATATTCTGCTCCCCGGACAGTTCAGCCTTGCCTTTGAGGCTTGGATCCATCAGGACATCAAACGAGCCCATGTTCCGCACGCCGGTGAGCGCTGAACTGATCGTGACCTCGCGGGTCTCCATGACGCCGTTGCCGATGATGCTGCCGAGCCCGCCCAGGTTCACATTTATGCACCCTGTGAGCCCCACAGCCAGGAGCAGTACGGCTGCCATCACAGCGATGGTGACGGTGATTCTTTTCATTTTCTGTTCCTCCCAAATCAATTATATAAAATCAAAAAACGCACCCTATACCCGGTGATGCCCTGCCCGTGTCGAACACGTTACACGGGAGACAACACCGGTAACAAGCCAATATATTACCATACCTGTATGATGATTACCATATGAAAAATTATCAAGTGTCAGCACTAAACCTGCAAAAAACAGCAAAAACCCGGGAGGTAATGCTCCCGGGTGAAAGGCAAAGCAGAAGACGGCGGCTATTCACTGCAGCCCGTTCAAGGCCTGATGCATTCATTTCCCGGAGACCGTATCATACGGCCAGTCCTGGATGCCGCCGAGGTCATAGACATGGGAAAAGCCCAGGGCGGCCAGGGCTTTGGCGGCGATGGCGCTGCGGCGGCCGCTGCGGCAGTATACCACGACCACCGAATCCTTCGCGGGGATGACGGATACCGTTCCTGCATCGATCCGGTCATAGGGGAGCAGGAGCGCGCCGGGGATATGCGCGGATGCATACTCCTCGTCTGTGCGCACATCCAGCAGGACCACGCCCGGACCCGCGATAAGTTCCTTCGCCTCTGCGGGCGTCATGAGCCGGTACGCTTCACCTGCTACCACTGAACCATACTCCTTATAGGGCATTGAGCCTGCAGTCCCTGCCGCAGGGGGCGGGGTCAACGTCACCGACGGTGATGAAGGATCCGTTATGGACGGGGCAGGCGCAGTCGATTTCGCCGATGAGGCGGGAGCAGCCGCACAGCCCGACAATACCAGGATCAAAATCAAAGGCAACCATATAAACCGTTTCATATCATTCTCCCTGAAAAAATAATCACAAAAAATATAACACGAACAGACCCTGCTCAAACAAGGCAAATCGTGGGCATCCCACAGGCACCCGAACAAATGCAGACGTTCAAGCACCGATATGAGTGAATCCATGTATGCTCTTCCAACATTGAACAAGGCGTGAATCCGTTTTCCGCAGGAATGAAACACTATGATAAAAGCAAAGAAAACGGAGCGGAAGAAATGCGATTTTGGGAGGAAAAGGCGTTCACGGAGGCTGTCACAAAGCATTTTTCATTCCTGTGCGGCGAATACGGGTTCAGATGCAAAAAACGCGGGGACACGTATGCACTATACCAATCCAGAAAGATTTATATGCGCATCGTCTACTTCCCGGGCCTCTGCCATATCTATATCGAGATCGGGCACCGGTACCTCGCCAACCGCTACTATGACGCGCTTGACCTGCTGAAATTCAAGGACACAGAGGCAAACAAGTACATGTTCGAGGCCAAAAATGAAGACATCCTGGCGGAGCGGCTGGAGAAACTGGCGGCAGAGATCCACAGCAAGCTTTCGGATGTACTGCAGGGGAATACGGAGCTATTCCGGGAGGTACGCAAGAGCAGGCGAGAGATGCTGAGTTTCAACGATTACTATTTCCAGCGGCTGGGCTTCCGGAAACAGTATTACGTCAACAACGAGACAGGGAGGCGGTACACAGAGGCGGAACACTCCGCATACGGGGCGCTATACATATTCGCATGGATCGTGTGCCTGCTGACGGCGATGTCGCTGCAGATACCGGCCGGATATTACAGCCTGATCTTCGGCCTGGGGATCCTTTTGTATCCGTTCAAATACTTTTTCACGACGTTTGAGGAGTATATGGATCCGGAGGAGGAGGATAGATACCGCTACTGGTAAAAACGAATAATGCGGCTGCCCCTAATGGCTGATTACTGCGTTGAAGCTCCGCTTAGTCGGTGCGGAGTAGCGCTGTCTACAAACACAACCACTGGTTGCGCCTCCCTCCTAATGCTCGCTTCGCCTTGTCAAACGCGCGTCGCGCGCGTTGCCATTCGGGATCGCCGCGGGAACGGGCGACTGGGCCTGTAACGATAACAAAATAGGATAGGGATGCTGCAGCGCTTTCTGCAGAATCGAACAACTTTTCGCACATAGATTTTCCAATCATCGTTGCACATCGTAAAACGCGCCACTCGCGCTGCCATTCTGAACCGCCGCAGGGACGGGAAAGAGTTTGTTACGAAAAGTTATAGACGCAGTTTCATAAGGACTGGGTCGATGTAGGCTGTATAGACTGGTAACATAGTTTACAAAAAAGCCGGGGACATAGTTTACAGTTTTCAATACAATTAGGGCATAAGGTGGAAGGAGATGAGCCGTATGCCCTGGAAGGAGAAAACTGTAGTGAAGCAAAGACATGAATTTATCACGGAACTAATCACGGAAGAACATAGTTTTAGCCAAATTTGCAGGGAATACGGGATATCCCGTGTAACGGGATATAAGTGGGTGGAGAGGTATAGAAGCGGGCAAGGAATGGCGGATAGAAGCCGAAGACCGTTTCACTCGCCGAACCAGGTATCTAAAGCAATGGAGGATCTCATCATTGGGACCAGGGAAGATCATCCGGTTTGGCATGCAAGAAAAATAAAAAGGTATCTGGAGGACCGAGGAAATCAGGGGTTACCGGCAGCAAGTACAATAGGCCGAATTTTGGAGCGGAACGGCCTGATCAACGTGGAAGAATCAGAAAAGCATATGGCATGGCAACGATTTGAGAGGGAGAGACCTAATGAACTATGGCAGGCAGATTTCAAGGGCGAGTTTCTGATGAAGAACAACCAGAAATGTTATCCGCTTACGGTACTGGATGACCATTCGCGGTATTCCTTGGCGGTGGATGGGAAAGAAAGTATAAAAAGTATAGGGGTAAATGAGAGCTTCGAAAGGGTATTCAGGGAATACGGCCTTCCCGAGACGATATTAACAGATCACGGCATCCCATGGGTATCAAAGGACGGATATACACCGTTTGAAATATGGCTTATGAAAATGGATATACTGCCTATCCACGGAAGGGCATATCATCCGCAAACAAGGGGGAAAGAAGAAAGGTTCCACCGGACAATGAAAGCGGAGCTGATATCAAGAAGGATGTTTGAAAATGTGGAAGAAGCACAAAGGGAGTTTGACCGGTGGCGGTATGAATATAACCATGAGAGGCCGCACGAGTCATTGGGCTTGGAAGTGCCGGCCAAACGGTACAGACAAAGTAAGAGGAAATACCCTGATAAACTGAATGAACCTGAATACGCAAATGGAAGCCGCTTACGCAAGGTAAACTGCAAAGGATATTTGAGCATTGATCGACACAGATATTATTTAAGTGAATCTTTTATCGGCAAGTATGTGGGAATCGAACCATGTGCGGAAGACGGGATACTGAGCATCCGTTATGGTGGATATGAAATAGCGAAGGTGGATGAGCAAGAAAAGGTGTTTATTTCGCGAAGAATTCAGCGAATTTGACGTAGGGGAAATGTAAGCTATGTCCCCGAACAAAGTGTAAACCATGTGGGGCTTTACAGTAGGCATCGACCCCTACAGTATAGAACGGACAATTCTAAACATGCAAACGGTTCAAACTGATTGAGATTTTCAAGAACAGACCGATAAGCATGTGCCTGGCACTGTCTTGCGGGCTGATATACATTTTCAAAAATAAAATAATCAAGAGGGCAGGCACCCTCTCTTCATTGATCATTACCGGTCATCATTGAATCCGGCTTTTTTGAAACCTCATCCTGCTGAAGAGGCTGCGTTTCCTCGACCGATCCCTGTCCATAAGGGATCGGGCGGCAGTGGCCCTGGAAACGGGCAGCGGTGAAGCCGATAAATCCATTCGGAAAAGTAAACCATTTCGTATAGCGCATAAAAAAGGCACGGCTCCTTTCACAGCCGATACATCCGCTTTTTAGCCATGCCCCAAACATTGCCAATGCATGCATCTATATTTGCTGCATACCGATCAGCCTGCGGGGGAGAGGAGGAGCCCGTTTTCGGGGCGCTGTACGGGGGCGCCGTGGGCGGGGCATACCCATTTGAAGGCCAAAGATTCGATCTTCCTGGCCGACTCCAGGGCAAGGGCGCTGTCCCAGTTCATATAAGACGCCATGGGGGCAAAGGAACCGCCGCGGTTGGTGAGAAGATCCCCGATAAAAAGCACATCCCGGTAGAGCAGGCAGACGTGACCGGGGGTGTGGCCGGGGGCCGGGATCACTTTTACGTGGCCCACAATACCGTTCACAGGATAGGGCTGGACACCCTGGATGCGGCTTTTGCCGAGGGAGGCGAAGAGGCGCTTTACGCCCGGGCGCTGAATCTCACCTGAGATATAGGGGATATCCCCCTGCGAGGCCCATAGGGTGGCGCCGGTGAGACGCTGCAAAAGGGCGGCATTGCCGATATGGTCAATATCATGGTGGGTCAAAAGGATATCATGGATATCCGGGAGGTGGACCCCGAGAGACTGAAGCTCTGCCAGGAGCCTCCTGCCCTGCCAGGGCATGCCGGTATCGATGAGGACCGTTTCGCGGCCGAGGATGAGATAGGCGTAATTACCCCGCGTGGACTCCAGGGCATAGACATCTTCGGTGAACTTCATATACCTTTCGACCTCCTTTGCACAACATCATACCATAACGGCAGGAATATTACCATAAAAAGAAAATATAGGTTGTGAATTTTAACGGAATAAATAATCCGGAACAATGAATAATTAAGTATTGACAATAGTGTATGGCGCATAGTAATATACAAGCGAAAGCAAAGGTGATGGAAAATGGGTGAAGAAGTGGAAAACCTGGATGCGCTCATACTGGAGCTGCGGAGAGGCACCATCGTACTGAACGTGCTATCCCAGCTGAAGAAGCCGCAATACGGGTATTCGCTGGTGCAATGCCTTTCGGAAAAAGGGCTGATGATCGAACAGGGGACACTTTACCCGCTGCTGAGGCGGCTGGAAAAGCAGGGGCTGCTGGACTCGAGCTGGCAGATCGAAGACTCCCGGCCGCGGCGCTACTACGTGCTGAGCGGGAAGGGGACGGAAACATACAACAAAATCAAAGCCGAGTGGGAGGATATCGTCAAAACGACGCAGAGTCTGCTGGGCGAGGACGAGGAGGGTCCAGACAATGGAGAACAATGAGTATATCGAACGGTACCTGTACGAGGTGGGCAGGCGTCTGCCGGGGAAGCAGCGGGAGGATATCATAAAGGAATTACGCTCGCTGATACAGGACGCACTGGAAGCCAAGGCGGGAAAAGGCGGGACGCCTACAAAAGAAGACATCCTGGCGGTACTGAAAGAGATGGGATCGCCCGCAGAGGTGGCGGCCCGGTATTCCGACTGGACACAGTATGTGGTGGGACCCGAGCTTTTCCCGATCTACCGGATCTTCCTGACCGTGATCCTGTGCGTGATGCTTTTCGCAGTACTGCTCGCGTTCATCGTGCAGGCGGTGCAGACGGGGCCGTACGGGAATTTCTGGCCCGCGATCGGGCAGCTTTTCGGCGGGATCATATCGGGGGCATTGAGCGCGGTGGGCGCGGTAACGATCATCTTTTTCATCATCGAACGCGCAAAGAAGCAGGACAGGGAAAAATTCAAAAGTGCCATGAACGACATGAAAAAAGGACTTGAAAAGGGATTCAACAAGGAATACAGCTGGAACCCGGAAAAGATGCAGCCGGTGCCGGCGAAACAGGACACGATGAAATACGGGGAAGTCATCGCGGGGATCGTTTTTTCCACCATCGCGATCGTCCTTTTCAACGTGTTCCTGGACAGGATCGGCATTTACTACACGGACGTGAACGGGACATGGAGCTTCATACCGGTGATCAACGACACGCTGCGCTCCTACGTGGTGCTGTGGAACATCTCCTGGGCGGCTTCCATCGCGCTGAGCAGCGTGGTGCTTTCCTTTGGTAGGTGGAACATCGGCACACGGATAGCTGATATCCTGCTCTCGATATTCGGGATAGCCGTGACGGCGATCATCCTGGCGGGGCCGTCCATCGTGCCGACGCAAGCCATACTGGAAGGTTACCACGGGAACATGGCCATGGCAGACCTGCGGAACATCCTCTCCATCGTGGAAAAAGTGGTATTCGGCGTACTGATCTTCGCGATCGTGATGGGATGCGTGGATGTGGGGAAGAAGATATACAGGCTGACCCAGACCGCGAGACACTAACATGCGGCTTCCCAGAATGGCCGATTACTCGTTGAAGCTCCGCCTAGTCAGTGCGGAGTAGCCTCCGGTCTACAAATGCTACCACTGGTAGCACCTCCTTCCTAATGCTCGCTTCGCCTTGTACATACGACCTTTGGTCGTTTGGCCACCCTGGATCGCCGCAAGAAAACGTTAACCGACGAGAGCTAGAGCCATCCACACCGCTTGCGGCGATAGTACAATCTAATGTAAACGACACCTTGGGCGGCTGCATACGATCCTTGCGGATCGATTAGACGGCCGCCCTTACCATACGTGGGTGGTAGTATCAGACAATTGAAGACGGCATGGTTCAAACAGCAGACGTACACCTGAGGACAGTTCCAGCGTATACAGACGGCAACCAGGACGGGACGCTTATATGACCCTTACGGGCCGTTTGAGCGGCGTTCCCTGCCGTACATGGAGGACCAGGCTATTCAAAGCAGAGGTCAGGGCGGAATGCCGCGGAGAGACCGGAAAAGGGTATAATCAGCATCCAGTGACGACTGAAACCGGCACTGATGAAGATGCCTGGGCGCTGCAGGACTGGATGCCGGGGATATAGGCGAGGATCATGGCCAGGGCGATGATGAGGGCGATGGCGCCGACAACAATGGCGACCAGGCGCCGCCTTCTTTCGGCCCTTTTATCACTGCGGGCGCGCGCGCCGCCTTTTCCCTGCTTCATACCAACAACACCCCAATTCAATCCAACCTGACGCCATGTCCAGACTCCGGACAGATATCGCATCATTACCATTATAATGGAATCCTCCCATCCTGCAAGGGGCCAGGGCCATGCTGTACCTATGCACCGATCATAACCAGGCCTAAACGGATAGCATGATGCAGAACGCCTTGCCTGCGCTCGATGATACTCATTGCATGGGACTAACCGGTCGATATATAATGTAACAAAACACGTATTTCCACACAGAGACATCTGAATAGCTTATACGAGGAGCACATCACGCAGGAACACCCTACCGTACATGCAAAATTCATGCGAACAGTTCCACACTGCACAGCAAAACACTGAAACACAAAGGAGTGTGCAACGGAATGGCCCTGTTGAAACGGCTGAGCCTGATGCCGGCGGTCCTGTCTTTCCCGGCAGTGATCGTCCTGCTATTTTTGGAGTTGAAAGTAGGTTATGAACCCGAACCGCTGCTCTCGATCCTGAATGCCCTCTTCACAGGCGTGCTCCCCCTATGCGCCGTCATCATGACATACCGCATATACCTGAAAATAAACCTGCCCAGCACACTGCTGCTCAACTGCGGGCTGCTGGTCTTCGGCATGGGAACAACTGCCGCAGGCTTTATGGAACATATGGCCAACGGTTTGAATCTATCCACCACCATACACAACGTAAGCGCGCTGATCGCCTCCATATTCCTGCTCACAGGCACTATGCTGGGCACCAAAAAGGGTAAACTGTATAAATACCGAGAGATCAATATCATCCTCACGACGGTGGGAATCGTGGCCCTGATGGCGGGCGTGATCATGATCATCTATTTCGGCCTCCTGCCGCCGTTCTATGCGCAGATCGGAGCGACGCTGACACGTCAGATCATCCTGGGGATGGCGATCACGTTCTTTTTCACCTCTGCGGTGCTGATGAGCAAGCTGTACCTGATGCAGCGGAAGGATTATTTCCTGTGGTATGCAGCCGCGCTCTTCATGCTGACGGCGGGACTCATCGCCATGGTCATACAGCCAGACCCGGAAAGCCCGATCCGCTGGATAGCGAGAGCCGACCAATACCTGGGGGGCGTCTACTTCATCATCTGCATCCTGAGCCTTCGGAAGCAAACGGAATTACACGGGCCAAACTATGAGATCGCAAACGATTTTTTTATAGACGCCGAGCAGGTCTACAGGAGCCTCGCGGAGTCCTCAAGCGACGCGATCGTGTCGGTGGACGAGAATTTCAAAATCTTTTACAGCAACTCCGCTGCGTCCACGCTCTTTGGGCTGACGAAAGACAACATCCGGGGGACCTCCTTTCTGGACATGTTGGGCAATGAGCTTGAAAGGGAGAGGATCAGGGAAATCGTGCGGGCGTTCGTCCAATCCGGCACCCACGACCTGCAGGGGGAAACGCTGGAGATGGAGGCATTGAGCCACGAGGGCAGGACCTTTCCCATCGAGCTTTCGGTGACGATACGCAAGCTGGAATCCGGCATCGCGAGCACGTACATCATCCGCGACATCACATTCCGCAGGCTGGCACAGCAGAAGGCGGCGGAACTGGCCGGGTCGCTCCGAAAGCAGCTGGAATTTGAACAGACGGTGATGAAACTGGCGCAGGATTTCATCAATGCGCCCATCGAAAGGATGGACCAGTCCATCCGGGACGCGCTGCGGCTGATCGCCGGGTATGTACAGGCCGACCAGGTGTACATGTACCACTATGACTGGCAAAAGGAAAGGCTCTCAAGCGTGGTGGCGTGGGATGATAAACCGGACCAAAACGGATACGCAAAAGAAGAACAATTGCCGGCGGCCGAAGTGCAAAAAATCATACAGCTTTTTAAAAACGATGAATATATGGAATATGCCGATCTCCTGGGGCTGCCGGAAGACAGCCTGGACAGACTCCAGATCCCCAGAGACGGCTCCGGAGCGGTGATCGTATTCAAGCTATCCTTCGAAGGAAAGGTGAATGGCACGTTTGCAGTGAGCACCCTTTCAAAAGAGAGGGTATGGTCCGACTCTGAAAAGACGATGATGCGGCTTTTTGCAGAACTGCTGAGCAATGCACTGGCACGGAAGGTGCGCATGGAGGCACTGAACGAGAGTGAGGAAAGAAACAAGCTGCTTTTGGACTCCACGAGCGACGGCATCATGATGCTGGACCGAAACGGTACGATCCTGAATATCAACAAAAGCTTTGCCAAAAGGTACAGGAACAGGATGGAAAAGATCATCGGCCGGAAATGGACCGAATACATACCGGAGAAAGAATACGCAGACCTGTACGACCAGCGGCGCAGGCGGTTCATCAGCGTATTTGAAACGGGAAAAGCTGCCACGTTCGATGACAACAAGGACGGCAAGACATTTCACAACCGGTTCTATCCCGTATTCAAGGACGGGGTGGTAACGGCAGTGACCCTTTTTTCCACAGATATATCGGACCGCATCCGCGCGCAGGAGGAGATACACAAGACGGCGGAATACCTGAGCAGGATGCGGATACAGACCGAATTTTTCACCAACATATCACACGAACTCAAAACGCCGCTCTCCATCATCCTGATCCAGCTGGAGCTGCTGAAGCTGTACCGGCTGGACGAAGCGAAGGTGAACGAATATGTGGCGGCGGCTACGCAGAACGCATACCGGCTGACACGGCTGGTGATGAACCTGCTGGACATCACGAAACTGGACGCAGGGTATATGAAGGCCGCCCTGGCGTATACAGATATCGTACCCGTCATACGGGAGATCACCGGTTCGGTGGGAGACTATGCCAGGGATAAGGAAATACACCTGCAATTTGAGACCAAATCCATCGGCTATGTGATGGCGACGGACAGGGACAAACTCGAACGCATCATGATGAACCTGCTCTCCAACGCGGTGAAACATACCAAAGGAGGCGGGCGCATCCATGTATGCTTGAAAGGAAAGCCGGACGGCGTGCACATCAGCGTGGCGGACACGGGGGAAGGGATCCCGAAGGAAAAATTGGGCATCATCTTCGACCGGTTTGCACAGGTGGACACATCGCTGACGCGGAAGACGGAAGGCTCCGGGATCGGACTGGCGCTGACCAAGTCCCTGGTGGAACTGCTGAAGGGCAGGATATGGGTGGAGAGCGCGCCCGGGAAGGGGAGCACTTTTCATATCGAGCTGCCGGCGCAGAAGATAGACGAGGGGCAGACGATGGTGCAGGTGGAAGGGTACGACCTGGAGAAACGGGTGCAGATGGAATTCTCGGACGTGTGCTGAACCAATGTACAATGTAAAATGTACAATGTACAATTCAGGTATGCCCTTTGGGGCATGATCATGATGCCCTGCGGGGGCAAAGTATAATTTATAATTAATAATGAATAATGTATAATTCAGGTATGCCCTTTCGGGCATGATTATGATGCCCTGCGGGGGTAAAGTATAATTTATAATTAATAATAATGAATAATGTATAATTCAGGTATGCCCTTTCGGGCATGATTTATGATGCCCTGCGGGGGCAAATTATAATTTAGAATGTAGAATGTACAATGTACAATGTACAATGTACAATTCAAGTATGCCCATTCGGGCATGGTCTTGATGCCCTGCGGGGGGTCTCAATTGAAAATCAACAGTTAGACAGTTAAGGGGCGCCCTTCGGACATGGATTGCAGAGCTTTTCGGGGTCAACCCTTACCCGTCACAATACACATGTTCATTATTTCCGTTGCAACGCCCGCGACGGCAGTTCTCCAGACAGGGATGCCATGCAAATGATATATGATGATTGTGGCTGCGAAGAGAGACAGGGCCTCCGGGCATCGGGAATATGCCCTTTCCATGCTGACAAGAGAAAACGACGGTTTGCGTGGGAGACCGAGGGCCTCCTGCCAACAGGCCATATTGTAAACAGAACAGAAATAACGTAAAATAATACCGGTAATATCCCAGCATCCATACAGCCCATCCTACGGTCGATCCAAGAGACCTCGAAGCATTCATGCAGAAACAGGCGACAGAAAACGAATGACCTCCTCAAACTATTATCTGCGGAACCATTCAAAACGCAGGAGGAAAACAATGATGAAGAAACTGACTGCAGCCATTGTGGCCATAACGCTTGCCATTATCCTGACAGGGTGCTTTTCGGCGCCGCCGCCTTCCCCTTCCCCGACTGCGACGCCGGATCCAACCGCGACACCCACCCCGACCCCGACCGTGAGCGCGGAAACCACCCCGACACCCTCCCCGACCGAGACGGCACAGGGCTTCATTTCGGACATCGCGGACCAGGCCGGTGCGGGGGGCGTGCCGTTTGACATCTACCAGAAACAGGCGCTGGAAGACCTGAACGGAGACGGCACCAAGGAAGAGATCACCTTCCAGGCGGGCACATCGAACTCCAAAATGACGATCAACGGGACGGAGTATACGATCGGCCTGCCCGACCTGGGCCAGGTATTTGCCATCACCGACGTGGACACGGGGGACAAATGGAAGGAGATCGTTTTTTCGGAGAAATACGACGCCAGCTACGGGAGCGACCCCGAAGTGAAACCCACCGCATACCTGCACTGGTGGAACGGCACAAAGCTGATCCTGATGGGCTACGTGGGGGACGCGGGATTTGACGGGAACTGGCGCTCCGGCTTCAAATGCAAGGACCATTTCGACGGGAACAAGCTGGTGGCGGGCTACGCATCCAGCGGGCACCTGACGAAGATCTATTATACGGCGCACTTCAACCCCAGCGGCTCGGAGCGGAAGCTGAAGGAGGTCAACTACGCCGCGAAGGTGCTGTGGACACCCAACGATCTGACATTGAAGGCGCCCGTCCTGCTGCTGCCGCACGCGAAGCAGAACTATTTTGACTCGGCGCACAGCGTGCTGTGGGATACCGTAGGCGGAGAATACGTATCCGGGAGAGGAGCGCGCACGGTGGACGGGGAAGCCGCGTTCATGGCGTGGACGGGGGATACGGTGAAGATTGTGGGCGTATTCGGCCCGAACTATGTGAAACTCAAGACTGCCGACAACAAGACGGGCTGGATCCGGGTGATCGAGAACAAGGTACAGGGGTATTACCAGGTGATGCACGTAACGGCGGAGGATATATTCGACGGCCTGGCTTCGGCAGGTTGATGCGACTGCCCAGAATGCCTTGAATACGGCGTTGTAACTTGCGCTTTGCTTTTCCAGGGGTGGCTTAGGCAGCCCCCCTAGATGCCTCGCTACGCCTGCGGCATGGCCGCTCGGCTACCCCCTGCCCTTAAGGTATCCCGAGTTACGTACACGCCGCAACTCGGGATGAATCCGATTTGAATATTGCGGAGTAGCCTTCGGCTACGCCTCGCTTCCAATCCTCGTTACGCCTTGTCTCAAGTCATTCTGGATTGCCGCAGGAATGAATTACATTAATATTTAACGTTAATTACCGGGATCCCATTCATATTATAAACGTTACCCCTCCTGTACGTGAAAGCACGGGAGGGATTCTTTTACCGAAAAGGCCATAGTGATATAATAAAGCCATATGCTACCTGATCTGGATGTATAAAGGCTTATATTACATATCCCAAGCATGGAAAAGCTTGCATTTGGGACAGTCGTATATTCATTTCGAAGAAAACGGGGGGAAGGCAAATGGAACCAGTGATCAGCAAGGGAAAGTTAGTCAAGGGCCAGATGAAGGATTGGGTGGTGCTGGTCACTGGCGCGGGCGGGGGGATCGGGTATGAGACGGCGCGGGCGCTGCTGTGGCTGGGCGCGCAGGTGGCCATCGCCGAGATAGACGAAGCCAAGGGCGGGGAAGCGGAAAAACGCCTGCATGCAGAATTCGGGAAAGCGAACTGCGCATTCATCCGCTGCGATATCGGGGACGAAGCAAGCGTCCGGGAACTGGCCAAGGCCATTCAAAAACGGTACGGCAGGGTGGATGCGGTACTGAACAATGCGACTATCGCCCCGGTGGGGGCGGCGCATACAGTGGGGATCGAAACGTGGGACCGGAGCTACAGTGTGAACCTGCGGGGGCCGGTGCTCCTGCTACAGGCGTTCCTGCCGGGGATGCTGGAGCGGAAAAAGGGCGTGATCGCGTTCGTACCCTCCTCGGGCGCGGCGCCTTTCATGGCGGCGTACGAATCCTTCAAGACGGCGCAGGTGGAGCTGTGCAATTCACTGGCGGGAGAAATAGCAAACACGGGCGTGGTCACATACGCCATCGGCCCGGGCATCGTGAAGACGGAGACAGCCGTTACCCAGATCCGAAAGATCGCCCCGCTCATGGAGAAAAGCGAAGAAGAATTCTACAGGATGACGGAGAACGTGCACATCAGCGCGGAGGAGGCGGGCGCGGGATTTGCCGCGAGCATCGCCAACGCCCATCTGTACAACGGCATGGAAATATCCTCGATCCAGGCGCTGATGGATGCGGGCATACAGATCCAGCCGACGACGGCAAACGAAAAGCAGGTAATGCAGGGCGACACGGGAGAGCTATCTGCGCTATTCAAGAACGTCATAGCCACCTATCTGGAGCAGAAGGCAGGGTGGCTGTCTCGAAACGTTTTTGAAAAGCAATGGATCCTGCGCGATTTTAAAAAAGAGACGGGGCTCTCGGTGGAGCAGATGGAAAACGCGTTGAAAGCCATCGGGGACAGTCTTGAAGGCGGGATGGATCCCGGGAAGTGGGAGGATCTGCCGCTTTCGAACCTGAAAAAGTATTACCTGCACCAGCGCGGCATGGTGGAGGGGTATGAAAAGAACAAAGAGAAGGCGAAGGAGAGCATGGCGGTCATCGACACATGGGTGGAAGCCATAGACGCCTTTGAAAAAAAGTATAATGTATAATATATATTGTGCGTTCCAAGCACATTGTGCATTCCATGTACATTGGAAGAATGAAGGAATGCATTCGGCATGATTTATAATGCCCTTCAGGGGATAAACCCAACCCCCCAAGCCCCATAGCGACCTTACAGGCCGCATTGGGGGCAGCTCTCCCCTAGGGGCGCCATGCGGGGGCGGGGTATTCGTTAACCGTTGAAGTGTGCAATCATCAGTTGCCTGTGCGGAAAATCGACATCGGTTTCCGCGGACAGGCAGAAGCAATTTAAATAAAGAGCGGATCAACCGCTCTTCGTTTTATGTGTGCTACTTACCTATCTTCCACTCATCCAATACTGAAGCAGAGCTTGATGAGCATGACGACGCCGGCGCCGATCAGCGCCGTGACCGGCATGGTGAATACCCAGCCATACACGATATTTTTCGCCAGGCCCCAGCGCACGGCCGAGACCCTGCGCGCCGCGCCCACGCCCATGATGGCTGCGGAAATGACGTGGGTGGTGCTCACGGGAAGGCCGAATGCCGATGCCGTCTCGATGATGGCCGCGGACGTTGTTTCCGCCGCGAACCCGCCGATGGGCTGCAGCTTGATCATATTGACTCCCATGGTCTTGATGATCCTCCAGCCGCCCAGGGAGGTGCCGAGGCCCATGGCCACCGCGCAGGCAAGTTTCACCCACAGGGGTACAGGGGCGCTGGCGCTCAGGGAGCCCGCACTGACCAGCGCGAGGGTGATGATGCCCATGGATTTCTGCGCGTCGTTGTTGCCGTGCGCAAAGCTCATGATGGCTGCAGACAGGATCTGCAGCTTGGAGAACCATTTATTGATCACATGCAGGGATAGGTTGGCCAGTATCTTGAAAAGCAGGGACATCACCGCAAACGCCAGCACAAAACCGATAACGGGGGACGTGATGAGCGGGAGGATCACTTTTTCAAAGACTTCCGACCAGATGACATTATTGAAGGACATATTGAAAGCAATGGCAGCGCCTACCAGGCCGCCTATCAGCGCGTGGGAGGAACTGCTCGGGAGGCCGAAGTACCACGTAACAAGCCCCCAGGCGATGGCGGCTATCAATGCACCCATGATCGCATACTGGGGGAGGAGACCATTGACCAGGTCGCTGCTGATGGTTTTCGCAACATTTTCGCTGACGAGGGAGCCTATGAAATTTAGCCCCGCGGCCATCATCACGGCGATACGGGGGGAAAGCACGCGGGTGGATACCGATGTGGCGATGGAATTGGCGGTGTCGTGAAAGCCGCAGATGAAATTGAAGGACAGGGCAAGGAGCACAACGGCGACAAGCTCAAGCATGCTTCATTACGACTCCTTCCACGATATTGGCCACGTCTTCGCATGCATCGATGGCCGATTCAAACAGCTCGAACATGTCCTTCCACTTCAGGATCTCCACAGGGTCCTTTTCGCGCAGGAACAGCTCCATGATGGCGTCGCGGTAGATCCTGTCCCCTTCGTTCTCCAGCCGGTTGATCTCGATGGCCACCTGGTTGAGGGACTTGCTCTTGTTCATTTTCTTCAGTTCATGCATGAGAGACTGGATCTGGACGGCACAATCGGTGATGAGGTGGGCCAATACCCTGGCTTCCTGCCGGACTTCGGTGACATTGTACATCCTGAAACGGTGGGCGGCGGCTTCGATGCCGTCTATGATATCGTCCATTTCGTGGGCGATACGGTCGATATCCTCCCGGTCGATGGGGGTGATGAAGGCGGCGTTGAGCTTGCGCATGATGGTATGCACCAGCTGGTCGCATTCATACTCGTACTTCTCGATGGCCATGATCTTTTCATGGATATCACAGTACTCATAGACCATGTTTTCGAAGATCTTTGCGGCTTCGTGCGTCTTGTCGGCGAATTCAATGAAAAGGTCAAAATAGACGGCTTCCTTGGCGGACATCCTGAAAATAGACATATCCACACCTCTCAATATTTTAAATTTAAGTTAATTCAATGTTAATTTTACGTTAACTCATATACGGCCTTCCTCATTATAAGGCACGCAAGAGCGTAATACAATTAAACTTGACGGATTATGCCTATTGAAGTGCCGGGTACAAACACCAAAAGATGCAACCATACATATAGTGTAACGATAAAGCCTTTATGGCTAATTAAAGGAGAGATAAAATATGCGTGAATTCGATTTGAAGGGGTGCTTTGGAATTGGCTCTGCAGCGATAGTGGTCATCGGCATCATTCTGGGCATCACTGTGGCAGTGCTTTTCGCCCTTGGGTTGATCGGTGTAGCTGCCCTGCTGGCTGTGCTGCCTACCGTAATCACGATTTCGCTTGTCGCAATCGGCGCATTGATAGCCCTGCTGATCGCATGTGAATGCTGCGGGCATAAATCCTGTGCATGTGTATGCAGGTTCGGCCTGGTAATTTTCGTCGGAGCTCTGGTAGCGATCATCGGCGCGATCGTCGCACTGGTTGCAGGCTTGGTCGTAGGTTCGGCACTGAGCGCATTTCTTATCTTCGCAATCGCCGCCGGATTCTTCGCGGCAGTACTGGGGCTGGGCGCACTCATCAAGTGCGTGCTGTGCATCTTCTGCTGCAAAAAGAAACGTGAATGCCGTTGCGAGGAAGAAGAGGAAGAGGAGTCATCCTGCAGCTGCTCCTGCTGAAGCACCAAACGGACCCGTACAGCGGACTAGAGGCCACCCGACCGGGTGGCCTCGTTGCGTCTGTGCCCTGCCATAAAGCGGAGCATTTGCGTATCGCTCCGCATGTACACGCCGCTACCCCGTCATGACATATGTGTGAGATCCGTGTCCTCCGGCTACGGCGGGAGGGCTTTGTTATCCCGTGTTTACCGTACACATCACATGCATAATACATAAGCAGCCTGCGCCGGCCCATGAGCCGCGGAGTAGCGGCCGGCATACATCTGCAGACTTTCAAAAACATCCGGGCAAGACAGTTTTGAGCAATGCCGGCATCCGGCGACCAAACGCCATGCGGCGGAAAGAGCAAAAAACGCAGGGCAATGGACCGCCCCCGTTGGGATCCCCTGCGCAGGCCGGTCCCAGGGGCGAAAACCCTGCAAAATTACAAAAGCAATGTAAAAACCATGCATAACCAACGAAAGAGATACCATTTGAACATACAATATGATACAATATTATTGCATCATACTAACCTATTCAACGAAATCCATCAATTGACGGGGGCCGTACATGCTGCGCATCCTGCGGGGTTTCGAATACGAGATCCCCAAAGACAAGCAAAAAGCATTCCTGGAAAACGAGTACGCGGAGTACCTGGATATATCCAGGTATGTCTCCGCCACTGCCTCCATCATCTTGATCACCATCGCGATCATCATGGGCATCACCAGCCTCGTTCAGGACAACCTCTACTGGTGCACGATGGCATCTGTTTACGGCGGCGGGGGATTGCTTTTTGCGGCACTGTGGCTGCTTTCCTACAAAACCTTTTCCAGCGGAAAACGCAACGGCATCTACGGGATACTGGACTACCTGCTGACAGGCGCCACGCTGTGCGTGCCCATGCTGGCTTTCCTGCTGGGGCGGGGCGGGCTGGTGGAGGCGGGCGCGGCCTACCTGGGGACGCTGGGCATGCTCTTCCAGCGGCGGCTGAAGGTGTGGATGCTGGTACTGGTGATGGCGATGCTGCTAGCAGGGATGGTGGCCACGAGCAGGATGCCGATGGAGGATACCGTCATCACGGCGCTGAACCTGGCGGGCTTCATGATCGTGGGGATGGCGCTGAACCAGGCGCGGGCGCGGCTGCGCGTGGAAAACTACATCGACAAAAGCATCATCGTGGCACAGAACGTGGAACTGGTGAAACTCAACGAGATGCTGTCAAAGGCTTCCGAAACGGATTACCTGACGGGGCTGGCCAACCGCAGGAAGGCGGATATCGTATTTACGCAGGAATGGAACCGGTGCATGCGGGAGAAGCAGCCGCTTTCCGTCATCTTCATCGACGCGGACCGGTTCAAAAACTTCAACGACTACTACGGACACCTGGCCGGGGACGAGATGCTGATCAAATACGCCTCGATCATCAAGGACAAGGTGAAGCGCGCCACCGACGTGGCAGGGCGCTTCGGCGGGGACGAATTCATCATCATCATGCCCAACACGCCATCGGAAGGCGCGGTACAGGTGGGGGACAGCATCCTCCACGCCATCCGCAAGCTGCGGGATGACTGGAAGCAGGCGCGGGGATTTGACATGGGGTCGATATCCCTGGGGGTGGTGAGTATCGTGCCTGAGAGCCACATGCAGGAAAACCTGCTCTTCAAGCTGGGGGACAGCGCGTGCTACCGCTCCAAGAGCAACGGCGGGGACACCCTGACGGTCTACGGGCAGCAGGAATGCGCGGAGATGGACGTGGAAAGCGGAATACAACTGAAATTCTTTTAATAGTTTAGAATTAATAATTAATAATTAAGAATTTTGGTGAGCCCTGCAGGGGCTTATTTAAATGAGAATTGAAAATGGAGAATTGAGAATTCCCCTCGGGGCATTTTTTAGTTGAGAGTTGAAAGTGGAGAGTTGAGAGTTGCGGTGAGCCCTGCAGGGGCTTATTTAATTGAGAATTGATAATGGACAATTGACTATTACCCTGCGGGGGCTATTAGACTAAAGGATATCACTCTTTCCGGCACATAGCGACCCTTATCGGGTCACATTAGTGCCACCTCCACTCACAAACGGGTGCTACACCCGTCCGAGGGAGGCAAGATAACCCTGCGGGGGAAGTCCTATCTATTTTGCTTGCTCGCAATAGTAGGACCCCCTCAAGGGCTTTTTTTATTTTCATAAAATTCTCGAAAACCTGTTGACAAACTAACAGATGTTAGTTTAGAATGTGACTAACAAATGTTAGTTTTAAGGAGAACAGCAATCATGAAAGCACTTTATTTCGAAAACGTCATCTCGGTACTCACCATCGTACTGGTGCTGGGCATGCTGGCCTTCAGCGTGCTGGCCATCAAAAACGGAACCAAGGTGAAAAAATGGGGCCGGTGGATCGCGCTCTTCATCGGGGTCGGCATCGCCATCAGCGCGCTCTCCGCAACACGGGACGCATACATGATGCCCAATGCGGTATTCGCCCCGATGGGCTGGCAGTCCATGGTGTGCATGATCGCGGGCGGGGCCATCGCCCTGACCGGCTTTGTGAGCATCTTCCTGAAAAACCAGAACGCGAGGCGCCACTGCTTCACCATCGTATCGGCCCTGTTCCTGGTGCAGGTGCTGGCCATCGAGATCTCACGGCCGATCCTGCTGGCAGGTGGAATGGCATGAACAACCGGGAAAAGATATTGCAGGAAGCGCTGAACCTCTTTTCGGTGAAAGGATTTGACGCGGTGAACGTGCGGGACATCGCCCAGGCCGTGGGGATCAAGGCGAGCTCGCTGTACAACCACTTCAAGAGCAAGGAAGAGATCTTCGAGTGCATCGTGAAGGAGTATTCGGCGCGGATCAACCAGTATTTCCAGCAGGGCCAGCTGATCAGCGAGGACATGCAGTTCAGCGCGGACGAACGGACGGTAAGCATGTACAGAAACATGACCACGGAACAATTCGCGGCTGCGGCGGGGCAGGTATTTGAAGCGGTATTCGCCGACGAGGTCCACGTGAAACTGCGAAAGCTCCTCACCATTGAGCAATACCGCAACGAAAAGCTCTCCATGCTTTTCCGCGAGATCTCGTTTTCCAGCAGCATCGAATACCAGACGAAGCTTTTCGATGCGATGATCAAGGCCGGGTGCTTCATTGAGGCCGACCCATACCTGCTGGCGGTGGAATTTTACGCGCCCGCCTTCCTGCTCTTTTACATGTACGGCCACGACGAGGAAGGCGTGAAGCAGGCGCGGGAACTATTCATGCGGCACATCCGGCATTTCAGCGAGACCTACAGCGTGAAGCCGGAAAGAGCCGATTAAAACGCATTAAGATTTAAGGGAGAACACAGATATGAAAGTGACGATCATCCACGGAAACGCCCGCCACGGCAGCACCCGGCACTGCACGGAGCTGCTGACGGAGGCACTGGGCCATTATGATACCGTCGAAACGGCAGAATTCACACTGCCGAAAGACATGCCCCATTTTTGCAACGGATGCTTCTCATGCTTTTATAACGGCGAGCATACCTGCCCGCATGCCGCCGCGATGCTGCCCATCACTGAGGCTATATTAGACGCGGACGTGGTGATCCTGACTTCCCCGGTGTACGCGCTGGACGTGACGGGCGGCATGAAAGCGCTGCTGGACCACCTGTGCTACATGTGGATGAGCCACAGGCCGAACCCAAAGATGTTCAACAAGGTGGGCGTGACCATCTCCACCACCGCGGGGGCGGGCTTGGGGCACACGAGCAAGACGATGCGCAGCAGCCTGAAGTTCTGGGGCGTGAAGCGGCTGTACAGCTTCAAAGGCAGGGTATCCGCGATGAAGTGGAGCGACGTATCCCCTAAAATACAGGCAAAGGTGAAACGGGATACCGCAAAGCTGGCAAGGAAGATCGCCAGGGATGTCCGGAACATAGGCAAAGTACCGGCGCCGCTTTTCCGGGGCATGGTCTTCAAGGCGATGACGGGGATGATGAAGAAGAACACGTGGAACGAACGGGACCGGAAACACTGGGAAGCAAATGGCTGGATTTAATAACAAAGCCCTTAAAGGGCTTTGTTATTAAGGATTAATAGTTAATAGTTAAGAATTAAGAATTGCGGAATGCCGTGAAGGGAGAAGCGTCGCCTCCCTTCACGGCATGAATTTAATGCTCTACGGGGGTATCGATCTTTCATCGGGTTAGCAAAATGCTCCATGCAGGTTTCTGCTTTTCCACACAAAAACATCACACTGGAGCGGTATAAATAAAGTGAGCAAAACAAAAGTATCTCTCCTCCTTTTATAATAAGAAAGCGGCTTTCGAGGCAATCCAACCGGCCTAAACCGATTGGAGCCGCTTTTTTATTGCATGACAGATGGATAAAAGCGGGAAAAACGGAGATAATTACACCAGAGGAAGCATGTTCAACCTTCCCGAAAAACGCCGAACAACATGAACCCCCAGGCACGCAGCGCAAACTCCGGAATGAAAACGCACCTATCCGAAAGACAATTCAAAAGCCATTGAACTCAAATGAAAAGGCAAACGAAAATGGGAAAGCGGGATGCGAAAGCAAACGTTAATCATTGACTATACATTAAAAGAAAGAAGGAGGAGTGATAACCTTCTTCATTATTTTATTAAAGACAACCCCGCAAGCCGCTTATGATCCTGCGGGATGTTTCGCGGATCCCCAAATAATGGGTGAGCATCACAAAGATGAACGCAGCCCAGTTCATCCAAAGGTCAAAGGCGTCCAATAGTTCCAGGGGGAAGGCAAGGCATGGGTATATTACCCTTGATTCAAAACGAAAAATAATATATGACAACGGGCGGAAAAAGGTTTAAAATAGTACAGTAACGCAATTCTGACTTTAAACCGCCTTATTCCCAATCTTTTAAACCGGGAAAAGACAGAGGCAATATACGGAGGGAAAACGACACTATGAGATCCAAAGCAAAAATAGCGGCGCTGGTGGCGCTGGTGCTGGGCGCGGCATTGATCCTGACGGCATGCTCCTGCGGAGGAACCTCCCCCATCGGCTATGACAACAGTTTCGGGCGGACAGCGGGGCTCATCATCCTGGGTACGGACGATACCACAAACAAGGCAGTGGAGTGCTGGAAGACCCTGGGGGCCACAAAAGGCTGGGACATCCAGGAATCCAAACCCGAAGCGAACATCGACGCCGTCAAGGGCGTGCTCACGCAGCTTTACACCACCGTTTACGGAAAGGATGCCAACGGGCAGGGCGGACGGAACGCGAGCATCGTGGTGGTGGCCGGCGGGAACAATGAGCTGAGCAACCAAATTTGCCAGTATATCAACGATACGAATCTCACCAATAGCACCGTGAAGGATGGCTCCAAAGTAACACTCACGGCTTTCTTCATCGGGACGGCACCTGCCGATACCAATGTGGACGCAAACTTCAAAGACAAAGTGAAGACCAAGGAAGGCGGCTACAGGATATGGGGAGCGCCGCAGGGCGTGGTGACGGCAGAAGGCGTGACGGTAGGGCAACTGGCGGGAGACTTGTGCTTCCAGCAAATCGTCTATGCATTTGACCCCAACGTAGCATTCGATCGTACAGGCGCAAAATATACCGACGTCAAACGCAGGCTGACGGTGAACCCGGCGGACGTGAGTGCGAACCTGCCGGCGGAAGCGGCCAAGTGGGATACGGCCACGTACATGAAAGAACGGATCAAGAACACGTTCAAGTGGGAACTGGCGAATTATTATCATTAAACCATGAGTTAAAACCAGACATAACGAGGCCCCGTTTGCTTACGCAGACGGGGTTTTTATATATGTAAAAATATGATAACATAACATCGTAAATACATTCCAGGAACCTCATCATAAATCTTTATACAGGCGAGGCTATCGATGAAAATTAGAGTATCGTACATTTTTGTTATTTTGCTTGCCATGTTTGCACTTTGCAGTTGTTCACAAGAACTCATATCCACACAGGCCAGCAGCATCGCCACTGCATCATCCAGCTTTGCAGATGCAAGTACTTATGCGGTGGCAACATCAATCGCCGTATATCCTGCGCCTAATAACAACACACCCACTGGAATGACATCTCCGATCGAATCCACGGGAGGTGAGGTCCAGAGCGGGGCAGTATGCGGAGGAGATGGGTACATCTTTTTCACGATGGAGGACCAGACGATATCGTATTCAAATGATTACGACAGGGTCAGCTATATTTTCTCGTCCAGGCCGGACGGGAGTGAACGTAAAAAGATATTCCAGGGGTGCATAATATATGATTTGGCTTATGTAAACGGATGGCTTTATTTTGTATCGGACGAGAAGAACGAGGAGAACCAGGGAATACTGCGGATCAAACCGGACGGATCAGGTAAACAGACAGTGCTTCCCGGGGAACTGATATCGATGAAAATATACAACAACAAAATCTATACACTGGCATACAATGATCAGTTTACTGGGACGTATTGCATAGATTTAAATGGATTGGGCCAGAAACTTTTATTTAAACATCAGGATGATAATCAATACGAAACGACAGTCGATACATTGACTGGGGTCAATGGCAGTTATTTATTTTACGATGCTGAAAGATGGAGTGAGGAAGAAGATACTGACGCTCCGGATTGCTTTCAAATCAAGATAAATATAACTACCGGGAAGGAAACACCTCTGTTTGACAACAGTGAAAATGCTGAAACAACATTCGCAAATAGATATTATTACTACATAGATTTTGAAGGAATCGAGAAGTACGATTTTATTACCAATAGCACACAAACCCTGGTCAAACTTGATTGGCATCGCAATCTTTCCAATGAACCGTTTGATTTTGTAGTATCAAACGACATAGTATGGTATACAACAACGATGTTTGATGATAAAGCCTCCACTCTGTTTGGTTTTGAAATGAGCACAGGCAAGACAACAGACTATGGCTCAGTACCAAGGACTATGTTTGGAGGAGGAGACTTATTCGCAACGAAAGAAGGCCTTTATTATGCTTGTTTTTTCAATTTTGGAGACTTGGAGTTTCATGGCTCGACAAGCCATCTATTTCGAATAGAACCAACCAATGGACAGGTAAGACTGACACAAGTTTATTAGTAAGTCTACCTGTCAAGAGCTCTGACTGCATGACGCGCGGAGCTGATTAATCAGAATATCAAACAGAGACGCTATAGTAGAAAAACTACATCCCTTTGACCATTACAACGAGGCGGTGGAGGACATGGCGGGGTATGAGAAGATCAGCACAGGCGTGGCGGGGCTGGACGAGGCGATCAACTTCCTGCGGGCGGGAGACAACGTGGTGTGGCAGGTGGACAGCGTGGAGGATTTCGAAAGCTTCGCGCAGCCTTTCATCAAAACCAGCCTTGAGCAGGGGAGGCGTCTGGTCTACATCCGCTTTGCGCGGCACCGGGAGCTGATCCCCGAGCGGGAAGACGTGAAGCGCTACGAACTGGAGGCCACGCAGGGGTTTGAAACCTTTACGGTGCAGGTGCATTCGATCATCGAAAAGGAAGGCATCGGGGTCTACTACGTATTTGACTGCCTGAGCGACCTGCTGCACGCGTGGGCGACGGACCTGATGACGGGAAACTTTTTTCGCGTGACGTGCCCGTTCCTGTACCAGCTGGACACCATCGCATACTTCCCGATCCTGCGGAACCGGCATAGCTTCGAGACCATCGCGCGGATCCGCGAAACGACGCAGCTATTACTCGATCTATATAATATCGACGGGCGGAGGTACATCCACCCCCTGAAGGTGTGGAACCGGTATTCGCCCACGATGTTCCTCCCCCACATCCAGAAGGGGGACAAACTGCTGCCCATCACGTCCAGCGCGGAGGCTTCGGCGCTTTTCACCAACCTGCCGCAGCGGGGTATCCAGGGCGCGAGCCGGATGCTGGATTTCTGGGACAGGCTTTTCCTGCAGGCCGAGGAGATGGCCTACGACGGGGACGCGGACATCGAGACGAAGCGCGCGGGGATGCTGGACAAGCTGTGCAGGCTGATCATCGCGCGGGAAGGGAAGATGCTGGAACTGGCGAAGCGCCATTTCACGCTGGAAGACATCTTAAAAATAAAATCCCGGCTGATCGGGACAGGGTATATCGGGGGCAAGGCGGTGGGGATGCTGCTGGCGCGCAAGATCCTGGCGCACGACCCGGAAGTAGACTGGAACCTGCGGCTGGAACCGCACGACTCGTACCATATCGGCTCGGACGTCTTTTACACGTATATCGTGCAGAACGGCTGGTGGCAGCTGCTGATGGAGCAGCGGAAGCAGGAAGGGTACTTCGAGAAGGCGGAGCAATTAAAAATAAATATGAAATCGGGCGTATTTCCCGACGCGATCAAAGAGCAGTTCATGCAGATGCTGGAGTATTTCGGGCAATCCCCGATCCTCGTTCGCTCGAGCAGCCTGCTGGAGGACGGGTTCGGCAACGCATTCGCGGGGAAATACGAGAGCGTATTCTGTGTGAACCAGGGGACGCCCGCGCAGCGTTACCTCGCATTTGAAGAGGCCGTGCGCGCCGTATACGCGAGCACGATGAACCGGGAGGCGCTGGAATACCGGCTGAAGCGGCAGCTGGACCAGCAGGAGGAGCAGATGGCGCTGCTGGTGCAGCGCGTATCGGGCGACCATTACAAGAAATACTTTTTCCCGGTGCTGGGGGGCGTGGGATTTTCCTACAACCTGTACATCTGGCGGCAGGGGATGGACGCAAAGACCGGGATGCTGCGCATGGTATTTGGCCTGGGGACGCGGGCGGTGGGCCGGGGGGACGGGGATTACCCACGGATGATGGCGCTGGGCAGCCCCAGCGCGCAGCCGTTTGAAGACGCGGAGGACATGAAGACGTATTCCCAACACCTGGTGGACGTGCTGAACATCGAAACCAACGAGCTGGAGTCCATCCCATTTACGAAGCTGATGGCGGAGCATACGGGCGTGGACATGGGGCTGCTGGCTGTATACGACCACGAGACGAACGAACGCATCAAACAGTACGGCATCGAGGGGCAGGAGGCGTGGACCCTGAACTACGAGCGATTGATCAGGGAGACGGACTTCGTCGTGCTGATGCGCAGGATGCTTGCCACGCTGGAAACTGCGTATAAACACCCCGTAGACGTGGAATTCACCGTGAACTTCACCGAAGGGGAGGAGCCGCACATCAACCTGGTGCAGTGCAGGCCATTACAAGTGCAGGGGGAGATGCGGCAAGCAGGGATCCCCCAGGGCATCCTGCCGGAAAGCGTCATCTTCGAATCCCGCGGGCACTTCATGGGGATGACGCTGCAAAGGCCGATCCAACGCATCATCTACATCGAACCGGAGGCATACGGCAGGTTACCCGAATCCGGGAAATATGATGTGGCGAGGATCATCGGCGAGATCAACCAACTGACGGACCGGGAAACCATGCCCGCCCTGTATATCGGGCCGGGGCGGTGGGGGACGAGCACGCCCTCGCTCGGGGTGCCAGTATCGTACTGCGAGATCAGCAACGCGAGCGTGCTGTGCGAGACGGCATGCAGGGTGACATCCATGATCCCCGACCTTTCGTACGGGTCGCACTTCTTCCTGGACCTGGTGGAGAGCGACATCCTGTATGTGGCGCTTTTCCCGGACACCTGCGACACGATCTACCACACGGAGTACTTCGAGAACGCGGAGAACCGGTTGGCCCAGCTGCTGCCGGAGCGAGGCACTTACGCTGACGTCATCAAGGTCATTGACGCGGAGAACATCCGTATCAGCGCGGATATCGACTCACAGAAGATCGTCTGCTATAGGGTTGAGAGTTGAAAGTGGAGAGTTGAGAGTTGCGGTGAGCCCTGCGGAGGCTTTATAATATGTCCCTCCTTCAGAATGCATGCAACCCTACAGGTTGCGTGGCCGACAGCTCCATTCAACAAACGCACGTTACGCGTGTCATAGGGAGCCAAGATGTTGCGGGCAAACCCCTCAGGCACCATAACGACCCTAGAGGTCGCTTGGCGCCAGCTCCCCTAATAGGGGAGCCATGCGATAGGACCCCTGCGGGGATTTGTTATTATGCCCCTCCTTAAAGCCACATACAACCCTATAGGTTGCTTGGGTGACAGCTCCATTCACAAACGCACGTTACGCGCGTCAGAGGGAGCCAAGATGTTGCGGGCAAACCCCTCAGGCACCATAGCGACCCTAGAGGTCGCATTTGGCGCCAGTTCCCCTAATAGGGGAGCCATGCGATAGGACCCTGCGGGGATTTGTTATTATGCCCCTCCTTAAAGCCATATACAACCCTATAGGTTGCTTGGATGACAGCTCCATTCGCAAACACGCACCGCGCGCCTGAGGGAGCCGAGATATTATGGGAAAAGTCCTTCAACCCAATCCATTCCACCCCTATATCCTTAAACTGCTGAACCAATCTTGATTTGCACTCAAACAGGCTTGCCAGATGGCAGGCGGTCGGGTAGTATAAAACCGATATTCTTTTGATTTATGGAGGAGCGATCCAATGGCGAAGGTGAACGCGCTGGTGGCGCTGGGCGGAGGGCCATCCCCGGTGATCAATTCTTCCCTGCAGGGCGTGGTGGAACGGTGCATGGACTACCCCGGACAGATCGGCAGGGTATTTGCAGCGAAACACGGGATCGAAGGCGTGCTGCTGGAGGAACTGGTGGACATGGGGCAGCAGGACCCGAAGGAGATCGCATTGCTGCAGCATACCCCCGCATCGGGCAGCGTGGGGACATGCCGCTACAAGCTGGATGACAACTGCGGGGACGATTTCGAACGAATCATCGAAGTCTTCCGCGCGCATGATATCGGCTATATTTTCTATATCGGCGGGAATGACTCAATGGATACGGCGGACAAGGTATCCAAGCTGGCGGAAAAAGAAGGTTACCCGCTGGTAGTGGCGGGCGTGCCCAAGACCATCGACAACGACGTGGGGGACGAGGCATTTACCATCATCGACCACACGCCGGGGTATGCGAGCGCCGCACGGTACTGGACGTACATAGTCCAAAATACAAACGAAGAGAACAAGGGGATGTGCGTGTCCGAGCGGGTAGCTGTGCTGCAGGCGATGGGGAGGAAGTCCGGCTATATCACGGCGGCGGCGCGGCTGGCGGACCCGAACAGGGAGATCCCATTGCAGCTGTATTTCGCGGAAGCGGGGCACAACCTGGAGACGCTGGCGGAGAACGTGAGCCGGGAGCTGAAGCGCAGCGGAAGGTGCATCGTGATCGTGAACGAAGGCTTTGACGTGGGGGAGATCGGCGCGCGACGCGACGGGTTTGGCCACGTGGAATACGGGGCGAGCGCACAGACGGCGGCGCAGGCGGTGGTCAACCACCTCAACAAGGTCAAACTGCCCGTGCGGGGGCAGGTGACCGGGCAGGTGCCGGGAGTGCTGCAGCGTTCCACATCCATTTACCGTTCATGCGTGGACATACAGGAAGCCTATGAAGTGGGCGCGCATGCGGTTGAAGTCGCAATCAAAGACGGCACGGGGTACATGGCGACCATCCTGCGGGCCAAAGGAGAGCCGTACAGGGCAGTCTACGAGAAGGTGGGGCTGCGGGCAGTGGCGAATTCTGCGCGATTCCTGCCCAAGGAGTGGATCACACCGGACGGGATCGACGTGACGGATGATTTCATCCGGTATGCAAAGCCGCTGATCGGGGAAAAATGGCCGGAAATACCGCTGGAGGACGGGCTGCAGCGGTTTGCGCGGCTGGACCTGAAGACCATAGACAAGAAGGCACGGGAATATGTGCCCGTCAAGATGCGATAATTAATTAATGATGTAAAATACATGATGTATAGTCGCGAAATGCCCTGGCGGGCATGAGAAGGCTGGTGCAAGCGGCGATCAGGGGCGGGCTGCTGTGGACAGCAGCCCCTACAGGCATAATAAGTTGGGACATACTGCCGATACGTGCACCAGCAGAAGAATCGAATCCCTCCGTCAGCCTGGCGGCTGCCACCTCCCTTTAGGCAAGGGAGGCTTTTGGAACCGTTAAAGTATTTCAGGGAGAGTTGAAAGTGGAGCGTTGAGAGTTGCGGTGAGCCCTACAGTGAGCCCTACAGTGAGCCCTACAGTGAGCCCTGCGGTGAGCCCTGCGGGGACTGATATTATGTTTCTCCCTGGCACCTTCTAAACGGGTGCTTACTCACTTGCCGGGAGGGAGCTGCGAGAGTGCAGTAAATCAAAGCTTCAGCCTAAAACGGCTTTATTTCCGAAACGTACAGGTTCGATCCCTGGTCAGCGGCATCCATGAATGTGAATGTTATTTTGATATAAGTCGTATTAATGACTCTTTCAAAAGCAATGCATGGGTTACCGCCAAAGTCAATCGTTTCAAAACCATCATTTATGGAAGTGCCATCAGAAAAATCGAGCCTGAAGGATACGGAACGGTCGTGTTCATAAAATGCGTCTTCACTCGACCAATCGCCCATATGCAATACAAGGCCTGTTATATCCTGCGGTTTACCAAAGGAAAGCATGATCCATTCTTGCTTCCCGACGCTTGCCGCCCACGCGGTGCCGTCATTGCTATCTATGACGTTTGTGGCAAAAAACGTTTTAATACCGTCTGCGGGCAGGCATGCTGATGCTTCAGCACTTGTAAAAGCGATAGCCGCTTCATTGGCTTTTGTCAGTGAAATCAGCCGGTAGCCGAAAAGGCTGCTGGCATCCTCCTCCAAGAGAGCCTCTCCCTTACCCCTATATGCTATGTTGGGTCTGACATCTTTTACGATATTGAACTTTACTAGCAAACTACCCGCAGACTTGCGTATCATAACATAAGGGCTTGCATCTAACAGTTGAGGGTCACTTCCTTCAAATACAAAGCTGCCTCCTTTGTATCGAAGCAGATCACCATATCGGTCCCCTTTCCGGGGTGTATAATCGACACCGAACGCGGAACGGATAATCTTTTTGACGACTTTCGCGCTCACCACCCCTGTGTCCTCTGGCACATCACCAGCTTCGCCATAATCATTTATAACTGTATATACGAATTCAAGAAGTCTGTTTGCAGTCAAAGTGGACGCATCATGAAAGAAAAGGGGTCTTCCCGCATTATCAGACATATTCAGTGCCCCTGCCAACAGCTCTTCTATCCTTTCGCGTGGGGTCGGGGGAAGGTCTTCATCCTCATCGTCTTCATCCTCGACAGACGGATCGGGCGTTTGCGCGGAGGCAGGCGGCGATACGGAAACAGCAGGCGTGAAGATGGGGGAGGGCGTGACCACGGGGGAAACTACGGATTGCACAAGGGGCGAGAGAACCGGCGAGGCAACCTGTACCGGTACACCCGGAGCGGCATCACAGGAGGATAATAAGACAGATACCAAAAGAAATGCTACGAGGATTATGATTTTTTTCAAATGAACTGCCTCCCCAAACGTAGATGACTCATCCATAGCAAAATATTACTATATATTTGAAGCGTACTCAATATTTATAGTTTATCACTGCTACCGGGTCTAGAAGAAGGGACGGCCTTCGTAACCGTCCCTTCTGCGGGCCAATAGTTGATTGAATATCAGTTCAAACTGCTCCTTCTTTCGGGGATGCGGGCGCAGTCGCTTTCGAACCGATCTTCGCAGACGCGAGGGTTCCGAAGCCGTATTTGATCGCTTTCTTCGGGCAGGTGTCCACACACTGGCCGCAGAGGATGCATTCATCGCGGTACATGCTGGACTTTGCGACCAGCTCATTGACAGGGAGGCTCATGGGGCAATGGGAGGCACACGATCCGCAGCTGGTGCAGCTGTGTGCATCCGCATTCAACTTCAGGCCGGGGATATGCAGTACGGAACCCAGCCTGCGGCCGATGACCATGAAGGGGGCCATCCAGCAGATGGTGTGGCAGCCGGCCCGTTTCCCCACCGTCAGCGACAGGACCAGGAAGAGCGCGAGGACGAAGACGAAGATAATGAGCTTGAAAACGGAGTCCACGGAGACGCCCGAATCGGTGAAGTACAGCGGGTTAATTGATCTATAACCGCCGGCCATGACTGCGGCCAGGACGATGGACGCGATCCAGGGCACCCAGATGAAGTACTTGATCCAATCCGCCCTTCCCCCGACTTTTTTATTTTTCATTGAAAAACACGCCTCCTGCACACCGCCGGCGGGGCAGACCCAACCGCAGAATGCCCTGCCGAGGAACAATGAGGATACGAACAGCAGGATGAAAAACAGGAAGCTGCCCGCGATGACGCCCTCGAAGGAGGCATTCAGGATCACGAACGGGGAGAGGAAGTTCATGGAGACGGGAAATAGCACCATGGAGACCAACAGGATCACTTTGCGCACTTTTTGACGCATATCTATCACCTCAAAAAATTAATACAATTTTATAGAACCGGAGGAGAGACCGAGGACACGTTCAAGCAACCCACAGATCGCAGAGAGCGCTTCAGGCAACCCGGCCGGCTCGACCTCGTGCATACGGGCGGTGATGCCCAGGAAAACGATTCGCACCACTTCTGCGGCTTGCACAATGGACTCGAAGGCGCCCCGCTCCATGCCATATGCAACGACGCGTGACATGACGGGGTAGAGGCTGCGCGTACGGGCGGCATCAAAAGCGGGATGGAACGCACCCGCCACGGCTGGGTCCATCAGAATCCGGTAGCGCGCGTCCGCCGTCAATTCGCTGCCGGGACGGAGCATCCAGGCAAGCGCAGCGGACAACCGGGCCACAGGCTCATCATATGCGGACAACTCAGCTTCAATGAATGCCGCTACCTCCTGCCATTTCACCTCCAGCAGGGCCACGAGCACGTGGTCCTTGGTGGGGAAGTAATAATAGAAAGTGCCCTGGGCCACGCCCATGGCGGCGACGATATCGCTGACACGGACGGATGCAAACCCTCTTTCCGCGAACAGCCTGCCGGCCGTCTCCATCAGCTCGGCCCGCCGTTCGTCCGGTTCCTTCGTAATGCGCACATTTACCGCCTCCTTGTTCTCAAATGCATCATACCATAACAGACTGACGTCAGTCAATACTTATTCAATAAAAGATTTGACCGTATTGTTTTACATGAATTCAGCCAGGTACAGGGAACATCCAGGAAGGAGACAACGTCAAAATATTACAGGCAGTCAAAGCATATAAATTTGTAAAATGATTGGAAACATGGAACAAAGGTATTACAATATGCGTATCGCAAAAGAACCCTTAACCGGAATGATTTATAAACCCAAACCGCAGCGCGTATAGAAAAAGCGCGTGTGGAAATACCAATAGGGACCCAGACCAAATGGAAAAGGAATGGAAGAAATGAAGGACAGCAAACCATCGGGTACCGGGAAATACGGGCCTGAGCCGGAAACAAAGGATAAAGACGCCAAGGGAATCCGGCGTATCCTGGATAAAGTAAAATGGCTGATCGAAAGCGGACGCTATATCGCGAAGGAACGCAAGGCAGAAAAAGCGAAGAAGCGGGAAGGCATGCAGGAAGATGACCCTGAAGCCGGGGCACAGGTGATCGCTGCTGTGACTGCCGACCCATCGACTGAAGCGGGCGGGCAGCTGCAAGCAGCCGATGCGGCGGGTGTACAAACCGTTGCCGAAACAGTGGATGCGGAACCGGACAGGGCCTTGGAGACAGCTTCAAACCCGGATGTGGAAGCGGCGCATCCTGAACAGAAGGAAAAGAAGGCGAGAAGCTTCCAGATCGGCGGATGGCGCTACAGCGTGAAACGGATCGTGCTGGTATCGGTGGCGATATTGCTGGCGGTGGGCATCGGACTCGCGGGGCAATTCTCCTATATCGTTTTTGCAAAGCCACAGGCGGCTTTCACTCAGCCCACGCCCATCCCGCAGGATATCGAGGAAAGCCCGGATCCGGACGATGAATACATGGATGACTATCCCGATGACACCGATATGGACGAGCCGGAGGAACCCACGCCCACGCCCGACCCATACGCGGACGTGGCGGCGCAGGCGGAGCCGGATTTCTCCAAGGACATCGTGAACGTGCTGCTCATCGGCGCGGACTATTCGGAGGAGCGCGAGGACTGGCACCGGTACAATTCGGATGTGATGATCGTGCTGGCGATGAACTTCAAGCAGAACAAGGCGGACCTGATCTCGGTGCCGCGGGACACGTATGCGAAGATCTACAAGACATCGGGCCACTACAAACTGAATTCGTCGATGTATTTCGGCGGGGGATACGACAAGAACGGGCCGGAGTACGTGATGCGGAGCGTGGAGGGCGTACTGGGGAACAAGGTGGCCATCAACTCCTATATCGGCGTAGACATGCCGGCGCTGAAGGAACTGGTGGACGCGCTGGGCGGCGTGGACTACAAAGTGGACGTGCGCATCACCCTGAACGGGCGGGTGGTGGAGCCCGGGATGCAGCACCTGGACGGCCAGCAGGTGGTGGACTACTGCCGGGCGCGCAAGGGCATCGACAACGACCTGGGGCGCGTGGACCGGCAGAAGAACATCCTCTTTGCCCTCTTCAAGAAGATGCGGGACACGAAGTCCCTGGCCAGCCTCCCCGACATACTCAAGGCGATGGAGGGGAAGGTGCGGACCAACCTGAGTTTCCAGCAGATCTGCGCGATGGTGGTCTTCGGCTCAAAACTCTCGGACGACAAGATCAAACTGCACACGCTGCCGGGGGATTTCCACCTGATATTCAATTCCAAATTCGTAGTGCTGGACCAAAAGGCCAAGGTAAGGATGGTAAAGGAAATCTTCGGGGTGAACATCAAGGCCGACAGCAAATACGGGTATACGTACGCCATGCGGGAATGGCAGACGATGATGGCCAGCCAATGCATCACCAAGGTGCAGAAGGTGCTGGACAAGGACAGCAAACTCCTCCCCGGGCAGCAAAAGATAACCCCGGAGCAGCGGCTGCTGCTGGAGACCGATATCAACGACACGAAGGCGGCCATCGCCAGCAGGAACACGAGCCGGATCACCGCCGCGAAAGACAAACTGCAGGCCGACGCCAACACGGTGACGGCAGCGAGCGGGCTTTCCAAGATCAACTGGGACGTGGACCAGAACCCTGGTAAGAAGCACAAATATTAATTGAAAATTGAGAATGGAGAATTGAGAATTAAGGACGCCCCGCGGGGATGAATCATGAAGAAAGTATTCATATATCATACCAGGTGAAGCCATTGCAGTAGAATATCCGATAGTAGTTGTCACTCCTTCCGACGCCCATAGTGATTCCAATTGGACCAATTGGAATCACATTCGCGCCACCTCCCTCATCCGAGGGAGGCAAGATAGGAGCATTTTATGAACTATTTTCTTGGTAGAATTACACGGAACAAGTGAGTAGCACCAGGCTTTACAGGTGAGGTAAAACATGAAGTCCATATCAAAAGTATCGCTGGTTTTCACATTGGTACTCTGCCTTGGACTGATATCAGGATGCAGCACGAACGCACCGGGAGAATCCGATCCCGAAGGGAGTACCGGGCCCCCGGCAAAGATCAGACCCATCAGGTTCACAGGTATTACCGGCATGTACAAACCGGAACCTGGAGCAAGCAGATTCAAAGACGTATTATACAGCTATATGGTAGACCCCGAGGGCGGATTTATCTGCCACATCGACCCATTGTACAACATGAACCGGGAGGATTATATCCGAAGCAACCAGCCAATTACTGCAGACGAAGCCGCCACATGCGCCAAAGAGATCCTATCGAAGGTCATGGCCAGATACCTGGTCCCAAATAGTGAAATGACAGCGAAAAGCAACGCCCTCGCTGGAACGTCCGGCGACAGATCCATTTACGAAATAGAAGTGTATGAAGATATAAACGGGATCGCCACGGGAAATTATGCAAACATGCTCATCGGGGAGAGAGGACAACTGTTAATCGCTGCATTTTATAAAGCGAGCCCAGTCCAGCTGGACAAGCTGAAAAAGTGCAAGGGTAAAATGGTACTACGCGAGGTGGCAGAAGAAATAGCACTGGGCAAAGTCCGATCGATGCCTGAATTGAATGGTGCAGACATCAGGATAGACACGAATAAACAAACAGATCTACGGACAGACAAGGGCAGAACACGGTGGGTTGTATATATGCGATTCGATGAGAGCCGTGAAGGCAAGGCATACGGGTATTGGTATTCCTGGGTAAGTGTGACTGTGGATGCAGCGGATGGAAGCGTGATCGATACAGAGATAGGCGATGTACTAGTATTGGATTAACCGGCCGTCATACATAACCTGTTTCCTTTTCCAGACAAAGAAAAGCCCCGCAAGGAGATACTGTGCGGGGCTTTGATATTCATTCAGGTACTTAGAAGCATCACTTCGAAGGCGTGGGCGAGGCGGCAGGTGATGTCTCCGCAGATGCGGACGGAGCCGCGGACTCGGGCGCTGTGGAACCGGAGGGTGCAGGTGCGCCGGAAGGTTCTACGGAAGGAGAGGGGGAGGGGGAGAAGGAAGGCAGCGGCATCTTGCTGATATCAGTCTCGGCGCCGGCATCCTTTTTCCACTGGGTGATGGTATCCTCCCAGGTCTTGCTCTTTTTCGCGGCCAGCAGGCTGGTCTTCAGCGTTTCCTTCACCTGGTCAAAGGGAACGGGGCCCGAGGGGACGTCCCCGACGTATTTGATGATGTGGTAGCCATAATCCGTGGCGACGAGGCCGGTGGTATCCCCGATCTTGGCGAGAGCCAGCGCGGCGGTTTTGAACTCCGGTACAAAGCCAGTCTCGGTATTGATCTCGTAGCCTTTGGTCTTGGCAGGTTCGCTCTGCATGCCGGGGTCCTGGCCGTACTCCGCCATGAGCGCATCGAAATCCTGGCCGGCCTGGACCTTGGCGAGCACTTCATCCGCCTTTCCCTTGATGGAGGGCAGGTTATCATCGCGAAGCTTCTTTTTGGCGGTTTCATCGGCGGCCTGCTGGATCTGGGTGACCAGGTCCTGGGGCAGGGTGATGAGGATGTGCTTGACATAGCGGTTGCCTACGGGAGTATAAACCACGGGATCGCCCTGGCCCTGTTCCGCCATGCCCTTGGTGTATTCGTACGCCGCGAGGTTCTTGAAGGTCTCCGTCTGCGTTTCTACCAGTTTGTCATAGCCGTCCTTCAGCTCGGCATCGGATAGCGTGACTGTTTCCTGCACTTTTTTGTATACCGCCTGGTAGATCTTGATATCCGTCAGGAAGCGGCGCATGTCCTCGGTATTGAAACCGTTTTTCTGCATCTGCTCGTCCAGGGCCTTCTGGGCCTCCTTTTTGGGATCGACGGAGGATTTGGTCTTGGCGATATCCGCGTAACTGCTCTCTAGCGGGGCGATCGCTTCATCCAGGCGGGATTTCAAATCGGTATCGATGGCCTTGACCTCATCGGCCGAGAGGACGATCTTTTGCTCGTCGGCCTTTTTCTTTGCAATCTTGAACTCCACGAGCTGGTCCAGCATCTGTTCATAGAACATTTTGGCCTCATCGGCGTTCGTCAGGATTGCATTTTTGTCATAGCCTGTATACCAGCAGTAGCCGTTGACCATATACTCCAAATCTTTGGAGGTAATATCTCCGCCGTAAACCTTGCCGATCTTGACGGGGGCGGGGCCGCAGCCTGTAAGGGAAAGGCCGGCCACAACGACCAGGCACAGGAGTATCGCACCGGCGCGTATCATTCGTTTTTTCATGGGAAAAAATCTCCTTTTTACACAAGTAAAAACATTATATCAAATATAAGCGGATAAAGGTACAGGAAAATGTGTAAAAACTGTAAACAAAACGGAGGAGAAGCATTGATCTCCCATACGGTCATCTAAACGGGCAGGCAGGGGCGGCTGGGGATATACGCTCGTCACCGCCCCTGCAGCAGAGGCCGAATGGGCCGCCGAAATGAGGACCATGCATTTCACTGGGCGTAAACAAACTGATTTACTCCCTCACCATGGGCCGGGTACGTAAACAAATCAACCGGATGGTGAGAAAATACAACCGTAACCAGAATATAGAATAATTTTAGACAATAAACAGGGTAGATGTGGTAATATTGGTTAGTGCTACAAACAGGGGGGATAGATATGTATTGTTCAAAATGCGGTTCTTTTGCAGACGGGGATGATGTATTCTGCAGAAAATGCGGTTACAACCTGGCAGAAGGCACGGAACCCGAAGATACCAAGCGGGATACGGATACAGCCGCTCCACCTGCTCCAGATGCAGAAGAAGCATCACCGATACCGCCTGAGGATGCGAGCGCATATCTGGATATACCTGCATATCCCGACATACCCGCATATCCCGGCGTGCCCGCATATCCCGATCTGCCAAATACAGCCGGTCCCCAGGCAGGCGGGCCACCACCTAAGAAAAAGCACACGGGCGCGATACTGGGAACGATATTCGGATGCATCGGCCTTGCCGTACTGATCATCATATTGGCCAACGCGCTGGGGCAGCCCGCATCCAGCCCCCGTTCCTCCACAAAACCGAAGGCGACTATCACAGCCAGCGCGGCGGCAAAGACGCAGACGGCGAAACCTTCCCCCACACCCGCAACGCTGACGGATGCGCAGTTTGTCCCATACTTCACCCGTGTGGCCTGCTATTCGGAGTACGGGAACGTCGGACAGGGGTATGTGAAACGCTGGGAGAAGAAGGTGAAGGTGCAGCTGCACGGGAGCTATACGAGCGAAGACCTGGCGATCCTGAAGGACTTCATCGCAAAGCTGAACAAAATACCCAGGGTACCCAAGATCTCCATCGTGAAAAGCGGGGGGAACTGCCAGGTCTATTTCGTCAAACAGTCGCAGCTGGGCAAATACATAAAAGGCTATGTGGCGGGAAACCGGGGCTATACATACATGAACTGGAACGGCAGATATCAGCTGACGAAGGTGCAGGTGGGCATCGCCACGGATACCACGCCGGAATACCGGCGCTACCTGATCCTCCATGAATTCATGCATGCCATGGGGCCGCTGAACGACTCCAACGTGAAGGCGAGCATCCTGGATGGATCCAAGCAGGAACTGGGGGAGATGGACTGGCGCGCCATCAAATTCCTGTACTCCAAATTCTGCGACGCGGGGATGAGCAAGAGCAAGGTGGAGAAGAGCCTGAAGAGCTGGCTTTTCCTCAATTAAAAAGATTATTGATCACAGATATTACAATGACATAATAGGGGCGGAAGGACAAACCGCCCTTTTTCTATACGCTGCATCTCTCCAAGACTATACACAAGTGGATGGTCCCAGTTTTAGCAGCCGGCAGTCAGGAACGGGTCGCTGTGGGCAGCGACCCCTACGGTACAGTTCAGCCTACCGCTTACATAGATAAGAGCTTATCTAATCAGAAAGTATATCAGGGCGGTTATTATGCAGGCATACTGCATACATCTCTGGTTACTCCGTGCCGGAATATGGTATCATATCATTGAAAAATACAGAGGTGATATGAGTGAACGGAAGAGAACGGGTTAAAGCGGCGCTGGCGCACAGGCAGCCGGACAGGACGCCTATCGCTTTGGGTGTGACGATCGTTGACTGCCTGACGCGGTTTGCCAAAGAGGATTACGAACGGTACATGGGTTACCCCGTGACAGAACCTACCTTCACGCACTTCACGATGGGCGCGGTGGAAACCCCCGCTTCTATCAAAACCCGGCTGGGGGAGGACTTCGCGACGCTGCGGATGGGGATGCCGGACAATGACAAATCCATCAAGAACCAGGACGGCTCCTTCTACGATGAGACCGGGGCGCTGCTCGTCCCTGTGAAATATTATTACGACTGCGTGAAAAGGCCTTTGGAAGGTGACATCACGCTGCAGGATATCGAAAAGACGAGCTGGCCCGACCCGTATGACAAGGGACGGGTACGGGGACTGCGGCAAAAGGCGGAGGCCTACGTTCAATCCGGTGATAAGGCTATCGTGGCGGACATCTGCTACCCGGGGCCCTTTGAGATGGCGCTGTGGGTGCGGGGATGGCCGGATTTCCTGGCGGACATGCAGTGCGACCCGGAGCTGGCGGAGGCATTGCTCGAGAAGACCACGGACCTGGGCATCCAGTACTGGGACGCGTACCTGAGTGAGATCGGCGATGATAACGTGGACGTGGTGTGCCACGGGGATGACCTGGGGATGCAGGACAGGAGCATCCTCTCGAAAGACCTGTACCGGAAGATGCTGAAGAAGCACCATGCGCGCATCTACGGGTACATCAAGAGCAGGACGAAGGCAAAGATATTTCACCACAGCTGCGGGTCGGTGTATGAACTGCTGCCGGACCTGGTCGAAACGGGGATCGACATATTGGACTCTATACAGACCCCGGCAAAGGACATGGACCCTGTGCGATTAAAACGGGAATTCGGGCAGGACATCTCCTTCTGGGGGGCCATCGACGTGCAGAAGCTGCTGCCCACGGGGACGCCGGCGGAGATCGATACCACCATCAAAACCTTGGTCGAAACGATGGGGAAGGACGGCGGGTACGTGCTGGCGCCTTCGCACAACATCCAGGCGGGGACGCCTCCGGAGAACATCGAGGCAATGATAGAGGCCATCATTAAATACCGGTAATCGATTAATGAATAATTTATAATTATGGGTGCCATGTGGAAATTCAAATGTACAATGTACAATTTACAATGTACAATGGCGGAATGCCTTCGGCATAACAAATATGGTCCTGCGGGGGTATAAGCAGTTGGGAATCAACAATTACAGCTATGGGATTCCTGCGGGCATGTTTCAAACCCCTCAGCCGTCAGAAGACGGCAGCTCCCCTAATAGGGGAGCCTGTATTGCGCCCTGCTGGGATGCGATACAATGTACAATGGCGGAATGCCTTCGGCATAACAAATATGGCCTTGCGGGGGTATAAGCAGTTTGGAATCAACAATTACAGCTATGGGATTCCTGCGGGCATGTTTCAAACCCCTCAGCCGTCAGAAGACGGCAGCTCCCCTAATAGGGGAGCCATGCATTGCGCCCTGCTGGGATGCGATACAATGTACAAAGGCAAAATGCACATTGGGCATGATCGTATGGAGGCAGTTCGTCTATTTATTTGGGAGTATAAAGTTAAACAAGCAACACTGTGAAAACAGTCAAAGCAGCTGCACGGCAGTTTGACGAAGCGAAGGTCCCCTGGCATCTTGATTTACCACTATATACATTTAAACAAATCGCGCTTATTATTGAAGAAAACGCCGACATAGTGTTAGAATACATACGATATCAGGCTATCGGAAGCCAAAGAAGGAGTTTTACAGATCGATGAAACGATTTTTCATAACAGTGGCCAGTTTGGTGCTGCTGGCCGCGATGCTGTCCGGGTGCGGGGACACCAAACCGGCCGCTGCATCCGCCAATGCGAGCGCTACGTCCGGTGCAGGCGCGACGCCTACCAGCACGGCACCCACCAGCGTGACCCCGGTGCCGGACCAGACGCCGGACGCAGGCGGCGACCCGACCTACAAGACCACAGTGGGGGATTGGGAGTATTCCCTCAACATGAATGCGCCGACAAAGCTGAACGGCTTCGAGGCCTATTACATCCACAGGAAGAAGGGCACCGAAGACATCCGCCTGGATGTGCCGTGCTTTAAATTCAGCATCTACGGGAACTACATATACGCCCATCTGGACAGCAGCAAGGACGGCGGCTTCATCCATTGGAAGACGTACCGCTACGACCTTTCGGGCGGGGACAAAAAAGCCATGGACTATACCGACATGACCCTGCTGGCTGTGGGCGGAAAATTGTATTTCACATGCTTCAACGACATGACTATCTACACTGCAGACCTGGCCTGTGAAAATGTGCAGCCACTGAAAGTGGAGATACCGGACGCCGAGACCATCGCCGAAGACCTGAAGGATGCTGCAGACCAGATCGGGCTGCTGACTGTGCAGAACGTACAGGACGGGTGGATCAATTTCATCTACCAGGTGGCGGACAAGCAGCCGAGCCTGCTGTACAACGGGCGTTACCGCGTGAACCTGGACGGGAGCAAGGTGGAAAAGCTGGATGAAGGAAGTTACAGCGACATCACGATCTAGCCGTATACGAACGGAGGCCGAGCGGTAAAACATGGGGATGCACCTTATGAAAAACCGTCGAAAAAAACAGCATCCATGCAGGAACATGTGCAGAAACACCCTGATTCATAAAACCTGCAGAGCAGGGCAAGGATAAAAGGATGGAAACCCCATCCTTTTAAAATATTAAAAACATATTAAGAATATAATGCGATAGTTTTCAAACGGGCAAAAATGTGGTATGATGCACATGCTTCAGACTGTCTGCTCACAGCGAATATTTGAAGCGGAACTATTTTGGGAAAGGCCAGATGAGGAAAATGAAAAAGAGACTCGCGATCCTGTTGGCTGCATTGATCGCAGCAGCGCTGATGGCAGGATGCAGCGCGCCGGCAAATGCGCAGAACACACCGGCGCCGTCCGGAACAGCAAACGGGGATATATCCGCGATGGCTACCGACAGTACGGACACGGCGGACCCGGAAGACGGAATGACGGTAGCGGGCGAGTGGCAGTATTACCTGGACTACAACGACCCGGTCTCGATGGACAACGGCGAGGCGCCGCCGCTGCACAGGCAGAAGCTGGACGGAAGCAACGACACAAACCTCGGGGTGCAGGGGGACGGATTCCAGATCATCGGCAATTATATTTACTTGGACTCCTATGTACAGGACCAGGATGACAACCAGTACAATAGCACAACGCGGCTGGACCTGGACGGCACGAACGCAAAGAAACTGGAATACAGCGACATGTACCGCTTCGTACCCCCGGGGAGCCAGACGATGTATTTCACCGCAGGCGGGGACAGCGTGATCTACGTATCGGACCTGGCATGCGAAAATGTGACGACCCTGCCCATCGCGCTGCCTGACCAGAATGACATCGAGAGCAAGATCGGCAAGCAATATGTAACGATCATATCCATCAGCGATATCTCGGACGGCATGATCACCTATACCGTAGACCTGACGACCCCGACGGGAGAGGACCTGTACACGGGCCTGTACAAGACGACCCTCGACGGCAAGACGACCACCAGGATCGAGGGCAACGTGATCGACATGGAAGACGACGGCGCAGATCCAAGCGACGACGCGTCGCCAAGCGACAACGTGTCGCCCGACCCTTCCAGCGGACAATAGCAGCAAACCGCCGATACAGCAAGAGGGCAGACAACCTGCCCTCTTTTATGTATAATTATTTATAATTGAGAATTGAAAATTGAGAATTGAGAATTATGGTATGCAACGGAAGGCAATGCTTCCTGTTGGACAAGATTTATGACCCTGCGGGGGAAACATCTCAAGAACGAGCGACGCTGCAGGAACACAATAGGCGGAAATTCATCCCATAAGCTGGTTCTATAATATATGGCTTAGCGGAGCCAAAGAAGAGACGCTTTTGTTACAAAAGGAGAGACAATTGGAGAAACAGATCACGGCTATCATCGTCAATTACAATACGAAGGAACTGCTGGAGAAGTGCCTGGCGCACATCGGACGCAGCACGTGCGCGCCCCTGATACACACCGTGGTGGTGGACAACGCCTCGCGGGACGGCTCGGTGGAGCTGCTGCATTCAAAATATCCCGAAGTGGAGACCATCGCACTGCCGGAAAACGCGGGATTCGGGCGGGGGAACAACGCGGCGCTGAAGAAACTGGAAACGCCCTACGCGCTGCTGCTCAATACGGACGCCTTCCTTTTTGAGGACGCGGCGGAAAAGCTATTGACATTTATGCAGCGAAACCCGGGCGTGGGGGCGGCGGGACCACTGGTTAAAAACGCGGACGGGAGCGTGCAGGCTTCCTGCAGGCGCTTCCTCTCCATCTCCTCGGCTTTTTTCCACGCCTTCATCGGCAAGCTGGCCCCAAAGAACAAACGGACACGGGAGTACATGATGGAGGACCTGTGCAGGGACCAAGACACGCCGGTGGACTGGGTCTCGGGCTGCTGCATGATGCTGCGGCGTGAGGCGCTGGCAGACGTGGGCGGCGGATTTGACGAAAAATACTTCATGTACATAGAGGACGTGGACCTGTGCTGGCGGCTGCATCAGGAAGGATGGCAGGTATCCTATGTGCCCGAGGCGCAGTGCACGCACATCATCGGCGCGAGCGGGGGCTACAGCAACCCCATCCACATCAAGGCCTTCCACGCGGGGATGTGGACGTTTTTCAAGAAACGGTACGGGAAGACGGGGAAGGCATTACTATTTCCGCTCGTCTACCTGGGCATACAACTAAGGCTGGCTGGCAAACTGGCCGCAAATTCTTTGAAGAAAAGGCGGTCGCAACCATGATATCGGTGGCCATGGCAAGCTACAACGGAGCGCGGTACATCCGCGAGCAGATGGACAGCATCCTCATGCAGTTGAACCCGGAGGACGAGCTGATCATCTCGGACGACGGCTCCACGGACGACACCGTCCAAACCGTTCAGGAATACACCGCGAAGGACGGGCGCATCCGCCTCATCCGCAACCCGGGCAAGGGTGTGGTATCCAACTTTGAAAACGCGGTAAAGGCGTGCGGGGGGGACTATATCTTCCTGTGCGACCAGGATGACGTATGGGTACCCGGTAAAGTCAAAACCGTGATGGACGCATTCCGGGGCGGGGCTGACCTGGTACTGAGCGACGCTATCGTGGCGGACGAGAACCTGCACACGCTGCATGACTCCTTTTACGCATTCAACCGCTCCAGAGCGGGGATGCTGCGCAATATCCTGCACAACTCCTTCCACGGGTGCACGATGGCATTCAACAAAAAGATCAGGGATATCGCGCTGCCTTTTTCCCGGAGCGTGCCCATGCACGACATCTGGCTGGGGCAGCTGGCGCTGCTTTTCGGAAAGGTAACCTACCTGCCCGACAAGCTGGTGATCTACAGAAGGCACGGGGGGAACGCGACGGGATACCAAAAGAGCAGCCTGTGGCAGAAATTCTGGTGGCGGGCGTGCATCGTGTTTCCGGTATTCACACGGGCGGTAAAACAGTTAATAATTAAGAATTAAAATTAAGAATTGCGGTGTCCTGCGGACATTATCATATGAACCTGCGGGGAACGCCTCCTGCTCTACAACGACCTCATATTACAGACAGTTCATTTGTGCTACTTTATGGAGACTATGGTTTAACGGAGTAACTCTCGAGGCGCTCCTGTCTCATTAAAAACGTGGTATAATGTGAACCAAACCCGACGCTGATGACCCAAAGGGGGTGACGGCAAATGAACAAGCGCGCGCGCGCAGCACTATCCTTATTGAGCTTATTGCTATGCGCGATAATTGTATTGACCGGGTGCGGCAAGGTGGATATCGGAAAACTCCCTGCCGTCAAAAAGCTGCAGGACAAGGGCGCCATCCGCGTGGCCGTTTCCGCTGAGCTGCAGGGGCTGTGCCAGGCGGACAAGGCTGGAAACCTCACGGGTATGGAACCCGAGATCGCCCGTTATATCGCCGAGCAGGTGTACGGAGGCAGCAAGCAGGTGGACTTTTTTAACATGGACGCCAAGGTGACGGGGCCGAAGCTGGATACGGGCGCCGTGGATATGATCATCGCGGGATTCCAATCCACCGATACGCGAAAGACAAAATACGAGCTATCCAAACCCTATTATACCGACCACCTGGCGATGCTAGTGAAGGTGGGGACCCCATTGGCGCTATTTGGCCAGATGGAGGGGAAACGCATCGGCTATATCGCGGGGAGCGGGGCGGACATCATCATCAAGGCGGAGGCCGTGAAATACAACATGAACATCTCCGCCGTACCGTGCGGCTCATACGATGAAGCACGGAACGAACTGCTCAAGGGGGACATCGACGTACTGTGCGCCAAATGGACGGCGCTACGGAAAGTGGCAGACAAGAACACAGTCATGCTGGAGGAGCGTATCGGGAAACTGGACTACTGCATCGCATGCAAGCTGGGGAACAAGGACATGCTGAACCTGGCCAACGCTGTGGTCGACGACATGCAGAAAAAAGGGATGATAAAAAACCTGATCCAGCAGTGGGGACTGGAAGATACGGCAGTGAAAAAATAATTGAGAATTGAGAATTGAAAATTGAGAATGCTGTAAGCCCCTAGGGGGTTTATTAGTACGCCTAGAAGGTATGGCCTATTACCGGTACAAAACTGTGACAGCCCCATTACATACGTGCGCGTACCATTGATAACATAAGAATCGATTTTGAATCACAAGGGTCTCTTCAGGCGACATCATAAGAAAATGATATAATCCATATATCCGGGGTATATAATGTATAACAGATATCCAGGCTGAAGAAGGGCATTTCTCATTTCGTTGTAAAAGGGGGCGTTGAAACATGTCGGAAGAGAACATGAACGGCAAGGGCGCGATCACATTCGCGGAGGAAGTGGTGGCGACCATCGCAGGATTGGCGGCCGTGAGCATCCAGGGCACCGCGGGGATGAGCGGGGGTATCGTGGGCGGAATCGCGGAATTCCTGGGGAAGAAGAACTTTGCCAAGGGTGTGAAGGTGGATGTAGCAGGGGGCGAAGTGACCGTGAACCTGCTGGTCATCGCGGAGTACGGCGTGGACATCCCCGAAGTATGCGGGAAGATCCAGGACGTGGTGAAAAATGACGTGGAGAAGATGACGGGGTACAAGGTGAAGTCCGTGAACATCCATGTGCAGGGTATCCGCGTGAACAAGGACGAAGGCCCGGACAAGGAGTAACCCAACCGGCACATACGATATCTGCATGAACGCGGCGGGCGAGCCCACAGTTTTGCCCGTTGGGTTTACCATGCCTGGATGTGCGGCCTATGACTCATGCGGCACAGCGCTGCACCGTATTTTCCGGGACATAGGGCACGGAGGTTCGCACGGGCCAGGGGGAAGGGAAATCCACCCAAGCCGTATCCATGACCATATTCAATCTTGTATAAAGCAAATGAAAATGAGATAATAAAGGCAGGCATATCCACGCACATTCTGCACAATCATTTATACGTATAAATCAATTTGAGGACTTCGTTGATGGCTGCCGACGACAAGACCATACCTTCCCCGGAAGAACACATGATTTGCGATGAGGCTGCCGAGAATAAGGACGCAGGCGAGACCGTTCGACCCGAAGGGGACACGGCCGTGTTCGACTGCCGGAAAAACTGTATGCATTGCGGTACGCATTGTATATATCTGAACAACAGTACGAAATCTTAAGGAGGTACCAGTATGAACATCGGCGTATTTCTGGCCCTGGAGCCCTATACCAACATGGAACGGCAGCTGCAGCTGGCAAAGGAAGCCGGATTTGACTGTGCCGACATCACGGACGTGCATGAAGGCGGGAGCATGTTCGGTTCGGCCAACCTGGCGGCGACGGTAAGCGTGGACGACGATCCTTTCGAAACCAAACGGCTCTTCGCAAAATACGGGATCACACCCAGTACGGTATGCGTACACGGCGCGCTGCTGGAGCCGAGCAATCCGGGAACCTTCCAGACATCGGCCATCATGAAGGGCGTAAAATTCGCGGCGGCCATCGGCATACGGGACTGCGTCACAACGGAAAACGAACCGCACTCGGAATGGGCGAAAAAACTCACCTATGAACAGCGCATATTCACGATAGCGGAGAAACTCTATGTGCCCTGCCGGATGGCGGCGGACTACGGCGTGAACATCCTGCTGGAGCCGCACGGCCCGGTCACCGACACCATCAAGGGCATCCAGGACGTGATAAACCTGCTGGACAACCCCAAATCCCTGGGCGTGAACATGGACACGGGCAACTCCTGGCTGGGCGGCACGGACCCGGTGGAGATGGCGAAGGCTTTCAAGGACAAGATCTACCACATCCACTGGAAGGACCTGGGCCAGGAATGGGTGGCGCGGCGCGGCAAGCAATTTGGATGCGGATTCTCCACCATCCCGGTGGGCACGGGCGTGATCGACATCAAGGGCGTGTGCGAAGTGCTGAAAGACCGCAAGGAGATCCACGCCTCCACGCTGGAGGTCGCAGGCTCCACAGAGGTATTGAAACAGAGCGTGGCATTCCTGAGGTCTTGCGGAATCCAATAAGTCTTATCGAGAATAAAGGAAAAAGAACGGCGGAGAGCCGTTCTTTTTTTGAACAACGGACTGTTTAGCTACGAAAAAATTGATGCTGTGAATGCAGCCGGGCCCGGGCAAATCGGTCAGATAATCCCCCCGTCAGGCTGCGACCCCAAGCCGCTTTCGCCTGACACCCCCCTTTGACAAGGGGGGCTTGTGGAAGACGGCATGGCTATCTTTATATTGCGATCAAGATAAAGCGCTGGAAGATGTTTTGTCTGGAATACAGAAACCTTACCGTGACCCTCAATCGTACAAAGTGACCAAGCGGTTTGAACAAAACAGGAGCCTGATACAGCAGACTCCTGTTTGACTTTGCTATACTGTGGAACCCAGGTTTACTTGACGCTCACCTTGAAGCCGGTTTTCACGACACTGATCCAGGTATTGCCGGGGGTGAAGACGATGGGGTTGCCATCCTTGTCCTTGTATACGGCGGGGGACTGCTTGGTGGCCTTTTCCCAGGTGCCCTCGATGTATTTGCCGTCCCGGAAGAAGAGCGCCTTCCCGGTGCCGACATTATCCAGGACCACATGGTGCTCACGGTCCTTCAGCGTACGGTGGGGCATGAACATCACGACCAGGTTTTTGACGGCGACCTGCTTCCCCGTGGCCTTGTCTTTGGCTGCCCTGCCCTTGCAGAAACGGAGGAAGGAACCCGAAGCCGCATTCCACTGGTATTTCACCTTGTAGCCATAGGGGATGGACAGGGTGGATACGGGCTGCCATCCGGCCAGCGCCGCAGCAGGGTCAAAATCAAACCGGTGGACGGGAGGCTGGTAATTCTCTTTTTCATACAGCTCCGCGGCCTTTTTCACATTACAACGGCTGTTGATGGGCGCATAACCATACTTCGTGCGGAACATATAGGGGGTTTTATCCGTCCCATCGACACGTATGCGGATGCCGGCCGTTTTGAAACCGCCCAGCACGACATGCTCCGTACCCTGCATATCCCCCTCCCCGCCCCAATGGCAGTAGATGCACTGCCACTCCTGCCACAGATCAACGGAGGCGACGCGCGAGGAACGCACCGAACCGACTTCTTCGGGGAGGTTATCATTATATATGGCCATGAAACGGGTGATGCCTTTTTCAATGGTAAACTCATAGACCACATCCGCTGCCTGCAGGCCGGTCTGGGGCCAGCAGTCCCTGTAGTTATTCACCATGACGGCTACGGGCTGGTATTTGCCGCTATAAACGAGCCCCGTGGTGGGGGATATATTGGATGGCGGGGCGGACGGGGACGCTACCGGCACGGGTGTGGCTGTATCTGGAGGGCTGGCAACCGTTGCAGCGGGGGTAGGATCCACCGCTGCAGCCGGCGCGGGCTGCCCGCAGGCGGAAAAGAGGAATACGGCAGCGAGAATAAAAAAGCATGCCGCAAAACGGATTCTCTTCATTGGGTGACGCTCCTTTTCCAGGTTGGATTTAGTTCGCATACTACACTACTATTTTCCATGGAAAAATTCAATGGTTCAAAGCCATAAATACCATAAAATGCCGTACAAAAAAGGAGACTGCAGTTTGCAGGCTCCTTTTTTTCATACCGTACGTGTATTAACTTACTTTACAGTCACCTTGAAGCCCGTTTTCACGACGCTGATCCAGGTATTACCCGGGGTGAAGACGATGGGATTCCCTTTTTTATCCTTGTACACGGCGGGGGATTGTTTGGTGGCCTTTTCCCAGGTGCCCTCGATGTATTTGCCGTCCCGGCAGAAAATCGCCTTGCCGGTGCCGACATTATCGAGGACCACATGATGCTCATTGTCCTTCAGCGTCCTGTGGGGCATGAACATTACGATGAGGTTTTTCACAGAGACCTGTTTGTCCGTGGCCGCGTCCACCGTGGGCTTTTTATTCGCAAAGCGGAGGTAGGACGCCGTGGCGGCATCCCACTGGTACTTCACCGGGTAACCGTAGGGGACGGACAGGGTGGACATGGGCTTCCATGCCGAAAGATCAGCCTGCGGGTCAAAAACGGTGGTATGGACCGGCGGCGTGTATTTCTTCTTTTCGTACAGTTCCACGACCTTGGCTATATTGGCGCGGCTGTTGTTGGGAGCATAGCCCTTTTTCGCACGGAACGTATAGGGGTTTTTATCCATGCCATCCACGCGGATCTGGATATTGGCCGTTTTGAAACTATTCAGCACGACGTGCTCCTTGCCCCGCATATCCCCTTCCCCGCCCCAATGGATATAAATGCACTGCCATTCCTGCCACATGTCAACGGCGGAAACGCGCGCGGAGCGGACCGAACCGACCTCTTCGGGAAGGGTGTCATTGTAAATCGCCAGGAAGCGGGTGATGCCTCCCTCCACGATGATCTCATACACCACGTCGGCTGCCTGCAGGCCGGTCTGTGGCCAGCAGTCCTTGTTGTTATTTACCATGACGGCGACGGGCTGGTATTTGCCGCTGTATTTCAGCCCTGTGAGGGGGGAGATCGTAGAATCCGCGGTGGCTGAGGGTGTGGGTTCAGGCGTGACCGTGGCGGTGGCGGTGGGTGTGGCGGTGACGGCAGGCGTGGCAGCGGCCGATGGGGAAGGCTCAACCGAGGCCGCGGCCGGCGTATCACAGGCGGAGAAGACGAACACCATGGCGAGGATGAGCAGGCACAGACATGCGCGCACCAATACAGGCCGGTTATTTTTCATGGGTAGTGCTCCTTTTCAAGCTTGATTCATTTTGGAATGATGCGAAAGATACCGTTTATACATTACCATTAATTGAGAAGAACATCAACATGGAATACGCATGGGGGCAGCCTGGGCTGCATAAAACCCACCCGGACCCCCACACGGTTTATAGAAAAATGCCCCCGGGAAGCCGGAGGCATTCATCGCGCAACATCACATCTATTCGACCGCCACACCGAAACCGGTCTTCACGACGCTGATCCAGGTATTTCCGGGGGTGAAGGTGACCGGATCGCCGTTTTTATCCTTGTACACGGCGGGGGACTGCTTGGTCTGCTTTTCCCAGGTGCCTTCGATATATTTGCCGTCCCGGCAGAAGATCGCCTTGCCGCTGCCGACATTATCGATGACCACGTGGTGCTCGGCAGTGGGCAGGGTGCGGTGGGGCATGAACATGACGATGAGGTTTTTGACGCCGATCTGACTGCCTGTATCCTTATCCACCGTGGGCTTTTTATTCGAAAAGCGCAGGAAGGAACCCGACGCCGCATCCCACTGGTAATTCACGGGGTAGCCATAGGGGATGGACAGGGTGGAAATGGGCTGCCATGCCGAAAGAGCGGCTTGCGGATCAAATGCAAAGGTATGGACCGGAGGCGTGTAATTTTTCTTTTCATACAGCTCTGCGGCTTTTGCCACGTTAACAAAGCCGTTGTGCGGGGGATGATTGGAAGCATCCCGGAACATATAGGTCGTATCGACGAGCCCGTCGACACGGATCTGTATGCCCGTCGTTTTAAAGGTCTGGGCCACACTGTTCGGACCGCTCATGTCGCCCTCCCCGCCCCAATGGCAATAGATACACTGCCACTCCTGCCACAAGTCACACGAGGAAACGCGGGACGAGCGCACGGAGCCCGCCTTTTCGGGCAGGTGATCATTGAATACGGCCATGAAACGGGTAACGCCGCCCTCCACGGTGAACTCATAGACGACGTCGGCGGAGGACAGGCCCGTCTGGGGCCAGCAATCCTTATGGTTATTATAAATCACGGCGACGGGACGGTACTGCCCGCTGTACTGAAGACCCGTGGTGGGGGAGACCAGCGCGGGGTCCAGGGTGGGCTCGGCAGGGGTGGGCGTGGCCGATGGCGTACCTGCCGCCGTTTGTGCGGGCGTGAGAGTGGGTGCAGCAGACGCTGAGGGCGCCGGTGCCGGCCCGCAGGCCGTGAAGACGAAGGCCAGGGCCAGGATGAGCATGCATGCAGCCGCATGCCGGGTTGTTTTCATGTGATCGCTCCTTCTACAGATGTATTGTTTAAAAAAGGGTAAAAAAAATATACCACCCAACAAATATTACCAAAATGTTTACGTTTTTCAGTATGCTCCGTCCCGCCTGAGCACGACAAAAACGCTTTTCAGCAGGATCTCCACGTCCAGCGACGCCGAGAGGTGCTCCACATAGTACAGATCGTAGGCCATGCGCTCTTCCAGCGTGAGGTCATTGCGGCCGTTGATCTGGGCGTAACCGGTGAGGCCCGGACGCACGGAGTAGCGGGCGTGGTATTCCTCGCCGATGACCTGGGCCTCCTCCGGGATGAAGGGGCGCGGGCCGATGACGCTCATGTCACCCTTCAGCACGTTGATGAACTGCGGAAATTCATCGATGCTGAAACGCCTCAGGAACCTGCCCACACGCGTGACGCGGGGGTCGTTTTCACGCTGAACAAACGGGCTGCCATTGGCGGGTGGGACCGCTGCGAGGGCATGGGCGCCTTCAATCATGGTGCGGAGCTTGTAGACCTTGAAAGGCCTGCGGCGCCTGCCGATACGGACCTGGGTATAGATCACGGGGCCTTTCGTATCGATGACGATGGCGAGGGCGAGGAAGATGAACATGACCGCGAATATGAGAAGAAAGACGGTGGAGACAGAAATATCCACGAACCGTTTAAAAAGCCGTGCGTATAGACCAAGCTTCATAGGCTGGACTGCCTGAGCGCCCTTTTTCAGGGCCTTTTGCTGCGTGGAAATAAGATCTCCTCCCGGGCCCATGTCATTCATGCGCCTCATCCTATGGAAAACCGGCAAGAAATACGCAACGAACGATGCAAAATCAGCATATTAAAAATATATATTCTTATATTGTTTGCAAAACGATCCCTTGTATATTTCATCATTATTATAATGAACGCCTAACGTGGTGTCAAACTGTGAAAGCGCAAAATCCGCGCCTTCCAGCAGGGAATATTTACGCATGGAGCCTGCCGCACAAAACACAGCACAGCAGGTATCTGCCGCGGCATCTGCAGATCTCACGGGAAGTGAGGCAGAAATCCCATGCAGAAATGGGATCAAACAGGGAGGGCATGGAAGCGCGCGCATGAAAGAACATATGGCAATGTGCGCCGGCCATGTGCTACAATATTAAATTGAAAATGCCCCGATTTATCCTATTACAACTTACAACGATAAAACCGCTCCATACTGGAGCGAGGGGCAAAACAGGGGAGAGAACCATGTACAAAATACGCGAAAAAACCGTACTGAACCCCCAGGTGAAAAAGATGGTGGTGGAGGCGCCCCACGTGGTGCGGCGCGCGCTGCCGGGACAATTCATCATCCTGCGCATCGACGAGGACGGCGAAAGGATCCCGCTGACCATCGCGGACACCGACAAGGAAAAGGGGACGGTGACGATCATCTTCCAGGAGGTGGGCAAGACCACCGCACAGCTGGGCGCGCTGGGCGCAGGGGACGCGCTGCAGGACTTCGTGGGGCCGCTGGGCACGCCGAGCCACCTGGATGGATACAAAAAAGCAGTCGTGATCGGCGGCGGGCTGGGAACGGCCATCGCCTACCCGCAGGCCAAGGCGCTGCATGAGAAAGGCGCGGAGGTCACGACCATCATCGGCTTCCGCAACAAGGAACTGATACTGCTGGAGGATGAACTGAAAAAGTGTTCCTCCCAGCTATTCGTGACGACGGACGACGGGAGCAACGGCACGAAGGGATTTGTCTCCGACATCCTGAAACAGCTGCTGGATAGTGGCAACACGTATGACCTGGTGATCGCCATCGGCCCGCTCGTGATGATGAAGGCCGTAGCCAACGTGACACGCCCCTATGGCATCAAGACCATCGTGAGCATGAACCCGGTGATGGTGGACGGAACGGGGATGTGCGGCGGGTGCCGCGTCACCGTGGGCGGGAAGACCAAATTTGCCTGCGTGGACGGGCCGGATTTCGACGGGCACGAGGTGGACTTCGACGAGGCCATGCGGCGCTCGGCGATGTACGGCGCGATGGAAAAGGAAAGTACCCAACGCGCCGCTGCGGCGCGCGGACACCAATGCAGGATGGAGGGGATGGGAAATGCCTAACATGTCCCTGAACAAAACGGCGATGCCCGAGCAGGAGCCGGATATACGCAACAAGAATTTCAACGAGGTGGCGCTGGGCTACACGCCCGAAATGGCGGTGGAAGAGGCGCAGCGGTGCCTGAAATGCAAGAACAAACCGTGCGTGGCGGGTTGCCCCGTATGCGTTCAAATACCTGAATTCATCACATTAGTAGCGGAAGGCAAATTCCTGGAGGGGTATGCCAAGATCCGCGAGACGAACAACCTGCCCGCGGTGTGCGGGAGGGTATGCCCGCAGGAAACGCAGTGCGAGCAACTCTGCGTCCGCGCAAAAAAAGGCGAACCGGTGGCCATCGGGCGGCTGGAACGCTTCGTCGCCGACTACGCGATGCGGGAAGGGCTGACCGGGGAAACGGTAAAGGCGGAACCCAACGGCATCAAGATCGCCGTCATCGGGAGCGGCCCCGCGGGACTGACCTGCGCGGCGGACCTGGCGAAAAAGGGGTACGACGTCACGATATATGAAGCACTACATGCTACCGGGGGCGTACTGATCTACGGGATCCCCGAATTCCGTCTGCCCAAGGCACTGGTAAAACAGGAGATCGATACGCTCAAAGATCTGGGCGTCAAAATAGAGACCAACGTGATCATCGGCAAGTCCTATTCCGTTCAAGATTTATTCGATGACGGATACAAGGCTGTATTTCTGGGAACAGGGGCGGGGCTGCCGCAGTTCATGAAGATCCCGGGGGAAAACCTGAACGGGGTATACTCCGCAAACGAATTCCTCACGCGGATCAACCTGATGCGGGCGTACCGGTTCCCGGACGCGGATACACCCATCAAAGTCGGCAACAAGGTGGCAGTCGTGGGCGGCGGAAACGTGGCGATGGACGCGGCGCGGTGCGCAAAGCGCATGGGCGCGGAGGAAGTGTATATCGTATACCGCCGTTCGGAAGTCGAACTGCCGGCAAGGGTGGAAGAGGTCCACCACGCAAAAGAAGAAGGCATCATCTTCAAGCTCCTGTGCAACCCGACGAAGATCCTGGGGGACGACAAGGGGAACGTGGCCGGGATGGAGTGCATCGAGATGGAACTGGGCGAACCCGACGCATCGGGGCGCAGGCGGCCTGTACCCAAAGCGGGCAGCGAATTTACCATCGACCTGGACACCGCCGTGATCGCCATCGGTACCACGCCGAACCCGCTGATCAAGGACACGACGCCGGGACTGGAAGTGAACAAGTGGGGATGCGTGGTGGCGGATGAGGCCACGGGAAAGACGAGCATGGAGGGCGTGTATGCCGGCGGGGATACCGTGACCGGAGCTGCGACTGTCATCCTTGCGATGGGCGCGGGGAAGAACGCGGCGAACGCCATCGATGAGTACCTGAAAAAACAATAAGGCTGCCCGGAAATATCCTGAATATGATGCTGCGGCTCGTGGTCAGCTGGTGTGCATGCTGTTGCACTCCTCCTAACCCCGGGCCGCAGTTTTGTCCATACGTCCTCGGCTGCACCATTTTCGGACCGGGCCGGGGGATACGGATATCTACGCATGGCTGAAAGCGCTGTTTGAAACTACACTCTTCTTGATTTCTGCTATCTCTGATCTATTTACATACGTGGACATACATGAGAATATGTTCACAATAATATAAGATATGAAATTAATTGACAGCGAACCCGGTATACCATATACTGTAACCATCAAGGAATGCAGCAGGTGTCAAGGATGAACATTGAAGAGATGGACCGCAGGGACCTGATGGTCATGGCGGCGAAAATGTATTATATCGAAGGCCTCTCCCAGGAAGAGATCGCAGAAAGGATCCACCTTTCGCGGCCCAGCGTATCCCGAATGCTCAGCGCGTGCATCAAGGAAGGTATCGTGCAGATACGCATCGATGACGTTTCCACACTGGGCAAAGAGCTGGGAAGCACCATCAAGAAGAAATTCGGCCTGCGTGAAGTGATCGTCGTCCCGCAAAACATGGACAACGAAACCGACAAGCAGAAGGTGGGCCAGGCCGCCGCGGCGTATATCGAAAGCATCATCACAAACGGTATGCTCATCGGCCTTTCCTGGGGCACGACGATCTTTCATACCGTCCAGAATATCCGCGTGAACAACCTTATGAAGGCCAACGTGATACAATTGCTAGGCGGAATCGGCAACCTGACGAACGACACCGACGCCACATCCATGACGATGGCCCTGGCAAAAGCGCTGAACGGGGACAGTTTCCTGCTGCAGGCGCCGCTGATGGTGCAAACGAAGATCCTGCGGGACCTGCTGATGGAGGAGCCAAACGTCAATAAACATTTTGAAATGATCCAGGATACAGACATCGCGCTGGTGGGACTGGGCTCCACGCAGCCCGAACTCAGCGCACAGTTCCGCTCGGGCCACATCAACTACGAAGATACGCAGCGGCTCATCGCCGAAGGTGCGGTGGGCGATATCTGCGGACGGTATATCGATATCAACGGGAACAACTGCCACACTTCGCTCAGTGACAGGATGATCGCCATTTCCCTGGAAGACCTCAAGAAGATCCCCACCGTCATCGGCGTGGCGGCAGGGGAAAAGAAGGCGGACGTCATCACCGGCGCACTGCGGGGACAATACCTGGACGTACTGGTCACCAATGAAAAAGCCGCGCTCGAGGTCATCCATTACGCAAATACATGATGCCCTTCCCCAAAACCTCGCGCTCCATTCTACGAACATCCCAGGTAGTGGCCCTCGTCAGGAGGGCTTTTTACATACAGAGGCCTTATTTATATACTTCATATCCAACTCGTCACGCATGAACAAATGTGCAACATACGCCATAACAATTGACATAATTCAATGACGGAGATATGATGCGGGTAGACGAATGAAACCTATACAAGGAGCGCTATATCGTATGAAACTCTCCCCATCCATCCTGTCGGCCGATTTCCTCAACCTGGGAAGGGACATCGCCAAGGCGGAGGCCGCAGGGTGCGAATGCCTCCACATAGACATCATGGACGGCCACTTCGTACCCAACCTCTCGATGGGCGTGGGTACGGTGGAGGCGATACGGGATGCGACGCGGATGCGCAAAGACGTGCACCTGATGATCGCTGAGCCGGAACGGTTCATCGATATATTTGCCGAGGCGGGCGCGGACAGCATCACTTTCCACGCCGAAGCCTGCCCGCACTACTCCAGGCTGATAGGCCAGATCAAAAAGCACAACCTTCCGGCGGGGATCGCATTGTGCCCCGATACGCCGGTATCTGCCATCCAGCATGTGCTGGGGGATGTGGATATCGTGCTGCAGGTATCGGTGAACGTAGGCTTCGGCGGGCAGAAGATCCTGCCCCATGTGCCGCCGAAACTGGCGGAACTGAAAAGGCTGAGAGAACAGTACGGTCACCATTACGAGATCCTGGTGGACGGCGGCATCACCGTGGAAAATGCCTTGGAGGTGGCCGCTTTCGGCGCAGACGTGCTGATAGCCGGATCTATGTTTTTCAAGGCAAAGGAACTCTCCGAAGTGGTGAGGAGCCTCAGAGGCGCCTGAAGATATTCAATAAGCCATTTATAATTGAAGTAAAGGGGATAGAGAAATGAGTCTGAGCTGTGACAACCTCAAGGGCAAGGTGTGCGTGGTGACGGGCGCGGCGAAAAGCATCGGCTTTGCCATCGCACAGAAGTACTGCGAGCAGGGCGCGAAGGTGGCCCTGATCGACATCGACCCGGCAGTCGAGCAGTCCGCCGCGGATCTGAGAAGCAAAGGGTACGACGCAAAAGGGATCATCCTGGATATCACCAAGCGGGACGCCGTGCTGGCATGCTTCACGAAGATCGCGTCGGAAATGGGGGACATCTACGCGCTGGTGAACAACGCGGGCGTGGTGGACCAGCGGCCTTTTGAAGAGAACGACGAAGCGGTCTATGACAAGATGTTCAAGGTAAACGTCTACGGCACATCCTGGTGCGTGCAGGGCGTGCTGCCGAGCATGAAGAAGCTGGGGGACGGCAGGATCATCAACTTTGCTTCCAAATCGGGCAAGACGGGCTCGGCGCTGATGGAACCGTACAGCGCGGCCAAGGGCGCCATCATCGCGCTGACGCACGCGCTGGCATTCGAGTATGCGCCCAACAACATCAAGGTCAACTGCATCTGCCCGGGCATCACGGACGCCACCGGGGTATGGTCCAACGTGAGCAAGGGGTATGTGGAGAACCTCAAGCTCCCGCGCGAGGAAGTCATCAAGAAATTCACCGCCAAAATACCGCTGGGCAGGCTGACGGAGATCCAGGACGTGGTGGACATGGTCTTTTACCTGACGGCATCGGGCGACTACTGCACGGGGCAGGCCTTCAACGTGACGGGCGGACGTGAAATGCATTAATCAGATGCATTTCTTACGGCATTCATTTTATAACTGAAATGGAAAAGGGGAGTCAGACATGGATCTGCATTTGAAAGGGAAAACGGTACTGGTCACAGGCGGCGGCGCAGGTCTGGGCGCAGGCATCTGCAGGGTGTTTGCCAGCGAAGGCGCCAATGTGATGGTGAATTACATTGTCAACGAACCCGAGGTGCTGGCTTTCGTGAAGGAATTGAACAATACATACCCGACAAAAAACATGGCGGTATACGGGGATGTAACCAACACAGACGACATCGACAAGATGATACAGACGGCCGAGAAGGAATACGGGCAGCTGGATATCGTGGTCAACAACGCGGGCATCTGGCCCACGACCATGATCAAGGACATGCCGGACTCCGAATGGAAAAAGGTCATCGACGTGAACCTGACGGGGCCGTACCTCCTGAGCCGGCGCGCCTGCCTGCATTACATCCAAAAAAATATCCGGGGCAGGATCGTCAATATCGTTTCCAAGTCGGCTTTCATGGTCAATACGCCCGCACACGCGCATTATGTGGCGGCCAAGGGCGGCCTGGTGATGCTGACCAAGGCGATGGCAAGGGAATTTTCGGACTACGGCATCATCATCAACGGCGTGACGCCGGGGATGGTGCGCACGCCCATCAACGAAGACAAGCTGAGCAAGCCCGATATCCTCAAAAGCTATGAGGACAGGATCCCGTCCGGGCGGGTATCCACAGCCGAGGAGGTGGGCTGCACGGTGGCCTTCCTGGCATCGGACAGGGCCGACTTCATCAACGGGGCGTGTGTAGACGTAACGGGCGGCATGCTGATATAATCATAGGGACACTATAAAACCAGCATCCAATAAAAATTTATTTTATTGGACGTTGTACTTAAAATAATTTTATTTTATAATAATGAAGTAAACCGTCCCTATCACTCCATGCGGACAGAGCGTCCTGCAAGAAAACAAGTGCAATAAACCACCCGATATTACGATACACAAACAACTACACAAAGAATAAGATCGAATACGCTGAGGTGAATGAGATGGATATCAACGCAATCGTGGCGGAAGTCACCAGCAAAATCCTAAAGGAATACGCCGGCGGAGACACGACACCCAAGACATCCGGCAAGTATGACCCATCCTACGCGAAATACATGGACCATACCGTGCTAAAACCCGAAACAGTCCGTTCGACGGTCAAGAAATTTTGTGACGAGGCGAAACAATACAAGTTTGCAAGCGTATGCATCAACCCCACGCACGTCAAATACGTTTCCGAACAACTCAAGGGCAGCGGCGTGAAGACGTGCTGCGTGATCGGCTTCCCCCTCGGCGCCAACACGACGCTGGTAAAGGGACTCGAAGCCGTGGAGGCTGTGAAAAACGGCGCGGAAGAAGTGGACATGGTGATCAACGTGGGCGCGCTGAAGGACAAGGAGTATGACCTGGTCTATGAGGACATCAAGGCCGTAGTGGACGGCGCACATCCGAGGGCACTGGTGAAGGTGATCATCGAGACATGCCTGCTCACGGATGAAGAAAAGGTAAAAGCGTGCGAACTGGCCAAACGCGCCGGGGCGGACTTCGTGAAGACCTCCACGGGATTTGGCAAGGGCGGCGCCACGGTGGAAGATGTGAGGCTGATGAAACGCACGGTGGGGGACAGCATGATGGTGAAGGCCTCCACGGGCATCAACGACCGGGCGGTCACCGACGCGATGCTGGCGGCTGGCGCGGTGCGCATGGGGACGAGCAAGGGCATCAAGATCGTGAATGGGGACGAAGAGGAGCCCAAGTGCGTAAACTGCGGCAACTGCGTCTCTTCATGCCCGACGGGTAGAGTGGACATCAAGAAAGAACTGCAGTATTGATAAACAGCTATTTAAGGATATGATCATTACGTTGAGGGAGGTGGATGGATGGAGATGCGGCGGGCAGTGGAACTGGCAGTGCTGAAGACCCTGGCGGGGTCGGGGTTATACTACGTACCAGTGGCGGCATCGAACCGGCACATCCACCTGGGGCAAAAGGAAGTGGAAGCCCTATTCGGCAAGGGCTACGAACTGAAGAAGATCCGGGACCTGAACCAGCCGGGGCAGTACGTGTGCAATGAACGGGTGTGCGTGACGGGACCCAAGGGAAGGCTCGAGGGGCTGCGCGTGCTGGGACCCGTGCGAAAGCAGACGCAGGTGGAGATAACTGCAGCGGAAGCGTACAAGGCGGGGATACCGGTCTTCGTGCGGATGAGCGGGGACCTGGCGGGGACGCCGGGGTGCAGGCTGAGCGGGCCGCTGGGCGATGTGGAAATACCGGCCGGGGTGATCGTATCGGCGAGGCATCTGCATATCTCGGACGAACAGGCGGGCTGGTACGGGCTGAAGAACGGGGACATCGTGAAGATCATCAAATCCGGGGAACGGGCAACGGTGTATGACAATGTGGTCGTGCGGAGCGGCAGCGACCACAGCCTGGAGATGCATATCGACCTGGACGAAGCCAACGCGGCGGGCATATCGGGGACCGAGTACCTGGAGATGGTGGTGCCGGGAAAGGGCATCGTTCCGATCGGAACGACCACAGCCATTCAAGAGAGCGGGCCTGCCTATGACCTGGTGACGGAGTGGGAGATCATGACGGCCGTCAAGGAAGGGCGCACGGGTATCCGGGTAAGAAAAGGCGGGATCGTGACCCCGCTGGCAAAGGATACGGCGAGGGATAAGAACATCCAGTTGATAGTTGACAGTTGAGAGTTGAAAGTTGAGAGTTGCGGAATGCCTCGCGGAACACCGCTCGGCATGATTTAGATAAGGGGTGGATACGGGATGCAGATCGCGCGGGTAAAAGGGACAGTCGTGAGCACGCACAAAACCGAAAAGCTGAACGGGCTGAAACTGCTGGTGGTGGTGCCCATCGAACTGGCCACCTTCCAGGAGAAGGGGACGCCTGTGGTAGCCATCGACACGGTGGGAGCTGGGATGGGCGAGGTCGTGATGCTGTGCGGGGGAAGCTCCAGCAGGCAGACGTCACTGACGGAGAACAAGCCATCGGACATGGCGATCGTGGCCATCATCGACAGCGTGGAGATCGAAGGCAAGATGGTATTCAGAAAGCACGACTCGAACATGGACAGTTGATATTTCCAGGTGGGGCTTGGGCAGCCCCCCCTAGATACCTCGCTGCACCTTGCAGGTGCGGCCGCTCGGATACCCCCCTGCCTTTAAGGTATGCCTCGCACCGCACATGTCGCTGCTCGGCATGAATTAAATAAAGGGGTTACGGTTTTGAATATTTACGGTTTGTTTGACATAAAGGGGATGAAGGCATGCAGGTGACAGAGGAACAGATCCGGTCGATCGTTGAGGCTACAGTGAAACAGCTGACAGGGCAAGCAGGCACGGGCGGAAGCAGGCCATGGCTGTGCGACAGCGCGGAAGAGGCCATCGCCTCGGCAAAGGCTTCGCAGCGGGACCTGCTGGACATGAGCCTGGAGAAACGGGCGAAGCTCATCGAGGCCATGCGGGCCGCGAGCAGGCAGAATGCCAAACGGCTGGCTCAGATCGCCAACGAAGAGACAGGATACGGCCATGTAGAAGACAAAACGGCGAAGAACCTGCTGGCTGCGGACAAGACGCCGGGCGTTGAGGACCTGGAGGCAGGGGCATTCACGGGGGACTATGGACTGACTCTGGTGGAACGGGCGCCTTTTGGGGTCATCGGCGCGATCACACCCTCCACCAACCCGACATCCACCGTCATCAACAACTCCATCAGCATGATCGCCGCGGGGAACGCGGTGGTATACAACCCGCACCCGGGCGCCAAACGGGCGTCCACGGAGACGATGCGGATATTGAACGAAGCCATCGTGGGCGCGGGCGGGCCGGCATCGCTGATCTGCACCGTGAAAAACCCCACACTGGAGTCCGGCAAGACCATCATGGAACACCCGGACATCCCGCTGCTGGCCATCACGGGCGGGGAAGCAGTCGTTAAAGTGGCGATGAAGACAGGCAAAAAGGTCATCGCGGCAGGGCCGGGGAACCCGCCGGTCATCGTGGACGACACGGCGGACATCCCGCAGGCGGCGAAGGACATCGTGGCGGGCGCGAGCTTTGACAACAACGTGCTGTGCATCGCGGAGAAGGAAGTCTTCGCATTTGAAAAAATCGCAGACAAACTCATGGATGAGATGGAGAAAAACGGGGCTTTCCGGATAAGGGGAGCCGATATCGATAAAGTGGCGAAAACGGTGCTGGTGGAAAAGAACGGGGAGTATTCGCCGGGCAGGGATTTCGTGGGACGGGACGCAGCGGTGATATTGCAGAAGAGCGGCGTCAACTTCACGGGGACGCCGAAACTCGTAATCGCGGAAGTGCCTGAAAACCACCCCTTTATCACCACCGAGATGCTGATGCCGGTGCTGGGGATCGCGCGGGTGATGAGCAACAACATTGACGACGCCATCGACAAGGCATTAAAAGCCGAGCACAGCTACAAGCACACGGCGATGATCCACAGCCAGAATGTCAGCCACCTGTCCAAGGCGGCGAAGCTGATGAACACGACGATCTTCGTGAAGAACGCGCCCTCATACGCGGGGCTGGGTTTTGAAGGGGAGGGGTATACGACCCTGACCATCGCCACGCCCACGGGGGAAGGATTGACCAGTGCGAGGAGTTTTACGAGAATACGGAGATGTGTACTGCACGGCAGTTTCAGGATCGTTTAATAGTTGACAGTTGAGAGTTGACAGTTGAGAGTTGCGGAATGCCCTTCGGGCATGGATTTCATAAGACGGGGCGCTGCCCCGGACCCCGCCTGGCGGGTGGAATGAAGACAGTGGAGAGAACGATGAGCAGCGTATTGGACGCAATCAAAGAAGCGGGACTGGTGGGCGAAGGAGGAGCGGGGTTCCCCACGCACGTGAAGCTGGCCTGCAAAGCGGAAGTGGTGATCGGCAACGGGCTGGAATGCGAGCCGATGCTGCGGACCGACCGGCTGATCATGGAGCGGTGGCCGGAGAAGGTCGCAGCCGGACTGAGACTCGCCATGGAAGCCACGGGCGCGTCCAAAGGCGTCATCGCGCTGAAGAACAAATACCATGCGGCGACAGACGCATTGAAGTCCGTCATCCAAAATGAACCCAGCATCAAACTGCACCTGATGGACAGCTTTTATCCGGCGGGGGATGAACAGGAGATCGTATATGAAGTGACAGGGAAACGGGTGCCTGCGGCCGGGCTGCCCATCGACGTGGGCGCGGTGATCCAGAACGTGGGGACGCTGGTGCACATCGCAGAGGCAGCGGAAGGGAAACCCTTCACAGAAAAACTGGTGACGGTCAACGGGGAAGTGGGCAGGCCTGCAGTCTACCTGGTACCCATCGGGACACCCATCAAATTGCTCATCGAGGCGTCACAGGGGCCGAGGGACCTCTCGAACCACACCCTGGTGATCGGCGGGCCGGCGATGGGAAGGTTATCCAAGAATATCGATGAAGTCGTACAGAAGACCACGGGGGGCGTGCTGGTATTCAGTGACAGCCACCCATTGATACAGAAAAAGACCGGGACGAAAGAGATGGACTGGAAGCTGGCAAAGGCGGTGTGCTGCCAGTGCATGTACTGCACGCTGATGTGCCCGCGGAACGCATTGGGGCTGAACGTGCAGCCGCACAAGGTGATGCGGGCATTGGCCGCGGGAGCGCCGAAGAGCATCGGGGACCCGCAAAGCATCTTCTCATGCTGCGACTGCGGGCTGTGCACGTACTACGCGTGCAACTTCCAACTGGCGCCATCAAGAGTGATGCAGTACATGAAACAGGAACTGGCCAAACAGGGCATGAAACCGCAGAAGCGGGAGCCAGCGCCTGTACCCGGAAACATGGACGATATCAAGGTGCCCACGCACAGGCTGACGATGCGGCTGGGGATCGAGAAATATGACAAGGACCTGCCATTGATCGAGAACGGGATAACCGTTACAAGTATCAAACTGCCCCTCAGGATGCACATCGGGGCACCGTCGGAGCCTTTGGTGAAGGCGGGTGACCGGGTGGAGAAGGGGCAATTGGTGGCAAGGGCAGCCGGCAATGTATCGGCGAACCTGCACGCAAGCATCGGCGGGACCATAGCGAGCGTTTCGGAAAGCGCAATAGAGATCAGGGTGAATTGAAGATGAATGCAGTAGGGATGATCGAAACCAACAGCATACCGATGGGGATACTGGCCGGGGACGCGATGCTGAAGGCGGCGGATGTGACCCTGGTGACGGCGCAGCCGGTATGCGCGGGCAAATACATCGTGATGGTGACGGGGGACGTGGCAGCCGTGACATCCTCGGTGGAAGCGGGGAAGGAAAGCGCGGCGGAGACGCTGGTGGACCAGATCATCATCGCCAACATCCACAGGCAGGTGATCCGGGCGGTGAACGCCTGCTCAGAAGTAGCACAGTGCGACGCCGTGGGGATCATCGAGACATTCTCGTTATCCTCGGCGGTGCTGGCGGCCGACTATGCCGTGAAGGCGGCGGACGTGGACCTGATCGAGATCCGCCTCGGCCGGGGGCTGGGCGGTAAGGCGTTCATCATCCTGACTGGGGAAGTAGCCTCCGCAGAGCATGCCACGCAGGCGGCGCGGACGGGGGCGGGGACGGAAGGGATGATCGCAAGGACGGTGGTAATACCCTCACCTCACCCGGACCTATTCAAGGCGATCTATTAAAATTGAGGATTGACAATTGAGAATTGAGAATTAAGGAATGCCTTCGGCATGATTACAAATTGCCCTTCGGGGGACCAACGGTAACGACGGTATTGAGATTGCAACCTGTTAAGGTTCAATATACAGTAAAAACAATTATGTAAAGGAGCATACAGTCATGGAAAAGGAAGCATTGGGAATGGTGGAGACAAGGGGCCTCATCGGGGCCATAGAGGCGGCAGACGCGATGGTGAAAGCGGCCAACGTACGGCTCGTGGGCAAAGAACAGATCGGGAGCGGTCTCGTGACCGTGATGGTGCGCGGGGACGTAGGCGCAGTAAAAGCATCCGTGGACGCAGGCGCAGCGGCTGCGAAACGGGTGGGCGAACTGGTATCGGTACACGTGATCCCCAGGCCGCATGACGATGTGGAAGGCATCCTGCCCAAAGGTATCGTAGAGAAACCCGCACCGAAGAAGGCAGAGGGCAAATAACATGTTCACAGGACGGGTGGCAGGCACCGTGGTATCCACGGTGAAAGACGAAGGCCTGAGATCGGTGAAGCTGCTGGTAGTGGAACTCATCGAGAACGGGAAGCCGAAGGGATTTGAAGTGGCGGCGGACGGCACCAGGCAAGCCGGACCTGGCGATTTCGTATACCTCATCGGCAAGAAGGAAGCGACGCTGCCATTCAAGGATGTGAAGATGATCCCGGTGGACCTGGCCATCATCGGGTTCATCGACAAGTACAACGAAGAACTTTAAATAATTAAGAATTAATAATTAAAAATTAAGAATTTTGGTATGCCCTGCGGGCATGTATTTAATAGCGGGCCAAGAAACCACAGAGCAATCTAATTCAGATTGAGATAAGTGAAATCAACTATGTAAAGGAGATACCGGCAATGGAAAAGGAAGCATTGGGAATGGTGGAAACCAGGGGACTCATCGGCGCCATCGAAGCGGCGGACGCCATGGTGAAGGCTGCCAACGTGAAACTCGTGGGCAAGGAGAAAGTAGGATCGGGGCTCGTGACCGTGATGGTGCGCGGCGACGTAGGCGCTGTGAAGGCAGCGGTGGACGCAGGCGCGGCCGCAGCGAAACGTGTAGGCGAACTGGTATCGGTACATGTGATCCCCAGGCCGCATGACGACGTGGAAGGCATCCTGCCGACGAAGTAACCAGCGTTTACAAAAAGGGGAGCAGGATATGCTGCTTGCAAGGGTCGTGGGCAACGTCATCTCCACCATCAAGCCGGAGTCGCACCGCGGGAACAAGCTGATGATCGTGGAATACCTGGATCTATCCGGGAAACCGTATGGATCGCGCCAGATCGTGATGGATGCGGCGGACGCGGGCGTGGGCGATTTCGTGCTGGTGAATGTGGACGGCGGAGCCGCATTGATGATACTGGGCGATAAAAAACTGATCGTGGACTGCGTCATATGCGGGGTCATAGACGAAGTGGCGACCGGGTAATACGCCATACCCTGTACGAGCAGAAAAAATGCAAATATGTACTATGGCGGAATGCCTTATGCAATGATAAGGGCACCGTATTCACACCCGCTAAAAGACAGATAAGATCATTTTGAAGAGTGGTGACAGGAACATGGAGATCGAAAAAATCGTGGAGCAAGTGACGCAGGAAGTATTGAAACAACTGGGCGGCGGAAATGCAACTACTGTTTCTGCAGGCGCGTCATCTGCCGTGCAGAAATATCCCGGTGCTGACGTGGCGGGCGTGATCGAGCACAGCCTGACCAACCCGGATATGACCGAGGCAGTGGTGATCAAGGGGTGCAAGGATGCACGGGACTACCGTTTCGCCAACATCTGCGTATTCCCGTATCTCGTACCGCTGGCGGCTGAACTTTTACAAGGCAGCGGGATCGCCGTGTGCACGCCGGTAGCATTCCCGCACGGGGGATGGATGGCTTCGACGAAATTGCACGAGGCGAAGGAAGCCGTGAAGGCCGGTGCGACGGAGCTGGACGTGGCCATCAACATCTCGGCCATCAAATCCGGGAAATACGACGAAGCGCTGGCGGACCTGTGCGCCATCGTGGACGCCGTGCAGGGGAAGGCCAAGGTCAAGGCGATCTACGAACAGGGCTCTTACACGGACGAAGAAAAAGTGAAGGTACTGAACCTGGCGTGCCGGTCGGGCGCGGATTTCGTCAAGATACAGAATTTCCTCTCGGGGAAGAAAGCGGTACCCGAGGACGTTGCCTTCGTCCGGTCCATCGTCGGCAAGGCCATGGGCATCAAGATAGACGGCGGCGTGGGGGATGCGGATACGGTACGGAAGCTGCTCGCTGCAGGCGCCACACGCGTGGGGTGCAGCAAGTCCGTGAAGATCGTGCGGGGAGAATAAGCAAGCAGACAATATGGTGAGTTATAACATGGCAGAATGTTCAACAGCACAAGGCTGGACATTCTGCCATCTCATTTAACCAGCAAGCAGGAAACGGCCATATCAGGAATTGATCATGGTCACGATCTCCTGGGCCGTTTTGCTGACGTTTTCGATCGCAGCCTTGGAAAGATCCAGGATGTTGTATTCGCCGTGGTTGCGTTCATACGCCTGGCCAAAGGTGCGGATGAATTCATGACGCAATGCGGAGCCGTAATTGATCTTGATCAGGCCGAGTTTTTTCGCCTGGTGGATGATCCCGGGCGGGATGCCCGAGCCGCCATGCAGGACGAGGGGCACGGGCGACTGCGCATGGATCCTTTCCAGCAAAGGCAGGTCGATCCTGGGCTCCAAACTCAGCCCGTGCACATTTCCGACGGAAACCGCCAGCGTGTCACAGGCAGTGCGCTCCACAAAATCCCGCACGATGTCCGGATCGGTCTTGCCCTCTTCTTCCGAACCGATCTCATCTTCCTTGCCGGTGAGGGAGCCGAGCTCCGCCTCGACCGGAAGCCCGTAGAAATGGCAGTAGTCGGAGATCTTCCTGGTTTCACGGATATTTTCCTCATAAGGCAGGTGGGAGGCATCCACCATGATGGAGGTAAAACCAGCATCCACGCAGGCTTTCACATCCTCGAAGGATTTGCCGTGGTCCAGGTGCAGGCCGATGGGCGTCTCAATGTCCTTCACGGCATCCCGCGAGAGGGCGGCAATGACGCCCGGGTTGGAAACGCGCAGGTTGGAAGAGGAGACCTGTATGTATCCGGGCAGGCCGGCCCGTGACAACCCCCTCACAATGGCATAGGTCATCTCCATGTTGATGGTATTGAAAGCGGGCAAAACGTACTGTTTTGCCTGTGCAAAGCGCATCAGATCAAACCCATTGATCAGTTTCAAAGCAGTTACCCCCATTTGCAGCGATGGAAACCATATGTGTGAATCTACTACGATTGATAGATCAAGTCAACATAAAACCGCACAGATACCCCGGCGTCCCAATCGTTGACCGGCAGCCGGCAAAGCGCTATATTGACATTATAACATACATCAGCGGAAGCCGGAGCAACATCCGGGAACGGGCCTGTTACCACACATTATAAAATGCGGAGCGTCACATGAAGCATTTGTTTATCGGAATCGATATCGGGACATCTTCTGCGAAGCTGGTCCTTGCAGATGAAACCGGCGCAGTGCTGGACCAGGCGTCGGCCGAATACGAGGTGCTGCAGCCGCAAGCAGGCTGGAGCGAGATCCAACCCGACGTTTGGTACAGGGCCGTTTCAGACTGCATGATGAAACTGTTGCAGGCAGTGGACAGAAGCAGGGTGGAAGGCATCGGCGTGACAGGGCAGATGCACACCACCGTCTTTTTGGACCGGGACGGGAGAACCATCCGCCCGGCGCTGATGTGGACGGACAAACGGACGAAGGAATCCATCCCATACTTGAAGGAACAAATACAGGGGACGGATATCGGTTATATCGCCAATATCATCTCCACGGGGAGCCCGGCTGCAAATCTCTACTGGCTGAAGGAAAACGAGCCCGAGAACTTTTTAAAGCTGTACAAATTCCTGATCGGCCCGGATTATATCGTTTACCGCCTGACGGGCGTTTTTGGTACGGATTACTGCGAAGCATCCACGTCATCTTTATACGACCTATGCAACAGGCAATGGTCAAAGACCATGCGGCAGATCATCGGGCTGCCCCAGGAAGTATACCCAACAGTCAGAGGCAGCGCAAAGACAGCGGGGAAACTGCGGGCGGAAGTGGCTGCGGAATGGGGCCTGAGCGAAAACGTGCGGGTCATGGTGGGCACGGGCGACAATCCCGCCGCCGCCATCACGACAGGCTGCCTGGGGCACGGTTACCCCGTGATATCGCTGGGCACATCGGGCGTGCTGATGCTGCCCAGGGAAGAACTCAATTTCGATGCCAAAGGCAAGAACATCCTTTTTTCGTTTGACGACAAGGCTTTTCACTACCTGGTGCAGGGCGTGGTGCAGGCCACGGGAGGCGCATACAAGTGGTGGGTGCGCGATATCCTGCAGACGGATGAAGCGGCCATGGAAGCGCAGATCGGCCTGGATCCTGCCCGCAATTCCCAACTCCTTTTTTACCCCCACCTGAGCGGGGACAAGACCCTGTATGGAGATCCCAACCTCCGCGGCGCTTTCATCGGCTTGGGCAGCGAAACGACGCGGGGGGAAATGGCCTATGCCGTGATGGAAGGGACCTGCCTTGCATTCAGGGAACTGGCCGACAAGATGCTCTTCCCCTGGGACCAATATCCAAGCATCAAAGCAGCAGGCGGCGGCGCGCAAAGCAAGGTATGGATGCAAACGCTGTCCGACGCATTGAACATACAGATCGACCAGCTGGACGGGACCACAAGCGCGGCTCTCGCCATGGCCCTGCTGGCGGCATACGGCTGCGGCCGGATCCAGGAACTGGGAGAGGTATCGGACAAGGCCACGATAATCAAACAGAGTTTCAAGCCCCGGCCAGAGATGCGGAAACTGTATGACGAAAAGACGGCATGCTACAGAAGGATCCATGACGCGATGATGACCATCCGAGGGCAGGACTGAGGCCCTACTCATATATCACCCATCCACAGATGAGAAATCGCCCTTCAAAAATTACTCTAATGTGCAATGAGATACCCGGCCCAGCCGGGGTATCCGTATACGTGCGAAACGAACAGCAATGATCAGTTTGTCAGCATAAAGCTGTTCAAGGCGGACGCCTGACCACTCCTACGATCCAGCAGAGATGTAAAGACATCAAGAACGCGGATGGAGGAAATGCTATTATGGTCAGGAGAGCAAAACAGGAAGACTATCTATCAGAATATTGGCATGTTTCCATGATGCCCGGGAGAAAGACAGATTCTCCGGATCATGCAAGAACGTATTGACGAAACCAAAAATATTGTATACAATTATAACGTAAGATATACATATAGCTTTTCGGGAATACATATTCCTTAGCAACGGAACCAATCAGCAATCGCATTTCAAGGGGGACAAGACAATGATCGAAAAATCAACAAGGGGATTCGGCTCACCCAGCAGGTACTTTCAGGGGCCCGGTGAAGTGAACAACCTGAAAAGCTACACTGACCTTTTCGGCAGCAGGGTATTTGCACTGATCGACGTCTTCTTTTATGAAAGCCTGACAAAACAACTGAAGGACATCTATGCCAAAGCCGGAGGCTCCATCGAGACGGAGCAGTTCGGCGGGGAAGCATCCCTCAAAGAGATCGACCGGGTCACAGCCCTGGGGACTGCATGCAAGGCGGAAGTCGTGGTGGCCATCGGGGGCGGCAAGACGCTGGACACTGCCAAGGCGATGGCCGACAACCTCAAAGTCCCCATCGTGGTGGTCCCGACCACCGCCTCCACGGACGCGCCGTGCAGCGCGCTTTCGGTGATCTACCACGAAAACGGGATGCACAGCCATGAACGGTTTTATATCAAGAACCCCGATATCGTGCTGGTGGACAGCGAGATCATCGCCAAGGCCCCGGTGAAATTCCTGGTGGCTGGGATGGGGGACGCGCTATCCACGTATTTCGAAGCGCGGGCCAACAACGAGGCCGACAATCCCAACTTCGTGAACGCAGAAAAAAGCGGGGGATTCCGCAGGCCCAAGGTGGCGATGGCGCTGGCGAAGCTGTGCTATGAGCTGCTGCTGGAAGACGGCCTGAAAGCAAAACAGGCGGCGGAAGCGGGCGTGGTAACGGAAGCGCTGGAAAACATCATCGAAGCCAATACGCTCCTCAGCGGCCTGGGATTTGAAAACACAGGCTGCGCGGGCGCGCATTCGGTAAATGACGGCATCATCGCAGTCCCGCCCGGGGACAAGGCACTGCACGGCATCCGCGTGGCCTTCGGCACCATCGTACAACTGGTGGCGGAGGGAAGGCCGATGCAGGAACTGCAGGAAGTGATCGAATTCTGCATCAGCGTGGGCCTGCCGGTCATGCTGGAGGATATGGGCATACCGTGCACGAAGGAAAACGCGTGGAAGATCGCCGAGACATCGATGCATTCGCTGTGGCACTGTGAACCCTTCAAGGTGCGCACGGAGAACGTATATGCCGCCATTATGTCCGCCAATGCACTGGGCAAGCATTTCAAAGAAAAGAACAAATAAACCATCTTCCATCCTTGAAATCTGAAGGGGGAATGCAGACGTGCTGAAAGACCATATAAAAGGCATCCAACATGTGGGCATACCGGTCTCGGACATGGAAAAGACGGCAGACTGGTACTGCAAAAACCTGGACTTCGAGACCACTGCGGTATTCAACGTGGGCGGGGTGGGCATACGTTTCCTGTGCAACGGCAACATGACGTTGGAACTGTACCAATTTCCGCCGGGCGAGGTGGCCGATGAGATAAGATCCAGAGGGAACGGGCATATCGACCATATCGCACTGGATGCACAGGACGTAAACGGCGCACTCCGTGCCTGCAAGGCCAAAGGGCTGGAATTGGAGACACAGAATGGCAGCTATTTCGAGATCCCCGAATGCTGGGAAAAAGGCACGAAATATTTCCACGCCATATGCCCGAACGGGGACAGGGTGGAATTCGCCGAACGCTCCGGCAAAAAAGCGGCAAGGCTGAAAAACGTGGAGGGCTGGGCCCACCTGGGCATCCCGGTGACGGACATCGTACGTTCGCAGCAGTTCTATGAAAACCTGGGGTTCGAGCCCGTGATGCAGTGCCATATCGGCGGGGAGAAGGAAGAGGAGCGCATCTATATCACCATGATGCAGCTGAGGAGCTTCATCATCGAGCTGTACCAGCTGCTGCCCAATGACCTGCCCGGTATCCGCGAGCGGAAGGACGGCCATATCGACCATCTGGCACTGGATGTGGACGATGTGGAAGCCGCGCAGCGGGAGGCGCATACGGAAGGCTGCGTGTTTGCAACCGAGAAAACCGAAGACCTGCCCATCTGGGAAAAGGGATGCAGGTATTTCATCATCCGGGGGCCGGACGGGGAAAGAGTGGAATTCAACCAAATACAATCATAAACGATATGAGGAGGACAGCACCATGAAAATGATCATCGGCGGAAAACATGTGGACGCATCGGACAAAAAGACGATCGACGTCGTCAACCCCATGACGATGGAGGTCATGGACACCGTGCCTGCGGCGACCAAGGACGATGTGGAGCAGGCCTTTGAAAACGCCCTGAAAGGATTTCAAGAGTGGAAAAGCATACCGCTGTACAAGCGGATCAACATCCTCTATAAGTTTGCGGATATCCTGGAGGAGCGCCTGGAGACGCTGTGCCAGCTCGAAGCACGCCAGAGCGGCAAGGCCATAGGCCTGTGCCGCGCGGAAACGAAGGAAGCCATCGTGATCTTCCGCGGGTACTGCGAGGTAGCCAGAAATTTCTGCGGGGAAGTGCTGCCCTTCAACAACGAGCCCCGTATCGAGAAGGACCTGATCTTCACCGTGCGCGAACCGCTGGGCATCATCGGCTGCATCATCCCCTTCAACTACCCCACGGAACTGTATGCGCATAAAGTGGCCCCGGCGCTGGTGGTGGGCAACGTATGCATCATCAAACCCGCCTCGGATGCCCCGCTGGGCAATATCCTCATGACCGAGTGGCTCCTCGAAGCCGGCGTACCGGCAAACGCCATCCAGGTCGTGACCGGGAGCGGCGCCAAGGTAGGACGGTGGATGGTGGAAAACCCGCACCTGAATATGATCAACCTGACGGGCAGCACCGAGGTGGGCATCGAGACCATGCAGACTGCTGCAAAGCACCTGCACCACTGCCACCTGGAACTGGGGGGAAACGATCCTTTCATCATCTTCGAGGACTGCGACCTGGACAAGGCCGTGGAGGAATCCATCGGCGGGCGCTGCTCCAATGCCGGGCAGACCTGCTGCGCAAACAAACGGTTCATCGTGCAGAACTCCATTAAAGACAAATACATCGAGAAAATGATCGCGGCATTGAAAAAGGTGCCCACCGGAGACCCGCTTAAGGATGAAACGGTGGTGGGTCCGCTGGTGAGCGAACGGGCCGCAAAGGAAGTGGAGGACCAGATCAAATATGCCGTGGGGCAGGGCGCGAAGATCGCCTACGGCGGAAAACGGTATGACCACACCTTCTTTGAGCCGACGCTGCTGGTGGATGTGACCAAGGATATGGATGTGGCAAAAGACCTCGAAATCTTTGGGCCGGTATTCCCGGTGATCGGCTTTGATACGGTGGAAGAAGCCGTGGAGATCGCCAACAACACCTCCTTCGGCCTCTCGGGCGGGCTGATGACCAACGATATCAAAAAAGCCGTACAGGTGGCCATGCAGATGCAGTGCGGCTGCGTGGTGATGAACGGAAACGGCAACTACCGCAGCGCATTCCAGCCATTCGGCGGATACAAGATGACGGGCATGGGGCGCGAAGGCATCACATACACCCTGGAAGAAATGACGCAGAAAAAGGCCATCGCACTGAAGGCGGTATTAGGCTGATCCCACAAACGGGCACGACCCCAATACAGGCAACAGGCTCAACCTGTTGCCTGTATTGGAACGTATGATGTATACAATTTTATGAATTTATGTACAGGGGTGAACTTATGAAGGCTGCCGTCATGGAAGAGTGGGGCAGGATCTCGCTCAAGGAAACGGAAAAGCCAAAACCAGCCGGCGACGAGGCACTGATCAAGGTGCATTATGCGGGCATCTGCGGGACGGATATCCACATTTTCGCGCATGAACATCCCACGGCAAAGATCCCTTTGATCCTGGGGCACGAATTCTCGGGGGAGATCGCCGAAGTCGGGAACAACACAAAAGGATTAAAGCAGGGGCAGAAAGTGGTGGTCCAGCCCTACAGGGGATGCAACTACTGTGAAGCCTGCCTGGACGGCCGGGACAACATCTGTTCAAAATTATCAGTGTTCGGCGTGCATGAAAACGGATGCTTTGCCGAATACATCAAGGTACCCATCAAAAAGGTGCACCCCATCCCGGACGACGCAGAGACGCGCCTGTATGCCCTGAGCGAGCCGCTGGCGGTGGCCGTGCATGACGTGCGCCGCAGCGGACTGCAGGTGGGACAAAAAGCACTGATCCTGGGCGGGGGGCCCATCGGCATCCTCATCGGCCTGACGGCCCGCCTGGCGGGGGCCGGGGATGTGGTGATCTCGGAAGTGAACCCATACCGGAAGGATTTCATTTCAAACCTGGGCCTGACGGCAACCGATCCGCGGGAAGAAGACTTCTTCCCGCAACTGATGAAAATAACCCATGGGAAAGGGTTTGACGTGGTCTATGAGGCGGCGGGCGTGGAGAGCTCGGTGGCGATGATGACCAAGGCCGTGAAGATCGGCGGCACCGTCGTGACCATCGGCATGCCGGGGAAGATGCTGCCCTTCAACGTGATGGAATGCGTGATGAAGGAACTCGATATCCGGGGAGTGCGCATCCACGCGCAAAACAACTTCGCTGCGGCGGTGGACATCATCGCAAGCGGCGTGATGAACGAGAGCCTCGAGAAGATCATCACCCATGAATTCCCCATGGAGCGCATCGAAGAAGCCTTCACCTTCAGCCTGAAGGATACAAAGCACATGAAAGTAATCATCAAGATATAAAAGAAACAGGTGATCAAATTGGCACAAGCAAATTGGGAAAAGGAAGCCAGGATCTACGCTGCGAACATACGCATCCAGACCCTGCGGCAGCTGAAAGGCCGGGGATTCGGCCACGCGGGCGGCGCGCTCTCCATCGCGGATACGCTGGCCGTGCTGTACGGAAAGGCGATGAACATACGGCCGGACGAACCCGGATGGGAAGGACGAGACTGGTTCATCCTGTCCAAAGGCCACGCGGGACCGGCACTGTACGCCGCGTTGGCTCTAAAGGGTTATTTCAATATGGACCACCTCGACACGCTGAACAGGCCGGGGACGATATTGCCCAGCCACCCGGACCGGAACAGGACGCCGGGCGTGGATATCTCCACCGGCTCCCTGGCGCAGGGCGTCTCCCAGGCCATGGGGGTGGCGCTGGGATTCAAACTGCAGGGCAAACCCAACCGGGTCTATGCGGCCGCCGGGGACGGCGAATGCAACGAGGGGCAGGTGTGGGAGGCTGTGCTCTTTGCCAGCCAGCGCAAGCTGGATAACCTGATCCTTTTCGTGGACTACAACCACAAACAGCTGGACGGCCGAACCGAGGATATCTGCGACCTGGGGGACCTGGCGGGAAAATTCCGCGCTTTCGGCTGGAACGTGCTGGAGGCGGACGGGCACGACGTTTCGGCGATCCATCAGGCTATTGAAAATGCAAAGAAGGCCACAGGATGCCCTTCGGCCATCGTCCTCAACACGGTCAAGGGCAAGGGCGTGAAATATATCGAAGACATGCTCCTGAACCACCATATCAATATATCCCCCCAGCAGGCCGATGAGGCCATGGCAGTGCTGGAGAAAAACCTTGAAACGCTGAAGACAGAGCAGGCGGGGTGAAAAACATGATCCATATCGCAAAAACAAATGAAACAGAAAAAACCATGATGCGGGATATCTACTGCGCTGAAATGATGCGGATGGCGAATGAAGATAAACGGGTATACGCGATGGACGCGGACCTGGTCAACAGCATCGGGATGTCCCCTTTTGCAAATGAGATGCCGGAGCGGCTGATCAACTGCGGCATCCAGGAAGCCAACATGGTGTGCACGGCGGCGGGGATGTCCGCAACGGGACTCATCCCTTTCATCCATACCTTTGCGGTCTTTGCATCCCGCAGGGTGTATGACCAGATCTTCCTCTCCCTGGGATTTTCCAAATGGAACGTGAAGATCATCGGGAGCGACCCGGGCATCACCGCAGCATACAACGGGGCGACGCACATGCCGTTTGAAGACATGGGTATCCTTCGCAACGTGCCGGGGATCACCATCCTCGAGCCGACGGACGGCGCGATGCTGCAGAACCTGCTGCAGCAGGTAAAAGATACCTACGGCGTGCATTACATCCGGCTGAACCGCAAGGCCTCCAAACAGGTCTATGAACCCGGCTCGGTATTCACACCCGGTAAAGCTGTTCAACTTCGAGACGGGAAGGACGCCACCATCATCGCCTGCGGCTACTGCGTGGCGGAAGCGCTAACAGCGGCGAGAAGCCTGGAAACAGAAGGCATGAGCGTGCGGGTGCTGGACATGTTCGCCATCAAGCCCATCGACCGGGAAGCGATCATACAGGCCTGCAAGGACACGGGCGCCATCGTGACCGCTGAGAACCACAGCATCCTCAACGGGCTGGGCTCGGCGGTGGCGGAAGTGATCACCGAAACGATCCCTGTGCCGCAGGAGCGGGTGGGCGTGCACGACGAATACGGCGAAGTGGGCGAAGTGGAATACCTGGCCAAGCGCTTTGGGCTGACGGGCGAAGATATCGCCCAGGCGGTCAGGAAGGCCATCAGCCGGAAGAGCCGTTGAGATCCCGGAAATGAATGATTTGAATTAAAAGCGGTACAACCACAAGGCATGCAAAGGGGGCATCCATCCATGCGGGAGCTATACATCAAGCCGCAGATCCATTCGTTTGAAAGCTTCGAGGCGTTTGCGAAGGAATTTGCGCTGGATGAAAAGGACCTGATCTTCACCGAACAATTCATCTACGATACATTCATCAAAAACCTGGGCCTGCCCTGCAAGGTGGTGATGCGCGACCCGTACGGGCTGGGCGAACCATCCGACGAGATGATCGACAGGATCTACAAGGAAGCCAGGAAGCACGATTTCAAACGCATCCTTGCGGTGGGGGGCGGAAGCGTCATCGACATCGGGAAGGTATTGGCTTTACAAAGTGCCTGTCCCTCCACCCAAGCCTTCACACGCGCCATCCCGATCATCAAGGAAAGGGAACTCGTCATCCTCCCCACCACGTGCGGGACGGGCAGCGAAGTGACCAACATCTCCATCGCCGCACTGAAATCCAAGGGGACGAAGCTGGGGCTGGTGGACGAGGCGCTGTATGCAGACCACGCGGTGCTCATCCCGGAACTGGTCAAAGAGCTGCCTTATAAATTCTTCGTCTATTCCGCGGTGGACGCACTGGTTCATGCCGCGGAGTCATACGTGGCCAAACGAGCAAGCAGGCTCTCGGAGCTGCTGAGCCTGCAGGCCTGCGAGATGATCCTCTCGGGATTTGCAAAAGTGATCCGGAACGGGGAGGAATACCGAAAGCATATCATCGGCGATTTTCTGCTGGCCAGCAACATCGCCGGCATCGCGTTTGCCAACGCGGGGGTGGGGCCGGTGCACGCGCTGGCGTACCCGCTGGGCGGGAAGTACCATGTGCCGCACGGCGAATCCAACTACCAATTCCTCTCCAGCGTATTCAGCGTGTACATGCGGGAAAAGCCCGGAAAGAAGCTGGACGACCTGGGCGAGGTGATCGGCAAGGCCCTCACTTCGGCGGGCATGGACGTAAAAGGCGCGGATATCTTCATAAAACTCGAGGAATTCCTGGGCAGGCTGCTGCCACTGAAACCCCTGCGGGAGTATGGGATGCAGCAAAGCGATATCGCGGAATTCACGCAGAGCGTCATCGACAACCAGCAGCGCCTGCTGGTAAACAGCTATATCCCTTTCGATTATGACATCATCTGCGACATCTACCGGGCGCGGTATTAGAAGCTATTCTTGTGAAAGGAATGATCCCCATGGCACTGATGAGTCCCAAACAATATATTGAGAGCCTGAAAAAGCTGAAACTGAAAGTATACATGTTCGGCGAGCCGGTCAAGGATCCGGTGAGCCATCCCATCATCCGGCCATCGCTGAATTCTGTAGCGATGACGTACGGACTGGCGCAGCAAAGCGAGTACGAAGACCTGATGACGACGACCTCCTCGCTGACCGGGCAGAAGATCAACCGGTTCACCCACCTGCACCAGAGCACGGACGACCTTATCAAAAAAATTAAAATGCAGCGGCTGCTGGGCCAGAAGACCGGCTCCTGCTTCCAGCGGTGCGTGGGGCTGGATGCGGCCAACGCGCTTTTTTCCACCACCTATGAAATGGACCAAACCAAAGGGACAAAGTACAATGAACGGTTCACCCAGTATTGGAAGTACATCCAGGACAACGACCTGGTGGTGGACGGCGCCATGACGGACACGAAGGGGGACAGGGGGCTTTCGCCAAGCAAGCAGGCCGACCCCGACCAGTACCTGCGCGTGGTGGAACGGCGGCCGGACGGGATCGTGGTACGGGGGGCCAAGGCCCACCAGACGGGCATGGTGAACTCGCACGAAGTGATCGTGATGCCCACCATCGCCATGAAGCCCGAAGACAAGGACTATGCGGTGTGCTTCGCGCTGCCTTCGGACGCGGAAGGCATCTTCATGATCTACGGGCGGCAGAGCTGCGACACAAGGAAGATGGAGAAAGATGCGGACATCGACCTCGGCAACAAGAACTTCGGCGGGCACGAGTGCCTGGTGATCTTCGACGATGTCTTTGTTCCCAATGAGCGCATCTTCATGGACGGCGAGACGGAATATTCGGGCGTGCTGGTAGAGCGGTTCGCCGGGTACCACCGGCAGAGCTACGCCTGCAAGACAGGCGTGGGCGACGTGCTCATCGGCGCGGCTGCGGTGGCGGCCGATTACAACGGGGTGGCGAAAGCCTCCCACGTCAAAGACAAACTCATCGAAATGACGCACCTGAACGAGACCATGTACTGCTGCTCCATGGCGTGCTCGTGCGAAGGGCACAAGACCTGCGCGGGCAACTACGAGATCGACATGCTGCTGGCCAATGTATGCAAGCAGAACGTGACCCGTTTCCCGTATGAGATCGCACGGCTGGCTGAGGACATCGCGGGCGGGATCATGGTGACGATGCCTTCGGAGCAGGACTTCAAAGACCCGAAACTCGGGCCGTATATCGACAAGTACCTGCGCGGGGTGGACAGCGTACCCACCGAGAACCGCATGCGCATCCTGCGCTTGATCGAAAACCTGACGCTGGGGACGGCGGCTGTAGGCTACCGCACGGAATCCATGCACGGCGCAGGGTCCCCGCAGGCCCAGCGCATCATGATCGCGCGGCAGGGCAACATCGAAGGCAAGAAGAAACTGGCCAAGGATATCGCGGGCATCAAGGACGAAAAGCAGGGAGGCTGACGGCAATGGACTGGAAACAGCATTACAAAAGCCGATGTGTGGACGGCCTGAGCGCCGTCCGTAAAATAAACTCCGGGGACCGCGTGGTGGTGGGGCACGCCGTGGGCGAACCCAGCTACCTGCTCTCGGTGATGGTGCAGAACCGCGAGCAGTACCGTGATGTGGAGATCGTGCACATGGTGTGCATGGGCAAGGGGGAATACTGCCTGCCGGGCATGGAACCGTATTTCCGCCACAACTCGCTATTCATCGGCGGCACGGCGCGGGACGCCGCATTTGAAGGACGCGCCGATTACACACCCGTCTATTTTTCCGAGATCCCCTCGCTTTTCACGGGCGGAAAACTGCCGGTGGATGTGGCGCTCATCCATGTGAGTCCGCCCGACCATACCGGGCACTGCAGCATGGGCGTCTCCGTCGATTACACGCTGGCTGCAGCCGAGTGCGCCAAAACGGTGATCGCACAGGTGAACCCGCAGATGCCCAGGACGCTGGGGGAGAGCTTCATCCATGTGTCCAATATCGACTGGTTCGTGGAAAAGGACGAACCCATCATCGAACTATCCCCGCTGCCGGCCAGTGAAACCGAACAGGGCATTGCGCAGCATTGCGCGGAACTGATCGAAGACGGCTCTACACTGCAACTGGGCATCGGCTCGCTGCCCGACGCGGTACTGAACTGCATCCTGAACAAAAAGGACCTGGGTATCCACAGCGAACTGGTCTCGGACGGCGTGGCGAACCTGGTGGAAATGGGCGTGATCAACTGCAGCAGGAAGACGCTTTTCAAGGGAAAGATCGTAGCCTCCTTCCTGATGGGGACGAAGAAACTGTATGAATTCGCACACGACAACCCGATGATCCATATGGCGCCGGTGGACTGGGTGAACGACCCGTATATCATAAGGCAGAACGAAAAGATGGTATCCATCAACTCCTGCGTGCAGGTGGACCTGATGGGGCAGGTATGCTCGGAGTCCATCGGCCTCAAACAGATCAGCGCCGTGGGCGGGCAGGTGGATTTCGTACGGGGCGCGAATATGTCCAAGGGCGGCAAATCCATCATCGCGATGCCCTCCACCATCGGCAACGGCAAGATCTCGAAAGTCGTTCCTTTCCTGGACCCGGGCGCGGCCGTGACGACGAGCAGGACGGACGTATCCTATATCGTGACGGAGTACGGCATCGCCAGCCTGAAGGGCAAGACGCTGCGGCAGAGGGCGCAGGAGCTGATATCCATCGCGCACCCGCAATTCCGCCCCATGCTGGCTGAAGAATATGAAAGAAGATTCCGGAGGAGCTATCCATGAGCAATATGGCAAATATCTATGCGGTGGCGGCGTGCAGGACGGCGATCGGCAGCTTTGGCGGGGCGCTCAAAGACGTGCCTGCCGCGGAGCTGGGGTCTACCGCCATCCGGGAAGCGATCGCGCGCGCGGGCCTCTCCCCGGCCGAGATCGGGGAAGTGACCATGGGGTGCATCCTGCAGGCAGGGCTGGGCCAGAATATCGCCCGGCAATGCGCCGTGAAGGCGGGCATCCCCTGCGAGACACCGGCCCAGACCATCAACAAGGTATGCGGCTCGGGGCTGCGGGCCGTGATCCTGGCGGCACAGACCATCCTGGCGGGCGACGCTGCCTGCACCATCGGCGGCGGCGTGGAGAGCATGAGCAGCGCGCCGTACCTTTTGAAAGCCCACCGCTGGGGCTTCAAAATGGGGGAGGACAAGGTGACCGACTCCATGATCAACGACGGGCTGTGGGACGTATTCGGCAATGTGCACATGGGCATCACCGCCGAGAACATCGCCAATACCTACAAAATATCGCGGGAAGAACAGGACGCGTATGCCTGCAGGTCCCAGGGGAAAGCGTCCAAAGCCATCCAAAACGGGCAGTTCAAAGACGAGATCGTGCCGGTGGTGATCCCGCAGAAAAAGGGGGACCCGGTGATCTTTGAGACGGACGAATACGTACGGGGGGATACCACGACCGAAAAACTGGCAAAGCTGCGGCCGGCATTCAAACCCGACGGGACCGTGACGGCCGGAAACAGCTCGGGCATCAACGACGGGGCGGCGGCGATCGTGCTGGCGGACGAAGCAACCGTTAAGGCCAAAAAGTTAAGACCGCTCTTCCGCATCGCCGGATGGGGATCTGCGGGGGTGGACCCTGCCTATATGGGAATGGGGCCCGTGCCTGCCACCCAGAAAGCACTGAAAAAATGCGGTTTGACCATGGCCGACATCCAATGCGCTGAACTCAATGAAGCCTTTGCGGCGCAGGCGATCGCCGTGGTGAACGAACTGAAAATAGACCCGGAGATCGTCAACCCCAACGGCGGGGCCATCGCCCTGGGGCACCCGATCGGCGCCTCGGGCGCAAGAATCCTCGTAACACTGTGCCATGCGATGATGAAAAAGGAGCTCCGGTACGGGCTGGCTTCCCTGTGCATCGGCGGCGGCATGGGCGAAGCGATCATCATCGAGCGGGATCACCTGTGCAGATAGGAGGAATAGCCGTGCAAAACATCCAATATAAAAAGGACGGAAATATCGCGATCCTGACCATCAGCCGCCCGAAACAGCTCAACGCGCTGAACCGCGAAACGCTGGAAGAACTCATCGCCGTTCTAAAAGAGAATGAACAGGATAGCGAACTGGGATGTCTGATCCTGACCGGGGAAGGCGACAAAGCTTTTGTAGCGGGCGCGGATATCTCCGAGATGGCGGACATGGACGAATCACAGGCGCGCTCATATGCCGAACTGGGACTGGAAGTTATGGGGTTGGTGGAATCCATGCACTGCCCGGTGATCGCGGCGGTGAACGGCTACGCGCTGGGGGGCGGGTGCGAACTGGCCCTGAGCTGTGATATAATCCTGGCGGCGGAAAACGCCGTCTTTGCACTGCCCGAAGTGACGCTGGGCATCATCCCGGGGTGGGGCGGCACGCAGAAGCTGGTACGGCGAATCGGGCCGGGGAAAGCCAAGCATATGATCTTCACCGGAACCCGGGTAAAGGCGGCGGAAGCGGTGCAGACAGGCCTTGCGGAGAAAGCCTGCGAAGCCGGAAAGCTGATGGATGACGCAAGGGAGCTGGCAGTTAAAATTGCTTCCCTGCCCAAGGGGGCAATCGCATCGGCAAAGGCTGCAGCGGATGCCGGATCCAAGAACGGGACAATAGCCGGGCAGGAGACCGAGACACGGCTCTTCAGCGAACGTTTTGCCACGAGCGAACAAAAGGACGGGATGAAACGATTCCTGGAAGGCATGAAGAAATAGGAGTGATGGGCATATGAAGGCATTCATCATCGGTGCGGGCACCATGGGGGCAGGCATCGCGCAGGTATTTGCGGGCGCGGGCCACGATACCCTGATCTGCGACCTATCGGAGGACCTGGCGGCGGGGGGCAAAAAGAAGATCGAAAAGGGCCTCTCCAAACTGGTGGAAAAGGGGAAAATGGCCGAGGAGGAGAAAAACGCGGTGCTGGGCAGGATAACCACCACAGCCGACCTGCAGAAAGCTGCAGGCAGCGATATCGTCATCGAAGCGGCGGCGGAGAACATGGCGATCAAAAAGGAGATATTCTCCAGGCTGGACGCCCTGTGCCAGCCGGATGCCATCCTGGCGACAAACACATCCTCCCTTTCCGTGACCGAGATCGCAGCGGCGACAAAAAACCCGGGCAGGGTGGCCGGCATGCACTTTTTCAACCCGGCGCCCGTGATGAAACTGGTGGAAGTCATCAGCGGCGCGGAGACGACTCCTGAGACCATGGAGAAGATCATCGAGACCGCCAAAGCCATGGGCAAGGAACCCGTCAAAGTGGCCGAGGCACCGGGGTTCGTCGTGAACCGTCTATTGATCCCCATGATCAATGAGGCGGTGCTGGTGCTTTCCGAGGGGCTGGCCAGCGCTGAAGATATCGACAAGGCCATGACGCTGGGGGCCAACCATCCCATGGGGCCGCTAGCGCTTTCGGATCTGGTGGGAAACGACGTATCCCTGGCCATCCTGGAGACGCTTTACAAGGAGACGGGCGACCCCAAATACCGGCCGGCGCAGCTTTTGAAAAAGATGGTGCGGGCAGGCAGGCTGGGACGCAAAACGGGAAAAGGTTTTTTCACATATTGAACATGAAAAACCATCAATTAATAGAGAAATGGGTGCCTGCATTACGGTGCGGCGGATTCCGCGCGTACCTGGGCACCCAATTCCTTTCCTCCATGGGGGCGTGGGCGCAATCCTTCACGCTCGCCTGGGTGGGGATGCAGATATCGGATACTACCATGATGCAGGGCGTGCTGGGTTTTGCCACATATATCCCCATGACGCTGCTGACGCTGCCTGCGGGCGCACTCATCGACCGGATGAAGAAGCGGAGCATCCTGCTTTTCTCCGAGATCCTGATGATGGTCCTTTCCTGTATCCTGGCGGCTGCGTGCTTTGCGGGCTGGATGACCTATGGATTCCTCCTGGCCGGTTCCATCACATACGGGGTGCTCATGGCGTTTGACCTGACCGCGCGCCATACCTTCATCGGGGAGATGGTGCCGGGCGGCGCAGTGCGCAATGCCCTGGCGCTTAACGCAACCGCATCCAACATCGCCAGGATCCTGGGGCCCCTGGCGGCGGGGTTCATCATGCAATATGCCGGCACCGGGTGGGCGCTCCTATTTAACGCGCTGACCTTCATCCCCTTCATCGGCATCACCGGCGCCTCCAAATCGGGGCGCATCCAACCCGCCATCCCAAAGGCGAATATATTACGAGACATGGCGGCAGGATTCAGACAGATCGCAAAGGACAGGGTCCTGCTGCGGATGGTGATCAGCGCCTTCGTGGTGATGACGCTGGTAGCCAATTATAACATCCTCATACCGCTCACCGCGCGGGATTCCCTGGGCCTCAGCGAGGCGGGCGGGGGCATATTAATGATGTGGATCGGCATAGGCGCCATCCTGGGCTCGGTCTTCACGGTGCTGACGCATGGCGTGAGCCGGAAGAAAGGCTTTTTCGAGGCAGTCTGCTTCATCGCGGCTGCGTGTACGCTGTTTACCGGGTTCGGAAGGGATTACCTCCTTACCGTCATGTGCCTTCTGGCCGCGGGGTTCACCTTCGTGGCGACGACCACCCTCACCAACGCTTCCCTGCAGGACCGGCTGCCGGGGGAATACAGGGGCAGAGCCGTGAGCGTATACTCCTTCATCTTCGCGGGCTCCACACCCATCGGGAACCTTGTCGCCGCTTCCATGGCGGAGGGGAGGACGCCGTGGCACGCATGGTTCTGGAGCGGCATAGCCTGCCTGGGCCTGCTATGCCTGATATTCGCTTTATTCATCATCCTGAAACGAGCAAAGGCGGGAAGAACAAACGGTTCGCACGGCCTCTAAACACATTCAACTCCGAGCAACATGAAAGAAGGGACATATCAAAGAAACCGGCATTACGCCGGTTTTTTGTATCGAAACCCCGTGTTAGACGCGGGGTTCGGTAAAGCTTACAGATATGCGCAGAAACCTAAAAGGTTAATGTAAGTTATATATTAAATATGACTGCAGTACCCACCCCCACCCCCTCCCGTGCGCAGAGACAGGGGACTCAACAAATGATTTTAGGCGCGGGAGGGGGATAAATAGGGAGAGGGCTGGCGGGTATTGGTACATCACCCAACGCCTTTGGCGTTGATCGTCATCATTACCAGCGGTTAAGCCATTGTATAGCCGTCACTGGCTGCGACCCAGACCCCGCACCACTCCTGTAAGGAACGTAGTCGTAGAAGACCGAAAAAAGATACTAATATTGGCAAAAGCAAAATCTGAGAGAAAGTTAAAATTCGCAAGTGACAGACCGTACAAACGCCCTTAAGGCTGTGGCATCGCGCACTTTGTGCGCGCGTAATAAAGGGCTTTGCATAGCAATGCAGAAAGTGCATTGCTTTTAAGAAATACCCCCGGCGATGCCGGGGGATAGTTATTGAATACGCATTTTCTTTATGTACTATTTGTTTACGCGCGTATCCCTGGCGGCGAGGTAGGTATCCTCCAGCGCCTGCAGTGTGGCTTCAAAGGTCTTGACCGCATAGCAGGCATAGATGATATCGATCAGCAGGATCTGCGCGGTCTTGGAGGTGGTGGCCTCCCAGTACAATCCCGAACTGTGGGCCGGTATCTTGGTGGGGGTGAACAGGGCGATGTCTGAATATTTCACCAAGGGGGAGTCTTCAAAGGATGTGATCCCGATCGTACGGACCCCTTTTTCCTGCGCGACCCTGAGGGCATTGACCACGGTGAGGGATTTGCCTGAATTACTGATGCCGATGAGCACATCATGCGGCGCGGCTATGGCAGCCGACATGAGCTTCAGCGCCTCGTCCTTGAAAAGGATGCACTTTTTACCTGCGCGCGTGAACCGCATGACCGCTTCTTCCCCTGCCACACTGGATGAACCGATGCAGGCGAAAAGCAGCGTATCGGCCTGCTCAATGGCATCCACCGCTTTTTGCAGCTCCTCCATGTTGATGCGCTGTTTGGTCTCGTTGAGGGTCTGGATATTCCGGTATACGACCTTGTCCAAAATATTGGCCATGGTGTCATGACGGGAAATATCTTCGTAGATATTATTCTCCTCGAAAGACTGGCCGGCAGTATCCGCGGAGGAAAGCGCCTCGGCAAGGCCTATTTTCAGGGTCTGGTAATTATTGAGCCCGATCTCCCTGACAAAACGCGTAACGGTGGACTCGGCAACCCCGCAGAGCGCGGCCAGCTCCTGTATGGTGATGGTCTTGCACTCTTCGGGATGTTCGAGGATATAATCGGCTATCCTGCGCAAAGCGGGGTTGAGATATGCCGATTCTTTATATATATGGCTCAGGATATTGCGTTCGGCGATGCGCGGATCATCCACGAAGCCTTACCTCCCTCAAGTGAAATTGACAGATATTAGGCAGCATAATCAGTTAATTATAACAACATACTCCCTGGAAAACAACCAGCAATTGCCCATTCAGGCAGATTATCAATGCTCTTCCCAGTCCAGTACGCGCTGTACGGCCTTTTTCCATCCTTTATAAAGCCGCACCCGCCTTTCCTCATCCATGGAGGGCTCGAACCGCCTGTCCAGGACAAAGGAGCTGACGAGCTCATTTTGATCTTTCCAGAAGCCGGTGGCAAGGCCGGCAAGGAAGGCGGCGCCGCGCGAGGTGGTCTCGACGATTTTCGGGCGCACGACCGGCACATTCAAGATGTCCGCCTGGAACTGCATGAGGAAATTATTCCTGCACGCACCGCCATCCACCTTGAGCTCCTTGTTTTTGATGCCGGAGTCCTGCTCCATGCAGTCCAGCACGTCCCGGATCTGGTAGGCCATGGACTCGATGGTGGCGCGAATGATATGATTCCTCCCGGCACCCCTGGTCAAGCCCAGAATGGCGCCGCGGGCGTACTGGTCCCAATAAGGCGCCGACATCCCGACGAACGCGGGAACGAAATAGACGCCGTTGGTATCGCCCACCTTGGAGGCGAAATACTCGGAATCCGCTGAGTCCGCGAAGAAACGCATCTCGTCCCGCAGCCACTGTACCGCGGCCCCGACGACATAGAGAAGCCCCTCCAGCGAATACTCCACCCGGCCCCGGAGGCCCCATGCCACAGAAGCAAGCATCCCGTTTTGTGAAAAGACCGGTTTGACGCCCGTATTCATCTGCAGCGTGCCGCCGGTGCCATAGGTGGCCTTTGCAAGGCCGGCGCTGAAACAGGCCTGGCCAAAAAGGGCCGCCTGCTGGTCGCCTACAGATGATGCAACAGGGATGCAGGCACCCCCGAACAGGCTCTCATCGGTCGTGCCATACACCTGGCTGGATTCACACGCGCCGGGAAGGATGCAGCGCGGGACCTCGAGCTGTTCGAGCATGAAAGGGTCCCAATCAACCTTGTTAATATTGAAAAGCATGGTGCGGGAGGCATTGGAATAATCGGTGACGTGCGCCTTTCCCCCCGTCAGTTTCCAGATGAGCCAGGAGTCGATGGTCCCAAACGCCAGGTCGCCGTTTTCCGCCTTTTTCCTGGCATCCGGCACTTTGTCCAGGATCCATTTGATCTTGGAACCCGAAAAATAGGCGTCGATGAGAAGGCCGGTATTTTCCTTTACATACTGGGAAAGGCCCCTGGCTTTCAGATCATCGCAGATGTCCGCGGACTGCCTGCTCTGCCAGACAATGGCATTGTATACGGGCGCGCCGGTACGGCGGTCCCAGATGACGGTGGTCTCCCGCTGGTTCGTTATGCCGATGGCGGAAACATCCCGCGGGTCCACGCCCGCCTTGCTCAAAGCGCTCCTGGCGGTGGCATACTGGGCATTCCAGATATCCATGGGATCGTGCTCCACCCAGCCGGGTTTGGGATACAGCTGGGGGAATTCCTGGTGGGCTTCGGAAACGATACTGCCATCATGGTCATAGACGATGGAACGGCAGCTGGTCGTGCCCGAATCAAAGGAAAGGATGTACTTTTTACCCATGATGCTCAACCTCCATGCAGTTATTTGTTGACGATCAGCGTCTTGAGCCCTTCACCCGAAGCAGCGTAGGCAAACGCTTCCCCGATGCGGTCAATGGGATAGGTGGCGCTGACCAGCTTTTTCATATCGATGCGGCCTTCGGAGACGATGGTGAGGCTTTTGAAATAGTCCGAATTGGTGGAGCCCGTGGTGCCCACCAGCTTCAGCCCTTTGTAATGGACCAGGTTGGTATCGATCAGCACCGGGTTATTGGCGCCGAGTCCGCCGAAGAAATTCACGCGGCCATGCGTGGCCAAAAGCTCCACCGCCAGCGTCTGGAGCGCAGGCACGGAGGCGGCCGTGATGACTACATCCACGCCCCTGCCATGGGTCTCCTCCATGACGGCCTGCCTGAGGTCGAGCTCTTTTGAATTGATGGTGACATCCGCGCCGAAATCCCGGATCATATCCAGCCGTTCCTGGCGGATATCCGCCACGATGACTTTTTTGGCGCCGGCGATCTTATTGAGCGCTGCATGGAGCGCGCCGATGGGCCCGGCGCCGATGACGAGCACCGTATCCTGGTAGGAGGTATTCACCGATCGCAGCGCATTGTGGCAGCAGGACAAAGGCTCCACAAGCACGGCCTCTTCATAGGAGAGGTGGGCAGGGATGGGGAAGATATTGCCCCCCTTGACGGCGATATGGGGCACCCGCAGGTACTCCTGGAAACCGCCGTCGATGCTGATGCCGAAGGCTTCGTAGTCGGGGCACATGTTATTGTACCCGTCACGGCAGAATTCGCACACCCCGCAGCCGATATTCGGCGTGAGCGTGATGCGGTCGCCTTCCCGATACCCTTCGATGAGCCTGCCCACCTGCACGATCTCCCCGGCGATCTCATGCCCCAGCACACGGCGGTCGCCTTTGGGGATCCGGAAGTGCCCGTATTTCATGATGCGCATATCCGTGCCGCAGATGGACGCGGCATGCACGCGCACGAGAAGCTCACTGTCTTTGATCTGATGAATATCCACATTTTCCACGGCCATGCGGCCGGGCTCATAGAAATAGGCTGCTTTCATACAATCCCCCGATCAATCAGATTCCTCATATATGATTCATATAGTCAGGCGCTTTGTTCAGGCGCTCTGTGTTACCTGGATGCAATCCCCCATTACAATGCCGCCGCTTCTTCCCTGGCTTCCCGGGCGATGGGGAATACGACTTTATTGTACCAGATGCTGCGCGACGCCATGTCGGCAAAGATCTGCGGGCCTTCCTCCAGGGACGGCGTGTGGCTGATGAGCGGGCCGACCTGCAGGCCTTTGCCCATCTGGGCCAGGACCATGTCCCACTCGCTTTTCCCGGCGGGAAGGTTCCTGGAATTCCACGTCCCGTACAGGGTGAGCTCCCGCCTGAGGACGGAGGAAATGAGGGAATCCTCCAGACGGACTTCGCTATTCACGTCGCCGAGGAAGAGCACCTGGCCGAAAACACCTGCGGCCTCTATGGCCTGCACAAACGTCCTGGCAATGCCCGAGGCCTCCACCGCGCAATCCACGCCCCTGCCGCCGGTCATTTCCCGGACGGCCGATACCGTATCCTTTTCCGAAGCATTGATCGCCGTGAAACCAAGGCGCTCCATGACGGCGCATTTTTTCTCATCCACATCGGCCACGATCACTTTGCTGGCGCCCAGTACCCTGAGCCACTGCGCGGCGAGCGCGCCGATCGGCCCGCAACCGATGACCAGCGCCGTGGCATGGGGCGGGATGCGGAACTTCAATACCCCGTGCAGGGAGACCGCGGATGGCTCCGTCATGGCCGCGTGGATGAGCGGTATGCCATCCGGTAAAGGAATCAAATTCTTTTGCGGAACATAGAGGAACTCTTCAAACGCCCCATCCCGCCTCGAACCGAAATAGTCATACCCGCTGCTCACGTTGAAAGCGCCGACCTGCGAAAACGGGTCTTCCGGATCGGGAAGGAGGGGGTAAACCACCACACGGCTACCTTTCACAAGCCTGCTGCCGGCAGGAGCCTGCTCGACGATGGCGGAGAATTCATGTCCGAGGACAAGGGGCAGCAAATACACCTTGCCTTTGGCATAGCGCACGATATCGGAGCCGCATACGCCTACAGCGCCGACACGCACCAAAACCGGATCGTCTCCAAAGGGAACGGGCGCGTCCACCTCACGGATGGAGAGAACGCCTTTTTGCTCCAAAACCATTGCTTTCATCTGAGCGTCACACTTCCATGCCGTAGCGGTGGATCTTATGGGTGGGGTAGAGAGCTATCTGCGGTATCGTCACTTCGGGCGGCCTGGTGGCTACATACAAAGTGATCTCGGCCACATTATCCACTTCGATACAGCTGTTATAGATGCCTTCCTTGTATTCCTTTTCGTCCAGCCAGCCGTCGATATAGGCGGGAAGGCCTTCATCGTACAGCCCCTTGTCGATGATCTCGGTCATGGGCGTCTTGACGTGGGAAGGATTGATGACGGTGACGCCGATCTTCTTATCCTTGCCTTCGATGAGTATATTTTTACTGAAGCCCATCATGCCATGCTTGGATGCACGGTAGGGGCTGTGGCCGGGGCCGGAAGCCAGACGGGCCGAGGACGATCCGAAGTTGATGATCCTTCCGCCGGTCTCCTGCTTTTGCATATAGCGGAACGCTTCACGGCAGCAGAGGAAAACGCCTGTGAGATTGGGGCCGATCGTCTTGTTCCACTCTTCCAGCGTCACTTCCCAGACGGGAGGCGCGAGCGAATCACGGCCGGCGCTATTAATCAAAAGGTCGATGCGCCCCCATTTTTCAAACGTATCCCTGAAAAAACCGATCACGGCAGCTTCATCCACCACATCTGCAAGCGCGGTGGTGCATTCCCCGCCTGCCGCGGTAATCTCCGCCGCCACCCTGGGCAGGCGTTCGGCGTTGATATCCACCAGACAAACCTTGCAGCCATTTTGGGCAAAGATCCTGGCAACCGCTTCGCCGATACCTGAAGCCCCGCCTGTGACGATGGCTACCTTACCTTCCAACCTCTTTTCGGACATCGCAATGCTCCCCCTAAAATTCAATAAATTGAAGCCTACGGTTCCATTATAAAATAAAATTATATTGAACACAATTAAAAATAAAAAAAATTTTTATTGCATTCGTTTATCATGAAATGTTAAAATAGACACGATGGAATGTTAAACCTTAACCATATCAACTTTGTACAACACATTTGTTTCTTTAATACATTAATAATTTATGAATGATGAGGTTGAAAGAATGAAAGCTGTTCGTTTGTACAAACCCGGTGACCTGCGCGTGGAAGATGTGGAAATACCGAAAATCAAGCCCGATGAGGCGCTGGTGAAAGTGATCGCATGCGGCGTATGCGGCTCGGACATCCCCAGGGTCAATCAATATGGCGCCCATATAGCGCCCCTCACCATCGGCCATGAATTCTCGGGCGAGATCGTGGAAACAGGAAAAGACGTGAAAGGCTTCGAAAAAGGGGACATCATAGGCGTGCCCCCTTTGATGCCCTGCTATCAGTGCAGATGGTGCCAGAAAGGGCTTTACTCCCTCTGCGACAGCTATGATTACTTTGGCTCGCGCCGTGATGGCGCCATGGCCGAATATGTGGCAGTGCCCCAGAGCAATATGATGAAGGTCTCCAAAAATGTGGACCCGCTGGCTGTAGCCACGTTCGATCCCTGCGCCAACGCCATTCACTCCCTGACAGTGGCCAATATGCAGGCCGGTGAAACCGTATGTGTCTACGGCGTGGGCCCGATCGGGCTTTTCGCCGTACAGTGCGCCAAAGCCTTCGGCGCCAAAACCGTGATCGCCGTGGATGTGCTGGATGAAAAGCTGGCCATCGCGAAGGAACTGGGCGCCGACTACACCATCAACAGCAAAAACGAGGATGCCCCGGCACGCGTAAGGGAACTCACAGACGGGGGGGCGGACGTGGCGCTGGATATCACAGGCGCACCGCCGGCGCAGCTCGCGGCTATCGACAGCTGCCAGAAGACCGGACGCATGGTGTTTGTGGGCATTTCCCACCAGGGACTCAACCTGAGCGAAAAACATGTGGACGGGATCATGCGGAAACAGTTATCGGTGCTGGGCTCATGGAACTCGTTCAAAAAGGAATTCCCCGGCTTTGACTGGTTTGAAACCAGGAGGCTTTTCGAAAACGGCCTCGTCCATGCCGAAAAGGTGATCAGCCACAAGCTCGCGCTGGAAGACGCACCCGAGACATTCAAAAAGATCGCTGCCGGTGGATTTTTCTTCAACAAGATCCTGTTCATGCCGTCGATCTCCAAATAGCTCCAACCGGTTCAACGAAAAAAACAAGGATTGGAGCGTTGCATCATGCTGACATGTACATACCAGGGTGAACGAACAATAGCGCTCACCGAAAAACCAATACCGAAAGCCACGCCGGGGTCCGCGGTGCTGCGCGTAAGAGCCGCATCGATCTGCGGGACGGATGTGCGCACCTATACCTACGGCAACCAGAAGATCAAACCGGGCATTACGATGGGCCACGAAGCCTGCGGCATCATCACCGAACTCGGAAAGGGCGTCAAAGGCTTCCATAAAGGGGAGCGGGTGATGGCCGCGCCCGCCATCGGCTGCGGAAACTGCCACGCGTGCAGGAGAGGCTGGTACAACCTGTGCGACTCCCTCAAAACCATCGGGTTCCAGTATGACGGGACATTCGCCGAATACCTCGAGATACCAGCGGAAGCTTTCGCGCGGGGGAACGTGATCCGCGTGCCGAAGAACCTCACCGACGAGGAAGCTGCGCTGATCGAACCGCTGGCCTGCATCGTCAACGCACAGGAATTCCTCAATATCAAGCAAGGCGATTATGTGGCGATATTTGGCTCGGGCTTCATCGGCTGCATGCATGCCCAGCTGGCGCTTTCCAAGGGCGCCGAAAAAGTGGCCGTGATAGACCTGTCCAAAAATCGCCTGGACGAAGTCAAGTCGGTGGTAGGCCAAATCGATACGATCGACCTTTCCAGTGAAGACCTGGCTGAACGGATCGCATCCATCAGCTCGGGGCGGGGGATGGATGTGATCATCACCGCCTGCTCGGCGGGCAAGGCGCAAACGGATGCGCAGTCCATCGCCGCGAAACGGGCACGCATCAGCCTTTTCGGGGGGCTGCCGGGGGAGAGCAAGGGGTATATCGACAGCAACCTCGTTCACTACAAGGAACTCTCCATCTTCGGCGTGCATGCTTCGACGCCGCGCCACAATGAAACGGCGGCGCGGCTAATCGCCAAAGGTGCATTCAAGCTGAACCGGTTTACGCAGAATACCTATCCGCTGGCAAAAGCGGAAGAGGCCTTCGAGGATATGCGGACCCAGAAGATCATGAAAGCGATATTGAAACCATAAAAGGATAATGGATGCAAGGAGGCTGAATCATGGAAAAGCGATTCATTCTTTCCATCGACCAGGGGACGACTACGACCAAGGTCATCCTTTTTGACCACGAAGGGAAACGCGCAAGCACCGCATTCCGGGAGATACGGCAGATCTACCCCCAGCCGGGCTGGGTGGAGCACGACCCCATCGAGTACTGGGATACGACGCAGGCCTGCATGAAAGAGGCTCTGGAAAAGGTGAACGCACACGCATCGGACGTGGCGGCCATCGGCATCACCTGCCAGCGGGAAACGACGGTGATCTGGGACCGCATCACCGGGGAACCGGTATACAACGCCATCGTATGGCAAAGCAGGCAGTCGGCGGATATCTGCGAGGACATGAAGGCAAAAGGATACGAGCAGGCCGTTAAGGAAAAGACCGGTCTGCTCATCGATGCATATTTCTCTAGTACTAAGATCAAATGGATCATCGACAACGTGCCGGGCGTGAAAGCAAAGCTGGCCGAAAAAAGGCTTTGTATGGGCAACATCGACTCCTGGCTGATCTGGAAGCTGAGCAAGGGCGCCTGCCATGTGGAGGATTACTCAAACGCCTCCCGTACGATGCTCTTCAACATCAACACACTCCAATGGGACCCCGAACTATTAAACATGCTGGATATCCCCATCGAACTCATGCCCAGGGTACTGCCCAGCAGCGGGATCATGGCCATGACGCACAGGGACATGTTCTTTGGGGAGGAGGTGCCCATCGCGGGGGACGCGGGGGACCAGCAGGCGGCGACATTCGGCCAGACGTGCTTCAAGCCGGGCATGGCCAAAAACACCTACGGCACATCGCTGGCGCTGATGATGAACATCGGCGACAAACCCATACCGTCCAAACACGGGATGACCACGGACCTGGCCTGGGTGATCAACGGAAAAGCCGAATATTCCTTTGAAGGCGTGGTTTTCGTCGGCGGCGCTACGATCCAATGGCTGCGGGACGGACTCAAGATCATCAAAGAGGCATCCGAGGTCAATGAACTGGCGAGCCGGGTGGAGGATACGGGGGGCGTTTACCTGGTGCCCGCATTCGTGGGGCTTTGCGCACCCTATTGGGACATGTACGCAAGAGGGCTGATCATCGGCATCACCCGGGGCACGACGAACGAACATATCGCGCGGAGCGCGCTGGAGGCCATCGCATACGAGACGCGGGACGTGCTGGACGCCATGACGCTGGACTCCGGCGTGCAAACCACGGCATTGCGCGTGGACGGGGGCGCGACACGCAGCGACTTCCTGATGCAGTTCCAGTCCGATATCCTGGGCATCTCCATAGAACGGCCCGCCGTGGCCGAGATGGCGGCCCTGGGCGCGGCCTACCTGGCCGGCATGGGCGTGGGATTCTGGAGCGGCAGGGAGGAAGTGGCGAAACACTGGAAGGTGGAGCGTACGTACGAACCAGCCATGAGCGCGGACAGGCGTGAATCACTCTATGACGGATGGAAGCGCGCAGTGAAAAGATCGTTTGAATGGTCGGATAAAAAAGCATGAGCATAAACGAGGAGCAAAGTACCGCAAGCACCAGGGTGATCCTGGTACGGCACGGTGAAACGGTCTGCAATATTGAAGGCAAATACCAGGGAAGGATCGACAGCCCCCTGACACCCAAAGGCGAACGGCAGGCACTGTGCGTGGCGAAAAGCCTGGAAGCATACAATATAGCCAAAATTTATTCAAGCCCATTGAAGCATGCTCTGCGGACTGCGGAAATCATCCGTGGCAAGAGGAATATCGAGATCGCTACGGACAGGCGCCTCCTGGAGATAGACTGCGGCGAGTGGGAAGGCGTGACGTTCCGGGATGTACAGGAGCAGTATCCCAAAGAACTGGAAATATGGGAACAGGAACCGCACAAGCACGTGATGCCGGGCGGAGAGGCCCTGATGGATGTTTACATGCGGGTCAGCGAGGCATTCACGGATATCGCCGAACGAAACAAAGGCAAGACCGTGGTGATCGTATCACACCTGGTACTGATCATGCTGTGCATGGTGCACTGCGCCGGTGAAAAAGCGGCAGACCTCTGGCGGACCCAAAACCAGGGCAACGCAGCCATCAACGTGGTAGAGGTGGACGCCGGCAACAAGATCCGGATCATCACAAGGGGAGACTGCAGCCACCTGGGGCAGGAGGATTTCTCCTTTGAGAACTGGCAAAGCTGGACCTGGGATGAAGACGGCACCCGTTAAATTTGAAGTGGTTAACCCCACTCAAACTTGAGCGACACCTGACTACAAACACGAAATTTAATATTAACAGTATATAAAGGAGAACAAAAATGGGTTTCGACGTAAGCAAACCGAGCGTATTCGCATTTGACATGCAGACGGGACTGAGCGCAAAACAACCCGCATCCAAACGCTTCCTCTCCCACATGAAGGGCATGTACGCAGACGACAAGGCGCTGGCTGCGATGATGGAGAAGGAAAACACGCTGGTGTACGAATTCAACGAAATGGGCGTACCCGAACACGAAGGGGACCTGGCTTTCGGCACGAGCATCATCTACCCCGGCACGGTGGGCGGCGAGTACTTCATGACAAAGGGGCATTTCCACACCATCCTGGATACGGCGGAAGTCTACCTGTGCATCCAGGGCCGCGGCCTGATCCTGATGGAGAACCCCGAAGGGGAATGGGGATATGAAGTGATCACCCCGGGCCAGATGGCGTATGTGCCCAAACGCTGGGCGCACCGCAGCATCAACATCGGCAAGGAACCGTTCGTACAGTTTTTCGCCTTCCGCGCGGACGCGGGGCACGACTACGGCACCATCGAGACCAAGGGTTTCCGCAAGCTGGTGGTGGAAAAGAACGGGAGCTTTGCCATCATCGACAACCCGAAGTGGAAATAGAGGCTGTTACATAGTATAATCATCTGGACAATGGACGGCAGCGCCAGAAATGTATACGCATTGACGGCGCTGCGATCCACTATCCATATAAGAATGTGGTGAAAAGATGGCATATTTAGGCCTGGATATCGGCACGACGACGTGCAAGGCCACCGTGATGGACCAGGAAGGCAGGGTGATAGCTTCCGCCGGGGCAGAATACGATCTGATCATGCCCAGGGCGGGGTATATCGAGCTGGATGGCGCTGTGATATGGGAAAATACGAAGGAAGTGCTCAAACGGGCGGTGCAGCAATCCAGCGAACCCGTGACGGCCATTTCCATCGCGTCCTTCGGAGAAGCCTTCGTGCCCATCGACAAGGACGGCCATATACTGGACAACAGCATCATCTTTTCGGATATCCGGGGGACGGAAGAAGTCAGGGACATCCTGGAGAAGATCAGTGAGGACAGCCTGTATAACATCGCCGGCCTGCCGATGAACACCATCTATTCATTAAACAAGCTCTTATGGATCAAGAAAAACAGACCGCATGTATTTGACAAAGCCCAAATGTTCCTGCTTTACAGTGATTTTATATTTTATATGCTTTCGGGGGAAAGGAAAATAGACTATTCCCTCGCATCGCGCACCATGCTTTTGGACTGCAGATCCAAAGAATGGTCCGATACGCTGATGGGCCTATTCGGCCTGGACAAAGCGAAGTTTTCCCGGCCGGTGCCTGCAGGATCCGTGGTGGGGCATGTTTTACCTCCCATAGCCAGGGAACTGGGGCTGGGCAGCGACGTGATCCTGGTGGCCGGGGGCCACGACCAGGTCTGCGCGGCTTTGGGCGCGGGCGTGCTGAACAAGGGCGACTGTGTAGACGGCATCGGTACGGTGGAATGCCTGACCGTCATCCTCAATAACCTGGACGACCTGGAACGGATGCGCCGGAACAATTTCTGCATCGAACCATACGTTATTCCGGGGGAATATGTGACGCTGGCTTTCAGCAATACAGCCGGCGCCATATTGAAATGGTACCGCAATACACTCGAAAAGGAGCGGCTGGCGGAAGCGGAAAGACTGCACAGAAGCATTTATGAGATGATGGAAAGCGAATGCCCTGAAGGACCCACCGACCTGCTCCTGCTGCCACATTTTGCGGGGAGCGGGACACCCTATATGGATCCCACCTCCTGCGGCGTGCTGCTGGGACTGAAACTGCATACGACAAAAGGGGATATCTACAAGGCATGCCTTGAAGGCATCAGCTTTGAAATGATGTTCAATGCAGAATTACTGAACAAATGCGGCAACGGCATTGAAAGCGTTACCTGTGCAGGCGGAGGGGCCAGCTCGGATATGCTGCTGCAAATAAAGGCCGATATCATGGGGATACCGGTAAAAAAACTGAAAGTGAAGGAATCCGGGACCATCGCGCTGGGTATGCTGTGCGCAGTGGCGTGCGGGGATTATAAAACGCTGCGGGATGCAACAAGTCAATTTGTACACATTGACAGGGAGTACCTGCCAGACAATGAGAAACATAAGGTCTACCTCGAGAAATATGAAGCCTATAAACGCATTTATCCCGCAATCAAACAAATAGGGATCTAGGCAGTAATCTGTTTGCGTTACTGCACCAGGCTCACGTGCACGAGAGCCAGCCGGCGATCTATGCATATCCAAACCTGCAAGCAAAGAAACGAAACAAATTCAAAGACAGTTCCTATCATTGCCAAAATCCATATCCCAATATTGATGATCGGAAAGGTCAAAGCCGGGCCAAAGCACACGGCATGGAACCGGCGGCAGTCGTAAGAAAGGCATAAAAAACCCATTTCAGATGACAGAGATGACAAGATGAGTGATGCCCAAGGACCTCATATACCAATTCCATCAAACCGGATACGTACCGGGATCAGATCCCTGCCATTCATTCTAAGGAAAAACAACCCGGCCAATGCTTTTAAACGTTTAAAGACCTCGAAACAACAATGATCTGTTTCATGCTGAATAGACATAATTAGTGATATTCCAGTATTGAAACACGGCGATTGATGTGATATTATAAATTCGCTACAAATTGAAACGTTTCAAATACACACCGGCAGCCATTCACTGTGTAACAACCGGAGATTTGCCCAAATGAAAACAACGATCATCGACATCGCAAAAATAGCAGGCGTATCCGTTGGAACAGCATCCATGGCAATAAACAACAAACCAGGCATCAGTGAAGCTACACGGCAGAAAATACTTGAAGTGGCAAGCAGGCTCAACTATACTCCAAACCAAAATGCAAGAAGCCTGATAACGAAAAAATCAAACACCATAGGCCTTGTCGTAACGGATGTCACAAACCCCTTTTTCGGCATGCTGGTCAATGAAATCAATAATGCCGTAATAAGTAAAGGATACAATCTTCTACTGGGAGTATCCAACGATACAATCGAGAATGAAAAAAGAAGTATCGATACTTTTTTGGGGCAACGTGTGGAAGGGGTCATCATCGTTCCCTGCGTCCAGAAAGAACATGATATCAGCCACATTTATAATCTCAAAACAAATAACGTCCCGTTTGTTTTTGCCACGACAGCTTATCCCGGGGTCGATGCTGACTGCATCATGACGGACCTGGCCAGGGGGTCCTATTTACTTACGAAACACCTGCTGGACAGGGGGCATACCCGCATATTCCTCGTGTCGGGTTACCGGGAATTGATATTATCGTCTCTTCGCATCAGGGGTTACAGGGAAGCCTTCAAAGAAAAGAACTTGAATTACAGCGAAGATTGGGTGATCGAAACCATTCCCAACTTTGAACACGGTTACGAAGTGACCGAAAGAATTCTGGCTGAAAAGCCTGACGCCATTATAACCATAAACGATGTTCTGGCCCTGGGTGTGATCAAATGCTTAAAAGAAAACAAGATACGCGTCCCCGAAGATATTTCTGTCGGCGGCTACGATGATCTGCTCTATACCTCCATTTTGGAAACACCACTGACGACCATACGGCAGCCGATCACTGAAATTGCAAACGGTTCGGTCGAAATGCTGTTACGACGTTTGGATGGCGACAAATCGCCCTGCGAGACCCTGTACGTTGAACCGATCCTGAAGGTTCGGGCTACAACGCGATAGAGATAGCGATGCATGCAAGACACATCCCTCAGGGCCACGCTGCCACGATATCCATGTTCCGGGCGTATGTTTTTGAAAACCGCTGTAATTACTGCCAAAATGATTACAAAAAACCTAGCAAATCAACTGTTGACCAGGAGCCGATTGTATACTATATATATTAATAGAATACATATATCAGACCGGCATAAAAAGTGAACACTGAATTGACAAAAACGAAAATAATAGTATAATAAGAACGATACAAAAATAATATTAAGTAAAATTTCAAACATTTAAGAAAACGCAAGCGAAAATGCCAAATAGTCACCGGCAATAAGAAAAGGCATAAGGCCCAAAGAAATAAAATAAAATTATATTAAATACGATAATTATTAAAATAAATTTTTATTGCACCCAAGGTTACACGCTGTTAAAATATAAACTGAAACGAAACTCAATCAGCCACGACTCAAGTCTCCATATAAGCCTCTGGATTTCAGTATTGTTAGATTGTTTTTTTCATCGACAAAATGAATTGGAGAATAGGACGAGAATGGCTTCGCAAAAAGACCTCGAGAAAAAACCTAAAATCAAAAAAGTCATTTCCCGTACGGAGAAGATCCTGATCGTTGGCGTGATCGTGATCCTGGTGGTTGCGATCATATGTGTAGGTGTCTTCCTGCTCTATCCCAAATATGCGGGACGGCCGGATTGGCAGATCCTAGGATCCCTGAACTTTTCGGACAGCACCTGGATAGAAGATATGGCCAAGAACCGTATCCATACATCTGACAAAATACTGGACATCAATTCTTCATTTGTATACTCCGAAGATACGGCCTATATCACATATAACTATGCTTCCCCAACCAGTGTAGCCGACGCAAAGAAGTACTACCTCAGCGCAATACCTGGCTCTGTGGACAAAAAGGCAGACAGCGTGGCCCAGCTGAATATCGAAGGAACGCTGAATGGAGAGCGGATCAGCATCGTCAATTACGAGGCAGACATGCTCAACGCATATGACATGAAAGTGGTCCTCCAAAAAGACAAGGCCGAGACCATCAAACAAAAACTCATCGCTGAATTCCCCGAGCAGGTGGAAAAAAGCATACCGGAATTTGCACCGGTGATCCAAAATGAGCGGCTCGGCGGCTATATACTCTATAACGATGACGAGCTCTCCAATACTTCGTATGCCGGGTCCCCTATTTTTTCCCATGCCTACAGATATAAAGGTACGAAGGCTGACCTGATCACCATAGAAAAAGCGATCAAAGACAAGTATCCCGACAGCGTGTTCTTTGAAGACATCGGATCGGTATATTTCAAGGACCAGGGCTACATCCTGTCACTCAATTATACAGAAAGTGACGCGAATATCCTGGCAGTCATCACGATCCAGAAGATACCCGACACAGCAAAAACCAGCAAGTAGTTTTTTAACCTGCGCCCCAGTCATAATCAATGTAAGTTATACGTATATATTGGCGGGTTTTACAGCTTTCATCCATGGCGGAACAACCTCGGTGACAATGCGCCAAGGCGCATCACAAATAAAAACACTTAAGGAGGACATGAGATGAAGAAAACGGTATTGCGCGGTATCGTGGTAGGGTTGATCGCTATTTTGATCGCCCTCACGCTTATCGCCTGCAGCGCCAACACCACGACCGGCAACAATTCCGGCGCTGCCAAGAAGGGTGTCTACCAGAACCTCGATCCCAACAGACAGTACTACCTCGTATCTTCGCACAATGCACACCCCTACTTCCTGGATTCCCATATCGGCCTGCGTTATACGGCCGAGTACTTCCAGGTGAAGATCACGGCAGCCGGCCCCGATGCATGGGATACAGCGGCCCAGGCGGCAGCCCTCGAGCAGACCCTGGCCAAGAAACCCGCCGGGATCATCATCCGTGGCTATGACTCCGCATCCGTTGATGCCTCCCTCAAAGCCCAACAGGCAGGCATCCCGCTGGTTTGCACAGAAGCCAAACCGACCGAAGGCCGCGGCACCACCGTACCCGGCGTGCTGGCATTCATCGGACTGGACAACTACCAGTGCGGCGCTGACACAACCAAACAGCTCGTCAAAGTGGCCGGCGAAAAAGGCGTAGTAGGCGTACAGGGCAACTGGGGTGCCTCCAACACCGACGCCAAGCTGCAGGGACTCAAAGACGAACTCGCGAAATATCCCGGCTGGTCCATCTGCGGACAAGCGGATGACAAGGCAACGACCAACGACGCCATCACCGCCGCGAAATCCCTGATCACCAACTACCCGAACATGACCGCCATCATGGGCATCGACTCCTCCTCCGGCTCGGGCATCATGAACGCCATGGTAGAGCTGAACATCGCAGCTGGCAAGTACAAGGTCGTCGTCCATGACAGAGAGCCCGCCACCCTCGAAGGCATCCAGAAGGGCTACATCGACGCCACCCTGATCAACAAGACAGCCGGCCAGGAATACATGGCAATCCTGCTCATGGAAGACTGGAACAACGGCGGCGTGAAGAATATCCCCATTTGCGCAGACAATGCCAAAGCGGGCGTCAACCCCGTACCGGACAACATGTACAACACGGCCGTGGTCATCGACAAGAACAACGTTCAGTACTTCCTCAGAAGTGCCATGCAAGAAATCAAGACCAGCCTTTACAACCGGTAATCCAAGGAACGACCAAGGGGCTTGGGGAAACCCAGGCCCCTTGGTCAAATTTATCATACATTGCGATCAGGCTATGATTACAAATCATTACTGTTATGATATATTTAATACGTAAACTTGTAGTTTAACTGCTTATATATAAATATCATATAAAAGGAGAGATGCGGGATGGACAAAGGCAGAGAGGATTTCCTTGTCATACATGACATATCCAAATCCTATGGCGTGGTGCAGGCCCTGAAGCATGTAACATTCAACATATCCAAAGGCGAAGTGCATACATTGCTGGGCGAGAACGGTGCGGGCAAGAGCACGCTGATAAAGATCATCAACGGCGAAGAAACGCCTGACACAGGCACCATCACGCTTGACGGGAAAACGATCAAACATTACTCCCCGATGGTGGCCAAGTCCATGGGTATCTCCATGGTGCATCAGGAACTGGCTGTCTTCGAAAACATGACCGTGGCAGACAATATCTTTCCTACCTATGAGCACCTCAAAAAAACAGGCTCTATCGACAAAAAGAAAATGATCAAGGCAACGCAGGAAAAGATAGACCTTTTCGGCATGCATCTGGTGCCCACGCAGAAGATGGATACACTGACGGTGGCGCAGCAACAAATGGCGGAAATCCTGCGCGCCATAAGCGCTGGCTCAAAATGCGTGCTGCTGGACGAGCCGACATCGGGCCTGAACAAAGAGGAGACCGCCCATTTGATGCGGATCATCGATACGCTGCGTTCACAAGGCATCACGATCATATACATCTCCCACCGTATCGCCGAAGTGATGCAGATATCCGACCGGATCACGGTCATGCGTGACGGCGAATACATCTGCACGTTTGACAACAACAAGGACCTCAAAGAGATCGACCTCATCAGCAAGATGGTCGGACGCGAGCTCACCTCAAGCCTGTACAAGCGGAAAGAGTATACAGGCAAGATCAGCAGCGATGTGCTGTTTGAAGTAAGAAATATGAACAAAAAGAACGCCGCATACGACATCAATTTCAAGCTTCAGAAAGGCGAGGTCCTCGGGTTCTTCGGACTTGAAGGCTCAGGCACCAATTCCGTCTCAAGGATGATGTTCGGCCTGGAAGGAATGGAAGCAGGCGATATCGTGTTCAAAGGGGAGAGCCTGGGCAAGATAACGACCACCAAGATGGTGGATAAAAAAATCATGTACATCAACAACAACAGGAAACAGGCAGGCCTGCTCCTGGATTCATCGACATTGAATAACATGTCGATGCCTGTACTCAAGGAATATTCCAAAGGCTCTATCATAAACAACAAAAAGCTGGTAGACCACACGGAGCGCTTTGTGAATGCGTTCAATGTCGTCATACCTTCCGTATATCAAAAGCCGAGAAACCTCTCGGGCGGCAACCAGCAAAAAGTGCTGCTTTCAATATGCCTGGGCAAAGAACCGGAGCTGCTGATCATCAACGAGCCTACAAGGGGTATCGACGTGGGCGCAAAAGCCGAAATCCACAAATTCCTGCTGGAGGCTGTAACAAGGGGAGTCGGCTTGATCGTATTCAGTTCGGAACTGCCAGAACTGATGAGCCTGTGCGACAGGATCATCATCATGAAAAACAAACGTATCGTAGGCGAGATCAGCAGAGAGGAAATATCCGAACAATCCATCATGACCGTTGCTGCAGGCGGAATATAGGGGGGAAATGAAATGGACCAAAAAGCGATACGGACACTCGTAAATAAAAAGAAATTCAACTGGTCGAGCACCACCATCATAGCCCTGGCGCTCGCCCTTGGCCTGGCTCTCACATTATCGAGCAAGACCTTCTTTTCGTTCCAGAATTTGCATTCGATCTTTTATGATACGTCCCTGATGTTCTTCGGAGTCATCGGCTTTACTTACCTGATGATCATGGGCGAGATCGATCTTTCCGTAGGATCGATGTACGCCTTTTCGGGGATGTTCCTGGGGATGCTGTGCAACTGGGGCCTGCCGTTTTATGTCGGCCTGCCCATCGCGCTGATAGTAGCCATCCTGGTCGGCCTGGTCAACGGTGTGCTCGTGGTACGTTTCAGGGTACCTTCCATGATGATCACCCTGGGCATGATGACATTGCTATCGGGGCTTGCCGGTATACTCTGTACGAATTTATACGGATTTGCCTATCCGAAAGAATATACTGCGCTTGCCAAATACGCGATCCAGTTCGGCGGGGGGACGGACGTATTTGTAACCATCCTTGTGATGATCGTCCTTATCGTAGTACTCGAATTCATGCTCCATCGCACGACCATCTTCAGGAAGATGTATTATGTGGGTGAAAACCTGGATACTGCAAGGATCTATGGTATCAAATCGGGCAAAATCAAGATCATTACTTTTGTGATATCGGCTTTTACAGCTGCGCTGGGCGGCATCCTGATCGGCTCCCGCGTGCAGTATGCTGAGCCCACCATCGGAATCGGATACGAATTCCAGATGCTCACTGCCGCAGTCCTGGGCGGCGCAAGCCTCTTTGGCGGGAAGGGCAGCATCCTGCGTTCTGCAGTCGCCCTTTTCTTCCTGCAACTGATCACAAATGGTATGGTCATCCACAATATTGAACCATTGCTGCAGCAGATCATCGTAGGTGTCATCCTGATCATTGCTGTTTACCTGGATACCCGCATGAACAAAGCAGTGAAATCCTGATGATCCAAATTTGAGCGAAAGGGGCAGAAAAATGAATACCGTAAAAGCAGAAAAAATAAATACCATTAAAAATACAGGCCAGAGACTGCTGAAAATGAATGGCAGCATCGCGTTGATCGCGTGCATTGTCATGATCCTGTTTCTATCGATCACACAGGGGGGGCTGTTTTTCGACCCCTTTAACCTCCAAGCCCTGATGAACGCGATCGCACCGGAAGGCATCGTGGCGCTGGGCATGATGATACTGCTGATCACGGGTGTTTTCGATCTGTCAGTCGGTTCAGTCATGTGCTTCGGCGGTCTTGTTACAGCCATGCTGCTCGCCGCGAAGCTCCCCATCATCGTGGCGATACTGGCCGGCCTCGCTTCGGGGGCTGCTGTGGGCCTGATCAACGGCATCCTCGTTGAGATCCTGGGAATCAATGCCCTCATATCCACAATCGGCACGATGTATGTTTTCAGGGGCTTCTGCGAACTGCTGCTGGTGGGCAAGGGCAAAGGCGGGTTCAAGGACTTTCCCAAGGAGTTCATCGAAATCGGCCGCGGCGATTTCATCGGAGTATACTGGATGTTCTGGATACTGATCATCCTCGCCGTAGTGTTTTCCATCTTTATCGCCACAAGGCCTACCGGAAGAAGACTCTTTGCGATAGGCGGAAATGAACCCGCGGCAAAACTGATGGGCATCAAAAAAAGGAAAATCAGGATATCCGCCTTTGTCGTATCCGGTATCCTCGCTGCGCTGGCAGGCATCCTCATCACGGCAAAATCCGACGCTGCAAACCGGTATACCGGACAGCTCTCCCATATGAACGTCATCATCGCATGCGTGATCGGGGGCGGCAGCATGAATGGCGGACAGGGCTCCATGCTGGGCGCGGTACTCGGGATCACTTTCCTGGCGCTCCTGCAAAACGCCTTTAACCTATTCAATGTGGAATCATCCACGCAGAAAGTCATCATCGGCGCTGTCCTGATAGCAGTCGTGTCCTTTGACGGGTTGATGACATTACGCAGGCAAAAAGAACTGGGTAGAGTGTAGCAGTATTCTAAAAATATTAAGGGAGATATAAATGCTTAAGACAGGTGATATCGTCACAAATGCCTTGAAGGCGGGCATTGTAATACCGGCATTCAATGTGCCATACCTGCCCATGGTGGAGCCTGTGATCCAGGCAGTGACGGAAGAGGATTCGTTTGCGCTGGTACAGGTAGCCCGGCTGGAGTGGATGAAATTCCAGGCCCAAAGCCTCAAAGCCGTGCGGGATGAATTTGCAAAATATGATAATCCGAAAAACGTAAGGCTTCATCTGGATCATGTGCCTGTAATCGATGAAGACCAGCAGCAAGTAGATTATGTAAACACCATCAAAGAAGCCATTGCTCTGGGATACCAGTCGGTGATGGTGGATGGATCGAGGCTGGACCTGGCGAAAAATATCGAGGCAACCAGAACGATCGTAAAACTGGCGCACGAAGCGGGCATAAGCTGCGAAGCGGAACTGGGAGCGGTGCTGGGGCATGAGGCAGGTCCCATGCCACCCTACGAAGAGATCTTCGCTTCGGGAAAAGGATTTACACGGGTGGACGAAGCCAGGCAATTTGCAGCTGAAACCGGGTGTGACTGGCTCTCAGTCGCGATCGGAAACATCCACGGCGCAATATCCGGCGCCATGAAAGACCAGAAGAAGCCCGAAGCCAGGCTGAATATCGAATATCTAAAGGGACTCAAAGATGCTACAGGGATCCCCCTGGTACTTCACGGCGGGTCCGGGATCAAGCAGGCCGATATCCTGCAGGCTATCCAAAACGGCATCGCAAAGATCAATGTGGGTACGGAAATACGGCAGCCGTTTGAAGCTGCCATGCGTGAGACAGGGGATGTGAAAAAAGCCCAGAAGGCATGCTACGAACGGACGAAGTGGGTCATCAACGATTTCTTCCACATCAAAGGATCAAGAAAAACAGTGGCCGAGTAAAGTACAATATCATCTACGACAGGGGGACTGACAAAGTCCCCCTGTGATTTGAAACACCCCAAAGTGGACAACGGCGAGGGGAAACGATGAAAAGGAAATATCTCATCGTCATTGATACGGGAAGCTCCAATATAAAAGCCGCGGTCTACGACACTGACGGGAAGCCGATCGTCGCATGCAACGAGAAGGCGCCGCGGGAATCCACCAATCCAGGCTTATCCGAAGCGGGGAAATATTATGACACCGTGATCCATTGTTTAAAAGCCTGCGTGAAAAAAGCGCCTGTCGACAAAAGCGCGTTCGAAGCCATCGTTTTTACCGGGCAGATGGCCGGCGCAGTGGGCGTGGATAAGGACTGGAACGCGCTCACCCCCTGGTCCGGAACCATGCACTCTGCACATATCCCATACCTGATAAGGATGCCTGAAATATACAGGGAAAAACTGCTCGAACACTCGGGGACGAACGCATCCTTTATGCTGCCGAAAATCAAATGGATGCAGGACGCCTGTGCAGAAAGATTCCAAAGGATCGAAAAATTCCTCATCATCGGGAATTATGCGGCAGGAAAGATGGCCGGCATAGGGATTGAAGACGCCTTCATCGACAGAACCCTTTTGGAATGGACAGGCGGGGCCTGTATCCAAAACGACTGCTGGTCCGACCTGCTATGCAATGCAGCGGAAATCGATATCAAAAAACTGCCCCGGATCGTGGAATCCACCGCCGTGATCGGAAAATTAAGCAGGGAGACAGCGCAATCCTGCGGCCTGCCATCCGGCATACCGCTCGTTGCGGGAGCGGGAGACAAACCCGCCGGATGCATAGGCGCCGGGATCGTACATCCCGGCCAGCTGGTCGACGAGACATCTACGGTGGGAGCCATCAGCCAATGCCTGGATCGATATATACCCGACATGCGCCACAGGATGCTGGAAGTGATCCCATCCCCCATACACGGAGAATACTACGCAAGCGTCTATTTTACAGGCTCGGGCGCCACTATCGAATGGTATATCCAGAATATGTACCCGGGCAGAAAAGTGAAGAAGGGACAGTCTCCATACGAGCTGATCAATCAAAGCGCCGCAAAACTGCCGCCGGGCTCGGAAGGCCTATTGGCCATCGGCATGCTCAACGGAAGGGCGCTGCCCCTGGATCCCGATATCCGCGGGCTGTGGATGGGGCATAGCTGGAACCACAAACCGGAACATTTCTACAAGGCATTATTGGAAAGCCTCGGATATGAATATGCCTGCGCATTGAACGTAATGGCGGAGACATACCCCCACCTGAAATCGGAAGAGATACGTGTCATCGGCGGGGGAGCAAGCTCCACACTATTCAACCAGATCAAGGCGGATATCCTGGGGAAAACCTATTCGGTGCTCAAACGGGATGATACGACCATGCTGGGCGCCGCCATCATAGGCGGCAATGCAGTGGGAATCTACAGCGATATCAAAAGCACAGCGGAACGTTTCATCGGCGAAGAGCGAAAAATAGCACCCGTGAAAGAGCATTATCCGGTATACAGAAAATATCTGGAACTGTACGAATCGTCCTTTGACAGGCTGAGGGGCATGTACGAAGCATTGGGCGGTCTGCGTACATCCTGATCAAAAATAACATGAATTAAAGTGTTTCCCCGGAAGCCGGCGGAGGATCAGGGCGCGAGCCAATGGCAAATCAAAATAAAAAAGGAGCAAACAAACAAGTAGAACGTTGAACTGAAAGCCGAAAACACTTGTCGGGCGCGTGCAAATCATCCAACTTTTACAACTGTGTACGTATTCATTCTGCCGAAAGTTATCAAAGAAGCGTAATCATGGTAAAGATTCATTGACAATCAGCACTGTTTTCATATATTATAATAATAAAAAATAATAAAAATATAGCATAATAACGAAATTAAAGATTAAAAAGCGATCGCAATAAGTGGAAATGAGGGTGGGAATCATGCTGGCCCATGACCGGAAACAATTCATACTGGATATGCTAGGCAAAGAGAGATCCGTATCTGTAACACAGCTCAGCGAACTGCTTAATGCGACCGAAGTAACCATACGCAGAGACCTGAAAGACCTCGAAAAAGCAAACGCGCTCAAACGAACACACGGCGGTGCGGTAAGGAGTATGAGCGCCGCATTTGAACCCCAGATCACAGAACTGGAACAGGAAAACATCGAAAAGAAAAAAGCGATCGCAAACGAAGCCTATCAACTGCTCAAAGACAACGACGCCATCATCATAGACTCCTCTTCAACAGGCGCCCAACTCGCCCAGCTGATCAAAACCGGTAAAAAGCGAAACATCACCGTGGTGACCAACTCATTCAAAACCGCATGGGAACTGATGCACACCGATAACGTTGAACTCATCCATATAGGCGGGCAGATCAGGAGCAACATTTATTCTTCCATCGGCCCGATAGCCGAGGCCGCACTGAAAAACCTCCGCGTGGACAAAGCCTTCATAGGCATCAACGGGATCGACTTTGAACATGGCTTCACAACGCCGAATCTGTTTGAGAGCCAGGTCAAGCGGGCCATGATGAAGTCGGCTTACCAGGTATATATCCTGGCTGACAGCAGTAAATTTGACCAGACCTATTTGAGCATCGTCTGCCCGCTCTCACAGGTGGATTGCCTCATCACCGACAGCGGGATAACGGAAAAGGCCATCAACCAGGCAAAGGACTGCGGGCTCGACCTGATCATCGCTGACATGAAATGCGAAGAGATGTCGGGCTGATCCAAAGAAAAAACCGGCCAAACCAGGAGACTGTAAGAGTTCTTCATCAACAGACATATACAGACGGATCCTGGAACGAAAACAAAACCGGTCAACCGTTTAAAGTCTAATAAAAGAAGCTCCTACGCATATCGTTTTCAATATATCAACAACGCATATTATTTTTGGAGGGCTATATATGGATCTCAATCTCAAAGGGAAAAACGTGATCATCACAGGGGCAAACCAGGGCCTTGGCAAGAACCTGTGCGAGAATTTTGCGCGGGAAGGCGCAAATATCATCCTGAACTATGTCGTAAATCCCGAAGCGGCTGAAGCGATCATTCAAAACCTGGTAAAGACCTATGCTATCAAAGGGTATGCGCTCTACGGCGATGTGACTGACGAAGCCGACGTGATAAACCTCTTCAAAAAGACGGTCGAACTCCTCGGCAGTATAGACGTGGTGGTGAACAATGCAGGAATATGCCCGATCTCCCTGGTGAAAGACATGGCGTATTCCGAATGGCTGAAGGTGATGAACGTAAACCTGAACGGCGTATTCCTCACCAGCAGGGAAATGGTACGGTACCTGCTGGCGGGCAACAAACAGGGCGAGATCATCAACATCGCGTCCCAGGCGGCATTCAACGGCGCCAAACGCGGGAAGTCGCATTACTCGGCAAGCAAGGGCGGGGTCGTCTCCTTTACATACTCCCTGTCCAGGGAGGTGGCCAAGTACGGGATCCGGGTCAACGCGGTGGCCCCCGGCATGCTGTACACTGAAATGACCGCAGCGACGATCGACGCCGAGAAAGAAAAATACCAGGAATCCATACCCCTGGGGCGGGTGGCGGAAATGGATGAAGTATCGCGCGCTGTCCTTTTCCTGGCCAGCGATGCATCCAGCTATATCACCGGAAGCACCATGGATGTCAGCGGCGGCATCATCGGACGCTGAAGAAAACGAATGCCACCGGAAGGGGGTACTATCTAAATGGGTACATATCTGATGGGGATAGACAACGGCGGCACGATGACGAAGGCCTCCATCTATGACCTTTCAGGCAATGAGGTCGCGGCGCATGCCGTAAAGGCCGATATCCTGACGCCCAAGGCCGGCCATTATGAACGGGAAATGGAGGCTTTGTGGCAGGCAAACATCGAGGCGGTCAGCGGGGCCATCCGCAAGGGCGGCATCAACGCCAGGGAGATAGCGGCCATATCCCTGACGGGGCACGGCAACGGCCTGCACCTGGTGGATGCGCAGGGGCTGCCTGTCCAAAACTGCATCGAAAGCTCTGACTCGCGCGCTGCCGCCTATGTGGAAAAGTGGATGCAGGACGGCACCTTTGAAAAAGTACACCCGAAAAGCATGCAGATATTATGGCCGGCATTGACCTGCTGTATGGCGGCCTGGATGAACGATCACCGCAAAGACGAGATGGACAAGGCAAGATGGGTCTTCTCCGTCATCGATTATATCCGATTCATGCTGACCGGGGAGCCCAGGGCTGAATTAACGATCCTTTCGGGCAGCGGGCTTTTAAACAACAGCACAGGCCAATACGACGATGGTATGCTCGAAGACATGGGGATCGGCGGCATCAGGGACAAACTGCCCCCGATAGCGCGCAGTGACGAGATCTGCGGCAGGGTCCATCTCAAGGCGGCGGAACTGACGGGACTGGCTGCGGGCACGCCTGTGGCTGCGGGTCTGTACGACATCGACTCAGCCGGCCTGGCTGTAGGGATGACCGACGAGACCAGGATGAACATCATCGTGGGCTCGTGGTGCAACAACCAGTTTATCAGCAAAAAACCGCTGATATCCAAAGAATTTTTCAGCACGACGCGCTATGCCATAGACGGGTACTGGCTGATGCTCGAAGGGAGCCCGACCTCGGCGAGCAACCTGGAGTGGTTTGTGAGCGAATTCCTGCAGGAAGAGAAAAAAGCCGCCGTATCCAGCGGAAAATCCGTTTATGCACTCTGCAACGACGCGGTGGACTCCACACGGCCGGAAGAGACCAAACTCGTTTTCCTGCCCTTTCTTTACGGAAGCAACGCCGGCCCGAAGGCACGATCCGTGCTGCTGGGAATGGAAGGCTGGAACAAACGGGAGCATATCATACGGGCCATTTACGAAGGCATCTGTTTTTCCCACCGCTCGCATATCGAGAAGCTATTCCAATACCGGCCGCGTCCCGACTGCGCCAGGATCGCCGGAGGCGCCGCACGCTCAAAACCCTGGGTACAGATGTTTGCGGACGTGCTCCAGCTCTCGATGGAGGTCACTGCGGCATCGGAGCTCGGAACACTGGGGGCCGCCATCTGCGCCGGCGTGGCAGCGGGCCTTTTCTCCTCGTATGAGGAAGCCGTGGGAAAAATGGTAAAGACCGTGGGACGCATCGAACCCCAGCGCGGAAATACCGGCGTCTACGAAGCCAAATACCAAAGATACCTGAAGGCCATCAAAAGCCTGGAAGGTTATTGGAACGAATAAGATTTAATAAATTGCGATAGCAACCGAATGAAATTTGCGGAGGTATGTCATGGAATCGGGGTATAAAGTGGTCTATTACGCGCCCAAGGATATCCGGGTGGAACCATTTGGCGAGGTCCCGACCCCCAATGCAGGGGAAGTGGTGGTCCGGGTCGAAGCATGCGCCATATGCGGATCGGATGTGAAAACCTATCTCAACGGAAATCCCAGGATGCGCCCGCCGGCTGTGATTGGGCATGAATTCTGCGGCACGATCCAAAGCACGGGCAGCGGCGTCACAGAATATAAAACGGGCGACAGGGTCACGATGGCTACGACGATGGGATGCGGTGAATGCGTATACTGCAGGGAAGGGAAAACGAACCTGTGCAAGAACGTCCAGGCCATGGGATTCCATGTGAACGGCGCCATGGCCTCCTATACCGTGATACCCGCCAAGGCTATAAAAAACCTCGCGCCGGTGGGGGACCTGGAAGCGGAGATCGCAGCCTTGAGCGAGCCGATGTCCTGCGTGGTGAACAGCCTGGGCAGGGTCCCCATGGATAACGTCAAGTCGGCAGTCGTGATCGGCGTGGGCGCCCTGGGCATGATGCATGCCATCGTAGCCAGGGAATACGGCGTACCCAATATCGTATGCGTATCCAATCCGGGCGTAAAAAGGGACCTCATGATACAGGCCGGATTTGACAAGATCGTGACCAATGAGGAACTCGAAAAGGATTACCTGCAACTATCCGGAGGGGACGGGTTTGACCTGGTCATCATCACGGCCCCGAGCAACAGCATCCAGTGCGAAGCGATCAAATACGCGCGAAAAGGCGGATATGTATCGTATTTTGCGAGTCTCCCGGTGGGCAATGAGATGATCACCATCAACAGCCGCACACTGCATTACGGCGAGCTGGTGTGCTACGGCACATCGGACTCCACGGTGGAACACGTAAAAGAAGCCGTGAAAGTGCTGAAATCCAAAAAGGAACTGATCAAAAAGATCATCACCATCCTGCCCCTGAAGGAATTTGACAAGGGTATCGAAGGCATATTGTCCAAGAAGTATGCAAAAGTCGTACTGGTCCCCTGAATCAAACAGGAAGTACCCAGGGTAAGGGAAACCAGACTGACCGGAGATTCTTTCGGTGTTTTATATGCTGAAAGGAACCTGCCGACCCAGGGCTTGAATCAAGTAAGATTTAATTATTATACAAAGGGGATAGAACAATGAGTCTGAGCTGTGACAACCTCAAGGGCAAGGTATGCGTGGTAACAGGCGCTGCGAAAAGCATCGGCTTTGCCATCGCACAGAAGTACTGTGAACAGGGCGCAAAAGTGGCCTTGATCGACATCGACCCGGCCGTTGAAACGTCCGCCGCCGGTTTAAGAGACAAAGGATACGACGCAAAAGGAATCATCCTGGACATCACCAAGCGGGACGCCGTGCTGGCATGCTTCCAAAAGATCGCGTCGGAAATGGGGGACATCTACGCGCTGGTGAACAACGCGGGGGTGGTGGACCAGCGGCCTTTTGAAGAGAACGACGAAGCGGTCTATGACAAGATGTTCAAGGTAAACGTCTACGGCACATCCTGGTGCGTGCAGGGCGTGCTGCCCAGCATGAAGAAGCTGGGGGACGGCAGGATCATCAACTTTGCTTCCAAATCGGGCAAGACGGGCTCGGCGCTGATGGAACCGTACAGCGCGGCCAAGGGTGCCATCATCGCGCTGACGCACGCGCTGGCATTCGAGTATGCGCCCAACAACATCAAGGTCAACTGCATCTGCCCGGACATCACGGACGCCACCGGGGTATGGTCCAACGTGAGCAAGGGGTATGTAGAGAACCTCAAGCTTCCCCGCGAGGAAGTCATCAAGAAATTCACCGCCAAAATACCGCTGGGCAGGCTGACGGAGATCCAGGACGTGGTGGACATGGTCTTTTACCTCACGGCATCGGGCGACTACTGCACGGGGCAGGCCTTCAACGTGACGGGCGGACGTGAAATGCATTAATATATTCCATATAGTAATGTAAACGGAGGTAGAGCCATATGCAACTGGAGCTGCAGGGCAAAATCGCCATCGTGACGGGAGCATCCCGCGGGCTGGGGAAGGCGATAGCCTTGCGACTGGGCCAGGAAGGGGCCGATATCGTCATCAATTACCAGAGCAACCGTGAAAAGGCGGAGGAGACCGCAGCGCTGATCCGGGACAAATATGGCGTCAGGACCACGGCCATACGCGCGGACGTGGCGGAGGAGGCCGACGTCATCAGGCTTTTCAACGAGACGGAGGAGAAGCTGGGGCCTGCCGACATCCTCATCAACAATGCGGGCATCAACCCCATCTCCCTGGTCTACGATATGGAGCTCAGCGAATGGGACGATATCATCAGGACCAACCTGCGCGGGACCTTTTTGCCCTGCAGGGAAATGGTCCGCCGCCTGATCGATACGGGGCGCAAGGGGAATATCGTGAATGTGACCTCCCAGATCGTCTACAACGGATCCAAAAGGGGCAAGTCCCATTACGCGGCGAGCAAGGGCGGGGTCATGTCCTTCACGGTATCGCTTGCCAAGGAAGTATCGCACAAGGGGATACGGGTGAACGCCGTATCGCCCGGGCTGATGTTCACGGATATGACACAGGGGATCCTGGATACGCAGGAAAAGATCGCGCAGTACAACAAGGCGATCCCCGTGGGGAGGATCGCGGACGTGGATGAAGTGGCCAGGGTGGCGGTTTTTCTTTCCAGTGAAGCTGCCAGCTACATGAGCGGGTCCATCGTGGACGTCAGCGGCGGCATGTGAGGCCTGTTTGCCGGCCCGGACCTATGCCAACCACGCAAAAGCAGTATTGCATTCCCCCTAGTTAGGGAGCGCGCAGCCAGAGGAGGATGAAGCATGACAAGATTCAAATGGGGCATCCTGGGGCCGGGACTGATCGCGCAGAAATTTGCAACCGGGGTCAAAGCCCTGAAGGATGCACAAATCTATGCGGTGGCTTCCCGTTCGCCGGAACGGGCAAATGCATTTGCCGACCAGTACGGGGCGCCCAAAAGATACGGAAGCTACACCGAACTCGCAAACGATCCCGACGTGGATGCCATCTATATAGCCACGCCCAACACCCTGCACCTGGAACACACCACGCTTTGCCTCAAAGCCGGGAAACCTGTACTCTGCGAAAAGCCCTTCACCATGAACGCGGGGGAAGCAGAGAAATCCATCGCGTGCGCGCGGACAGAAAATGTCTTTCTCATGGAGGCGATGTGGACTCGCTGCCTGCCGATCTACGATACGGTACGCAAGTGGATCGATAACGGCGAGATCGGCGACGTGCAGATCGTCAAGGGGGATTTCGGATTCCGCGAGGTGTGGCCCGATGAGGACCGGCATGCCAACATGAGCATCGGCGGGGGCGCGCTGATCGATATCGGCGTGTATCCCATCGCGCTGGCTTATATGGTATTTGGAGGACCTCCCACCAAGGCCAAAGCCGTGGCGTATTTTTACGGAACGGGCGCGGACCGGCAGACAGCCATCCTGCTGGGATATGAGAAGGGGCAGATGGCGCTGATGGCCTGCACCTTCGATACGCCCATGTATGACGAGGCCTGGATCTACGGCACCAAAGGCCAAATCCGCATCCCCTTCTTCTGGCGGGCCACATCCGCCACACTGATGCGGGACGGCAGGGAAGTGGACAGCACCTCCGCGCCTTTCCTGGCGAACGGATATGAATATGAGGCCATTGAAGCCATGAAATGCATCCGGGAAGGGAAAAAGGAAAGCCCCCGGATCCGCCTGGAAGAGACGCTCCAGATCGTAAGGACCATGGACCAGCTGCGTGCGGAGATCGGACTGAGATACCCATGTGAGAATTAGGGAGTTCCAAGGCCCACAGTGAATTTAAATCAACTTGCACAAGATATGTTGGACCCTCCTAAAATGCATGTCCGGCAAAAAGGCCGGACATGCATTTTCATACCCTCATCACCCGGACGGTAATGACCGATCCAGTAAGGAAATATCAATCCAAAAGTTTCGCCATTTGCTATCCAGATAGCAGGAGGGCTTCTTGACAACCAAAGACCAAAATACTATAATGTATACAATATTATAATATTGAATACATTAAGGAGGTTTTGGGAATATGAAACCATTTGACGCTTTCTTTCCGGTCAAAATCGTGATGGGAGCCGGAAGGATCAATGAAATCGGCAAACTGACGGCTCAATTGGGCAAGAAGGCTTTTGGCGTATTCGATCCATTCCTGAAAGACGGGGAACTGATCAAACAGGTCCGCGGATACCTGAAGGAAAACGGCGTTGAGCTGGTGGAGTTTTACAAGATCGTACCCAACCCCCGCTATACGGATATGGATGAAGGCATGGAACTCTGCAAAAAGGAGAAGTGCGACAGCGTCGTGACGATAGGCGGCGGCTCCGCCATCGACACTGCCAAGGCCATCGCCATCGCGGTGGTACATGGCGGAAGCACGTGGGACTATACCGAGCGGTATTTTGAAGCGGACAAGGTCAAGCGGCCCAAAACCAAAGGCCTGCCGCTCATCGCCGTGCCGACCACCTCGGGCACGGGCGCGGAGGCCACCCTGTGCGCAGTGGTGGATGAACCCGTACGCAAACTCAAATGCGCCATCATCAACCCAGCGGTGTACCCCGATATCGCACTGCTGGATCCGGAATTGACGTACTCAGCACCGCCCATGCTCACGGCCCTGACCGGCCTGGATACATTTGCCCACGCATTCGAATCGTACCTGGCCAAGGCCGCAACGGAATTTTCCGAGATGCTCTCGCTCAAATCCATCGAGCTTTTCATCCGGAGCATCCGCACCGCCGTGAAAGAACCGCGCAATGCAGACGCCCGGGCGGACATGGCCCTGGCCAGCTGCCTGGCGGGCGCGTCTTTTTGCCAGGCCAGCCTCTGCCTGCCCCACGCCATCGGCCAGCCCGTGAGCGCCATCACCGATGCGCCGCACGGCGGGTCCCTGGCTGTATGCATCCCGCCCATCATCGAATGGACGCTGCCTTTTGCACAGGAAAAGATCGCGAAGGTCGCAGAAATGTTTGACCCGTCCATCGCCGGTCTGCCTGTTTCGGAAAAGGCACGCAAGATCGTGCCGATCATCAAAAAGCTGTATGAAGACCTCAACGTGAAAGTATCCTACAAGGATTACGGCATGACGGAGAAGGATGTGGTCACGTGCACGGACCTGGTATTCGCCCATTTCCAGTGGGACATCAAGGGGCATCCGAAAGAGGTCACCCGTGAAGACGTGATGGACATCTACAGGAAGTGCCTGTAAACCGAACCCGAGCGGCTGCAGGTTATCCCCCCAAGCCAAGGGATATCCTGCAGCCGTGCTGATTTTCCCGTCTGTAAATTGACTATTGGTATACATATTTTATATAATACATACAGCAATCCAATCTATTCAACGAGGTACACATGGACAAAAAGCAAAACCAGGTGCTTTCCGAAACGGTATACCAACAGGTCCTGGACCTGATCATGACAAAGCGCATCCAATGCGGGGAACGGATATCCGAGGAAAGGATCGCCCAGATGCTGGGCATCAGCAGGACCCCCATCCGCGAAGCCATGCGCAGGCTTTCAAACGAAGGGATCGTAAACATCTATCCGAAGCGGTATGCCGAAGTGGTCACGATCGATGAAACATTCATCAAGGACCTGGGTACCGTACGCATCACAATGGATACACTGGCTGCCCTGCTGGCTATCGACCATGGCAGCAACAATGATTTCCTCGAACTGAAAGATATAGCCGACAAATGCATGGCGGCGGCACAGCGGGGAGATATCAACGAACGGATCAGGCTGGACAGCAGCTTTCATACGCAGCTGACCGAAATATCCGGCAACCCGATCCTGGTGAAAATGCAGAAGGAACTCTACCTGAAAGTAAGCCTGGTGCAGGTGATCAAATACAAGGATATCGAGGACAGCGTAAAAAGGGTGGAAGGGCACTTTGCCATCATCGACGCACTTTTGAAAAGGGATACCCGCGCTGTGATCAAAAGCATACAGGACCACCTGGGTGCGTTCTATGCACTGGACAGCATACCCAAGACATTTCCCATCATTGTCGAGTGATCATGATACTATGACCCTATACCCAACGATCTTGCAGCGGGCAGTGGTGCAGCCTACCAAACCATCCAAAAAGTATCACCTTCATTCTATCGATTCATCCACAAGGAAAATAATAATAGGCGGGAAACACATGACACATCGAGAAAGAGTATTGACGGCGCTGGACCATAAAGAACCCGACCGCATCCCCATGGATCTGGGCAGCGTGGGAAGCCTGCTGGTGGACAAGGTCTATTTCGGCGTAAAAGAGCTGCTGGGGATAACCGGGGATATCCCGCCGTACCGGACGGGGAGCACCGCCAATTACTATGACGAACGCATCATGGAGGCGCTGGATACGGATTTCCGGCATGTGTGGCTGTCTTCCCCTGACAAGCCCAAAAACGTGTGCAACCCTGACGGTACCGTGACGGACGAGTGGGGCATCACGTGGAGCAAGGAAGGGTCCTGGCCCTCCATATTCCCGCTGAAGGATCTGTCTGAGCGGGAGATCAGCAAATACCCCTGGCCGGAACCCGCCAACGGGTGGGACGTGGAAGCACTGCGGGAACGCGCAAGGCATTATTACGAAGACACGGATTATGCGGTGGTGGCCAAATCTGTCCTGGATGGCGCAGGCATCTTTGAACGGTGCTACTACATGCGTTCCCTGGAGCAATTCTTCACGGACATGATGGAAAACGAAGACCTGGCCACTTCCATGATCAACAGGATCATGGAAGTGGAGATCAGCCGCTGGGACATTTACCTTTCGGCGGTGGGCCCCTACGTGCATATCATCCAAAGGGCCACTGACCTGGGCACGCAGAGCGGGCTTTTCATATCGCCTGAAATGTACCGGAAATACATCAAGCCGGCCGACCAGAAGGTCTATGAATTCATACGGAAAAAGGCGCCCCACGCAAAGCTATGGTTCCATTCCTGCGGCGCGATCGAACCGCTGATCGACGATTTCATGGATATCGGCGTGCAGATCCTAAACCCGGTACAGCCCAACTGTACGGGAATGGATTCCCGGGAACTAAAAAGGAAATACGGGGACAAGCTGTGCTTCCATGGGGGCATCGACATCCAAAAGGCGCTGCCCGGCACGCGGGAAGATGTGATCCGGGAGGTGGAGACCCGCATCAGCGGATTTGCGCCGGGGGGAGGGTATATCCTGGCGCCGGCCAACCACATCCAGCAGGATACGCCGCCCGAAAATGTGATCACCCTGTACCGGCATGCGGCTGAATACGGGAAATATCCGCTGGGCCGGTGAAAGACTCGTTTCCAAAACAGGTACCAAATACTTGATCAAAGCTATTATAGAAACCCACCCCCGCACCGCTGCAAAGGTTCCACAGGAACCTTTACTGTCCGCGGATGCGCCTCCAACGACCAGGCCAACAGGGAGGTCATACTATGAACGTGGAAGGAGGAACGATAGGTAGGGCGCTGCGCGCCCTACGCAGGCTACCCGTTCGGAGACGAAAATAACTGACGCAAATTAAAACAAACAGTGCACAACCCCAGTGCAATTGGAAGATACGAGTGTGCCTTTATAGCATCGCCTGTAATATGCTCTTATAGGGTCAAATGCAAGCCACCAGTTAAGTAAGTGATCATGACTTGGATAACATAAAATGGCGTTATACCCATATATCCCCCCATATAATGTCATACGCTTAAATATGTTGATTAATCATTGTCCGCATGTTAAAATAACAACATCAAGTGAAAATACAAACACAAGCTTTCGGACGATTTGCACGGTTCTCATGGAAGGGTACAGGGATGTATGACATGGCGGAGCGCCTGGACAGGATCCTGGCGAGCCTGAAAGAAAACAATATGAAAACCATCCGGCAGTTTGCCGAAGAGCTGGGCGTTTCTGAAATGACCATAAGGCGGGATATATCCGCCCTGGAAAAGAGCGGCCAGGTCAACGTGTTTTTTGGCGGCGTAGCACTGAACACCGCAAATAAAGCAGGGTCCGACAAGAGCGGATACAGTTTCAGCAGGGAGCTAACCGAAAGGATGGATGAAAAAAAGCGGATCGCAATGAAGGCCGCATCCCTCATCGAACCCAAGGATGTGATCTTCATCGATACCGGCTCCACCACCGGGTATATCGCGGATCATTTGCCTGCTGAAAGCTCCTATATCGTATACACCTGCTCCCTTTCGGTGCTGAACAGCGCCTGCGACAGGGATAATGTCAAAGTCGTGGGGTGCGGGGGATATTTCCACAGGGAAACGCGCATGTTTGAAAGCGAGGAAGGTATCCAGCTGCTCAAAAAGACGCATATCAACAAGGCTTTCATGGCTGCCCGGGGCGTGACGGACGTGGTGGGCATCACCACGGCGGAAACGTATGAGACCGCCATGAAAAAAGCCGCGCTGGGGGCGAGCCAGCAAAAGATCCTGCTGGTGGATTCATCGAAATTCGGGAAGGCCTGGTATGCAAAATATGCGGACCTGGACGAGATCGATACCATCATCACCGATGAAGGCATCAAGGATGAATACAGGGAGATGATTGAAAAAAGAGGGATCACCCTTTTGATCGTCTGACCAAGGAGCTTTTATTGTCCACACCATGGACAAACACTATTGAACCGGTTTTGAAATCTATTATTCATGAGAGGTAATATAAATGGATGTCAACGCTTTAATCACGGAGATCACCAAAGAGGTACTCAGCCGGCTGAACCAGCAGGCAGGCGGCAGTTCCATGGATGTAGCCAAGACCATCGACCATACACTGCTCAAACCCGACGCCACGAGGGAACAGGTGAAGAAGGTATGCGATGAGGCAAAGGCAAACGGTTTTGCCAGCGTGTGCGTAAACCCTTCCTTCATCGGTTATGTGGCAGAGCAGCTGCAGGGCAGCGGCGTAGCCCCGTGCTGCGTGATCGGATTCCCCCTCGGCGCAACGACACCCGAGGTGAAAGCCTTTGAAACCGAGACCGCCGTGGCCGCGGGTGCAAAGGAAGTGGACATGGTCATCAACGTGGGCGCCGTCAAAGGTGCAGAATGGGAACTGGTGCGCAGGGATATCGAAGCCGTGGTGCGCGCCGCAAAGGGGCGTGCCAAGGTAAAAGTCATCATTGAAACATGCCTTCTTACGGATGCTGAAAAGGTAAAAGCCTGCGAGACATCCAGGGATGCGGGCGCGGACTTCGTGAAGACTTCGACGGGATTTTCCACCGGCGGCGCTACAGTGGCCGACGTACGGCTGATGCGGCAGACAGTGGGGCCGAAACTGGGCGTGAAGGCCTCGGGCGGCGTGAAGGACTTCAAGACGGCAATGGCCATGCTGGAAGCCGGAGCAAACCGGCTGGGGACCAGCTCGGGGATTGCCATCGCCAAAGGCGGAGCGGAAGCGGGCAATACAGCGAAATGCACGAATTGCGGCAACTGCAACAGCAGCTGCCCGGCGGGACTGGTACAAATATCGAAACAGCAATACTAAAATACAGCATAATTGCTGCTTTGCGAATGACCCGGTGAGCCAAATTTATTAATATGAAGGGGTTATACCATGGAAAAGGAAGCATTGGGAATGGTGGAGACCAGGGGGCTCGTGGGAGCGATCGAAGCGGCGGACGCAATGGTGAAGGCTGCCAACGTGAAACTCGTGGGCAAGGAAAAGGTCGGCTCGGGCCTCGTGACCGTGATGGTACGCGGAGATGTGGGCGCGGTGAAAGCGGCAGTAGACTCCGGAGCGGCAGCAGCCAAGAGGGTCGGAGAACTGGTATCCGTACATGTGATCCCCAGGCCGCATGACGATGTGGAAGGCATCCTGCCATCAAAATAACGTCCTTCCTATGAAGGAGAGCTGGAAATACCCGCATGCAAGGATGGGCGGGTCTTCAACGCTGCAGCAAGACCGTAGCTGTGACGCATATGCCGGATGCGGGCCGGGTCGACTGCTGCGGATGAACGTGGACAGCATCCGGCGCATCACCGGGTTACCCGGGGTTGGAAACCGACCGCGGGTGCGCGCTATGCGGGGCATCGATGCGGCACGGCTAAACATTAAGTTTAAAATACAAGTCTGATGAACGGGAAAAGAGGGCCTCTCTTTTCCCGTTCACGCATACCCCCGGCTTCATTATTACTGTTATACCATTTGCGGCCTTCGGCAATCCTTCCCCTTTATACAACTATCAATCCTGCGCATGGAAATACCGGTTACCCGGCGGACCATGACCGTTCTATTGCTGGCAAAGAGCAAAAGACTATTCGATGGGCATCCGAGATCAAATATAACGATTAATATTTGATCTCGGATGCATGCACCAACCATTCAATCAAACAATCAAACGCGCGTATAAAGTTACCTTTGAAATGTATCTGCTTATCCTTATTTCTTAACGACATGAACCCTTCGGACGGAACTTCCCTGGCAGCTGCGCCGTCTGAATATGTGGTTGATATTGGCAGGAGAACCGTTACAATATATGTATAGGATCAACGATCAGGGAGGCGGGAAAAATGACGAAACGGGGATGCGCTCCGATTTTGTTGGCCACACTTCTTGCATTTGCATTCAGTGGGTATGGGATCGCTCCGACACACTTTCCATCCACAGCACCCAACCCATCTTCAGCACCCGCTATAAACCCAACATGCATGGAATCACCCTTCGGGATGGAAGTACCGGAACCAACACCTGAAACGTCAGCGGCAGATGGGGGAAGTGACCTGCCAGCATATATCGCGGCGGGATTGCCCTCCCGCGACAAAATGAAGGACATACAGCGGATGTATTTCTACGACCCTCTCGCGCTGGAAGGGACAGATGAATACGAAACATATGGAACAAAGAGCGGCACCACGATCTCAGCTGATCTGGACGGGAATGGAAAAAATGAGACTATCGAATTCCTACCTGCGAGCAAAGAATATGAAGGCGAAGGGACATATAAAAAAATCACTGTGAAAATCAACGGAAAACCGCTGACCCTGAAAGCGCCGGATTACTGCTACTTCAATCTGGACAACGACGTGGTGGATATCGACAGGAACGACGGGAAAAAGGAGATCTACATACCGGCCTACACTGACGACGACCGGTACGCATGCCTGGTGGCGTACAACGGCGGGAAACCCAAACTCATCTTCAAAAACTGGCACGGCTTTTATTACCCGCTGGGGACGGGATATATCCTGCACGACCAATACAGGGGACCATTCAAAAGACATACATACGTGGCGTCCATCGTGCTGAAGCACCTGAAAAGCGACCACAGCGGGTTTGAAACGGTAAACACAAAATACCTCCTGTCCATTGAAGGTGCGCTTCCAAACAAGATCAATCCCGACTCGGATGAGCTGGCCAAGGCACAATGGAACCAGAAGGTGGCAAAGAAGCCCGGCGGGAAGGAAAGCATACGGATCAAGAAGGGGAAAGTGATCTGGCTGGGACTTTTCGACCCCAGGGGATGGATGCAGATACTGGACAGGAACGGCAAGCAGCTCGGCTGGCTGAACCTGAAGAAGGTGGACTACATGAAATTCACGGGCGATGCTTTCGCCTGGGGATGAGCGGACACGGACAGAAGGGGTTTGGATATGAAAGGCAGGAGAGCGATCGCAATTCTGATGGCCTTACTCACGCTATTTGCCTTGGGCGCATGCGCGAAACCGGTCAAACGGCCCACACCCGCGCCCACCGACGCAGAATATTCGCAAGCGGACGAAACGTGGGACGAGCCTGAGGCACCGCCATTCACCGGGGACGTGAAGGCCTACCTGCAGGCGGGGCTGGCCAAGCGGGAAGCGATGACGCCTGTGCAGAAATGGTATTACTACGACCGGGACAGTGTAGATACAGTCTGGGACAAATACAACAGTGTATTTGAAGAAAGTACGACTGCGGATCTGGACGGGGACGGCAAGGACGACGCCATCACGCTGCGATTCATCGATGAAAGCAGCAATCCGGAGTTTCCCCAAGTCAACACCGTGGAGATCCAAGTCAACGATATGAAACTGAAGGCAGCAAAACCGGCTGACTTTGATTTCTCGGGAACGGGGTCCATCACGGATATCGATGCGAAGGACGGGAAAAAGGAGCTGTGCATCGGACTTGTAACGGACGATTTCATCGCCAATTACGTGATCATATATGATAAGGGGCAGCTGCGCCTGCTGCCGAAGCTATGGGGCGGATTTGACGGGGCGGACGGCTCGGGGTATGTGACGTCCCTTTGTTTCATGGACGCGGACGCATTGGTGCCCCTGCGCCTAAACGAGGACCGGACAGACCTGGAGGAAGCGGGCATAAAATATTTCGTCACGATCGAGAGCAGTTTCCCGGAGAAGGATATCAAGTGGGAAAGTGCGGAGACGAAGTGGGACCAGATGCTGGCGAAGACGCCGGGCGGGAAAGAGGAGATACCCGTGAAAACAGGGACGAAGATCTATTTCGGGCTCTATGACCTAAGCGGGTGGATACAGGTACTGGATGCGGACGGGAAGGCTTTGGGCTGGCTGAACATGAAGGCGACCCACTACATGGAATATACCGATTACGCCATCGGCGTGGGATGATAAAGAGGCACTGGTCAAGTCAATTAAGAATTAAGAGTTAAGAGTTAAGAGTTAAGAATTGTGGTATGCCCTTGGGGGTATTTTTCAAGATCGTACCGCGGTAATGGTTCCATAGGGCATAAAGTGACGAGCTGAGTATTTATTTATGGGGGTAGACGCAATGCGGCGGCTATTTATCGTTCTCGGCATCATATCAATGTTCGCAATGGCAGGATGCGAAATAGACATCCAGCCTATCCGGCCCTATACCCTGATTCCCGTACCCAGCGCCACATCGACCCCGGAAAAGCCATCTGCGACAGAAGTATTCAACCCTGCGGAAATGCCGGAAGAAACGCCGTTTGCGGGGGACCTGCCGGCGTATGTGCAGGCGGGGCTGCCTACAAGGGACAAAATGAGCGAGTGGATGGAACGGTATTATTACGAACCCGATTTTTATAATGATACACCAAGCGATATCTACGAGAAATATAACGTTGAGTTTGAAAATGAGACGAAGGCGGATCTGGATGGTGACGGGAAAGACGACATCATAAAACTGCTGCCGGGTAAGGAAAGAACAATCAGTGATGACGACAGTATGACCGGCGATTTCTGGAGTATCACCGTTTCCATCAACGGCAAGGAATTGAAGATGGAAGAGAATCGTTATTCAGCCTTCAGCTTAACGGGCCTAATAATGGATATCGATAAAGATGACAGCAGGAAGGAACTCCTGATTCAAAGAAACCACGGTGAAGGTGATGCGAATTATGTAATCACCTATGACGGGAAATCACCCAAGATCGTATATATCCTAGATGATGAACTAAATGGGATCATTGCGGACGGCTCAGGATATATGAATTTCCTGACGGACGATATCGTCAGGTATTATGACCTGAAACACTGGAAAACGGACGGGAGCGGATTTGAAGAGGCCGATATAGACTATTTATTTACCGAATACCTGAATTATTACCTAGATGGACATGAGGAAGGGGATGGGTATGCCCAGACACAATGGGACCAGAAGTTGGCGGGCAAGCCGGGCGGGAAGGAAAGCATCATGGTGAAGAAGGGGACAGATATTTTTTACGGCCTTTGCTACAGGATGCACTATCTGCAGGTGCTGGGAAAGGACGGAAATACGCTGGGCTGGATGAAGATCAAAAATACCTATTATGACGAGTACACAGGCTATTTTTTCAGCGAATATGTGGACAGGCCATAAATTATGCAGATTTGATTCACTCCGTATTGCGAAAACAAAAAGGGCCGCTGTGGACAGCGGCCCCTACAATACAGTTCATTCTATCCTTGAACATTGAACACAGTGCATACTGGCGTAGATGAAAAAAGGAAGGGTTCGGGCCATTGAGCACGCCTGATAGGAACGGGAGGCTGAGGCAACCTCCCCTACCGTTCATTGGGTAAACATAGCATTTCAAACCATAGATGGTTCTTTATTTTGCAAAAGAATTCAATCACGGGATTTGGACAAAGCGGGAGAGGCGCATGAGATAGAGGTATTTCTCTTTGACAGAGATACCCGTGAGGCGTTCCAAAGACTGTTCATAAATGCCGAGCTGGGAGCGGTAATGGTCCAATGCGCCCTGCAGGGTCTCTTCCGTGACATTATCCGTCTTATAATCGATCAACACCCAGCCGCCATGATCCAGGAAGCAGCAGTCGATGACGCCCTGGACGGGTATCTCCCCGCTTTCCCCGAGGCCGAGCGCTTTGGCGTCCATCAGCAGGACGAATGGCTCCTCCCGGAGAAGACGGCCTGAAGCGGCGGCGCGGCGGCCGATGCTTGAGTCCGCAAAGCCATGCGCCCAATCCAAGCGGACGGCGGCGGCTTCGACGGGGGAAAGCATTTCCTTTTCCACCATGGAACCCAATTGAACCTGCAATTCGAGCATAGAAGGCTTATCCAGATCCAGGTGCGACATGAAGGTGTGCATCACGGTGCCCAGGCCGGCGCCGGTGAGAACGGAATCCTGCTGCGCAAAGGCGGGGACGGCGGGGCGCGCTATGTATTCCGCTGCATCTGCCGTGCGGTACGCGCCGCTGGCAGCGAGGCTGGTGGGGAGGAGGGTATCCGCCAGGTGGGGATAGACCCACTCCATGCGGCGGGCAAATTCATCGTATCCATCAGCAGCCTGTTCTATGGCCTTTTGCCGGACTTCGGCCCATTCCACGGGGGAGGAGACGGCGACATCGGTCCCTTTGAACATTTCATCATGGATGCGGATATCCCAACCGTTCGAAGCGGCGGTATCCGGATCATTCAACAGCGGGGCTACGAGCCACTGCATGGGGTTTTTACAGCGGAGAAGGAACGCATCCCCCTCCTGCCTGAAGCCATCAACAGCCTTATCTACAGCATCCGCCTTCACCACACCTGTGAGGACCAAACGGTCACGGGCGCGGGTGAGGGCGACATAGAGGACGCGCATCTCCTCGGAGAGGGCCTCACTCCTTTTCTGCAGGGCGAGGGCGCGGCGGACGGCCGTATCCCCCCGTACACCGAGGGCAGGATCGAGAAACCTGACACCGATGCCGAGGTCCTTGTGGCAGAGGATATTATCGCGCGCATCCCGCTGGTTGAAACCCCGGGCGAGGCCGGAGACGATGACGGCGGGGAACTCCAGGCCCTTGCTGCGGTGGACGGACATGATGCGCACGGCATCCTCTCCTTCGGAGGTGACGGCGCCGGCATTGATATCCATCTCACCCTGGCGGAGGCGGTCCACGAAACGCAGGAAACTCCAGATCCCACGGTGGACGCCATGTTCGAACTGGCCGGCACGGGCGGCGAGGGCACGGAGGTTGGCGCGGCGCTGGGCACCGCCGGGTAGTGCGCCGGCGATATCATAATAGCCGGTATCCCCGTAGAGCTTCCAGATCAGCGGCTCCAGGGGCATGACCAATGAATCCGAACGCCAGCGGTCCAGCCGTTCGAGAAGGAGGCGTATCTTTATACCCAGCCCGTTTTCCTGCGCAGACATAGCGCGGACGGCCTGATGCCAGGGGATACCCTTGTTCTGCGCCCTGATCTCTATGAGTTCGTCGATCGTAAAGCTTCCAACGGGGGAGCGCATGACGGCCAGCAGCGGGATATCCTGGCGGGAATTATCGACGGCGCGAAGGAGGTTCAATACCGTCTCCACCTCCACGGCATCAAACCAGCCGCCGGAATAATCCGCATAGGCGGGGATGCCCGCCTGCGAGAGCGCGGAGACGAAGGCCCAGGCGCAGGAACGGGGTGCGCGGAGGAGGACGGCGATATCGGAATAGCGCGCGAGCCTTGGCTCCCGGGTATCTTTGTCCTGCACATCCCCGGCCATGATCTGCCTTATGGCGGATACGGCGAGAGCGGCTTCCTTTTCGATCCTTTCCAATTCTTCTGGCGAGGCTTCCTCATCGGAAGAGGGCGCGCAGCCGTTCTCTTCATCCCCGGGCTCAGCCGCGGCGGCTGGTTCTCCATTATCCCCACCATTCCCGTTCGAAACGGTTTCCTGCATCCCCTCACGGATAATATGGAGTTCCACCGGGACGCCTGCGGTATCGGTACGGCCGGCGCGGAGGGCGGCATCTTTATCATATGCCACATCCCCGAGGCCGGGGCTCATGATGCGTTCAAACAGGTAATTCAGCGCATCCACCATGGCGGGAGAACTGCGGAAATTATCGGACAGGACGAGCTTCTTATCGGGACCATCGGACGTATAGGAGCGGTATTTGCCGAGGAAGATGGAGGGGTCGGCGCTGCGGAACTGGTAGATGCTCTGCTTGACATCCCCCACCATAAATGTATTGTGTTCATTACATATGGCGGAGACGATGGCTTCCTGCACGGCGTTGCTATCCTGGTATTCATCGATGAAGATGTGGGTGAACCGGTCCCGGTACTCCTGCGCCACGCCGGGGGAGGCCAGCACCTTCAGCGCAAAATGTTCCAGGTCACCGAAGTCCAGGACGCCGCGCTCCAGCTTTTTGTCCATGTACAGCGCGGCAAAGTCATTCACCAGCGTGCAAAGTGCGGATACGACGCCGGACATGGCGGAAAGCCTGCGGGAGAGCCTTTCCAAACCGGCGCCCAAGACCTCGTCCTGCTTCAGATCCTTCAGGCTGTCGCGCGCCTGCTTCATGAGGGACTGAATCTCCTCTTTATTCATTGCGCTGTCGAGGCATTTGCGGGGCTGGTTGAAAGCCGCCGGATCACAGGCACATTCATATACGGCGGGGAGGCCTCTATTTGCAATGGATGCCTGGAGGGAACAGGCCACATCCAGGACGCCTTTGATCCAACCTTCCACAATCCCTGACAGACCTTCCTCCTGCACAAGCCTGAGCGCGCGCCTGCAAGCCCTCTCGGCGATGATACACTGCGAAATCGCTTCTCCCACAAGCACCTGATAAGAGGGCGAGCGCAGGAATTCCACCGGATCGTATGCATACACCGAGCGGTCCAGCCACCCGGAGGGGTCGGGCTGGTTGCGCGAGAAGGCATAAACGTTTTCCACGGCATCCCGCAGGCCCTGGTCGGTGCGGGAGCCGGCGAAGACATCCAGCAGGCGCCAGAATTCAGGATCACCGGATTCATACCTGCTTTCAAAAAGCTCGTCCATGCTCTCGGACATGAGCGCGCGGCTCTCGGCATCCTCGGCCACCTTGAAGCCGGGGTCCACGCCCGCCTGGTGGAAATGGGAGGCCACGACGGAGCGGCAGAAGGAATGCATGGTGGATATGGGGGCGATGTGCAGCAGGTCCAACTGCTTTTGCAGCCAGCGTGCATCACCGGAATCCGCCGCTATCTCCTTGATCAGCTCGGACTGCAGTTTGGCCTTCATGGAGGCGGCCGCGGCGTTGGTGAAAGTGACGATGAGCATTTTATCCACGGCGGCGTGGTCCTGCACCAGGAGGTGGAGGATGCGGCCCACCATGGTGGTGGTCTTGCCCGAACCCGCGGCGGCGGAGACGAGCATATTGCACCCGCGGTCCGTTATGACGAGATCCTGCTCGGGCGTAAATTTCATATGGCCTCACCTCCCACGGATGAAAGGAGCTTTTCAAAGAACATATCCCGACCCATTTTCCGCAGGGGCCTGCCGGCATTGGCGGAGAACTGCATATCGTATGCGCACAAGGCATGATATTCACACATGGCGCAGGAAACCTTTCTCCCGCCATCCCGCAGCGGGGAAATGCGGATATCCCCGCCATAGATGCCCTCGAAAGCCTGCGCGGCTTTTGCACGGGCGAAATGGATGAGGGCGGAGGCTTCGGCTTCGTCCGCCGCATTGCGTTCGGCCGATTTGCCGAGCGTGCCGTCCTGCTTGAGAGAGGCAGTGATATTGCCTTCCCCCATTTTGCGTATGACCAGCGCATCCCGCAGGACGAGGCCGCCCATGCGGAAACGCCTGCGCAGCTGCTCCTGCACGGCCTCCACCAGGGCCTCATCCCCGTCCACCACGGGATCATCGAGGCGGAAGTAGAAGAGGCCCCCGAAACGCACATGGTCGAGATGGTATATACGAGCAGCATTCTGCAGGAGGGCGTCCATATAGATGATCAACTGCAGCCGGATCCCCATATCCAGCAGGGGCCAGTCGATGGCCGTGGAACCGCTTTTATAATCCACCACACGCAGATACGAGCCGTCTTCATCCGTGCAGACATCAGCGCGGTCGATCTTGCCGTCCAGCAGGACCTCTGTACCATCCGCCGTTACAACCGTGAGCGGCGGAAGATCTCCATCGCGGCCGAAGGTGATCTCCGCGCCCAGCGGGAGGAAATCTCCGGTGCGGATATGCAGCACCGCGGCGCGTACGGAACGGGATAAGGTGCGCTCCAGGCGGCGGGCGATATAGCGGTGGCGGGCGTCCAGCATGGTTAGAGAAAGCTCCGGGTCCTGTTCAAGCGCCTGGACGACTGCTTTTATGATCTCTTCGCATTTCGCTCCGTCCAGGGAAGACCAACCCAGCTTTTCATCCATTACCCTTCTGACGAACAGTTCCATGCCGCGGTGTAGCCAGGCACCCATGTCCACCATTTTGGCGCCGAACTCTGCGCGCTCCCCGGGCTTTAACCCATATTGTACGAAGTGTTTAAACGGACAGTATGCATAGGACTCCATGCGGGAAACGGAGAGCCGCCTGGAGGAGCTGTATAGACGTTTTGCCTGTTCAACCCCGATGGCAGGGGCGTCGTTTGCAAAGAACAGCGCCTGCTCGCACTCCGCCAGACTGCCTTTCCACTGCGGGGAGGCATCATACCAGCGGAAAGCGCGCCGCCATTCATCGGGCACCGGAACGCCGTCGGCCTGGGCCCTCAGGCTGTCCACCAAAAAGGCGAAGGACCCGCCGGGGGAGACGGGGGGAGGGGACTGGTCCTGCTGCGCGACGGCAGAGGCTATCTTTATACCGGGGAACATGCCTTTTATCCGTTCGATCAAAAGCGAAGGGGCTGCAGCCCGGCCTTCGCCATCCCCCGCGGACCAGCTGAGGTACAGGAGGGAGGTGGGTTTGGAGAAGGCGGCATAGATATCCATGCGCTCCTCTGCGGCGCATTCGTCCCGCCGCCGTCCGGCGCGGATGCCGCCGGATTCCAACAAGGCCAGTTCGTCCTCGATCAACAAGCCATCCCCGCCGGCCTTACCCGGCAGCACACCGTCATTCACCCCGAGGACGAGGAGGGCCTTGACGGGATGGCTCATGGTGCGGCCTATATCCCCTGCCAGCACCTGGTCTGCGGTGGTGGGGATGACGCCGACCTCCACGGACTCAAACCCGGACTGGAGGGCGTCGGCAAAGCCTTTCAGGGAGATATTACCCTTGCCGAACAGGGCATCCATCTGGGAGAGGATGACCACCGCATGGCCCCAGACCTGCGCCGTTTCGGCAGCCTCCTCGCGCATGCCCCTCTCCTCCAGGGCGGAACGGAAGGACTCCAGCCGGGCGGGAAGGTCATGGCCCATGAGGTATTCATACAGTGCACGGCAGCGTGCGGAGCAGGAGGACTGCTTCATCCCTTCACTCAAGGCCAATAAAGGCCCCATGAGGCGGGCGCGGAGCGGTTCGACTGCCCCATCGGGGAAGGAAGACTTGAACCTGTCGTATTTCACACCGTGTTCCAGGACGTAATTTTCGAAGACTTCCGCCTCGTCCGGAGACAGCCCCGAGAAACCCGTTTTTACGAGGCGGAGAACGTCCGCCTGCGAGAAACGGCGGAGGACTGTATCCAGCGCGGCGGAGACGAAGCGGACGGCGGGATGGTCTATGAGGGGCCGTTTCAGGTCCAAAAAGCAGGGGATGCCGTAGCGCGCAAAAACCCGTTTGATCAATGAACCATAGGATGACAGGTCGTTGCAGGCAACCGCGATATCCCGCCAGCGATAGCCTTCCTGCGCAAGCTGGACACAGCGGGCGGCCAGATGCTCCACCTCGTATGCGGGATTTTGCACTTCCAGCAATTCCACAGCCTTTACCCCACCCCCGAACGGGGCTGAACCATAGGAAAAGAGAGTATGTTCGAGATGCCTCAATTCCGGGGCGGATTCCCTGCGGCAGCCCTTCAGCCATTCCTCTGTCACACGTGCGCCGCATTCACCTGCTATGGACAGGAGCCTCTGCTTCAGGCGCATTTCAGGCTCAAACAGGGCGCCGTCAGCGGCGGCTTCCTGCGGCAGGCGGAGGGTGACGGTCAGACTGTGGGCGCATATGAGTATCTGCTTCACCGCTTCATATATCTGTTCGGTGAGCATTTCGAAACCGTCAATGAAAACATGGGCGTCCTCCAGAAAACCCGATGCAGGCAGATGGCGTATGAAAAGGGTCATGCGGTCTTCACCGTCGGCAAAACCGCCCGATAGGCAGGACTCGAAATCCGTCTGGATGAGGGCCATGTCGGTGAGCTTGCCATAGAGAGGGGAGGCGGGATCCAGGGATGAGGCCATTAGTTCCAGACTGGCCGGCGTGACATTGAACCGGCGGAGGTCGGAGAGGGCCTCCGCGAGCTTGGGGGCGAAACCACGTTGCATGGACATGGATCCATAGAGCTTCAGATCCTCCCGGCGGTCCGACAGGATGCGGCGCAGGAGGATGGCCTTGCCAATACCGTCAATGAACGTGCGGGCGCCGCCGCCAGACAAAGTTATGATCCTGTGCACCAGGCGGGAAAAGCTGAGGACCTCGACGCTGAAGAGGCCGCCCCGGCCGATACGGTCCGCCAAAGTACGCTCCGCTTCGTAGGTATACTGGTCGGGGACGATGAGGATGATACGGCCATCCGGCCCGGCCTCATACAGGCGGGCGATCTCCTCCCCCACGCGGGTGGATTTGCCGCAGCCGGCGCGGCCGCAGAGCAGACGCAACTCCATACCTCTCCCCCAATCTATAAAACCCGTTACAAGTATCCACTCCATTATAAACCATGGTGGGGGCAGGGGTGTAATGTATAATTGTGAAATGCCATTACGGGCATGAATTCAATTAATAATTAAAAATTAATAATTGCGGAGTCCAAGGCAAACGAAAATAGCATTGGACAATTTCAATTTGCCTTGGACCATTCGATGGCTGGCATGGGGGGCCTTAAAAGGTTGTAAGAGATGAACAGCAAATCAAAAAGGCCGCACCTTAAGAGTACGGCCTTTTGTTTTATCAACCTTCGTAAGAATACTATTCTCAGGAAGACTATGATTGCGATTGGAAGAAGCCGTGCCGGACGGCCAGCGTAATACGGCTTCTTCAGCCCCTGATGAGGAACTCGAGCAGAAGGTCCATGTCACCGGGCTCGGATACGATAATATCCACGTCGTCGATGACAGCATCCTTGAACATCTGCGTGAGCGCAACGTACTGGCTGAGTTTGGACTTCAGGTTCAGCCTGTCGCCTTCACTGGTGACCAACTCCACCCTACCTTTGCACTTGCCGATGACCTCGAAGAACTTCTGGGGCTCCCTGATGTTTCTGATCTTCATTCGATCGACCTCCTTCCATTGAAAACTATGGTATCACTACCATAATTATTTGTACCACACGTAACTGTGTACTGTCAACAAAACCGCGTTAACTTTGTGTTAATTTGTTTCGAGAAACGAGAAAATTTATCAGATATGGCGCAGTAAGCATCAACAAACGGCGCTCTTTCTGCAGATAACAATCGGAATCATCATACATTGATGAAGCGTTTAAGGGAGTCAATCAATGGGCGGATGTGGGCATCGGCCCCTACGGAACAGACCAAGCTGCCGATAAATGCAGCATCGTCGCAACTGTGTACCGGCAACGTTAAGGGCGTGAAGACGGCTACAGCCTGCTTACGCCTCATGACCATTTGCATAGCAGGTGCAAACCCATGGTATAATGAGCGAAACGGAAGGGGTGCAAGGCATATGCGGCTATTCGTGGCGGCGGAGACGGGGCCCGGCGGAAAGGAACTGGCGCGGATACAGGGACTGGTAAAGGAACTGTGCCCGAGGGCGGGGATGACACGGCCGGGCAATATGCACCTGACGGTGAAATTCATCGGGGAGGCGCCTGTATCCGACATCTTGAACATCTCAAAGGCACTGGAAGAGGCGGTGAAGGAATGCGCGCCATTCAAACTGCGGCTGGACAGGATAGGAGTATTCACGCCGGGGATGGAGGGGCTGGTATGGTGCGGGTGCGCCGGCGACATCCCCGCATTTGAAACACTGTGCAGGGCGGTGAACGCGAAGCTGCTGGAACAGGGCTATCCCGCGGAGACAAAGAAGGCGGTGGCGCACATCACGCTGGCGCGGCGGGCGGACACGCGGGGAGTATTGGAGAAATTGCAGGCGATAAGGGTCAATCCAACTGAATTCACGGTGGACCGCATCGTGCTGATGGAGAGCACGAGAGACAATGGCTTACTGACATATATACCTGCCGCACACTATTGCTTACAACGCCGCCCATAATGGCCTTATGGTTACTTTCAGACAGTGGAATCATATGGGCCCTTTAGGATCGCTGTGGACAGCGACCCCTACGGGACCGAACAAGTTGCCGGATACATGGATAACAGTTCAAACTGGTCAAGACGAGATCAGATGCAGAGAGGCAAAGACTGCGGTCCGCGTGTTTACGGTCTGAGGTCTGCGGTGGCTTACCTCCCTGCCGCACAAGTGAAACCCTCTAACTTCTGCAAACAATGAATATAAGAGTCGCATAAGGCCCTATAGGGTCGCTGTGGACAGCGGCCCCTATACGACCGAACAAAGTTATTAACTGTAGCTGCGCATCTTCTCCCAAAATTCATCCAGCGGTATTTTCAGGCCCCGGCAGACGTATACGGGCTGGGAGTTTATAAAGAGCGTGGAATACGGAACGGAAACAGGGCTGGGGATGATTTTTATCTCATCAAAATAGTTCTCCAGTTCCCAGTAATAATTCACGCCCATACCCACGAAGATAACACATTTCCCATCCATTTCGTCATGACCCCAGTAGTAGCAGCCCATGTGGGCGCTGACGGGGCGAGGGAGGCCGTACTTTCTGCCGTAGTACTCCAGGGCGCCGGTAATGCCATATGTGCTGCCGTAAATCGTGCAATCATTCTGCTCTGCTTCGGGCAGGGAATGGTAAAGCTGGGCCACAGCCTGCACGGCTTCCTCCCAGCCCAGGCGGCCGGCAAGGAGTGTGGGGACCTCGGTGCGGATGGTGCTGTCCCAGCGGACAATGGACGATACACCCACGAGATTATTCCATACGGCGGTATCCTGGGGGGAAAGCATGGGGAGATTCAACGGGGCGAATGCGGCGCCGAACAGGCAAAGGACTACGAGGTACGATACCTTCAGCGCCCAGGACAGACGGCCCTTTTTCTTCTTCGGCGGCTTTGACGCCGGCAGACCGTCCGTCGTGCCGCCTGAACCCTGAAGGGGCAGCGGAAAACCGTCCTGCTGAACGGGAAGATCGTCCTGCGGAGCGCGGCGGTAATTCCTTTCCAGGCAGACAGCGCCAAAGGCTATCAGAGGGAGCAGGACGCCCACCAGCGCATAAAACTTGATAGACAGGATGGCCGCCAGCGCAAAATAGATAAGGAAAGCCCAGGCGAAAGGCCGGAACGTCCGGCCCCGTTTCGTAAAAAGCAGCACCAGGCCGCCCAGCCAGAGCAGAATGGATGCGGGGTTCATAACTATTATGATATTGACAAGCATCTCAGGCACGGAGGGTTTGACGGTGCGGATGCTCGCATAGGCGCGCAGGTACTCGTATATGGGGAAACCGTGTACGGCCTGCCAGACGATGTAGGGAATGAAGCAGGCAAACGCGATGGCGGCGGAGACCCAGAACCATTTGGTTGCAATGCGTTTGCGGGTACGGGTGAGCAGGATCCCGACGATGAGGCAAACAAGGAGGAAACCTATCGTTATTTTTACCAGCAGACCGATGCCGGCAACGAACCCGAAGAGGACCCAAAACCGGGGCGTGGCTTCGCCCTTCAGGACCTTCGCAACTATAAATACCACAATGGCGGCCATCAGCTGGTCGAACGCATCATAGATGAACATGCTGAAAAGGGTCATCAGCACAGGCGCGAGCATCACGACGAGGGCCGTGAGGAGCTGAGAGAACCGGCCCCCGCCCATCTTCCGCGCGGTGAGGGCGGCAAAGAGCATGGCAAAGGAACCCGCGATGGCCGGGAAAACGTGCATGGCCACGATGGAATCGCCCATTATAAGGCGGGAAAGCGCCATGAGCCAGGCTGTGACGGGCGCGACATCCATGTAGCCGAAGTCCAGATGATTACTCATGGTATAGTAATAAAACTCATCAAAGAAAAAGCCGTACTGCCAGCCTGTGGCGATATGAAAGACGAGATTGGCGACCATCAAATAGACGATAATCGCTGCAGCGCCTGTGAGGACGGCTTTGGTAAACAGCTTTTTCATACGACATTCCCCCCATAAAGAAAACTAAATCATATTAAAATCATTTACAGATTGACACACGCTACGTACCACCGTACAGATGAAAGACATAGGGTTAAAAGAAAATCGCCTGGTGTTTCGTACTCAGGTGTATGTGCGCAATATCCCCCAAAACAGGTCCGTGGATATTTTGAGGCCCCTGCAGATGTATATGTAGCGGTATGCGCCTGTCAGAAGGGAATAGGGGGCAGCGGCGGGACCGAGGACAGTCTTAACGTCTTTGAAATAGTCCTGCAGCTTCCCGTAGAAGTCAGGCCCCGGGTTTACAAAAATGACGCACCGACCGTCATAGCCATCAAAGCCCCAATAATAGGCGCCCATGTTGGCGCTGATGGCCGGCGGGAGGCCGTACTTTTTGCCACAATAATCCATGGCACCCACCGCACCGTAACGGCTGCAGTAGATGGCGCAGTATTTCTGTTCATCTTCGGGCAGAGAATGGTATACGTCAGATATGGCCTTCGCCTGTTCCTCCCAGCCCAGGCGACCGGCGAGGAACGTGGGGATGCCGGTAGACTGGACGGTATCCCATTTCACGTAATTGGAGTAGCCGACCGCGCTATTGTACGCGACAGAGTCCCCGGGGGAAAGCACGGGGATATTGAGCGGGGTGAGGGCGGCTCCGAGCAGGCAAAGGACGACAATGTATGCCACCTTCAGCGTCCAAACCGTGCCCTTTTTCTTTTTCGGCGGCACGTTCAAATCATTCTTTGGAGCCGCGTTTTTCTGGGCGGGAATATCGTGATTGGGCAGGGGACCAACTTCCTGCGCACCGGGAGAGCCCGTATCCTGCAACGGCTCCCAGCGGTAGTTCCGCTCCAGGCAGACGGCGCCGAAGGCCACGAGGGGCAGCAGGACGCCTGCAAGGGCATAGAACCGCACGGCAAAAATGGAAGCCAGGGCAAAATAGGCCAGAAACGCCCACGCAAAGGGCCGGAATGTGCGCCCCTGCTTCGTGAAGAGCAGTACGAGGCCGCCCAGCCAGAGCAGCACTGAGGGCGGGTTCATGGCCGCAAATATATTCTGGAGCAGATCCAGCGGCGAAGGGGAGTAAGTGCGCGCGCCCCTGTAGGAACGCAGGTATTCCACAATGGGGAAACCGTTCACAGCCTGCCAGGCGATAAAGGGGAGGAAGCATGCCACTGCAATAGCCAGGGTGATCCACAACCATTTGCCGGCAAGGTATTTGCGGGCGCGGGTGAGCAGGATCCCTACGACGAGGCATATTAGCAGGAAGCCCATCGTGATCTTGGTCATCAGGCCGATCCCGGCGATGACACCCAGCAGGACCCATGTACGGGGATTGGCTTCACCTTTTAATATCCTGGCAACCATGAAAACCACCATGGCGGACAACAGCTGGTCGAAGGCATCGTATGTGAACATGCCGAAATAGGTCATGAACACGGGCGCGAGCATAACGGTAAGCGCCGTGAGGCCTTGCGCGAAACGTCCACCACCCATCCTGCGTGCGGTGAGGGCGGCAAAGAGCATGGCGAATGAGCCAGCCAATGCCGGGAATACACGCATGGCCGGAACGGAATCCCCCAGCAGCAGGCGGGAGAGCGCCATGAGCCAGCCCGCGACGGGCGGGACGTCCATATAACCGAAAGCCAGATGATCACTCATGGAATAATAGTAGAACTCATCAAAGAAAAGGCCATACTGCCAGCCCGTGACCATGTGGAGCACGAAATTGGCGGCCATCAGGTAAACAACGACAGCGGTGGCACCTGTAAGGGCGGCCCTGGTCAACAGCTTTTTCATATGAGACTCCCCGGCAAAGAAAAAAATAGATGTGCTGCCACAGATTATAAATAGTTGCCAAATCAAAGGCAATAACACCGGGATGGAAACCGGTTGAAATATTCTGCCGAACCGTATCAAAAATGGAGCCTGGGAGGGGCAGCGGGACACGCATTATGTTATGAAACAAAAGGAAAGGCAACAAATCAACAAAGATTGGAATCCAACTGCCAGTGACCTTTCATAAATCCTTACTCGAAACCGTCCGAAACATCAAAAATGTCCAGATAACAAAAGGCAGAACATCCAACGGATTACAGTTCGAAGAACTCGTTATTTAGCTCCATACGACTCGCCGGGTCATCCTCATGGATCAGTTTGAAACGATTCCATACATAGCGAATAACGGGCAGACCTATAAAATAGGCCACCAGCAATACCAAGGCAAAGATTAAAGATACAAGTCTTTGTGTGGAATGATATTCATCATACAGCGTATTGCTTTCAGCGGCTTTCATAGTACCGGTGGTATCCGGCCAGGGGAGAAAGTAGGATACCAGCGGTGAGATCACAACAAGTAAAGGAAACACGTACATGATAACACGATATGCATCATAGTATTTCTCCCTGAAGACCCTGCCATCTTTACAGATGATGATGCTCTCCATGTTTTTATACCTGCCGTACACTGGACCATGGCTGAATGCCCACGTGCTGCGATAAAAATCCCGGAAGGGCGGACGCGGCTTTTCCCGTTTCGGGCCATCCATGAATAACACTCCCTATCGGTTAAGAAAATCAACAAGGCTTCCAGACGGATTCGAAGAATCCTACCGGCACGCAGGGCCGCCCGGCCGTATCCCCGATAAACATTCACATGATCAATGCGGCTTAACGGCATCATCAAACATACCTTAAACCGCATCCTGTCATTTACATTATACGCCAGTGGCTATTAAAACAAAATAAGCGGGAATAATCAGATACAGGACAGAGCACGGGCGCCCATTTGGGTTCATGCAAAGTTTATACTCTCTTAACATATACGATAGACTTGCGAAAGAGTCTGTGATAAAATAAGGAATAAGTTTCGACAAAAAGTGTTCCAGCATCCAATATCGAAATTCGAGGTCGCAACAAATGGCAGCCAGCAAAAAGGCAAGAAATATAGTCATCATCCTGATCCTCGCCGCCCTGGCCGTGGCTGTGGTGATTTACACGGCCGTCACGCAGGCACAGCAGTACGCAAAGAACCAGCCTGCCGCCAGCCCGACGGGCACCTCCCTAAATATAAACCCCGACGCAAAGGTCGCGGAAGGCTCCTATATCTATATCAACGAGATCATGTCGGGCAACAAGACCGCCGTGCTGGACAACCAGGGGCAGTACTCGGACTGGTTCGAACTCTACAACCCGAACGACGCGCAGGTGGACCTGACAGGATGGGGACTCTCGGACAACCAGAAGAAGCCCATCGAATGGACCTTCCCCAACGTATCGATCCCTGCAAACGGCTACATCCTGGTCTACTGCTCGGGCAAACCGCAGAGCGTGGCCGGAAAGCCCCTGCACGCCAATTTCCGGCTGAGCTCGAAGGGCGATGCCATCATCCTGACGGACAACAAGGGCGCGGTGGTGGACAAGATGGAAGTGCCGGCGATGGACGCCAACACCTCCTACGGCAGGACAACGGCAGATCCCACCAAATGGGCGCAGTTCCCGAAATTCACTCCCGGGTTCACCAATGACGACAACGGGTATGCGCAGTATGTGGCGAGCCTGCAGCTGCCCGCGGACCAGAAACCCTCCGTGGTGCTCAGCGAAATGATGGCAAAGAACACCACCATTTTTAAAGATGACACGGGACAGTACTCGGACTGGATCGAGATCACCAATACAGGCGGCAGCGACGTGAACCTGAAGGGATTCGGCCTCTCGGACGAGGACGCCAACCCCATGAAATGGAAATTCCCCGATATCAGTATAAAGCCGGGCGAATACCTCGTGGTATTCTGCTCGGGCGCCACCTCGCCCCCCGACAGCACGGATAAAAAAGCGCTGCATGCGCCCTTCCGCCTTTCAACATACCAGGGGGTGGCGGTGCTGTCGGATACCATGGGCAGGGCGATCGACCGCGTGACGACCAAGGAACTGGGCAGCGACATGTCCTTCGCGCGGAAACCCGAGGGCTGGGCCGCCACCAGCAAACCGACGCCGGGATACCCCAATACCGACGCGGGATATACCGATTTCACCAAGAACAACCCGGTGGCTTTGGGGGACGTGGTAATCAGCGAAGCATCCAACACCAACCTTTCCACCATCGCAAGCGCAAAGGGCAATTACTATGACTGGGTGGAGGTACACAATGTATCCAGCCATGCAGTGAACCTGAAAGATTTTGCACTGACGGACAATACGGCGAACCCCTCCAAATGGCGATTTCCCGAAAAGACGCTGGACGCGGGGGCATACCTGACGGTCTTTGTTTCCGGATACAACGTGACCAACCCCGACCAGCAGCTGAACACCAATTTCCGGCTGAATTCCACTTCGGAGCTCATAGCACTTTTTGACAAGGACGGTAAGCTGCTGGACAGGGTGCCGGTGGAAAACCTGAGAGCCAACATGTCCGTGGGCCGCAAAGACGGCGACACGGGTTTTTTCTATTTCGCCACATCCACGCCCGGCGCGGCGAACAGCGGGGGGGCGCGGGAGACGCTGCCCATTCCGGCAACTTCTGTGCAGCCGGGTAAATACAAGAACGCGCAGAAGGTCACATTAACCGCAGCGGAAGGCGCGAAGATCTACTATACGACGGACGGCAGCGACCCGACGACGGGCTCGAAGCTTTACACCGGGGAGATCTCCGTCATCCCCGAGACCGGGGACAGGCCCGAGGGGACATTCCCGGCGGGGACGGTGATACGGGCCATCGCCGCCAAGGACGGCTACATCCCCAGCGCGACCATGACGGCATCGTATTTCATCGACGTACCGCATACGCTGCCCATCGTATCGCTGGTCACAGACCCCAAAAACTTCTTCGACGAGAATACGGGGATATACGTACACGGACCGCAGCCCCTGGGACAGAACCCCTACCGGGAAGCCAACTGGTGGAACAACGTGGAAAAGCCGGCCCACTTCGAATACATCGACGAAGACGGGAAACTGGGCGTGGGCCTGGACGCCGCCGTACGCATCCAGGGGCAATTCAGCCGGGCCAACCCGAACAAGGGCCTTTCCATCCTCGCGAGACCGCAATACGGGTACAGCACCATCAACTATCCTTTCTTCAGCAGCAGGCCCTATACCGAATACAAGGATATCGTGCTGCGTCCGGGGGGACAGGATACGCATATCACCGGCATCCGGGACGTGCTGGTCTCCAGCATCGTGGAGGGGCAGGTGAACTGCGACATCCAGGCATACAAGCAGTGCGTGCTCTATATCAACGGCCAGTACTGGGGCATCAACAACATCCGCGAGAAGATCAACGAGCACTTCGTGGCGCAGCACAACGGCATCGACCCGGCTTCGGTGGACCTGCTGCGGATGAACGGCGGGGACAAGGAGATCATCGCGGGCACCAACGCGGACTGGAAGACACTGAAGAGCTACGTGGAGAACCACGACCTGACGGTGAAGGAAAATTACGATTTTGTGACCAGCCAGATCGACGTCAAGAGCTACATGGACTTCATCATCTCGGAGATGTATGTGGCAAATACCGACCAGGCAAACGTGAAATTCTACCGCGAGCACAAGGCGGGGGCCAAATGGAAGTGGATCCTGTACGACTTCTGCTGGACGTTTGCAGACCCCAAACACGACTCCGTGGGGAAATACCTGGACCCAGCTGGGACGGGCGTGGGCCACGGACTGAACAACACGATGATCCGCAAACTGCTGCAGAACCCGGATTTCAAGCAAAAATTCCTGAACCGCTTCGCGGAATTGCTGAAAACGACATTCAGCAAGGAACGCGTCACGGCCAAGTTGAACGAGGTCGTTAACGCGATCAACGAGGAGAAAAAGAAGGACAAGCAGCGCTGGCCCAAGACATGGGGCGACAACGGCGCGGGGACCTATGAATCCTGGAAGAACCTGCACCTGAAAAACCTGAAGGCCTATATCGACCAGCGCGGGCCGTACCTGATATACAGCGTGCAGAAATACTTCAGCCTGAGCAACGACCAGGTGATGACGATATTCGGCACGGCAGGGAAGGCGCCGCCGGCTACTTCGCCAACAACGACGGCAACACCGAAAAAGAATTAATAATTAATAATTAATAATTAAGAATTGCGGAATGCCCTGCGGGGACGATTGAATACCCTGCGGGGGTATTCAATGTACAATGTAAAATGTAGAATGTACAATGGCGGAATGCCCTTGCGGGCATGATTTAATGGCCCTGCGGGGACGATTTAATACCCAGCGGGGGCGGGGTGTGCAATGTTTCATTGTGGTACTCATACGGGCATGGATTCAAATCAGTTAAGAGTTAATAGTTAAGAGTGAAGAATTGCGGTAAGCCCTGCGGGGACGATATAATACCTGCGGGGTGTGCAATGTACGATCGTGTTGCCCTTACGGGCATGGATCGGATTACAATCCTAGTGAAGACTCTAATTTTGCAGGCAGCAATTGGCATCAGCTGGAAGAACCGGAATTGTGGGTTGCAGTATGCATCCGGCGTGGTTACAATGGCCGGGTGAAGCAAATAGCAGTGCATACTGAACAAATATAGGGTTCAAAGAGTTTACAAATCCTGAGGAAAGTATAAAATAGCATTATTACCATAAAAACGGAGCGAAGTATGGCTACAAAGGCAAGACCCCGGAAAGTGCCGTGGAATGCCACGAAATACCGGCACGAACTGAAATTTTACCTGAACCACATGGAGTACAACACGCTGCGGAACAGCATCTCGGGCGTGATGCCTGTGGACGAGCATGCGGCGGCGCGGGGCGAATACCATATCCGCAGCCTGTATTTCGATGATTTCTGGGACAGCGCGATGGTCCAGAAGCTGGACGGGGACACGGACAGGAAAAAATTCCGCATCCGCATCTACAATTTCAGCGACGAGACCATCAAACTGGAACGCAAGGTGAAGACGGGACAATTCATCCGCAAGGACTCCACGAGCCTCTCACGGGAGGAATTTGACGCGATCCTCGCGGGGGAATTTGATTTCCTGGCGGAACGCCCGGAGGTGCCGTGCATGGCGCTGTACCTGGAGATGCGCAACAACCTGATGAAACCCAAGGTGATCGTGGACTACGTGCGCGAGCCGTATGTATACCCCATCGAGGACGTGCGCGTGACGTTTGACAAGGACCTGCGCATGGCGTTCCCCGATTTCGACGGATACGACATATTCAACCCGGACCTGATGACGACGCCGATGGTGGACAACAACCTGATCATCATGGAAGTGAAATTCAACCAGTTCCTGCCCGCCATCATCCACAAGCTGATCCAGTCGCCGACGAATATGCGCAGTTCGATATCGAAGTATGTGATGTGCCGCCGCTACGAATAAACAGGCGGCGGCGGCCCAGAATGTCCAATTACTGCGTTGAAGCTCCGCTTAGTCAGTGCGGAGTAGCCTCCGGCTACACCTCCCTCCCAATGCTCGCTTCGCCTTGTACTTGACCATTCTGGATTGCCGCCAGGTAAAGAGGAAACGTCAGAGATTTCTCGGCATGGATTTATGAAAGGCGATACGGAACCAGTTGAGTTTAGATAAGCGTTCACGGCGGCCATTCCTGAGGTAAGGACAAACAGCAAGGCAAAATGCCGCTGTTACAATCGGGAAGCAGATAGGACAGCGGTCCTGTATGAAATCTATCCTGAGCATAAGCAACGGAAATTGTTGCAGTTTGATGAAAAGAGATTTATTATATACTGGTAAAGTACGTGGACAAGCAAAATATTTGCAATATATTCATCCCAGACACACGCGATCGCGCGCCAATGAATGGAAGGAGCTAGGTTCATGAACCAACAGACTATCAACTTCGGGGATATCATCAAAAAGAGCGTGCTGGACAATTTCTCGTTCGGAGATATCGACATCTGGCGCATCTTGGCCACACTGGCACTGGCCCTCGTGATCGGCCTTTTGATATTCTTCGTGTACAGGAAGACCTTTTCGGGCGTGCTGTACTCAAGGACTTTTAACATGTCCCTCATCATGCTGACGATGGTGACATCCTTCGTGATACTGCCCATCACCTCCAACCTGACGCTCTCGCTGGGCATGGTGGGCGCGCTGTCCATCGTGCGTTTCAGGACGGCGGTCAAAGACCCCATGGACACGGTATTCATGTTCTGGGCCATTGCGGCGGGCATCGCGCTGGGCGCGAAATTCTGGTCGGCGGCATTGATCGGGAGCCTGGTGATCGGTCTGATCATGATCGTGGTCTCCATCATCAAGGTGCGTTCTACCATGCCGTACCTGCTGGTGCTGCGCTTTGAAGAAGAGTGCCTGCCCCAGGTGCGTGAGATCCTGCGGCAGCTGCCCCAGGGCAGGCTCAAGAGCAAGACCGTATCCAGCAAGGGCATCGAGCTGACCATCGAGATGCGGCTGAAAGACTCCAGCCTGGGCATCATCGACCGGTTCGTACGCATCCCGGGCGTGCATGACGCTTCGCTGGTGAGTTACCAGGGCGACATCGTATCGTAAGAAGGGTTTTCAAAAGGCGGATCACCATCCGCCTTTTTTTCATACACAAGGCTGCCCCAAATGCCTTGAATACTGCGTTGCAACTTGCGGTTAGGCGCTCAACGTAGCCTCCGACTACGCCTCGCTTCTAATCCTCGTTGCGCCTTGTCTCAAGACATTTGGGATTGCCTTGGACTAATCAAGTTCAATCAGTTGTCGGCGATGACCAGGAGTGAGACCGAAGCGGCCTTCTCTGCGGTACATGGGGGTGGTTCAGGAGATGGCAGACGACAACATAGGAGGGGCGCTGTGGACAGCGCCCCCTACGGTACGGTTCAAACCATGCGGAACAAGGAGCATAGATGATATTGTGGTGTGCATATATCGGGAGGCTATAGGTCTGCATCCATACATCAAGCAGCATATAGCTGAAAGCCAAAACAGTCAGTCAAAACCCGACTATTCTTTTTACGTCATCTGCTGATATCAAACCACTAAACGGGACTTCCCCATCTTTTACAACATCATGACAATTCTGTGCTATCATAACCATAAGAGGTGGGGTTATGGCAAACCTGCTCATCGTGGAGGACGAAGCGTCCATCAACGAACTCCTTTACCGTAATCTATCATTGGTGGGGCATCAGTGCTGGCGCGCCTACGACGGGACGGAGGCGCTGCAGCTGCTGGAGAGCAGGCCTTTTGACCTGATCCTGCTGGACATCATGCTGCCGGGGATGGATGGATACGAAGTGATGCGCAGGCGGGACGACAAAAGCACGCCTGTCATCTTCATCACGGCGAAGAACAGCCTTGCCGACAGGGTGAACGGGCTGGAAAAAGGCGCGGACGACTACATCGTGAAGCCCTTTGAAACGCTGGAGGTCATCGCCCGGATACAGGCGGTGCTGCGAAGGACGAAAGGGCACGACGGGACCTTCTGCATCGACGAGGTGAAGGTGGACTTCGGCACACGGGAAGCCTTTTACCGCGGGGAACGCGCCGAACTGACGCCGCAGGAATTCGCCCTGCTCGAAGCGCTGATCACCAACCGGAACCTGGCGCTCTCCCGGGAGAAACTGCTGGAACTGGCCTGGGGGTACGATTACCTGGGGGACACGCGCACGGTGGACGTACACATCCAGAAGCTGCGCAAGAAGCTGGGCATGGCCGGGCGGCTGAAGACGGTGTACAAGCTGGGCTACCGACTGGAGACACCGCGATGAAATACTGGCAGAAGGTATTCCTTTCCACATTGGCCCTTTTCCTGGTGGCGCTGAATACGGGAGCCTTCCTGCTCTATGATACGGCATACAGGACCGCATTGAGATCGGAATGGGAGCGGGGTTTTTCGGAGCACGGCTTTATCCGGGACAAGCTGGAAGAGGATATATCAGCCATCCTCTCGCGCGGCGGCCAAACCGGCGCTGCTTTGCAGGACCTATTTGAAAGCTACAAAGCCTATTACGCCACACAGGGCATAGCCCTCCATCTCCAGAGCACGGAAAGCAAGGTATACTCCAATATCCCCGGACCGGACAACGCGCCGGATGTGCCTCCGGAGTATGACGGGCAGGATACCAGGATCGCCGACGCATACGGGACCCCTTACCTGTATGTGAGCGGCGGAATCGGGGTTACCGGTTACTGGCTGGTCACTGCCCGGTCGGTAGCGGGATTACAAAAGGATGCAGATACCCTGATGCGAACCCTCATCATCGGGAGCACGGGGATATCCGCGGTGCTGGCGGCCGCACTCTTTTTCCTGTTACGCGGGCTCACCGCTCCCATCCAAAAGCTCTCCAACGCCGCCACGGCCCTGGCCGGGGGGGACTACGGGAAGCGGGCGGAAGCACGGGGCCGCGACGAACTGGCCGAGCTGGCGCGGCGGTTCAACGAGATGGCGGAGAAGATCCAAACGCAGATATCCCAATTAAGCGAAGAAGCGGAAAAGAAGCAGCGGTTCATCGACGACCTGGCCCACGAGATGCGCACGCCTCTCACTGCCATCGGCGGATATTCGCAATACCTGGCGGAGGCAGCCATCACAGAGGATGAACGCCTTTCGGCGCTCTGTTACATCTCGTGGGAGAGCAAACGGCTGAATGACATGTCGGAAAAGCTATTGACCCTCGCGAAATTGCGCAACGGCGAGATCGTATATGAGACTGTACAGCTGCAAAAATTACTAGAAAATATCCGTACAGCCACCAAACAGGCGGCCGAGGCACGTGGTGTGGCCCTGCATTTCAAGGCCCACAACGGAACATGGAAGAGCGATGGAACGCTACTATACATGCTCGTTGTGAACCTGGTCATGAACGCAGTAAACGCCTGTTCCAAGTGCGGAACGGTATTTATCACTGCAAACGAGCATTTCATTGAAATCCGGGACGACGGATGCGGGATGGACGCACAATCCCTCGAACGGGCGACGGAGCCTTTCTATCGTGCGGATAAATCCCGCTCGAGGGAGGCGGGGGGCGCGGGGCTGGGCCTGTCCATCTGCAAACGCATCTGCGAGCGGCTCGGGTTAATCTTATCAATCGAATCAACACCGGGATCGGGTACCACCGTGAAGGTTTTACAGGATCATGACAACTCCAATACAGGATGCTGACATCGCCCCTGTACCATAGAGAAAGCAAAAACTGGAAAGGGGTATGAAGATGGAGAAGAAGAAAATATGGAAAAGCATATTGATACCTGTCCTGACGATAATGGCTATCGGCGCATGTGCTTTCGGACTCTGGCTGGCTATTAAAACCGACCAAACCGCTTTGACCGGCGATAATATCGTTTCAGTACAAACCAACCAGGCAGGTGCTGCGCGAGCAAAGTGGGGACCTTCTGTCAGCACGGAGGGTGGAACCATTCCAACCAATACGGCACCCCCGACCTATGAAGCCATCGAAGGCACTGAATACAACCTATATAAAGCATTTATACCAGGCAAACCCGGGCCTTCAGCCAAAGACATCGGTTACATGCAAGCAGGATTGACCGCAGTAAAGGCACTGGAGACCCTATTTAAAGAGGATCTCAAACAAAGCGGAATGGAAGCAGACGTGGAGTACGACAAATCGGAACATAATGCAAAAGGTACATACAATGTGAGCATCATGAAAAAAAGCAGGACAGAACTGAGCTATCTGTGCGGGCTGGACTCGGTAAGCGGGAAAATCTTCAGCATGCACAAGATGGCCTTCCCGGACGCAAAAGGAGAGACAACGCCCGACGAAGGAGACGATAAACTGATGGACGCCGCCGATCATGATCCGATGCTTAAAGAAATGGCTGAGAAGATCGTAAACGACAATTATGCCGATGGGCGAACCATCAAGGAAGTGATGATCGACGGTGTGCAATGGGTGGGCGACAGCAGGCCGTATGATGTGCTGGTTGACTGCAAGGTGCATATGAGCGAAGGGGAGTGTTACACGATCTCGCTGGGCTACCCGGGCTATGCAATAGACAGAATCTATATCTATCCGCTGGGATGGCCTTCCTGTGTGTATGGATACCAGGATCCAAATGAAGCAGGTAACTATCCTCCCCTGGAGACAAATACGACATACACGGTCAACTTCAGCCCAGGAAAGTAAAAAAGCCCGTAAGGGCTCTGCTTGTCAAAAAATGTGGCAAAAAAGTGGATGAACCACTTTCAGCCACTTTTTTGAGTTTTACCATGTAGGTTTGTTCACCACAAACCTACATGAGAGGTGTCATTTCTGACGTACACGCCGCCAGAAATGACGGATTTGATTTGTGATTGCATATTTAGACAATTGCTGTTTATCACTTAAGGTTTTTTAACGGCCTGAGCCCGCAAGGGCTTTTTTTACTGCAGTTCAAACCACGCAAGAACATGGGGACCCGTTCAGGCTGTAACAGGCCGGCGGTCAGGAGCGGGAGGAACGGGCGCCCCAGGTTGCCGGATACAGGGAGGGCTGTTCAATTGATCATAGACGGAAATCTGAGCGGGGCGCTGTGGACAGCGCCCCCTACTGTACAGTTCTGTCTATGACCGTGGAGCATGGCCAAACCTTTTAAAGGCTCAAATCCGGATGGGAGGAATACAACCTTATGCCTCAATTGAGAAGTCTCACCTACGACACATGGCGGGATATCCGGATCATCTCAGACGGCAATCCAGGCGGGACGCTGTGGGCAGCGTCCCCTACAGTACGGTCCAAGCTTATACGTAACATAGAGGATCGTTCAGCTGTCAGAAACGGATGCCCGGAGGCGAGGCATAGGACCCATTGGGCTGGATATACGGCGCATTCGGGTCGTTTTGAGCTGTATCCACTGCCGTATAATGGGCATATGGGACTGAAAAAGCAGATCGTTCCTGATTGATAATAAAGATTTATGCTGCTGCCTGATGCGGCCGGAGGAGAGGACGTTAAAATAAATACCAAAAAAGCATTGACAGATATATAACAAGTAGAATATTATATGCGTGGTAGAATAATATTCAACAAGTGCCATATAAGAGGAGAGAAAACATGTCACTGCCGCACGCGATACTGGGACTCCTGGGGTACAGACCCATGACAGGATACGACCTGAAGAAGACATTTGACCTTTCGGTGAGCCACATGTGGCCGGCGAGCCTGAGCCAGATCTACCGGGAACTGAACACGCTGGAAGACATCAAATGCGTGGAATCCGTGATCGAGCCGCAGAGCGACCGGCCGGACAGGCGCATCTACAGCCTCACGCCGAAGGGGAAGGAGGAATTCCGAAAGTGGATATGCGATTTCCCGGATGTGCTGCAAAAGAGCACGCGGGACGAATTCACGCTGCGCATCTTCTTCGGGGAGGCCGTGGGGCGGGAGGAAACGATCCACCAGTTAAGGCGGTTCGCCGAACAGAAACGAAAAAACCTGAAGGAAGTGCCGGAGCTGCTGAAAATGGTGGACCTGAGCGCGAAGCAATGGGAGACCGCAGGGGAAGAGGCGCTCTACTGGAAGCTGGTGATCCGCAAGGCGGAGATGACGCTACAGATGCTGATAACCTGGGCGGAAGAGGCTATTACCACGCTGGAGAAAGAAGCGGCAACATGAGCTGCTTTGGAATATTGAAAAATTAACGGAGGGAAAGAAAATGAAGATTACAGGGATCATCAGCAGCCCGAAACGGGAGGGCAACAGCGCGACACTGGTGCGGGAGGCGCTGAAGGCGGCGCAGGCGGCGGGGGCGGAAGTGCAGGAGATATTCCTGCCGGATTACAACATCGGCTACTGCCAGGGGTGCAGCGTCTGCGTAAAGGACGGGAAGTGCCCGATAAAAGACGACTATGAAAAGGTGAAGGCGATGCTGCTCGAATCAGACGGGATCATCGCGAGCTCGCCCACGTATTGCGCATCCTACACGGCCATCCTGAAGACCCTTATGGACAGGCTGGGGATGATGACAAAACTAACCTCGCCCTTTGCGGGGAAGTATGTGGCGGCCATCTCCACATGCAGCACGATGGGCGCGAAAAAGACGGCGAAGACGCTGGCGATGCTTTTCACCGCCGGCACTTTCAAACGCGGCTATATCTCCGGGGAGCTGGCGGTGACGCTGCGCGGCGGGATAGCATCGCGGGACGATGCGGATGCGATGGAGAAGGCGCGGAAACTGGGGACCAGGATCGTCCATGATATCAGAACCGGCAGGAAATACGCGCTGCAGGGGCTGGGGGGAAGGCTCATCAACGCCATAATGCGCAAGCAGTTTGCGGGCATCATCGTGAAAATGAAGGACACGACATTGAAGGGCGCGTACGAGGACCTGGTGGCGCGGGGACTGTTGAAGGCAGTTAACAGTTAACAGTGAATAATTAATAATTAATAGTTAATAGTTGCGGAATGCGAAAGTGGAGGCATACGACCCCTCGGGTCGATTTGATGCCTCCACTTTCGCATGATCCTGCTGCCCTGCGGGGCGAATCCCGCAATCACTTTTTATCGTTTGTAGCCATGGATACGGAAAGCCTTCTTTATTTTCAATATAATTTGATTATCAATTTATCCGATATCATAAGGAGGTTTATGTTATATGAGCGAGATGTTTTGCTTCCAATGCGAGCAGACGGCAATGGGCACGGGCTGTACGAAATCAGGCGTGTGCGGGAAGAAACCCGAGGTGGCGGGAAAGCATGATACCCTGACCGGAGCATTGATCGGCCTTTCCCGGGCAGCGGAAGGGAAGAAGCCGGGAAAGGAAGCCGGTGAACTGGTGATGCAGGGGCTTTTTTCGACGGTAACAAATGTGAACTTCGACCCGGAATGGTTCGAGACATTCACCGCGCGCATCCGAAAGGAAACGGAGCGTTTGGGAGGAGGAACCGAATACGATCCGGCGCAGCTCTTCCACGGGGAGACGGACACGGTGTCGCTGCGTTCAACCTTACTCTTTGGAATGCGGGGGATGGCGGCGTACGCCTGGCACGCGTATGTACTGGGCAAGGAGGATGCGGAAGTCACGGCCTGGTTTTTTAAAGGGCTGCGCGAGATCGCAAAAGAACACAGCACAGCGGAATGGCTGGCGCTGCTGCAGGAATTCGGCATGATCAACCTGCGGTGCATGGAAGTGCTGGATGAGGCGAATACCTCGACCTACGGGCACCCTGTACCGACCAAAGTGCCGATGCTGGTGGAAAAGGGACCGTTTATCGTCATCTCCGGACATGATCTATTGGACCTGAAGGAATTACTCGAACAGACCGAGGGGAAGGGCATCAACATCTACACCCACGGGGAGATGCTGCCGGCGCACGGCTACCCCGTGCTGAAGAAATACAGCCACCTGAAGGGGAATTTCGGGACGGCGTGGCAGAACCAGCAAAAGGAACTGGACGGGATCCCCGCCCCCATCCTCTTCACGACGAACTGCCTGATGACGCCAAAACCGTCGTATTCTGACAGGGTATACACGACTGCTGTGGTAGGATTCCCGGGACTCGTGCATATCGGCGAGAATGACGGGAAGAAGGACTTCACCCCCGTCATCGAAAAGGCGCTGGAGCTGGGCGGATACACGGAAGACAGGCAGTTCACGGGCATCAACGGGGGGACGGAGCTGACGACGGGATTTGCGCGCAACACCGTACTGGGGGTGGCGGATACCGTGATCAACGCCGTGAAAGCAGGCGCCATCAAGCACTTCTTCCTCGTAGGGGGATGCGACGGGGCCAAACCGGGCAGGAACTACTACACGGAATTCGTAAAGAAGACCCCGGCGGACACGGTGGTGCTGACGCTGGCATGCGGGAAGTACCGCTTCAACGACCTAGGTTTGGGCACGATCGGCGGGCTGCCGCGGATATTGGACATGGGACAGTGCAACGACTCATACTCCGCCATCCAGGTGGCCGTGGCGCTCTCGAAGGCATTCGACTGCTCTGTGAACGAGCTGCCGCTGACGCTGGTGCTCTCCTGGTACGAGCAGAAGGCGGTGTGCGTACTGCTCACACTGCTGGCGCTGGGCATCAAGAACATATACATCGGGCCATCCCTGCCGGCCTTCCTCTCCTCCAATGTGCTGAAGGTGCTGGTGGATACGTACGGGCTCACGCCCATCACCACGCCGGAAGAGGACCTGGCCAAAATAATTAAGAATTAAGAGTTAAGAATTCAGAATTGCGGTAAGCAGGAAAGCCACCTGAAGAGGTGGCTTTCCTGCTTTATTTTTATTTAAGGGCAAGAGATAATCGCTAGCTGACAGTGCCTGTGCCATTCGATATTCAAGAATGATAACACCCTTCAAAACTATCAACGCAATGCGATATGATTAGGACAGGTAGCACTATAGTTGGTTAAAAGTGACACATATAGTATAATACACCTGCAACCACCTGAAGGAGGTATCACCTGTGAAAAAAGCCATCGCACTATTGACCGCACTGCTGGTGCTGAGCCTCTGGGGCGTGACCGCGTATGCCGACGACGCGGGGCTGGACGGCGGCGTGGGAGAGACGGTATGGCCGCTGAAAGGAAATCCAGTGGTGATGGAAAAGGAATACATCAACATCCGGGTCGTGGGGGGGAAATCCTATGTTACATGTATATTCGACTTTTACAACCCCGGGGACGAGACGAGTATGCTGGTGGGATTCCCCTCGGAGGATGTCATCTCGGGTTATGATAAAGAACGTGATGAACATTACTACTACGATATGCGGCTGCACAAATTCACGACCAAGATAAACGGCGAAAAGAAAGAGATCAAGCGGAAAAAGGGAAAGGTCGTATATGACAAAGAAATGGAAAGAACAGGTTATCCGATATGGTTTACCTGGAAGATGCATTTCAACAAAGGCGAACGGGTGCGGGTGGTGAACACCTACTGGATGAACAACTCCTATTACAATGGACTGCGGGATCAGGAGATCGAATACATCCTCCAAAGCGGGCGCAACTGGAAGGATGCCATCGGCAGCGTCTGCGTGAAGATGTCCTTTGACAAGCTGCTCCCGTATGAGATTTATGCGGATATGGGGCTGGCACCGACCGGCATGACAGCGGACGGATCCCTCCTTTGGGAATATAAAAGCATCGAGCCGGAGGAGGATATCGAGGTGGGCGTGGAATCAGAACTGGACGATTATTTTGATTACGACCTGCAAAAAGCCTTTGACAAAAAGAGATATAAGAACGTTATCAAAGATTGTGAGAAATATATCGAAGAAAACGGCAGTGACGAAGGTGATTATTACATGATGGGCCGGAGTTACTATGAGCTGAAGGATTACCAAAAGGCAATAGAGTGCTTCAAACTGCTGAACGACGGCATCGGTCGCTACCATGAAGCGCTGACATACCTCAAGATGGGAGATACAATGGCATGCGTGACGATATTGGAGAGAATGATCCGCCAACCCGATGCGGACTACCCGCTGCTCACCCTGTGGGCGAGGGCTCAATACAGGGCGTGTGTAATGAACTGGATCCGGTACAGGCATGGGCAGGCAGACTGATATGGGCTAAGAAAGGGAAATAATGCTAAATATATGTTAAAAATTGTGTTAAGTAACCGCTAGTAAGTAACGATATATAATTATGTAAGAGAATCGGTTCAAGTCGGGGGGGAACCATTTCCAGAGCAGCATCATGCTCTTATTTTCGTCTTGAACGCATCTGCCAGCCAACAAAAGGGAAGGAACGGACAAAACAAAACAGGATAGAACCACGCATCCGGAGCACCTGCCAGCATACGCCTGCTTTGGTTAAAGCGAGGTAGATAAAATGAAAACAAAAGAAGAAGACCTACTTGTCCGCGCGGATATACCGCTGACATACCTGGACCTTCTGCATACGATGATGAAAGGGAAATACCTGCATGTCTTTTTCAAGGACAGCGAATCCCGGTTTATTTACGTGAGCACGGAACAAATGCGCGGCTTCAACTGCACGAGCCCTGAACAGGTGCTGGGCAAGACGGACTTTGACTTTTTTTCGGAGGAGCACGCCAGCGAGGCCATGAAGGATGAGCAGCGCATCATGGAGACGGGCGAGCCCCTGCTAAACAAGATCGAAAAACTCATATGGGCCTCGGGGGAAACATCCTGGGTACAGGTATTCAAATACCCGCTATACGACAAATCCGGCAACATCGTGGGCACATGGGGCATCTCGCAGAACGTGACCAACATCACAAACGAAAAGCGCCAGCTCGAAGAAGTGAACATGAAGCTGGAGGACATGGGCCAATACTACAAACAGCAATGCATCACGGACGACATGACGGAGCTGTACAACCGGCGCAAATTCTATGAGGAACTGAACCTGGCGTACGACAATATCAGGCAGTCCAAATGCGAGCGCGCGCGGAAAACCGACGAATTCTGCATTTCCTTCATCGACATAGACAATTTCAAGTGCATCAATGACCGCTTCGGCCACCAGTTCGGGGATTTCCTGATCCAGGAGACCGCGTCCATCATCCGCGCAAACATCCGGGACGACGACATCGCCTTCCGCTACGGCGGAGACGAATTCCTGATCCTTTACAAGGAAACGGGGAAAAAGGAGGCGCAGCTGATCACCAACCGGATACGCCTCTCGGTGGGGAGAAAGTATTTTTCCCGAAAAGGAATCGGCGTGAGCGTGACCATCAGCGGCGGGGTCGCCTCTTCCTCCGAGGCCGAGGGTGAGGACGACCTGATCCAGCTGGCGGACGTGCGGCTGTACGCGGCGAAAGAGGCGGGCAAGGACAAGATCGTATAAAGTGTGTTCAGCCATTGCGAGCATGAACGACAGAAGCCCCGGATCAAACGGGGCTTTTGCTTTGGAGCGGGAAGGAGCGCCATTTAATCAGGACTTCAAATGAACAGGTGCAAAAGCCAATCAACGGGCGGCCGGGCTATCCGCGCATTGCCTCTCCAATACCTTTTCCACCTCGCGGGCGGGCATCGGCTTGTAATAGTAATAGCCCTGGACTTCATCGCACTGCCAGTCTGAGAGGAATGCCAATTGTTCTGCCGTCTCCACGCCTTCGGCGATCACCCTGAGGCCAAGATTGCGCGCCAGCGCGATAACGGCCTTCGTGACAGCTTCGTCCTTTTCCCCGGCACCGATGCCGTGAACAAACTGCATATCCATTTTCAGGCGGTCCACGGGCAGCGCCTTCAGCCTGCCCAGGGAGGAGTAACCGGTGCCGAAATCGTCGATGGAGATGGACACCCCAAGGCCTTTCAGGCCATCCAGAACATGGATGACATATTCCGACTCGGTGACGGCGGCGCTCTCGGTGACCTCCAGCTCCAGGTATTGGCTCGGGAGCCCCGTCTCGGCGAGCACGGCCCCCACCCTGCTCACCAGATAGGTATCCCGAAGCTGGCTGACGGATACATTCACCGCAACGCGTACAGGAGCGAGGCCCGCGTCCTGCCAGGCTTTATTCTGCTCGCATGCGGCCTTCAGCACCCATTCGCCGATGGAATTGATCAGGCCCGAGTGCTCGGCCAGCGGGATAAAGCGGCCGGGCGGCACCATGCCCAGCGCGGGATGCCTCCACCGGAGCAGCGCCTCCAGGCCGATGATCCTTTTGGTATGCAGGCATATCTGGGGCTGGTAGAAGACTTCGAACTCGTTCCTTTCCAGCGCGCGGTACATGTCGTTGGTGAGGCGCATGCGGGTATGGACTTCCTGCTTCATATCCGGCGAACAAAGGACATACTGGTTCCTGCCCCTGGCCTTGGCGGTGTACATGGCGATATCCGCATTTTTCACCAGGATATCGGTATCATCCCCGTCCACCGGATAAACGGATATGCCCGCGCTGGCCGTGAGGAACAGCTCCTGCCCGTTCATTTCAAACGGCCTGTCAAACATGCCCATGATCTGGGCGGCTATGGGAAGGATATCGCCCACGCTTTCAATATTTTGCAGCATGATCAAAAACTCGTCCCCGCCGAAACGGGACACGGTATCGGAGCGGCGCAGGGATGATTTCAGTTTATCCGCAACATGGACCAGAAGGCTGTCGCCCGCCTCATGGCCCATCGTGTCGTTGACGCTCTTGAATGAGTCCAGATCCAGGAACATGACGGCAATGGGCCTGCCCGTACGGGAGGCAAGATGGATGGCCTGCTTCACCCTGTCATCAAAAAGCGAACGGTTGGGCAGGCCTGTCAGATGATCGTAATACGCCATGTGATTGATCTCTTTTTCGTGCTCGACATTGGCGTCGGCATCGGCCCATATATGCGCGATGACACCCAGAAGGCTGATCCGGCTTTCCTGCCACTTCGCCGGACGGGTGGCGGAATCGAGGGACAAATAACGCAGCACCGGACCCCGGCCGGGTACCGGGACGCGGAGCATGGAGCGCACCTGCATCATGGCAAGCTGAATACCCACGCACTGCGGCAGCTTTTCCACGTCCGGAATGTGTACTACCTGATGGGCCATGAACTGTTCCAGAAGCCAGGGAAACTGGCCAACCGGTATTTTAATGAATGCCTCGGAAACGGACGGATCACGGTGCCAGCAGTGGGTGGCCATCATCCATTGTTTTTCCGTATCAAAAGAGAGGATGTAGGCCTGGTCTGCGCCAAAATATTCGCCGATGCCCCTGAGCATCTTATGGGTCTTATCGTCCAGATTTTCGGGGGTGGCCGTGATAAAATCGGCAGAGATTTCGTAAACGAGCTTCTGTGATGCGATCTGCGTTTCATTTTCCCGGAGCCTGGAAATATAGACACGGTTTACATAGAACGCAAGCCAGAACGCGATGGCAAAAAGACCGATCCTGACGATATAGTCGGTATCATCCACGACGACGCTGAGTTTGGGCACGATGACCCAAACGGCTACCTGCGTAAGGAAAATCGAAGCCGCCACTGCTACGAGGATATAGCGTTTATTGAATATCAGGGAGATAACGAGCAAGATAAACGGGAAAGCCCATACCGTCAAACTGGCATACTCCACAAAACGGAGGGTGATAACCGGTATGAAAATGGATACGGCAATGGTATTGAAAATATCCTTGGCTTTTCTTGTGATCTTCAGCCTTTGGACGATGAAGAAAACCAGGCCCATGCCAAGCAGGCCTGCGCTGAAGAGCATTACGGAAACAAGGTCCGGCTTATCATGAAAAAGGTACTGGGATATAAAATTCAGAAGACCTCCGGCTATGAGCGCCAGGGAGAAATAATTATAGATCCTCGTGCGTATCTGGTCAGTAATGAGAAAATCATCATTGCTCTCGGGCCGGGGATCCATGAACCTGTACCGGCGGATGGCGTAATAGATAACCGATAATGGAAACATGATCATGATGGGGGCTATCTGCGGAAGGGGATCGGAAAACAGGGAATTGAAGAAAATGTCCGTGACCGAGCCGACCAGCATGGCGGGGATGAAGGAAAGCAGTACAAGGCGGGAGATCTTCCTTGCATGCGGATCATTCGATCTCCTGCCCCAGTGCCATACCAGCCCAAAGGCGAGAAGCGAAAAACCGATGAAGTATGCCATGTGGAACCAATCCCAGCCGTTATTGACGGCGACATTGACCCACCCGAACCCTGTGGGCACCATACGGTACTGGCCGGGATTCACACCCGGGAACCAGGTGAATGCGGTGAGGATGAGGGCGGGCGGCAGGTACAGGAGCACATAGGCCCACCATTTCCGCAGCAGCTTTTCCCTTCCGGTCAGAATCAGGGCAAAGTGGAGGAGAAGGCTGAAAAAGGAGCCCCAGCCGAGGGCCGCAAACCTGCGCCAGAAGAGGCAGGTCTGCAGGTCGGGCGCGGACAGGGCAATGCCCAGGCCCACTGTCCATAACGTCAAAGCAAAGAGCATGGCGGCGAGGGACCTGTTCAGCGGCGACCTGGGATTCAGGTAAAGGGAATATGCGCCGAGAAATACGCTGACGGCACAGGCGAGGCAAAATGCGACTGAGAATATCAACGGTACAATTACCATAAACCCGAATTTCCTTACATATCAACTGATGAATATATCGTCAAATCTGAGGAAAACGATTACTATATAGAATCAATAAGTACAGAAACGTAACAGGTATGGGAAAAAGGCATGAAGGACGCTTGCCGGAATGATAAAAAAGGCCATGCACGGCATGGCCTGGTTTGCGGTTTTACAGCGCGGTGTCAGGTGCGGTACATTTAAATATCCAGCGTATCCAGCCAGCCTGCAACATCCACGAGGATATCGGAACCGAAGGCTTTGTTCAGCTCCTGTACCTGGGAAGAGAGGGCGGCGGGGCTGAAGCGCGCGCCGTGCAGGGCGGCGGGGATGGAGGCGATGATATCGGGGTCCATGGCGTCGGAAAAGACCCGGGCCGTGGTGACCAGGCCGCTGTCCACGCAAAAATCCACTTCGATGCCTCCCCAGGGGAAACGCGTCTCGAAACGCGCGGTGCAGGCGGGGGAGGAACCGTAGATCCACTCCCACGAAGCATTGCGCCGCGCCAGCTCCGCGACCCTGTCCTCATCCACCTCCCGGCCATATACGGGAGGACCATACTCCGCAGCGAAGGCACGTTCCAGCGCATCCCTGACCTGCTCCAGCGTGATATCCGGCAGGCGCTCGGAGATATTGCACACCCTGGAGCGGACGGACTGGATGCCCTTGCTGGCAAGCTTGTCCGCCGGGACATTCAGGTAGCGCATCAGATTCTCCATATCGGCTCGGATGAGCAGGGTGCCGTGGTGGAGGGAGGCGTGGCGCCGGTGGGCAAAGGCGTTTCCCGAGAACTTTCGCCCGTCTTCGGCGACGATATCGTTGCGCCCCGAGAAGGAGGCGGGGAATCCGAGGCTATTCAACGCGGATAGGATGAGGCCGACCTGACGGTGGATATCGAAGATGTTTTCAGAAGCGATGAAGGAGAAATTCAGATTGCCGAGGTCATGCCAGACGGCGCCCCCGCCCGTGATGCGGCGGGACAGACGGCCATCCTCCGCTTCCAAGAGCGCGGTATTGCATTCCCGCCATGCATTCTGGTTGCGGCCGATGACGATGGTGCGCGCATTCTGCCAGAGGAAGAGGATGACGGTATCGGGCGGAAGGGACTCGAGGAACACTTCCTCACGCGCGAGATTCTGGTACGGGTCTGTGCAGCCGGCGGTGACGACTATGGGATGAGGCATCAGTAAAATGCACCTCCATGGTCCCTTTACGCTTATTATCCGATATATAAACCAATCGATACAAGCAGGAACAAAATATTACTTGAAAATGACCGCAAAAGGAATAAACTTAGGGATATGAAAACAGGTCCACGGTTGTTATCGTTGGCTAATGCGCTGGTGAACCTGAGAACCCGGCAGACGAACGGTCCACCTGCAATACGCCTGATCAAATTATACTTTTGGAGATGTGAGAATGCAACGGACTTTTGACGAGGTGAACGAAAGAATAAAGAGCGGCAAAGCCGTGGCGGTGAACGCCGAGGAATTCGTGGCGATGGCGCGGGAGAAGGGCATCAAAAACGCGGCACAGGAAGTGGACGTCGTGACCTGCGCGACCTTCGGGCCCATGTGCTCCTCGGGCGCGTTCCTGAATTTCGGCCACAGCGAGCCGCCGATACGCATGGGCGAGATATGGCTCAACGATGTGCAGGCCTACGGCGGGCTGGCGGCGGTGGACACCTATATCGGCGCGACGCAGCCGAGCGAATCCCAGGGGAACGAATACGGCGGCGCCCACGTGATACAGGACCTGGTCGACGGCAAGGCGGTGCACCTGCGCGCAAAAAGCCAGGGCACGGCGTGCTACCCGCGCAAGGAGATCGATACCTGGATCACATTGAAGGACCTGAACCAGGCGTACATCTACAATCCGCGCAACGCCTACCAGAACTATTCGGCGGCGACGAACACGACGGAGCGGCCCATCTACACCTACATGGGCGTGCTGCTGCCGCGGATGAGCAACATCACCTACAGCACGAGCGGCGAGCTTTCCCCGCTGCTGAAAGACCCCGAGCTGCGCACCATCGGCGTGGGCACACGCATCTTCCTGGGCGGCGCAATCGGCTACGTGGCGTGGGAGGGGACGCAGTGCATCCTGAACTCCTGCGAAACGGACGACGGGCAGAAATGGCATGGCGGCGCGACGCTGGCCGTCATCGGCAACCTGAAGGAGATGTCCAGCAAGTACCTGCGGGCGGCCGTGTACGAAAAATACGGGGTGAGCATGTTCGTGGGGATCGGCGTGGCCATCCCGGTGCTGGACGAGGACCTGGCGGCGAAGCTGGCGAAGGGCAACGACGAACTGTATACACGCATCTATGACTACGGCGTGCCGCACCGGAGCAGGCCGAATTTCGGCTGGGTGAGCTACGCACAATTACGCTCGGGCAGCGTGACGGTGAATGGCAATACCATCCCCACCGCACCGCTTTCGAGCCTGAAGGTGGCGCGGGAGATCGCGGGGAACCTGACGCAGATGATCCGCAAAGGGGAATTCCTGCTGCAGAAGCCGGTGGTGCAGCTGCCGATGGACGGGAAGTTCACGGCGCTGGAGACGAAGAACCCGGAAGGCTGATGCATAATTAAGAGTTAATAATGAAGAATTAAGAATTGCGGTATGCCCTGCGGGGAGATTCTTATAGTTGAGAGTTGAAAGTTGAGAGTTGAAAGTTGTGGTATGCCCTACAGGCATGAATAAGTATTCTGGGGCACTGCCTCAGACAAGACTTCAAGGGGATACAGTGAAAGGAATGGGCGGATAAAATGAAGACCATCAAAGTGGCATTGTTTTTTGACAGGAGCACGGTAAACGAACCCGTGATATACAAACTGGCGAAGGATTTCGACCTGATGTTTTCCATCCTGCAGGCGGAGATATACCCCGGAGAGAGCGGGCGGACGATCCTGGCGCTGACGGGAACGGAGGAAAGCATCGCCGCGGGGCTGGAATTTGCCAGGAACTGCGGCGTGGAGGTCAAAGAATTCAAAAAGAGCATCATCCATGAAGAGGGGAAATGCATCAGCTGCGGAGCGTGCACGGCGGTATGCGTACCCAACGCGCTGCACATGAACGGGAACGACGAAGTGAAATTTGACGAGGAAAAGTGCGTGGCGTGCGGGCATTGCGTGAAGGCCTGCCCGATGCGGGCCATCGACCTTGACGTCTTTGCATGATGAGGCTGCCCGTAGCGGCCTGATACGGCGTTGCAGCTTGCGGTCAGTCGCTGCGGAGTAGCGCTGGTCTACAAACGCTACCACGGGTAGCGCCTCGCTCCTGATCCTCGCCGCGCCTTGTCTGAAGCCGCTACGGATTGCCTTGGAACGGTACATTGCCGACATAGCTCAGGCTGAAGCAGACGGTTATCTGGAGATTGTTATTCATAACGGCATTACAGGCGGCTGCCTTGCAAATTTCAACATGAAAGTGGAACAGACAAACCTGCATACCGGCGCCTCGCGCGGACTGACGCGCGAGGCGCTTTTTGCAATCCGTGCATGACCGAAGGCGTTGCAGGATCACCCCGCGCTTCGCACGAGGGTTCACAAGCTGCGTTATCCCCGCTGCCATACAAGCAAGGCCGAAAGACGGACAAACGAGAAGGCTTTCCCAGATGCGATTCATTTCTGCGGAGCAAATACCCCTGAGACGATATACCATCCGTCACCGTAGCGCACGAGGGTGAGCGCATCGCAAACCGCTTCATTCCCATGGGCACGGAGCGTGACGGAACAGGCGCCGGCTGCATCGGCTCCGTACTGTCCGGCGAGTGCGGCCATATCCCCCCTGTACTTTGCCATCATCGCATCGGGGAGCGCCGCCCCGGCATCAGCCACGGACACAGACAGGTCCGGAAGCAGCCCCGGCGCTTTGACAGAATGCGCCGCGCCAGCTGGCAGAGCCTCCTGCTCCAAACCCAGCAGGGCACTCCTGTATACCGCCGCGGCCTGGCCAAGTACTTTTACAGCGTCCAGGCCCGTATGCGGCAGGGGCGAACGGGCGCCGGCCATATAGGCTACCCTTGGCCGTTCGGAAGAGACCAGATAAGCGTATTTCCCCGCCAGGACGCGGACCGGAAAGGCTTTGACGGCATCGGGAAAATCGTTTCTCTTCAAACAATCCGTAAAATACCGGATGGCATCACCGGACGTCTTGAACCCGCCATCGACAGAGAGGAAGGTCCAACCCCCCATCCCCTGCGGCTGGTACAGCGGGGCGGCGGAGGGAGGCGGGGACGCCACGGACGGCGGCGGGACAATCCGTGCCGCGGGAAAAATCTGCCGAGCAGGAACGGGCGAGAAGGCCACAAAGGCACGCGCGCATGAAGCCAGGACCCAAATGACGGGGAAAAGCAGGAATATCGCCAGCATCTTTTTCAAAGACGTTTTCCTCCCTATATTACGGACTGCCCATATTATGCCACGCATCCCAGTTTCCTAAGCACACAGGAGGTATGCCCCAATTCCGGTTTGAACCGTGCCAAACGAACAGTCCCTTACATCGATGCGCCGGTTTTTGACCATACTGCAACGCGGGTGTATAATATGGGGCAAGTCATTTTCGGGAGAAAGGGCATCCATGGGAAGAAAGCAGAGGACACGCTGGAGCAGAAGAAAGAAGCTCCTGTTTACCGCGGGGATCATCCTGCTGGCACTACTCACAGGTTATTGCTTCACCGAACCGTACCTGCTGCGGGTGGACGCGCATACGGTGGAAAGCGCGCAGGTGCCGGACGCCTTCGACGGATGCAGGATCGTCTTTGCCAGCGACCTGCACTACGGGCCGCTCGTTTCGGGGGATGAGATCAAACGGGTGGTGGACCTCATCAACGCGCAGGACCCCGATATCGTGATCCTGGGGGGCGATTATGCGCGCCGGCTGCCCGGGGAGGAAGAAGAGATCGGGAAGCTGCTGGCGGGCGTACACGCGAAACTGGGCAAGTACGCCATCATAGGGAACCACGACTACTGGGCGGGGGAGGAAGCCGCGCACGCAGGCATGAAGACAGCGGGATTCCAACTGCTGGTGAACGAACACGTGAAGGTCAGCATAGGCGGGGAAAGCATCTACATCACGGGGCTGGACGACCTGGACGAGGGGCAAATCGACGCAGCTATGGCGCTGGCCGGGATCGATACGGAAGATTTCAACATCACGGCGATGCACAACCCCAAGACGCTGGATGAAAAAGTGATCGGCGACGCCGACATCCTGCGCATGGACGCGGCGCTGGCGGGGCATACACATGGCGGTCAGGTGAGCTTTTTCGGCCTGTGGTCCCCCGCGGACCCGGCACAATTCCCGCTCGAATACGGAAACCGGTGGCATTTGCGGGACGGGCTTTTCACGCTGACCTCGAACGGGACGGGGGTATCCGCCATCAAGGTGCGGTTCCTGGCGCTGCCCGAGATCAACGTGATCACGCTGAGAACCGGCAGCGAAACGGTGTTTAATTAGTTGTGAGTTGAAAGTTGAGAGTTAAGAATTATGGTATGCCTTCGGCATAAACCATAGCCCTGCGGGGATCATTCATTTGTGAATCCATCTACAATTAAAAAGAGTAGCGCAGTACCACAAACGCAAAGATCCTGCCATGCCGCCGGCAGTAGAAAACAAAGAACACACGGGATACGCCACTAAAACAAACGATTGCCTAAAATATTGAAAAACATCTGTTTTACAGTGGCCGCGATGTGTTATTCTATTTACAGCCAATCGTTGCTTTGTATCAGCATGATGGGCGCAGGACAACCTAATGAGGTAATCAAATTAATTTGGGAGGAACATATAATGGCACAGGTAACCAAGGATATGACCATACGGGAAGTACTTGAGAAGGACGTGGACACGGCGCCCATTTTTATGAAGCACGGCATGCACTGCCTGGGATGCCCCTCGGCTACGGGCGAGAGCGTGGAGATGGCGTGCATGGTGCACGGGATCGACGCAGACAAGCTGATCTCCGAGATCAACCAGCACCTGGAGACGAAACAATAATTGAAAATTGAGAATTGACAATTGACAATTACGGGGGATACGGCGGTTAATTCTGGTTTAACGGTCATAAAGGAGAAGGACTCTACGAACTTATGAGCTTTGAGAATCAGGAATCCATACCAAGAATATCCGTAATAATTGTTTGAAAAAGGCCAAGAAAGGTTATACATATATCACAAAAACAAGGAGGCAGTGAAGATGGACAAATATGTTTGCACTGTATGCGGCTATGTGTATGACCCTGAGAAGGGCGACCCCGACAACGGCGTGGCGCCGGGCACGGCTTTTGCCGACGTACCCGACAGCTGGGTGTGCCCGCTGTGCGGCGTGGAAAAAGATCTATTCGAGAAGGAATAACAGATATTGCGAGAAGGGACAAACAGGCGCGAATTCATGCGCCCGTTTGTCCCTTCCTCTATGACGGGATTCAAACGCATAATCACTTTCAAAGCGCGTTGGAATGCGTTAGAATATTATAGAATTCCTGAAGGGGTGGGACCGAAAGATCCGCTACCCTTATTCTAATGTATAGGAAGTATGGATATGGAAGCATTCAAAATCAAGGACGGCATCCACTGGATCGGGGCACTGGACCCCAAGCTGCGCGTTTTCGACGTGATCATGCGCACGGAATGGGGGACATCCTATAACTCCTACTATGTGGAGGGCAGGGAGAAGCGAGCGGTCATCGATATGGTAAAGGCCGCCTTTTTCGATGAACATATCGAACGGCTGAAACAGGTGTGCGACCCATCCAAGATCGACTACATCGTGATCAACCATACCGAGCCGGACCACAGCGGTTCGCTGGCTGCTTTCCTGAAGCTGTGCCCGAATGCGACCGTACTGTGCTCCCGCGCCGCGGCGACATTCCTCAACGATATCGTCAACGAGAAATTCAACGTACAGATCGTCAACGACGGGGACACGGTGGACCTCGGGGGGAAGACGCTGCGCTTCCTGAGCGTGCCTTTCCTGCACTGGCCCGACTCCATATTCACCTATATCCCCGAGGACGCGGTACTCTCCACGGGGGACGTATTCGGCTTCCACTTCGCGACGGAGGGCGTATTCGACGACTCCATAACCCTTTCCAAAGAGATGGTGGAATCGCAGAAGTATTACTTCGACGTGATCATGAGCCCGTTCAAATCCTACGTACTGACCGCCTGCAAGAAGGCGCGGGAACTGAAGATCGACGTGATATGCCCCTCGCACGGGCCGGTGCTGCGCAGCAACCCGTGGGCGGCCATCGAACGGTATGAGCAGTGGGCCCAACCCCGGCCGGCCAACGTGCCCAAGCGCGTATTCATCGGGTACGTATCCTGCTACGGATTCACAAAAGCCCTGGCTGAAGAATGCGCGTGCGCCATCGGCGACGCGGGCCTCAAGGCGTGCGTGGTGGACCTCTCCGAGATTCCGACGGCGGAAGCTGTGGAGCGCATCAACAACTCGGATGCCTTCATCATCGGCTCCCCGACCCTGAACCGGGACGTGCTGGAACCCGTGTGGCATGTGCTGACTTCGCTCTCGGTGCTGGCCTGCAAGGGGAAACCCGCGGCTGCCATCGGCTCGTACGGGTGGAGCGGGGAAGCTGTGAAGTACATGGAAGAACGGCTGAAAAACATCGGCTGCGCGGTGGCGGGAACGGTGGCTGCGAAACTGAAACCCAACGAAGCCGAAAAGAACGCGGCGTATGAGCTAGGCCAAAAACTCGCCGAAACAATTAAATAATCGGCTTCCCAGGATGTCTTGAATACTTCGTTGTAGTTTACGTTCAGTCGGTGCGGAGTAGCCTCCGGCTACACCTCCCTCCTGAGCCGCACTACGCCTAGTCTCAAGCCATCCTGGATTGCCTCAGTTTATCGTTATAGCAGCCTACAGCTACACCACACTCCAAATCCTAACTGCGCCTTGTCCAACGCGCGGCAGCATATGGCCATAGGATTGCTTCATTTAGCCTTCGGTTAGCCTTATTCACGATCATCGTTGCTTGTCTCGTGCTGGATTGCCTTTAGATCGTATATAAATGTTTGCCCGACACCCGGGGCTGCACTCTTTTCAAATAGATCAATGCCATATCCCATACTGCATTCTTCGCCTATGTAAATTTCACGTTAGAAAAAGATAATCACACGTTAATCCAGGCGTAATATGCAAATAATATGTCTCCGATAAGATGGTACCAGAGCAAGAATAAAGGAGGCATTTCAAAATGAGGACGATCGCAAAACTGCTGTGCACGATGGAAATCGTAAAGACGCTGGCGAAGAAGACGTACAAAAGATTGGCGAGCACGCTTGCCCTGGCTCTGGCCTGACGAGCAGATACAACGGCTAAAAAAGGATGTATCATACAGCTGCCAAACCGGCGGCGAAATCTTTATAAAAACCTATGAAAACTGCTTGACAACCGGGGTAAATCCGTTAAAATAGTGTACGGATGAGAACGATCCCCCTGAGGGGTCGACATATATTTGCACGGCATGGAAGGGACACTCCTACCATGCCGTGCTTTTTTACATGCCGATGACCGGCCAGACCGGGACAGGCACGATTCGCAGAGACAGGAGGGTATGACACGGCACAGATACCCATCCGCTCAGAAATACCACAGGGCTGCAAACAGGGGGATCAGGCTCAAGACGAGCGCCAGGAAATCCAAAACTTCACCACATTTCCGCAATATCACACTTAGTTTATCCGATTTGGACTAAAATTTGCCGGGGAGAAAAAGAAGACATCAATCGAGCCCTATTCAGATACACAATGGCACCCTGCGGAATATGATGAACCGAAAATCCAAAAATATCGGGGGATGTACATGGATAAGCGCTATATACATAATGACAGGACCCCGGGAAGGACGCCACCGCAGACCGCCGCGATGCCCTATTCCCTGTACCGCTCACTCAAAGGGCAGTATTTCATGGGGTATGCCGACAACATGTATTTCGAAATGGACAAAAGCGCGTGGGCGATGCTGTACAACCCACAGGATTCGGGTGTAAACCTCTTTGTAAACGTGTGGACCATGACAGACCTGTATGAACCGCCGACACGGGTCCAGATCTGGTTCAACAGCAGGATGCCGGGAGACGCCATGGAATCGCCGCTGCTGACGACGGTGAATTTCACCATGCAGCCACAGCCCAAACCCAAGGCGAAGCTTGTGCAGGCTTCCAACGTCACGGGAGAACCCGACGGAGGCGCCAAAGCCTATGCAAGGCGCTCCCTGCCGGGAGAGACGATCGTAAAGGAAGAGGAGGGCAAGATCATATTACCGCCCGGAGGCAATATCACAGTATTCATCTCCAACTCCGAAGGGGTGAACATACCGGCTTATACCAGGGTGGCGTACGGCTGGTGGGAGGAGCCAAGGTAATTGACAATTGAGAATTACATGGATCCTTTGGAGCATATTGCATGTCATTGAAGACGGGGATCAAAAGGGGATGGACCCGCATGCGACTCCATGAGAATTGCAATCCGTCCATCTGGCGCCACTTTTCAGATGCAAGGCGCTCATTATTCTTTTGCAAACAAGCATCACAACGGCGGGCAGAAAGGGCAGAAAAACTTAAGGAAACACTGATTTATTCATGTGATATCTTTGCGGTTAATTTGCCACCTGCCTATGTCGCTAAAAACTCCGAAATAGCGCTGCTATTCCTACGTTTTTGCTCCTTGGCAGACGTCAAATTTCCTCACAAATCTTATCGCCCTCATTAAA
>JAEXRW010000033.1 GCA_023454175.1 Bacillota bacterium | reverse complement strand
CATAATGCCGTCCATCACTTCAATCATACTAGACCAGCTTTTGCCCTTGATTACAAAACCCCTACTCAGTTTAAGAATGAGCAGGGGTTCTAACCTTTTTATTGTCCACTAAGGGTTGACCAGTTCAGGGAAACCGGCAGCCTTTTTTGTATTGGACAATCCATTTCAAGGTATTATACCGGACGGCCACACAGGGCCGTCCCTACGCATTAAGCAATATCTCTCCGCGTTCTAAAGGGTCTACAACAGGACCGTATCCTTGCCCAGGAGCTTTTCATATTTCTCGAATATGGCCTTCTGCCTGTCCAATTCATTAAAATCGATCACCGGTCCACTGCCGTTGCCGTCAGGGGCATCCGTTACCGCCTTCTCAGCGGCAGCCGGAACGGTACCGGGCTCCACGACAGACGACGCATCGGGAGGCGCATCTGACGGTTCCCCGCCAGCGGAAAAGATGTTCTTTATGACGAATTGCGTACGGTTCTGCTCATCCCAGAGCGAGGCATTGGGCCAAACCAGGATGCCCTGGCTATTGACATATGGCTTCATGGCATCCAGCTTCGGGTCGCCCGCGGTGAAAAACATGTGGCCGCCTATCCGGCAGAAGGGGACGAGGCCACGCCATTCATGATCCGACGTTTTAAAGTAATATGCGTTTTTCGGAAGTATCCTCAGATCATTGTCGATGAGGAAACGCACCGCCTCCAGGCACGCCTTATTCGTACGCTTTGCGATGGCAAACTGGTTGGGACGCTTGATGATGGCCTTGAGGGACCTGCCGTAATGGCCGCTCTCAAAGCGGTTGAGCGCGACATTGGCTACGGCCACCTTCCCAAGGAAGCTTTCTCCCCTGGCCTCCCCGTATACGACCCTGGCCAGAAGCATGATATCCTTCTCCGAAAAAGCCGGATCCGCCTGATCCGCCGGGGCGGGTCCCTCAGACGCGGCGGACGCAGATGCATCAGCCTGCGTATCCGCAAGCATCATGGCAGAAGGAATAAAAAGCGCGAGGGCCAGGAGCAGCAGCATGCAAACCGAGAGTATTTTCTTCAATAAAACGTTCTCCTTAAAAAACTATCATCCTGTATAAAATGGGATTTGCCGCCCTCCCACTGGGGCGCTATTTTGGCGGCAGCCTATATCATGCCTGAAAGTGGCGGTTTTGTCCAGTAAACAATCATTAACAATTTACACCAATGTTATACTCAAACACATTACCTGGCAATGTGCTGGCGCATGCCCCTGCAACATATATCGGACGAAAACCGGCCGGTGATGATAGAAAAAGATTGTTTGTGTATCTGCCGGAGCCCCGGAGCAGCGCGTACAGACGGAGAAAACGAGAACGGAGCGACCACGGCATACCCCTGCCCCGGACGCACTCCGGTAAGCCGGGAAGGGCCAAAAGTATTGAATCTGCACGCCGACAGGTTTATATTATAAACGGAACAACCAATGCAGAAAACGGAGGACGAAGCAAATGGGGATCAAACAGGAACCTTTCGGGAATATGCCGGATGGACGGGCTGTATCGCTTTTTACCCTGACCAGCAAAAACGGGATGCAGGTACGCATCACAAATTTCGGCGGCATCATCACATCCATCCTCGTGCCAGACAGGAAAGGGAACCCGGCGGACATCACACTGGGGTACGATACCTTCGAACCCTACCTGCAAAACCCGGTATTTTTCGGGGCCATCGTGGGGCGCTTTGCCAACCGGATCGAAAAGGCGGAATTTGAACTGAACGGCACGGTGTACAAGGTGCTGAAAAACGACGGCAACAACCACCTGCACGGAGGCGCGGAGGCATTCCACAAAAAACTGTGGGACGCAAAGATTATCACCGATGGCGGAAAGGAAAAACTCGAGCTGAAATACAGGAGCCCGGATATGGAAGAGGGCTACCCCGGGAACCTGGATGCAAAGGTGCTCTATTCGCTGGACGATGAAGGAAGGCTTTCCATCGAATACTTCGCGACTACCGACAAGGAAACGGTCGTGAACCTGACCAACCACGCGTACTGGAACCTGGCGGGGCATAACGCCGGGACAGTCCTGAACCACACGATGCAGATCAATGCGGAAACCTTCACCGTAATCAACGACGAATGCATCCCCACGGGAGAGATCAAAAAGGTGGAAGGCTCGCCGCTGGACCTGCGGGCACCCAAAAGAATCGGCGAAGGGCTGGAGATGGAGAACGTGTGCGACCAGCTGAAATACGGCCACGGCTATGACCATAACTTCGTGATCGACCGGAGCGGACCGGGGATGGTGAAGGCAGCCGAGGTATATGAACCCGATTCGGGCCGGCGCATGTGCGTTTTCACGGACAAGCCGGGCATCCAATTTTACAGCGGGAACTTTCTGGGCGGAATCCCGGGCAAGGGCGATGCGGTCTATGACAGGCGCACGGGCTTTTGCCTGGAGACACAGCATTTCCCCAACTCCACCAAACACAAGCACTTCCCCTCGCCCGTATTAAGGCCGGGGGAACTGTACCGCTTCACCACGGTGTACCAGTTCACGGCGGATCAACAAGCATGATAAATTGGCGCATGTAGTGCTGCATTAAAAAAAGACAGTAAAAAAGAGTCCTTGATACAATAAAGTACCAAAGACTCTTTTTACATAAACGCGGAAGGAGAAAGGCGGCAGTATACCCACTACACGCAACGAAGGTGGAAGCAGTAAAGGATCTAATCCAAGGAGAAAAAATTCAGGCAGTAATGGTTCAATGCGGAATTACAGGCAGAGAACGACTGCTGGCAGACGTCTGGTGCAGATGCAGCCTGAACGTGAATACAAACAAGAACGATCACCCCGCTTAAAAACGGGGTGATCGTTTCTGCGGCCGCACATCCGCATTTACTATTTATCTGTCTATGTTTTTGAAGCAAAGATACCAGTCGATGCACGCAAAGCCTTCGCTTTCGCGCTCCTGCACGCCTTTCCATGTCTGCGGGGGAGGGACGATGACGGCTTCACCCGGCACCCAGTTGGCGGGGGTGGCGACCTTGCATTTATCCGTGGTCTGCAGCGCATCCAGCAGGCGGAGGATCTCCTGGATGTTGCGCCCATTGGTAAGCGGGTACTGCAGGATGGCGCGTATCTTCTGATCCGGGTCTATGAAGAAGACCGCGCGCACGGTGGAAACATCACTGACACCGGGATGGATCATGCAATACAGCCTCGCGATGTGCATCGAGCGGTCATCGATGATGGGGAAGGGTATCTCCACGCCGGTATTGCGGTAGATATTCATCACCCAGGCCAGGTGGGAAGCGTTGCTGTCCACCGAGAGGCCGAGCAGCTGCGCGTTCCTGTCCCTGAAATCCGACCAGGCCTGGGAGAAGGCCATGAATTCGGTGGTGCAGACGGGCGTGAAATCCCCGGGGTGGGAGAAGAAGATGACCCACTTGCCCCTGAAATCCGACAAACAGAGGGGACCGAAGGTGCTCATCGCCTTGAACTGGGGGGCGCACATGCCCAGCGTAAGGCCGCAGCCCGTCACCTCGCACACCTGCTCGGGGCACGGGGGTTTTTCCGGCGGCGAGGGCGGCGGAGGCGGAGGTGGCGGAGGCGGTGGTTTTACCTCCGGTTTTTCGGGCGGAGGCGGCGGTTTCACGGGCGGCTTTACGGGGGGAGGCGGAGGCGGAGGCTTCACCGGCGGCTTTGCGGGCGGAGGCGGAGGCGGCATCACGGGCGGTTTTACAGGCGGCTTCTCGGGCGCAAACACAGGGAGGTCCGGAGAAAGCCCGGAAGAAGTCTCTGGAGCCTGTGCGAGCGTAAATGGCTTTGGCGCATATGCAGCGTAGGACGCCGACGCCTGCTGGTCCGGACGGGCGCTCCTCGGCGGTGGGGAGAAAAGCGGCATGGCAAAACACTTCCTATCAAAAATTGGACGATAACAATATATTCAGGCGGGAGAAAGGCGTGATTGCAAGCCGCGGATGAGACCGGGCTCCAAAAAGAAAAGAAGCGCGTTACCCGTGAACCATCACAGGCAGCACGCTTCCGGAGATCAGCGGGCATCTACGCAAGCCTGAACGCCGATATGGAGCCTGAGAAATAGTAATTTGAGACTCCGTTCAAGGATACTGCTGAAATCACATTCATTTGCGCTCCCGAACGATTCACAAAATGCAGGACCGCACCCGCGGGGACCTGGATGAGCACACCTCCGGTGATCTTCGACCTGGTGTTGATGGCTGACCCAGATTTGCCATACACATTTCCCTGCAGATCTTCGAGGAAAATGAGCATATTGACCAAGGGCAAAGGCCCGGGGTCGGTAAAAACATGCCAGTTGAGAAAGTACAGGCCAGCAGAGGCGAAAGTAAAGCGGTGGTTGACGTTATCGTAGGTGATATCCGTGCCCACCTGCAACGTGACGGTCTCAAAGGGTATGGCCGTCCCATCCGGCACTGCAACGAAGCCACCCTGGGGCGGATTGGTGCTGATGATCTGCAAACCCTGGTTCAGCGCCGGGCCCGTGGGACCCGTGGGGCCTGTGGAGCCAGTGTTACCGGTCGGACCCGCGGGACCTGCCGCACCGGTGGCGCCAGCCGGACCCTGCAATCCCTGAGCCCCCTGAGGACCTGTGGGACCGATGGGACCCTGAATGCCCTGACTGCCCTGCGGTCCAGTCGGACCAATGGGACCCTGTGCACCTGCAGCGCCCGTCGGGCCTTGCGGACCCTGGTTTCCCTGCGGGCCTGTGGGACCTATGGGGCCAATCGGACCCTGAATACCCTGGTTCCCCTGCGGACCAGTCGGGCCAATGGGGCCAGCGGGGCCTTGCGGACCCTGGGTACCCTGCGGACCCGTCGGGCCGATAGGACCCTGGGCTCCTGTTGCACCGGTGGCGCCCTGCGGACCCTGATTCCCCTGCGGGCCTGTGGGGCCTATGGGGCCAATCGGACCCTGAATACCTTGATTCCCCTGCGGACCAGTCGGGCCAATGGGACCTGCCGGGCCTTGAATACCCTGTATCCCTTGAGGCCCTGTGGGACCGGTGGATCCCTGCGGACCCTGCGCGCCTGTGGCGCCTGTAGCACCATTTGCACCCGTGGCACCTGCAGCACCTGTGGGGCCTGCAGGACCTATTGGGCCAATAGGCCCTTGCGGCCCTGTTGCACCCGTAGCCCCTTTAGGACCAGTTGGGCCGGTGGGACCTGCCGGACCAGTAGGACCAGTGGGACCGGTGGGACAGCAACAGACTATCGGGTGGCAATTTTCCGGCAAATTATCCATAAGTAAAATCTCCTTTACTACCATACGGTCGTTTTTTATTACATTTTACGAATGACTACATTAAAAGGTTACAAACGACCACAGGCAGCATGTAAAATTACGATACAAAAAGGCGGATGACAAGAATACATCCGGAGCGGATAAAAGGAGTTATTGTTTGGAACGATTCATACACGATCATGAGCAGGAGGACAGGCATTTGATAAACCACGGTGGACTTTACGCCCCGGTTTAAAGCCGGATATGATGCTAATACGAGCGGGTGACGATGATACTGACGACCGATTCGACGAGCGCAAAGATGGAAAGGACGATACCCCAGATGGACCGGCCGGTGTGGCGGGCGTGCCGTTTGCAGCTGCGCAGGGACATCAGCCCCCATACCACGCCCAATACGCCTGAAGCAAAGGCAAGGTAGGAAAGCATCCGGATGCCGGGGATGAAACTGATATTGGAAAGAATGAACGCGATGATACCGGATACCAGGCTGGCTGTAGCGATGGCGGCCACCTCCCGAACGCTTAGTATGCGCCGGAAGGGACAAAGGCCATTCAAAACGCTTTTTCAGATTAACGATATCACATCCAAGCCTGAAGCAGTATTGCATGCCGCTACTGACAGGGGGGCCATACAATGGGTGAAAAGAATGAGCGACGATCTATATAACGGCACCTAAAATACTGAAGATAACCGGACCCGCACACGAGAAAACGTCAAAAAGAAAATATCACAAGTATCTTGACAGTGTTAAGATACCTGTGGTATGATCTTGACAGCGTTAAGATATGAGGTGGTTCAAATGACGAGCAAACCTTATCACCACGGGAACCTACGGACCAGCCTGATCGAGGCAGGAATCGAACTCATCAATCAAAAGGGAATCGAGCAACTTTCGCTGCGAAAAGTATGTACCCTGTGCGGGGTGAGCCAGAGCGCGCCCTACAGCCATTTTCAAAACAAGGAAGAGCTATTGCTGGCGATGCAGGATCACGTGATCAAACAATTCATGGGAGTCCTCAACCATGCGATAGAGTCCTGCCCAGACCCAAATGACCCATGTGTATTGATCCAAATGGGCAAAAGCTATGTGCTTTTCTTTATAAAAAATCCACAGTATTTCCAGTTTCTATTTTCCCAACCCTTTATGACGGTAGATCTGGACCTGGATGCGGACGGATCAAAGAACTTCCCTCCTTATGAACTGCTAAAGACGATGATCTCCCGCATCTTCGGAAATGCCGGAATGGGAAAGGAAAAAATGCAGGATATGATCATCGCATTATGGGCGACGGTACATGGCCTTGCATCTATCGCAACAATGAAGAACGTCCGCTATGACAAGGACTGGGAAAGCAAAATCGTCGACATCATCTGGAACAAATAAAATTTAATTTATATAAACAGGAGCACAAAAATGAAAGACAATCAAAGCAAACCCAAAAAACCAAACAGCAGAAGGGTGGTAAAAATCATGCTCATCCTGGCGGCATCCCTGATCGGGTGCATACTGGTCCTGACGGGTATCCTCCTGATCATCAGCCCGGGCAAACCAGAGGCCTATCTGGATCAAAACAGGAAACCACTTGCTGGCAGCATCTCGGAAAAGATCACAATAAATATCGGCGGCGCTGAGCAGGGAATGTTCATAAAAGGGAAAAACGTCAATAACCCGGTAGTGCTTTTCCTGCATGGGGGGCCGGGGATGCCGGAGTACTTTCTCAGCGAAAAGTACCCGACAGGGCTGGAGGATGCCTTTACCGTATGCTACTGGGAACAACGCGGCACAGGCTTATCCTACAACCCGGAAATCTCCCCTGAGAGCATCAGCACGGAACAGCTCGTATCCGATGCAATAGAGGTCACAAATTATCTGCGGGAGCGTTTCGGCCAGAACAAGGTCTACCTGATGGCGCATTCCTGGGGTTCATACATCGGCATCCAGGCGGCTGCAAAGGCACCGGAACTGTACCACGCTTATATCGGCATAGGGCAGATATCCCAAATGGCCGAATCCGAGAGGCTGGCCTACAGGTACATGCTGGAGCAATATAAAGCCGCTGAAAACGAGGCGATGGTAAAAAGGCTCCAAGACTACCCTGTACTGGAATCAGACACCGCAGTCCGTTCGTTTTTCGTGTCCATGCTGCGGGACGAAACCATGCACGAACTCGGCATCGGCACCATGCACGATATGAAATCGGTCCTCACGGGCATCTTCCTCCCCGTTTTCGGATGCAAGGCCTATACGCTGGGGGAAAAACTGACCGTATGGAAAGCGAAGGCGTTTCTTCGAAGCGGTACCATACTGCTGGACGAGCTCTTCTCCACGGACCTGGCGGCCAAGGTCCCAACACTGAAGATCCCCGCCTATTTCATCAGCGGCAGATACGATTACACGGTGAATTATGATCTTTCAAAAGCCTATTTGGAGAGCCTGCAGGCGCCGGTGAAAGGGTTTTACACGTTGGAGCAGTCCGCGCACAGCCCGATGTTTGAGGAGCCTGAAAAATTCATGCAGATCATGCTTGGAGATGTGATGCAAAAAAGCACTATACAAGCAGACTAATATTAAAGGAATGGCTTGGAGTTTGATGAATTAACCATTATATCAAATAAGGGCAGCATACGCACAAACCGCATGCTGCCCCTTTACTGTAAGTCACTTTTGCTTCATTATAGATGATTCATACGCGCAAGGGGTCTGTGAGGATATCTTTTCCTTCCATTTCCCGCCGTTGGCCCTGTGCATCGCCTCGGTGAGATGGAGCCAGCGCATCGTATCTTTCCGCTCGGGGTAGAATTCATGAAATTCACGCTGGTAGAACGTATAAAACCGTGTGATATCCGTGCAGATCCCATAGGTGGGGACGGCGTCGGTGGAGAGCCTGAAACTGTACGGCGCGCCGTCCCGGGTCCCTTCATAAACCAGTCCATCGCGGGACAGGGACAGGACCCCTTCACCGGTGATGATGGCCGTAGCGCCTTTATCGAGCCGCTTGTATTTGGGGAGGGTGCCCAACTCCACCTTCCCACTGAACAGGAAGCCGGGATCCTTTACATCCGCCCTGGCCTTTTCACATTCCATGGCATACCAGTGCGAGATGGTCCCGGGGATGACGCAGGTATCATCCAGCGGGATCAGGTCGTAATATTCATTCACTGTGGCGCCATTGCCGCACGCTTCACAGCGGATGACATCGCCTTCCCCGCGCATGGTATAAAGCGCGCCGCACCGGGGGCAGAGATAGAGCATGTCATGCAGGTTCTTCGCCATTTCTCCCCGGCCATTGAAGCGGACACGGGCTTGCTTATTCCAGATATAATCGTCATGGGCCAGGACCCTGTTCAACGTCTCCTGGATCTCGTCCGCGCCCAGCCGTCCCAGTTCTTCGGGCGTGAAAAGCCTGTCCACAACGACCTCCACCCGGCCCGGACGGTCATCCAGGCAATGCTTGGTATTGGTCATATAGCCGCCGGCGATCTTCGTATAGTACACCGTCACGCCCAGATGCTTCAGCAGCTTGCCGCTGCCAATGGCGCAGGCCTGAGCGCCGCCCGAGATGGAACTCATCCCTTCAGGGAATATGCAGACATGCCCGCCCATGCGGATGATCCGAATGATCTCCCGGATGGTGTGCAGATCGGGGGTAAAATTCCGCTTCGGGATGACCTGCATGAGGGAAAAAATGCCGTAGAGGTGGGAACGGAAGAATTCATTGTACCCCACGACATAATTCAGCCTGTGGGGGAGGACGGCAGGGGCGGTGTAGAGGTAATCCACGCGGGAGGCGTGGTTGCTGATGAGGACATAGGGATCCTTATCCTTCGACGGGCGGACTTTGTAGGTAATATGAACGCCCAGCTTTTTAAAGAAAAGCAGCTTCCAGATACTGATCAGCAGGAGATAGATGAGCGCGGGCGGCTTTTTCATATGCTTTCGCTCGAGCATTTCCTGCAGGGTAGGTTTTGACTTCATCTGGCTACCCCCGAGAATATTAAATAATACCAGGACAGGATCGTCTGCAAAGATGATGCATCCATTATAACGGGGCGCAGCGGGCGTTGTCAAAAAACGACTGAAAACGACGTGGGGAATATATGCAAAAAAGCCCCCGCATCCAAAGGACGCGGGGGCCTGTGATGGAAACGATTTAGAAGGTGGGCCAGGCGCGCGTGATATCCACGTGGTAGGTCAGGACCGTGACACCATCGGCCGCCCTGACCTGGATCGTAACACGTTTCGGCACGCCCGTCACCAGGCCGCGCACCGTATATGACTTGACGCGGTGACCATTGATCTTCACGGTGGCATGCGGTTCGTTCACTGCTACCTTTACGGTGGCATAAGACTTGTTTGCCGGGGCCAGGAGCGCATAATCCGGCATGGAGGGGGCAAAACCGGATAGCGGCGTACCGTTTACCTTGATATATGAGAGTGTGGCATCGGCGGGCGCGGGAGCGCGCTTGAGCCTGACGACGTATTGATGCGTCGTACTGCCATTGGGCGATACGACCCTGACGATGACATCCTTCACATCACCGGGGCGGCGGAGCGTGAACGTGCGGGAGGTGGTGCGCCTGAGAGAACTGGTGGAGAGGCCCATGTATACCTTGCTGCCCGGTTCCACAGCCTTTGCCTTCACTGTGGCGGCGGAACGTGTCCATGCAAGCGCTACCGTGTACGGGCCGTAATCAGAACTGCTGAAGCCGGAAACTGTACCGCCGGGAGGGCTGACTTTGATATACTGCAGGGCCGCGGTGGCGCTCTTTGAACGGACGACCTTGATGGTATAGGTGGTGGCATACCTGCGATCAATGCCCGAACGGACGGTGAAGGAAACGGTCTTGGAATCCCCCTTGTGCCGCAGCGTCACGGTACGGGAGGCGGGGGATACGCGGTCCGCATTATATCCCTTTTCAGGCGTGATGGTAACGGCACTGGTATATTCATCGAGCGTGAGCGTGTAGCGCAGCGCCGTGGGGCGGAACCCCGAAACGCCATGCGAGTCCTTGAAGCTCAAGACGGAACCTGCCGGCGTAAATGTGAACCCCGCAAGTTTGCCGTACGCGGGCTGGGTGCGCCTGATGGTGACGGTATAGGTGCGGGTGTGTATCCGATCCTGTGCCGTGACCACGATGGTGACATTTACAGGGATCCCGGGGCTGCAGTCAAACGTCTTGGAGGCGGCTGATATGCCATTGATCGTGTAGGTGGCATGCGCCTCCACCGGATCCGGGTGCAGCGTGACGTTCCTGTCCCACGGATCCAGCGTTATGTCGTAATGCAGGGTGGAAGCGTTATAAACGACCGTGCCCCGATTATTGCCCGGGCCGTCGAGGTCGGCATTACTATGGGCATAAACGGCATTGAATGTGAGATCTGCCGTTTCGGCGGAGAAATCAACATTGGAGACCCCTGCGGGAAGGGGCGGCGCAAGCGTGATATTGGCAGGCGGCGGAGCGGTATTGCAGGGGAAATCCAGATCCCCGCCGCCGGGAAGATCCCAGCCCATGAACGTAAGGCCGGCGGTGACATCATGCACGCCCACGTAGGATATGTCCGAACCATAGTAATGCCCCGCTGAACCCGGGGAATCCGGCGTGCCGAGGCTATTGCCGTTCCAAGCGACATTCAGCCGGATCTGGTCATTATGCGCTATGCCGGCGCCGGGTTTGGCGAGGATACCGCCCAGGTCCGCCGAGGGGTCCATGAAATTGCCCTGGGCATAAACAAGGTCTATGGTCGTATCCCCTGTCAGCGGCAGCAGGCCTGCCCGCGTGAGGTAATTATTCTGGACCCCCAGATAATTGGTCCCGGTGGAACTCATGTGCACGGAGGAACTCAGGGTCGTAAGCAGGTTGTTGTCCACGCTGAGCAAATGGAGGTTGGCCATGGTCCCCAGCGGGGCGATATCCGAAATACTATTGTATGAAATATTGAGCTGCTGGAGCTGCTGCAGCGCGTGCAGGGGCGTGATATCCGTGATCCGGTTATGCCGGAGGTTCAGGTTGGTGATCTGGGTGAGGTACTGGAGCCCCTCGATGCTGGTGAGTTTCTGGTCATCGCTGAGACCATCCCCCCAGAGGTTCATGATGCCCGAGCCGCCCGCAGTATAACTCTGCAGCTCATTGTAGTAGATCTCGCCTGTTCCGCCCGGATCGATCTCGGTGGGGGCGTAACTGTGGAGCATATTGTACAGCTGCGGATTCTCCGCAAGGGTGACGACAGGTACGATGGCCCCAGCCACCCGGAAGACAGGGACGACGAGGGCGAGGCAGACGAGCGACGTGACGATAACCTTCAGGATACGCTTCGTTTTCATATGAACACTCCTTCCATCCAATCCAATATGAGCGGTAACAGGTGACAGAAATGACATACTGTTAATATATATATTCCAACTTACCCTATAGAACTCATCCAATCCATATATGCACAGGCGCGACCCTATCATATATATTCGTATCCCGGGGGAAATAACCAGGGGTATGGGTGCATGGGGAGAAACGAAAACGGGGGCCTACAAACACCAGCCGGGAAAATATCCCATGAGGCGAAGGGTGTACTACCTGTCATTACCGCACTGCGATACAACACAAATCCTTTCAGGGGCGGGACTGCCGTAAGCACCCGGAACGGCCATGGGCAGCAGCACCTGCGCATGTTGAGATGGACCCTGGTCTTGCACTCCCCGAATGGGCTTCACCGCAACTGCAACGGGTACAGGCGGTGAGATGCGTATAGCGGGGAATGCGATTTCACAAAAGCAAGCCGTTTCTACATTGGAACCCGCTTCTTTCGGATGGACATACTTTGCTACTCTAACCCCTAGCATACCCGGCCAAGGCAAAAACGGATACTGAACCAGTGCTTTATATAGTAAAACCATTGCTGTATATACAAAAAAAGCTTCAGGAGCCTAACGGCCGGCCGGAAGCCTATGACCGGAGCCTGGTCATTTTCTGGTCATCGCAATCTGGTATTGAGAGGGGGTCATACCGGCCCTTTCCCGGAACAGCTTCGCAAAATACCCGTTGTAATCCACACCGCAATCGGCAAAGGCCTGGGAGACGGTAAGATTGGCATCACACAGCCTCTCCTTGAGTTTGCCGAGCTTGATATCCTGATAATAGCCATGCGGGGTCATGCCGGTGTGCTCCTTGAACAGGCGGGCGAAATGGTATTTGCTCAGGCTGACTGCCGCAGCGACCCTGTCGATATCGAATGGCTCCCGCCAGTGGCTTTCGATGTATTCCCTGCTTTTCATGATCTCCTCACGGCCATGATAAAAGCGCGATGTAATAAAAACGGCAACCACGTAAGCAAATACACCATCTTTATGAATGGGAAAAACGTAAATATTCTGATAGATGCTTTCAAAGGACAGATCACGGCCGCAGGCCCTGGCCACGAGGTCCCGTACCGGAACCTTGATATCGTTTATCTGGATGGTCTCGCCAGTAAAGGCCCTTGCGAGGTCGTTTTTGATCCCCCACTTCCCAATGTCGGGGTCCTGCAGGATATTGTACTTCCCATTCATCAGTTCTCTGCCGGAGATTTTAAATATCTTCAGAAATGCTTCATTGGTATAAGCGACAGTCCCATCGGGGGTATAGATCTGGATAGGGAAAGGGAAATGTTCAAAGAACTGCGCATACAGATCCCCGTTGCCGTGCAGAGACAGGGGCGGTTGCTCCATACCATCGGTGCTTTGGCGGCCGGCTTTGCAGCGGGCATCCCCGGGCTTTTCCGCATCTGCGGGTATGGCGCAGGCCCTTCCGATACGCATGGCACCCGGCACCATACCGTGGCTGCACAGGTACTGCACGCGCCGGACGGATACGCCCCATTTCTGAGACGCCTCACAGGCGGAGATATATTCCATGCTGCACCGCCTCCAAACCAACTGAACAGTCATTTATGAAGCGCAAAGCATCATTCGTATATGCGTATTATATCAGAAATGGAAACCAAACACCATTATGGTATAAGCAGATAATATATGCCTGATGCTGGTGCATTACACCAACATAGCCCTAATTTAAAATTATACGCGCATTATGCATGGCATCAGTCCGCCGCCTCATCCATGCGGGGATACGACGATCACGACATGGTTGGCCGTGATGCAAAGATAAAAATAGCCATCGCTGCTGAAACACAGGCCCGCTCCCATCTTGCCCAGCGCCGCATCACGGTCGATGCCGCTGGATCTGGCGAGCATGTATGCTGCCTGACGCGGCGTGATGTAATTGAAGTACCTGGCGGCACCTTCCCTGTCCCCATGCCTTTGCCGGAATACCTCCTGGCGGGTGGCCATGGCGATGGCATGGCTCCTGCTGGACGCGATAAGCGAATTCAACGTACCAAGCGCAGGCGTGCGCGCCTCCGCTCGCGCATCGTTGACACCCTTGACCAGGTCCTTGATCACTTTGGACGTCACATCCTTGATGACGACCGTGGGCGAGGGGGGCGGCGGAGACATGGAGGGTATCACTTTGGTGTCGGACGGAAGCGCCTTGTCTACCGCCGACGGGGCAGGCGTGGCATGCGACGGCGAGGGCACCCGTGAAGGCAAAGGGACGTCCAGCGCCGGTGAAACAGCAGCAGGTGAAGGCGGGGCATCTGCAGCCGTGGCACTCGTTGCCGGGAGCAGAGAAGGTGTATGCGCAGAGAATGATCCGATGGAAGGTGAAGGCGTATCCGGAGGGGGTGATCCGATGGGAGCGGGTGCGAAGGTCACCTGCACAGAGCCTGTGCAGGCAGTAAGCGCCAATACGAGCAGCAGCACAGCGACATAAACAACGCAGCGGGAAACCATGGGGCCGACCTCCTTTTCATGAAGCAGGCGGGAGGGGATGAAAGAAACGGGGATGGAGCCAGTACCAGTATATGCGGATGTGCGCCGGCAGCGGCATGCTTTGCATGGTTATGAAAAGGAACAAGTATTGCTGCAGGACCAATTATATTCCGCCCCGGTATGAAATCAAGACCGAGCATCCGAAGGATATGGAAATCCGGCAGGATGTATTACTGTAAGGCAAAAAAAGTCACCGCGCACTGGCGCACGGGGCAAACAGGACGATCCAATCCGGTCCATGGCAGGCAAGGAATGCGCCCGTGTGAGCATCGCTTTGCGTTTGTACCGATGGCAGGGAAACCTGCCGCCACTATGCCTGCAAAAATATCAATCATGAAATTTGTTCTGGAGCCAGCATCAGCCCAGGAAACTGTTCCGAAGGTGTTAAGTTCAATGCTGCATACGCCGTTATATTATTAGAGCCATCCAAAAAAAGGAATGTGAGGGAGAAACAAAATGCGCGTAAAGACCATCCAGGCCGGGAAGAAAGAAGTGATCGTGGTGGATTGCTCCGATCTGAACAATGAAAAGGACGTACTCTTTGATACACTGAAGGAAGGAAGCAAGCTGGTGGCGACGAAAGGGGAAAAATCCGTCTACATCATCACCAATGTAAAAGACTCCAAGGTGGATACCGATGTGAGCACGGCATTCAAGCAATATGCGCTGGCCAACACCCCGTATGTGAAGGAGAGCGTGGTGGTGGGCCTCAACAGCATGCAGCATATCATATTCAACGTGATCAAGATCTTGACGAAACGTAATTTCCAGCTGGCCGGTACGCTGGAAGAGGCCGTCCAATACATGGAATCCGTACAATAGGCAATACGGTTTGCTCCATCCCCGAAGTGTACCGATACCCGCGCATGCCGCTGGTATAAAGCGGACTGCCTGCAATGACGATAAATAAAAGAACTGCAAAACAATAAAACGGAGGCTACTTAAATGCGTGTAAAGACAATACAAACGGGAAACAAGGAGCTAGTCGTGGTGGACTGCTCCAATATCTTCAGCGATACGGAACTTTACGAGACCCTGAATGATGGGAACAAGATGATCGCGAGCAAACCCGAAAAATCGGTCCACCTGATCACAAACCTGTCAGGGTCAAAAGTGAACGGTGAAGTGGGCGCAGCGTTCAAGCAATATGCGGCCAACAACACCCCATATATCAAGGAAGCGGCGGTAGTGGGGCTGGACAACATGCACAAGCTGATCTTTTCGGTGATCAAGACGCTGGCACGGCGAAACATCCAGCTATGCGCCACGATGGAGGAAGCCGTGCAATATATGGAATCGGTATCGTAACAAAAGAGGCAATATAAGCATCAACAATGATCATAGGAGGGATGACAATGCCTGTAAAGACCATGAAAGCCGGGAACAAGGAAGTCATCGTGCAGGACTGCAGCCACCTGCCCAAGCCGGAGGACGCCATCGGCATCCTGAAAGAAGGCTATGAGCTGCTTCGAATAAAACCTGAAAAATCGGCCTATACCATCATCGATTTCACGGGGTTGAACCTCTCGGGGGAAACGGGCGCTGAGGCCAAACGCTATGCCCAGCTCCACGCGCCCTATCTCAAAATGAGCGCAGTCATCGGAATGAACCCTGCCATATTCAAAGTGCTCAAAGCCATGTCAAAAATGGAGATGGAGCTTTTTGATTCGGTGGAGCAGGCGCTCAAGTACATTGAGACGGCATCGTAAACCAGCATAAAGTTACCTGACGAGCTCTCCGAAAAAAGGAGAGCTTTTCATATTCTGCAAAGAAAGTCCGGAAAATGCCAGGAAGGCGGACTGATATCGGGTAAACCATGCAGGAACGGGCGTGCAATCCTGTGCTGATATCCGGACCAACCCCCCGGGCCAGACAGCAGAATCCCGATCCAAAGAGAAGGCCTTCCGCTACAGTATCTGCAACGGAAGGCCAGCAATTTCCATGCCATTTCACAAATCCCGGGATCCGGCCCTGCAACTGCAAGGCTACTTGGCGATGATATTAATGATCTTATCCTTTACCACGATGACCTTCACAACATTCAACCCGGCGAGCATGGCGCTGATCTTTTCATCCGCCAGCGCCGCAGCCTGCGCCTCCTCATTGGAAAGCCCTGCCGGCAGGTTCACCACGCCGCGCAGCTTGCCATTGACCTGCACGGGTATTTCGACCATGGACAGGATGAGCGCGCTTTCATCGGCCACGGGAAACGACTGATTGAATACAGAATATTTACCACCCATCATCTCCCACAATTCCTCGGCGAAGTGCGGGGCGAAGGGGGCCAGGAGCAGGATAAGGGCTTTGATCGAGTGCTTGACGTATTCATCCACATTGCCGCCATCTAGATACTTGTAGAGCGCATTCACAAGCTCCATGATGCGGGCGATGGCGGTATTAAACGAGAAGGCATCCAGGTCCTGCGCCACGCTTTTTATGGCGCTATTCAGTATATAACCAAGCGCCGACCTGCTCTGATCCCCTTTGGCCACCGGAGCAGCTTTCACGCGCTCCACGAGGCGCTCCACGCGCTCCAGGAAGCGGTAGACGGCTTTCATACCGTCATCGTTCCACGCGCCGCCCTCGATATAGGAGAAGCCGAACATGAGGTACATGCGGAAGATATCGGCCCCGTAATTTTTGATATAGTCATCGGGCGATACCACATTGCCGCGGGATTTGCTCATGCGCTCCCCATCCGGCCCCAGGATGGTGCCCTGGTGCACGAGGGAGAGAAAGGGCTCATCAAAGGAGAGGAACCCGGCGTCCCGCAGCGCCTTGACGAAGAAGCGGGCATAGAGCAGGTGCATGCAGGCGTGCTCGGCGCCGCCGATGTATTTGTCCACGGGCAAAAGCTCATCTATCCACTGCTTATCCCATGCCTGCTTATCATTGTGCGCATCGGGGTAGCGCAGGAAATACCAGGAGGAGCACACGAAGGTGTCCATGGTATCGGGATCCCGCGTGGCCCTGCCGCCGCATTTGGGGCATTCAGCATGCATGAACCCATCATGCTTGCGCAGCGGGGACGTGCCGTCGGGCGTGAAATCCACGTCATAAGGCAGCGTCACAGGCAGCTGGTCCTCGGGAACGGGGACCTCACCGCATTTTTCACAGTATACGACCGGGATGGGTGCGCCCCAATAGCGCTGGCGGGAAATGAGCCAGTCGCGCAGGCGGTAATTCACCTTTTGACTGCCCCTGCCGCCCTTGTTCAACTCCGCGATGATGGCATCCTTGCCTTCGGCGGAAGTCAACCCGTCAAACCGGGGGCTATTGACAAGCACCCCATACTCCACAAAGGGCAGATCATCCGCTGACCCGTCGGCGGATTTGATCACCCGTTCAATGGGCAGCTGGTACTGCGTGGCAAAGGCGTAGTCGCGCTCATCATGCGCGGGCACAGCCATCACCGCGCCCGTGCCATAGCTGAACAGGACATAGTCCGCGATATAGATGGGCACCTCGCGGCCATTGATCGGATTGACAGCGTATGCCCCAGTAAAGACGCCGGTCTTTTCCCGCGCGGTGGAGAGACGGTCTATCTCGGAAGTTTTCAAGGTACGCTCGATGTATTCCTTCACGGCAGGCTTCTGCTCCGCCGTCGTAATCGTATTCACCAGCGGGTGTTCGGGGGCGAGCACACAGTAGGTGCAGCCGAAAAGCGTATCGGCGCGGGTGGTGAAGACGGTGAAATCGCCGCCGCCTTTGATGGAGAAAGTGATCTCCCCGCCCGTCGACTTCCCGATCCAGTTGCGCTGCATGGCCTTGGTCTTTTCGGGCCAGTCCAACGCATCCAATCCCTGGAGCAGCTCTTCCGCGTAGGCTGTTATTTTGAAAAACCACTGCGTAAGGTTCTTTTTCGTCACTTCGCTCTTGCAGCGTTCGCACAGCCCCTGGACCACCTGCTCGTTGGCCAATACCGTATTACAGGAGGGGCACCAGTTCACGGGCGCTTCCTTGCGGTAGGCGAGGCCTTTTTTATAGAGCTGGAGGAAGCACCACTGCGTCCATTTATAATAATCGGGAAGGCAGGTCTTAACTTCATAATCCCAGTCAAAGGTGGCACCCATGGCGCGCAGCTGGCCTTCCATGGTCTCGATGTTTTTCAGTGTGGAATCCTGGGGGTGGATGCCGGTTTTAATGGCGTAATTCTCCGCGGGAAGGCCGAAGGCATCAAACCCCATGGGATGAAAGACATTGTACCCCTGCATCCGCTTGAAACGGGCATAGGTATCGGACGGGCCGTAATTATACCAGTGGCCCACATGCAGTTTGGCGCCGGAGGGGTAGGAGAACATCTCCATAACATACCACTTTTTGTCCGTCCGGGATTTGTCAAACGAATAGAGCTTCGTATCCTCCCAGACCTTCTGCCATTTTTTCTCCACGGCTCTGAAATCCATCTGCAGTTGCACTCCTTAAAAAGAGCCTACTGATATCATCAAGCAGGCTGAATCCCTTGCTTTTCTTTACATCATATAAATATATTATATCCGCGCCTGAAAAGTCAATAAACCAGAAGCCGAACGGGCCTGCGCGCATAAATGTTACACCGGGACGGGCTTCAGAAGATTGACATATATTTGCGCAGAATGTTAAGATATCATGAAGCCGGCGGAGGCGCCGGAAAACGGCAAATATTAACGATATTCCTGGAGAACAACGTGAGCGACAGACACGACATATTCGGAAAACCCACCGAGAGAAGCCCTGAGCCCCGGCAGCAAGCCAGGACGGGACAGAGGGTTGCGGACAGCGGAAGAGAACCGCAAACATACGGCAGACCGGCAGGAGGACCGCCCAAAGGCGCACCGCCCTCCGGCGGACCCCGCAGATCCCGGCTGATACTGGCCATCGTGGCGGACGTATTGATCGCGGGGCTGGTCCTGCTGCTATTTTACGTGACCAATATAACGCCTTCACCGGAAGATACGGGAACCAATACGCCTCCGGTATCGTCTATAATCAGTACGAACACGCCTTCCCCCGCTGCAATCAACAGCCCGTCGCCTACACCGACACAGACGGCAACGCCGACCCCCACACCGGACCCCAAGGACCTGCGGGCGAAATTCGCGGACAAATTCACCACGGGGGAACCGGAGCAGACTGAAAATTCGTACAAGGGAAAGAACGTCAACGTGAGCTGGCAGATGGTGCAGAAAGACGGCGTCACATACCGCGTAATCGACATCTATGTGGCGGACGCCAGGTATTTCCGCACGGCTTTCTCCAAAAATAAATTTTCGCCGGGCCATCCCGAATTTGTGGACGCGATGAGCAAGACGCATAACGCGGTGGCGGCCATCAACGGAGACTACTGCACCGAAAACGCGGGGCCCGTGCTGCGCAACGGGGTCAACCACACGGGCGAGGCGAAGTGGAGCCCGAAATACAAGGACCCCAAGCTATTCCGGGACGGGGACGTCTTATTCATGTATAAAGACGGCACCATGAAGACCCTGCTAAAGGGTGAATTCACAATGGACATGCTCGATGACGAGAATCTCTGGCAGGCCTGGACATTCGGCCCGCAGCTGCTGCAGGACGGGCAGCCCAAGACGAAATTCAATTCGACCGTCGCCGGCCGCATGAACCCAAGGACAGCGGTGGGGTATTACGAACCGGGGCATTACTGCTTCGTAAATGTGGAAGGCAGGATCAAAAGATCCAGGGGGATGACCATGAGCGAGCTCTCCAAACTCTTCTCTGAACTGGGATGCAAAGAGGCTTTCAACCTGGACGGAGGCGGCACAGCGCAAATGGCCTTTATGGGTAATCGTATCAACCAGCCGGCCCCGGAATACCGCAGAACGGCGGACATGATATACATAACGGATCAGGACGAATAGAGCTTATCCCCAAACAATGAGGAGGTGGATCTGTGAGAGACAGGAACGATATATTCGGGGAGCCCGAACCACCCCGCCCGGCCGGTACACCGGCGGAGCAAAGGACGAGGATACCCCAGGCCCGGATACAGGACGATGACGACGGCGGCGACAGGCGGCAACCGCCACGAAATCCGCCCGCAGGCCCGAGGAAGCGTAAAGGCAGGCTGATCCTGGCTATCGTGGCAGATGTGCTGGCCGCGGCGCTGATCCTGCTGGTTTTTTATATCACCAACTACGAAGTGGCAAACGAGCAGGAAGGAATCGACCTCCCCGCGCCAACCAAGACAACAGCGAGTACACCTACCCCGACCCAATCCAAAGAGGCGACGCCTGGTCCTTCGGGCTCTGTGGAACCGACCCTATCCCCCACGCCATCGACAGCGACCGACCCGACCTCCTGGCGGGGTAAATTCGCGGATAAATTCACCACAGGCGAAGTGGTGCAGACCGAAAACTCCTACAAGAGCGCCAATATAAACGTAAGCTATGAGAAAAAACAAAATGGCGGTGTCGTCTATTATGTGGTGGATATCTATCTGGCCGACCTGAAGTACTTCAAGACCGCATTTGCCAAGAACCCTGACAAGATGGGCGCGACGGAGCATGCCACCAAGATCGGCCAGGAAAACAACGCGGTCGTGGCCATCAACGGAGACTACTGCTCGGCGAACCGCGGCGTCGTGATACGGAACGGAAAATGGTACCCCAACGGGGCGAAGGAATCCGACCAGCTGGTGCTGAACTATGACGGGACCATGCAGACCTATACGGCAAACGAGCTGGATGTGGATAAACTGAAAAGCCAGGGCGCCTGGCAGGTGTGGACATTCGGGCCGATGCTACTGAAAGACGGGAAGCCAATGACTGAATTCAACTCCACGCTGATGCGGGCGAACGCAAGATCCGCGATCGGATACTACGAACCCGGGCATTACTGTTTCGTGATGGTGGACGTGGGGAATCCGAGCAAATCGGACGGAATGACCCTGACACAGCTCTCGAAGCTCTTTGCGGATTTGAAATGCAAGGCGGCCTTCAACCTGGACGGCGGACACTCGGCCGAGATGGCATTTGGCGGAAAAACGGCGAGCAAGCCCCAGGACGGCGGCAGGCCGGTCAGCGATATCGTTTACATCCCGAAAGAATAGGAGAAGATGAAGATGATCAAACAAATCATAAAAAGGCTGATCCCGCACGTATGCATCGTCCTTGGGCTTTTCATACTGACATTCATGATCCTGGCCCAATTCAACCCCTGGTTCTACAAGCCGTTCTTTTCGGTAGCGCTGGGCATCTTCGCCGTGGTGGCCATCATCACAGCGGGCCTGCTGATCGCGAGCAACATGAAGAAGCAGAAGAAAAGCCGGAACTGAACCGATCCTTTTGATTGATAGGATGAAAATAAACAGGGCGCCTGCATGTACTGCGGGGCGCCCTTTTTGCATGCTGCAAAAAGAATGAATGATATGGTATTGCTATTATAATATGGTAATATGAACTATAACGAGTTGCATCCATACAAGTTTACAGCGATTGGAGAAAAGCATGATCGATATAGACATGAAGATCTTTGATTTCGTAAATCTGATCTACTTCCTGGGCTTGGTCGTGGTGATCGCGCTAGTCTGTGGTTTAGCACTACTTATTCACAGATTTGCCGGAAAGCGTGCCGATTCCGAAAGCAAGGGCTATATCGTGCGCAAGGAGATATCTTTTGAAGGGAAACTAAGAAAATACAACATGAAACCTGACAGGGACATCATGTTCGGGCCGAATGAATTCGCCTATGACGCCAGGAAGGGAAGAACCCTGATCCGGTGCGGTGTGTGGCCAGACGGGTCACTGCTACGGACCAGAGATATCCTCTCCTATGAAATGATCAAGGACGGGCAAACCATCAGGAGGTGGCCTTATACCGCTGGAACCATGAACCCATATGGAGATGATGGGGAGAGCAAAGTACTTTGCAGGGATATGAAGATCATCATCAAATCATCACATAAATGGTACAGGGAGATCGTCATGCCATTTATCACATTCCCTATTGAATCGCCTCAGGTTTATGCCGAAGCGCTGGAGGCTGCAACGGGGATCGCGGACATACTTGATACGGTGCTGCAAGCATCCCAACAGGAAAAGGCAAAAGAGCTAAAAACGAGCCTGGACTGAATCAATCAGTATGCATTCAAAAAGGTGCCGCCAACATCCTTTCTTGCAAAGCGCAATAAACCATGCCCTGGGGTGAATATTGTGTCCGAATGTGGTAGAGTATCCTTATACGAAAACCGGGGGTTTGAATGATGGATGACATACGCAGGAAGCTGGCGGAATGCCATACGGCGATGCCGGATATCTTGATGCCGGAAAAGGGCGCGGATATGGAAAAATGGGCGGTGATCGCCTGCGACCAGTATACATCGGAACCCGCATACTGGGGACGCGTTGAGAAGCATGTCGGAGATCGCCCGTCCACGCTGCGGTGTGTGTTGCCCGAGTACCGCCTGGGGACGGGTGCGGAAACGGCATGCATCGCAAACATCCATGATACAATGAAAAAATATGCCTCGGACGGCACACTCGCCTCCATCGGCGAAGGATTCATCCTGGTGCGGCGGGAGACGCAGGACGGCGTCCGGCTGGGGCTGCTGGCGTGCATCGACCTGGAAAGTTACGACTTTTCCCCCGACTCCAGATCTCCCATACGGCCTACCGAAGGGACGATCCGCGAGCGCATCCCCCCCCGGCTGAGGGTGCGGGACGGGGCAATCTTTGAACTGCCGCATATCATGGTACTGACCGACGACCCGGAGAACACACTGATTGAGCCACTGTATGAACGAAGGCAGGAATTTCAAAGGCTGTACGGCTTCGAACTGATGATGGGCGGGGGCAGGGTGGAAGGTTGGTTCATCCCGGGGGATATGCAGGGCGCCGCTGACATCACGGAAGCCTTGTTGAAGCTGAAAACAAAACAGGAAGAGCTGCGCAGCGACCCCATCCTCTTTGCTGTAGGGGACGGGAACCATTCGCTGGCGACCGGAAAGACGCATTATGAAAACCTGAAGGCGCAGGGGAACATACGGCCCGACCATCCGGCACGGTATGCCATGGTGGAGATCGTGAACCTGCACAGCGGCGCGATGCGCTTCCACCCCATCCACCGCGCGGTATTCGGGGACACGACCGGGCTGCCACAGTTCCTCAAAGATTCACTGCGGGCAAGGCTGGAAGCGGGCGGGGAAGGTTCACCGCGATTGATCATACGCAACGAAGACCATGCCATCCGGCTTCCAGGAGGGGGCGCCATCGATGCCATCCGGCAGCTGGAGCAGGCGCTGAATGAATATGCAGGGCAAACCCCGGGCGTACGTATCGACTACGTCCACGGGGAGGAAGCTCTCTCCGGGATGGCGAAACGGGGGGATTGCGCCGCGGTGCTGATGCCGAAGGTGGAGAAGGAGGAGCTTTTCCCTTATGTGGAGGCACACGGGCCGCTGCCGCGAAAGGCTTTTTCCATCGGGCACGCGGACGACAAACGCTTTTATTTTGAAGCACGCAAAGTTACAGACTGATGTACCAGGGAATACAAATGTATAATGTACAAAGTAAAATGTACAATGAAGGTGCGCTTCGCGCATTATTATAAATGGGAATGTATACCGAATCGGGTTTTATGAATCCTTGACATGCATAGATTGCATAATTATAATTATATATTAACCGCATTGGCGGCATGACCGCAGTCGCTGCGTAACCGCAGCCACTGCGGCTCATTTTCCGGACTTTGATTGCAGTTAGGGGTTTTTTGGATGGGGATCAAGGTAGCCAAATTTGGCGGCACTTCGCTGGCGGACGCCGGGCAGTTCAAGAAGGTGCGGGACATCGTACTGGGCGACCCCGAACGGGTCTATATCGTGCCGTCGGCGCCGGGCAAACGGTGCAAGGAAGACGTGAAGGTCACGGATATGCTCTATGCCTGCCACAAGCTGGTGAAGGAAGGCAAGCCCTTCGAAGCGCAGTTTACACAGATCACGGCGCGGTATGACGAGATCATCCAAAAACTGGGCCTGGACCTGGACCTGAGCTCCCACTACCAATATATCAAATGGCAGATCGGGGACGCCGCCTCGGCAGACTATGTGGCGAGCCGCGGGGAATTCCTCTGCGGGATGATATTGGCCAAATACCTGGATTACGACTACATCGACGCGGCGGAAGTGATCTTTTTCCACGAGAGCGGGGAACTCAATACCGCACGCACCTACGAGGCCATCCGCAACCGGCTGGCCAGCCATAAAAAAGCCATCATCCCGGGATTTTACGGGAGCAGGCCCTTTGGCGGGATCAAGACCTTTTCCCGCGGGGGATCGGACATCACGGGCGCCATCGTGGCGCGCGCGGTGGAGGCCGAGGTATACGAGAACTGGACGGACGTATCGGGCTTCCTCATGGCCGACCCGCGGCTGGTGAAAAGCGCATACAAGATGGAATACGTGACCTACCGCGAACTCCGCGAGCTATCCTACATGGGCGCGGGCGTGCTGCATGAAGACTCGATCTTCCCCGTGCGGCAGGCAGGCATCCCCATCAACGTGCGCAACACCTTCATCCCCGACGAACCCGGCACGATGATCGTACCCGAACTGCCGAAGAAATCCCGCAAGTACGTGATCGCGGGCGTGGCGGGGAAGAAGGGCTTCACCGTCATATCCATGGAAAAAGACAAGATGAACGTGGAACTGGGCTTTGCGCGGCGGGTCCTCTCGGTACTGGAGGAGCACGGGATCTCCATCGAGCACATGCCGACGGGCATCGACACGCTGTGCGTGGTGGTATCGGACAGCCAGCTCAACGGCAAACTGGACAGCGTGATAGAAGGCATCAAGGAGCGCGCCATGCCTTCGCGCATCGAAGTGCAGGAAAACATGGCTCTGGTGGCGACGGTGGGCGAGGGCATGGTGAGCCATATGGGCATCGCGGCCAAACTTTTTGGCGCCATGACGCAGAACCAGGTCAACATCCGCATGATCGACCAGGGGTCCAGCGAAATGAATATCATCGTGGGCGTGGAATGCGAGGACTTCGAGCGCGCGGTGGCGGCGGCGTACAATGCGTTCGTTGAGAATTGACAATTGAGAATTAATAATTAATAATTGCGGAATGCCCTGGCGGGCATGATTATATGGCCCTGCGGGGGACTTTGATCATCAGTGAACTTGTTATGACCCCTGACATGTGATTACTGCCTTGATAAGACAAAAGAAAGGCACAGGCGAAGAATTTGGTCTGGAACTCGATACAAGCCGTTATCATCCTTTTCCTCATCACGGCGCTGGGCTATATCCTGAGCCTGACGAAAGTCATCAACAAAAACAACATCAGCTTCCTCTCCAACGCTGTCTTTTTCGTGGCAGCGCCGTGTATCCTTTTTTCCAACATCGTAAAACAGTTCACGCATGATACATTATTACAGTCGGGCAGCTCGCTGGCCGTACCCGCCATCGTGGTGGCCGTTTCGTTCGGCCTGGGGCTGATCCTCGCCTACGCCTTCAAAATGCCGAAGGAGCGCAGGGGCGTATTCCTGTGCAACTTCGCCTTTTCCAACACCATCTTCGTGGGGATCCCGGTCGTAAAAGCCCTGTACGGGGACGCGGGACTGCTGCCCAACCTGTACTGCTTCGTCCCCACCTCCCTGCTATTTTGGACATTGGGCACATACATGATCAAACGCAGCGGGAGCGCATTCACAGGCGCACTCCCGGACGGAAGCGCAAAGGGAAGGCCCGGATTCCTTTCCATGGATACGCTCAAAGGCGTGGTCTCGCCGCCCCTGGTGGGCTCGCTCCTCGGCATCACCCTGGTGCTGCTGGGCGTGAATGACAAGGTGCCCGACGTGCTGATGAAGACCATCGATTACCTGGGGGCCCTGACCGTGCCCCTATCCATCCTTTTTGTGGGGGCGCTGATGCACCAGACGGGACTGAAAAAGGGGCTCAAACCGGACTGGTCCGTTATCCTGGTGGTACTCTCACATGCGGCCATCATGCCGGTGCTGATGTATGTGCTCTCCACCGCTTTCGGCATCGGCGGGGTGGAACGGGGCGTATTCGTGATCCAGGGCGTGCTGCCCGTGATGACGAACGTGGTGATCGTATCGGCACGGTACAACGCGGATACGGGCCATGCCGCAAAAGCTTTCATCTGGACGATGCTGATGAGCTTCCTCGTCATCCCGCTATCGATGTATCTCCTGACGCTGGTGCCATAAAGAAGATCAGGGCAACTCCCGCTGACTATCCGCCTGATTTGCCATATCCCACACACAGATAATTGGTTCCTCCATTTTGGTGCATATCACGGATTTGCAAGTCCAATCCATGGAAATTGCAGGATGGTACGCTGGGAATATACGAATACGCATAAAACCGGCAGGAAAATGCAGGCAAACGCCCGTTCAGGTGCAATATGACGGGAGATCATGCATAAATGTCCTCCTGGTACGCTTTGTCGAAAAATAATTGCAGGAAATTATGCAAAAACGCTTGCATTCCCAAAGAATTGGTAATATACTATGGATGAAAAGGAACCGAGATCAACGCGCACGCGCGCGTGTCCCAAACACGGAAGAAGGGAGCTGAAGCAATGAAAGACAAACCCGGGAGATCGCGAACCTTTACGAGGAATCATTACGACTGAGAGTGCTTTCCCTGCGCTGCTGGCATGAGGGGAAGCCTTCCGGTGAGCAGAAAGGGGAATGAAATATGCAAATCCTATTCACAGACGTTTGGTACAGATAACAAGGCAGGCCCGCGGAGCGCGGCTGCCTGGACCAAATCGCAAATGAGGCGCCGGTCACAAGGCGCAAACGCGGACCTCCTGCAAAGGGGGTCCAATTATTTATCTGTGACCCAACACGGAACGCGTACGTGGCGGAGCTCTGGAACGAGCTCAGTATCGGTCAGCCTTGCCACATACGACCGCATAGACCGCAAGCAATCCATATGGGTGGATTTGAGCGAACCCTACGCATTGAGGATGGCGGTTGGCCACATAGGGCCAACCTACACATTGAGGATGGCACGGTTGGCCACATAGGGCCAACCCTACGCATGGAGGATGGCGCGGTTGGCCACATAGGGCCGACCCTACGCATGGAGGATGGCGCGGCTGGCCACATAGGGCCAACCTACACATTGAGGATAGCGGTTGGCCACATAGGGCCAACCCTACGCATGGAGGATGGCGCGGTTGGCCACATAGGGCCAACCCTACACATTGAGGATGGCGCGGTTGGCCGCGCACCTTTCCATTGGATGCACAAACACAACGGATCCGCTGACAGCCCGGAGGCACACCGCCCGCACGGCGTTCCCGCTTATGCTATTTCCAACGGACTTGATCCGTGGTATAATCGAACAATCATAGAAAGCGCGCTGTGCAACCACACATTGGAGAAAAATCCATGAGCGAAACGAAAAACAAGTCCCTACGGAATATATTGACGGCCATCGGCGTATTCGCCGCGGCGGTGGGGCTGGACCAGCTGATCAAATACCTGGTGCAGCTGCACCTCATGCCCATCCAACCCGAGCCGGACGTCCCCATTATCAACGGCGTGCTGCACCTGCATTACGCGGAAAACCAGGGGGCGGCCTTTTCCATGTTTCAGAACATGGACTGGCTGCTGATCACCGTGACTTCCCTGGTGGTGATCGGGGCGACGTGGTACCTCATCAAACACCGGAAGGACATGCCGCTGGGCCTCGTGATCATCGCGGCGCTGATCGCCGCAGGGGGCGTGGGCAACCAGATCATCGACAGGCTGCGCTACGGGTACGTGGTGGACTACATCTACTTTAAACTGATCAATTTCGCGATATTCAACTTTGCGGACATGTGCGTGGTGCTGGGCGCCATCGCGCTGCTGATCTACTTCATATTCCTCTACGGGAAGAAGAAGCCGGAAACGGATAAAGTGGAGAGTTGAGAGTTGAAAGTTGAGAGTTGAGAGTTAAGGTAGGCCCTGCAGGGACATATCAATGCCTGCGGCATTGAAATTGAGAATTGACAATTGAGAATTGACAATTGAGAATTGAGAATTATGGTAAGCCCTGCGGGGATATTTATATTACCCTGCGGGGGGATAGATCGATCGTTAATAGTCAAGCAATACGGGGCGTACAGAGGGCACAATCAAAACAAGAGCAGGGCTTTCCGGGAGGGGAGCCTTTTTTCATTGGAGAGGTATAAATAAGGTGGAAAATCGGCAAAAACAGGCAATAAAAATCTGTTGCCAAAGCAATAAGCTTGTGTTAATCTAGTCTAGCCAGCATATACTGGCAGAGAGTAAAATAATTTTTGATCAAGTCAACCTCCTGGTAATTGGAGCATTGAGTCAGAAGTTATCAGCTCCTAAATTAAAAGGAGGTTTGCATTTATTATGGCAGACAAAGTTCTCCGCTGCAAAGACTGCGGACAGGAATTCACATTCACAGAGGGCGAGCAGGCGTTTTACGCCGAGAAGGGTTTCGCAAACGAACCCCAGAGGTGCCCCGAGTGCCGCAGAATCAAGAAACAGCAGCGCCGTGATACCAGCTACAACCAGAACAGCAGATGGTAAGCGCGTAAAGCGCCTTGCATAGCGCAGAAACAGCCCGCCGAAAAGCGGGCTGTTTTTGTTTTGCGATAATAAAAACAGCCGCTGCTCATAAATCACAGCGGCTATTTGGCAAATTTCATATAAGTGATCAATGCCATTAAAAAAAACTATTTTATCCACTTCGCATACAGTGTTGTATTGGACGTAACTGTATCTTTGGCGAAATTCCATTTGGTTAGGCACCCTTTCTCCACATACCATCCGGCGAAAGTGTATCCCGCCAGCACTGGAGCTTTCGGCACCACTATTTTAGTGTTGTAATTCACAATCTTGTCAGGTACGGCACTTCCGCCCTGAGAATCGAAATGTACGGTGTATTTGTTAATGGTCCATTTCGCATACAGCGTCGTATTCCCTTTTACTCTGTTTATCGAGAAATACCAGGCGTGCTTGCACTTTGACTCCCTGTACCACCCGGCAAACGTATAACCGGTTTTTACAGGCGGCTTCGGAGCGGTTATCAGGCTGTTATAATCAGCCTTGATCCCTGAAACGCTGCTTCCGCCTTTGGAATTGAAACTGACGCTATACGAATTGATATTCCATTTAGCAAAGAGCGTGATATTTGCGGTAACCTTGTCCGCCGTGAAATTCCACAGGTTTTTCAATCCCGCTTCCTTGTACCATGCTACGAATGTGTATCCCGTTTTCTTTGGCTTTTTAGGCTGTGAAATCGTCGTGTTGTAATTTGCCTTCTTGCTTGAGACATGGCTTCCACCCTCGGAATCGAACTGAACGGTGTATTTGATAATGGTCCATTTCGCATACAACGTGGTGTTCCCATTTACTTTGTATATCGAGAAATTCCAGGCGTGCTTGCATTTGGCTTCCTTATACCAGCCCCCGAACGTATAACCCGCCCTCGTGGGATTCGCGGGTTTTGCTATTTTGGAATATTTCGGGATCGCCACACTGGCAACTGTGCTGCCACCCTGCGAATTGAACGTTACAATACAGGTATTTGCGATAGAGGTCCACTTCGCGTAAAGCGTAATGCTGCCTCCGTTCACAGCGGTCAGGTTTGAAACGCTGGCTTGGTTACGGTATGCTACATCCCCTGTTTCGCTTGTGGCCCAGCCCGCGAACGTATATCCCATCCTCGTGAATGCGTTCGCTGCAAGCGCCTTCGTTTCGCCGTAGGTGAAACTCTCGGGCCCCATGGTCCCGGTCCCGCCATTTGCTTTGAAGCTCACCGTATATGTGTTGGGAATCCAATTCGCATGCAGCGCAACATCGGAAGCTACCTTATCGTTGGTAAAGTCCCATAGTTCGCCGGATCCATCGCGCCATCCTCCGAAGGTATATCCCGTCCGGACCGGGTTGACAGGAGCGGAAATCGCACTGCCGCTGTCGGCCGGCTCACAGGGAATAAAGCTGCCTCCTTCGGAATCATAGGTAACGAGAAAATCATACGGATAAGCGGGATAATCGTTCCAGGAAGGGGTCTTCCAGCCGGATCTCCCTTTGGGATACAGTATTTTAAAATCAGGAGCTGCATCGTCAAAGACGCCGTATGCTATCGTTGGAGCATCTCCCTTGAAAACCGCCCTCTTCAGTGATTCACCGAAATTTTCATAACCGATGGCCCCTACGCTGCCCGGTATTGTCACACTTTTCAAAGCCGGGCTGGAACCAAACGGCGCTTCAATTGAAAACGCCTCATTACTTATACCAACTACAGAGTCCGGTATGGTATAACTGATCCGCTTGCTTCCCATCGGGTATATCAAAAGTGCTTTTACTTCTTTATCAAATAAAACCCCATTCACGCTCGAATAGACTGAGTTTGAAGGGTCAACATTGATATTTTCAAGCCTGTAACAATGTAAAAATGAATCGCTTGGAATAACACCTACACTTCCCGGTATTGTTATATTCTTTAAATATTCGCAACCGTCAAATGCAAAATTCGCAAAGGTGGTTACGCTGCCTGGTATGATTATTTCTGTCAGCGAACATCCCATAAACACAAGCGATCCTATTTCAGTCACGGTACCCGGTATGGTATAAGTGGTTCTCGTATGGCCGATAGGGTATAGGTATATCGATGTCACGCCTTTATCGAACAATACTCCGTCCCGGCTGGAATATACTGTGTTGGAAGGGTCGACATTAATATTCGCGAGCTTGTAGCAATAAGAAAAAGCATTGATGCCGATCGTTTTCAAACTGCCAGGTAAATTTATACCCGTTAAATCCGAACCATAGAATGCCTTTTTGCCTATATCGATCAATCCGTTGTTCAGGGTCAGATTTTTGATCGATGAATCTTCAAAAGCCGAAGCGCCTATCCCCGTTACCGGTAATCCTCCGATCGTTGAAGGTATGGTTACAGAAGTACTGCTGCCCGTATAGCCCGTTATCGTAACCTTCCCGCCGTTGACCTCATATTCAAAATCCCCCGATCTCGCCGCCAGCCCGGTCACAGGGAAAAGCGTACATAACAATACAGCAGCAATGAAGTAAATAAAGAACCGACCTATTTTTCTTTTCATGTTTTATACCCCCCGCTTCATAATAATTTTAAAGAGACAATTATCACTCAACTATGGATACCTGTAATGAACAGAACACGCAGGTAAATTATACAAGCGAAATTATACAATAGTAATAATACTAAAAACAAGGGATATAACCAATAGTTAGAATAATTACTAGTAACCGCTATATGACAGCAAACCAAAGATCAAGCGCTCCTAAAAGCCGGTATTTCCTTGTTTCTTTCTGGCTTGTCTGAAAATGTATCCTTCATGTATAATGGTGGCATAACCGGGAGGAGGCACCCATGGTCATGAAAAGGATCACCGGCATCCTGGCGGCCATTATCATCGCAGCATCCCTGGCATCCTGCAGCGGGTACGACTACAGCATCACCCTGCAGCCGGAGCCGGGCGATGTGGTGCGAGCCGGGACCATGAATATCGTCGGCAGGGCCCTGGCGGCCAACGGCATCACCGGCGAACGCTTTGTCCTGGGCAGGAACCACTCGCTCGTGGTGCAATTTGACCGGTATGACACGATGATGAAGGCGCGGGGAGTGATCGACAGACTGTGCGACGCCGAGCCGCACCTGCTGGAGATAAAAAAGGCGGACGGCACGGTGGTCTGCACGAGCATGGAATTCACTTCAGCGAAGGCGGATACGGAGCAAGGCCGGGCGATCCTGATATTCTTGCTGGATGAGGGCGGAACGGCGAAATTTGCAGCGGCCACGCAGGAACTGGCGGGCACCGGCGAACCCCTGCAGGTGTACTATGACGGCAAACTGGTATGCGAACCCGCTGTGAAAAGCCCCATCACGGACGGCAGCGGGATGGTCGATTTCCCCACACAGGAGGAGGCAAAGCAGGCGGCGGAGGCGATCATGATGCGGCCGCTCCCGCAGAAATACACTATCCTGATGGAGCCGGAGAGCTACAGCTGCGGGGCGAATTGATAAATAAGATTAGATTTAAACGGATTATTAGGCACTACCGATTTTATAATGACCCTCTTCAAACAGACTCTTTTTTAGAAACATAGTATTAACATTTATATGGTTGTGACATTCCCGCGCTTTTGTAGTAGAATAGTCCCTGTTCGAAATGGCATATGAACGCAGGTTCATATACGATATAAATTTCATAAAGGACAGGGAAAATGAAGATCGAGATCGACACGCATACGCACACCATCCTAAGCGGGCACGCACACTCCACCCTCATCGAAAACGCACAATGCGCCAGGAAGGCGGGGCTGAAGGGATTCGTCGTGACGGACCACGGGCCGGAAATACAGGGCGCGGCGCCGGAATTCATCATCGGCACGTACTACATGTTCCCCGGGAAGATCCACGGGGTGCGCATCTACAAGGGAACGGAAGCCAACATCACCAATTTCCAGGGGGACATCGACATAACCGCCCCATACCTGAAGAAGCTGGATTTCGTGATCGCATCCCTCCACGATATCGTGATAGACCCGGGCACGAAGGAGCAGAACACCGCGGCCATCCTGGGCGCGCTGAACAACCCGTATGTGGACGCCATCGGCCACCCCGGGAACCCGTATTTCGAGGCGGATTACGACGCGGTGACCGCTGAAGCCAAGCGGCTGGGGAAGCTGCTGGAGATCAACAACCACAGCTTCACGGCGCGGAAGGGGAGCCTGGAGAACTGTTCGAAGATCATACGGCTGTGCAAGGAGAACGGGGTGCGCATCGTGGTATCCAGCGACGCGCACATCTGCTTCAAGGTAGGAGCGTTTGAAAACTCCATCCGCGAGGTGGAGGCGGAGGATTTCCCGAAGGAGATGGTCGTGAACCGGACGGTGAGGTCGTTTGAAGCGTACCTGAGTGAGCGGAAAGAACGGATTTTAAAAGTTGAGAGTTGAAAGTTGAGAGTTGAGAGTTGAGAGTTGCGGAATGCCTTTGGCATGATTCAAATGCCCTGCGGGGGAGATCCCTAGGGCAAAAGAGACCTAAATAATTAACGGAGCGCCTTGTGTGGGCAGGATAGACCTACGGGAGACATTTGGAGGAGCGACCAATTACCTTAGATAACGAATAGCAGCGGGTCGCTGTGGACAGCGACCCCTACAGGCACACTACAGACTGATGCAAAAGAAACCAGGAGCGGCGGTTATCAGAAGCTATAAAAAACAACCGGGGAAGACCGGTTGTTTTTTCATGTGGCATATTATTTACTGACTGCTATTTAAAATATTTCACACCGGAGCGGAAGATACTCATGTCGTAGTCGCCGGGGAGGTTCTTATACAAGTATGAGCCGGTGCGCTCGGTGTGGCCCATCTTGCCGAAGACGCGGCCGTCTGGGCTGGTGATGCCTTCGATGGCGTACATGGAGCCGTTGGGGTTATATGGGTAATCCAGGGAGGGCGCACCGCCTCTATCCACGTACTGCGTGGCGACCTGGCCAGCCGCGAAAAGCTGCGCGATCTCTTCTTCCGTGGCGATAAAGCGGCCTTCGCCGTGGGAGACGGGGACGAGGAAGGTATCCCCACACTCATTTTCCATGAGCCAGGGGGAGAGGGTGGAAGTCACGCGCGTCTTCACGATGCGGGAGACGTGGCGGCCGATGGTATTATACGTGAGGGTGGGGCTGTCCTGCCGCATGGGCCGGATATCCCCGTAGGGCACGAGGCCGAGCTTGATGAGGGCCTGGAAGCCGTTGCAGACGCCGAGCATGAGGCCGTCCCGGTTATTCAGCAATTCCAAGACGGCATCCGTGATGGCGGGGTGGCGGAAGACGGCGGTGATGAACTTGCCGCTGCCGTCGGGCTCGTCCCCCGCGGAGAAACCGCCGGGGATCATGATGATCTGGGAATACGCGATGGCCTTTTTCAACTCCGCGATGGACTCCGCAATATCCGCAGAGTGAAGATTCCGCATCACCAGCGTCTGCACGCTCGCGCCGGCCTTTTCGAAGGCAGCCTGGGAATCATACTCGCAGTTGGTCCCGGGGAAGACCGTGATGAGCACATTGGGCTTTACCACCGAACCCCGGGGCATTGCATTGTTCCGCCGATTGAATACAGGCATGTCGGGGCCGCCGGAGGCTTTGGGTGCGCGGGTGGGGAAGGTGCTTTCGAGGGGTTTGGTCCAGGCCTTCCAGCAATTCTCCAGCGTGATCTTATCGTCACCGATCTTGATATACGGCTGGCCCGAGACCATGCCGATATTCCGGCCGCCGAATTTCACAAGGGGGTTAGCTCCGCCTTTTACGTTGGAACCGCCCTTCATCTCCAGCAGGAGGGAGCCGTAGCCGGGGGAGAAAAACTCCTCGTAGGTGAGGTTGGCCGTGCACTCGAAACCAAAATCGTTGCCGAAGCACATCTTGGTGATGCCCGCAGCGACGCCGCCCGCGCCCACCGCCCAGGCGGAGACGATCTTCCCTTCCGCTATCAAACCGCGGACGGCGGCCCAGGCTTTTTTCACCCGTTCAAAATCGGGGAGGCCGGAACGGTCCTTCAGCACCGGCAGATATACGACGGCATTGCCTTCGGATTTGAACTCCGGGGAAATGATCGTCTTTGCATCTTCAACCGTTAACGCGAAGGAAACAAGGGTGGGGGGGACGGAGATGTTGCGGAAGGTGCCGGACATGCTGTCCTTGCCGCCGATGGCGGGCGTACCGAAACCGCGCTGCGCGTGCCATGCACCGAGCAGGGCCAGGAAGGGGCGGGACCATTTGGTGGGGTCCTCCCCCAGCTTTTCGAAATATTCCTGCAGCGTGAGGCGGGCCTTGCTCGAATCGCCGCCCGACGCCGTAATTTTACACAATGAATCCGTGAGGGCATAGACCGCGCCCATAAAGGGATCCCGGGAGGAGAGCCAGGGGTCGTAGCCCCAAGCCATCAAGGTGCAGCCATCCGTCTCACCCGTCGAAGCGATCTTCGCCGCCATGGCCTGGGTGGGGGTGGCCTGCCGGCGGCCGCCGTGGGGCATGAGGACGGAACCTGCACCGATGGAGCCATCGAACCGCTCCTTCAGGCCCATCTGGGAGCAGATATTCAGATCTTCAAGGTTCTCCAGCCAGATCCAGCGCAGCTCCCCCGCGGTGGAAAAACCGGGGTCCTCGGGGGGCGGGGGCACAGCTATCTTTGCGTGCTGGGGGACGCCGTTGGTATCCAGAAAGGAACGCGGGATATCCGCGATGACGTCGCCGCGCCAGAGCATGCGCATGCTGCCATCCCCTGTGACATCCGCGATGTGGGTGCACTCGAGGTTTTCCAGGTCACACAATTCCTCGGCTTTGGTCATATGATCCCGGGCGACGACGACGGCCATGCGCTCCTGCGATTCCGAAATGGCCAGCTCGATGCCGTCCAGCCCTTCGTATTTCTTCGGGACCTTATCGAGGTAGATCTCCAGGCCGGGGGCCAACTCTCCCACCGCCACGCTGACGCCGCCCGCTCCGAAATCGTTGCAGCGCTTCACCAAACGGGAAAATTCGGGCTTGCGGAAAAGGCGCTGGAGCTTGCGCTCGGTGATGGGATTGCCTTTTTGCACCTCGGCGCCGCAATTTAAAATGGACGATTCATCATGGGCCTTGCTGGAGCCGGTGGCGCCGCCGCAGCCATCCCTCCCCGTCCGTCCGCCGATCAGCAAAATTACGTCACCCGGAGCAGGACGCTCACGGACCACATTCCTGGCCGGGGCCGCGCCCACCACCGCGCCGATCTCCATGCGCTTGGCGACGAAGCCGGGGTGGTATACCTCATCCACGAGGCCGGTGGCAAGGCCGATCTGGTTGCCGTAGGCAGAGAACCCATGTGCGGCCTCGGTGGTTATTTTCCGCTGCGGGAGCTTGCCCTCGGGGGTGCGCTCATAGGCCGTGCGGGGATCGCCCGAGCCCGTCACCCGCATGGCGTGGTACACATAGCTCCTGCCCGAAAGGGGATCCCGGATGGCGCCGCCGAGGCAGGTGGCCGCGCCGCCGTAGGGCTCTATCTCGGTGGGGTGGTTATGGGTCTCGTTTTTGAACATGACGAGGTAGTCCTCGTCCTTCCCATCCACCTTCAGCTTCGTCTTTATTGAACAGGCGTTAATCTCCTCGGACTCGTCCAGGTCGTTCAGGATACCTGACGCCTTCGCCTCTTTGGCGTAGATCGTCGCAAGATCCATGAGGGTGACGGGACGGTCCTTTTCCTTTTTGCCGTAGACTTTTTTCCGTGATGTGAGGTATTCCTTATACACCTTCTCATATTCGCGCGCCTTGGGGGAGAAATCCACCTTGTCTATCGCCGTCAAAAACGTGGTATGGCGACAATGGTCGCTCCAGTAAGTATCTATTATCCTGATCTCCGCCAGGGTGGGGTCGCGGCCTGTCTCGCGGAAGAAGGACTGGCAGAAGGCAAGATCTTCATATTTCATGGCGAGGCCGAAAAACTCGTGGGTCTGGCGGAGGTAGGACTCGTTCAGCTTGGTGAAACCATGCAATACCTGCACAGGCTGGGGGGCGGGCATGTCCAACTCCAGCGCAGCCGGTTTGACCATGGAGGCCTCACGGGAATCCACGGGATTGACGAGGTAGCGCTTCACCGCGGCAAACTCGACATTGGATATGGCCCCTTCCAGCACGTAGACGCGGGCGCAGCGGACGAGCGGCTTTTCCCCGCCGCAGACGAGCTGCACGCACTGGGCGGCGCTATCCGCCCGCTGGTCATACTGGCCGGGCAGGTACTCCAGCGCGAACACGCGGCTGCCGGCAGGGACGTTCAGCGTCTCATCATAGGCGACATCCACAGCCGGCTCATAGAAGACGGCGTCCTTTGCCACATCATACTGCGCCAATGTGAGGCCGGAAACATCGTACCTGTTCAACAGGCGGACATTTTCAAGGCCTTTCAAACCGAGGGACTGCCGCAGGTCCTCCAGCAGGCCCTGCGCCTCGGTATCGACTCCCTTTTTCTTTTCCACGAAAATCCTGCGTACTGCCATCTATTCAGACTCCTTTTGAAGGAAAATAGCGAACGAATAAATATACAAGAGCATTATACCATTAAAATGCGCATTTTTGCAGGAAGAATTATAGTGAAAGACGGGCGACGAACAGACCCGTGCAACAGGAACATAACAATCAGACATTGCATCCAATGGTGTAAAATGACATAATGACAGTAAAGAGGAGGTGGCGAGTATGAACGTTTCCACGGCAAAAATCGCCGCAGCTATACTGATCATCCTGCTGACGCTGGGCGGTTGCGCAGGGCAATCTCCGGCAGTATCGCCTACGCCATCGATCGCATCAACCCCTCAACCCCCAAATACACCGATGCCTGAAAGGACGGATGGCACGGAAGCACCTTCCGAAGTAGAAACGGGGGAACCGACCGAAAGCCCTGTATACCTGCCGGCAAGCTACTACAGCACGACGGATGAGATAATGCCGGAAACAGAAATGGAGCTATTCAACCTCGAAGAAGACGAACTCGAGCAGTATAACAAACGGTTCATTAATAGAACCACAGCCGACATGGACGGGGATGGTAACATCGAGACGGTGGAACTGCTGCCGGGAAAACTAGGCGAGGGGATCAAGGCGGAGGACGAATATAAATCGTACAATACCCTCGTAGTCAAAATCGGCTCCAAGAAGATAACAGTGAGATCAACAAAGTACAGAGATTTCGAAGAGAGTACGGACGAGGACGGTACAAAAGGGCCGTGGGGGTACCTCATCGACCTGGACAAGAATGACGGCAGGAAGGAAATCATTCTGGAGGATAATTTCGAGGACTGGCCGGAGTGCTGCATCATCACCTATGACGGGAAAACCATCAGACAGATGCCGTGGCTGCAAAGCACCGTCGCCGCGGACGGGACGGGTTACGTAACGGTATCGGAAGCTGTGGAAGACCGTAAGCTCGCCTGTAAGGAACAGGGCATGGTAATCGAACGGATCAAAAAATACCTGCCCGACAAAGGAAAACTCGTTAATATCAAAGTCAACTACTACAGGACTTGGTACTCTGTATTCCCACCTGTAAGCGAGGATGCAGACCCATCGTTCTCCGCATGGGACCAGAACCTGGCAGCCAAGCCGGATGCGGAGGAAAACATATTCGTAAAAAAAAGTACGGAGATATACTACGGCTGGTATCACAACGCAGGATGGCTGGAGGTGCACACACGGGACGGCAAAACGCTGGGATGGCTCAATATCAAAAAAGTGGACTGGATGGAATACACCCGCTGGGCCAACGACCCGTTCCAAGGATGGTAGGGTGACATAAAGAAAACAAGAGTTTCAACAGGGAATTTATCCAGTCAAACGGCAGCGGAATCATGGTACAATCAAACCGTCAATAATAATCGCGATTTGCAATGCAGAGGGGAATAAGCAAAGCATGAACCATATCGTCAAAAGGTTCGTAATACTTACAGCAATCATTGCTGTATTCACATTGAGCGGGTGCGTGGGCGAACCGGCCACACCCTCGGATACAGCTATACCGACGCCTACTCCAACGGAATCCTATGCATATGAGCCGGAACCCAGCGCGAGCCCCGTGGCGCTCCCGGCAAGCTACTACAGCACTACGGACGCCATCCCGCCCGAGACGGAGCTGACCATCTTCAATTACGGATTACCGGAAGATGGTACAAATACAGAAAACGATCCGTACAATGTGGAATTCACAGGCAAGACGGACGCGGACCTGAACGGCGACGGCGATCCGGACGATATCGAAATCCTGCCGGGGGCATTGAATGCAAAGGGCACTGAAGATTACAAGCTGTATGACAGCATCACCGTAAAGGTGAACGGCAGCTCCATCACCGTGAAAGCGCCGGAAGGCAGGACCATCGGCACAGCAGAAGAAAACCTGTACGCAAACATCGTGGACACCGATAAGAACGACGGCAACAAAGAGATCGTGATCGATGACAGCAACCCGGCCTATCCAACCAGCTGCATGCTGACATACGATGGGAAGAACATCACGCTGATCCCATGGCAGAACGACATCATCCAGGCGAACGGAACGGGATATATCTATGTCTACGAATGGATCGGCGCAGGGAAGCTGGCGCAGCCGGACGGCATGGGCGTGCTGAAACTGAAAAAGCTGTCTGCTGACAGGACGAAATGGGAGGACGTGAAAGTCAAATACTACCGGACTGTGAGCACCTACCTGCCCCCGATCGACGAATACGCGGACTCCGCAGAAGCGCAATCCGACCAGATGCTGGCCAAACAGCCGGGGGGCAAGGAAGAGGTGCAGGTGAAACAGGGCACGGAGGTATTCCTGGGGTTTTTTGACCCGGCGGGCTGGATACAGGTGATAAAGCGGGACGGAACGATCCTGGGGTGGCTGGACTGCACGAAAGTGGACTGGGACCAATTCACGGACTTCGTTTATGTCCCGGACCTGGGCTGAGGGAGCACAACAAATGCCCGGCATATTAAAAAAGACAACTGCAGCCATCATTTCCTTTTGTGCAATCATCGCTTTCAGCGGATGCGGGAAGGCAACAACCTCCCCAACCGTTACAGCGACGCCAGCACCATCCCTGCAAGGCGCGACGGGAGCAATACCGCCGCAGACGGAAGCCTACCTGCACCTGGCATGGGAAGACAAGACGGAGCGGGAGAAATACAACACCCCTTTTACCGGGAGGACGGAGGCGGACCTGGATGGGGACGGGAAAGCGGACACCATCGAACTGCTGCCCGAAAAGGAAGGGGACGCCGGGGACGATGAATCGCGGTTTTACCAGAGCATCACCGTGAAGATCAACGGGATTGCAACGACGGTCGAAACGGGTGAGGACAAGGCCTTCATCGCAAAGATGGAGATGGGGGCCGCAAGGCTGAGCGGGTATATCCTGGACATCGACGCGAAGGACGGCAGGAAGGAAGTATGCATCTACGACAGCGAGGCAAAATGGCCGGAGAGCCACCTCATCACATATGACGGGAAAACGGTCAAGGAAATCTATACACCGGACAGCATCCGCGCAAACGGGACGGGCTACATATTAGCCTATGAGGAATTCAATTCTGTAAAACTTGCCGGGGCACGGGGCATGAACATCCTCCGCATCAAGAGATTCAACGGCGAAAGGTTCCAGAATGTCCCGGCCAGATATTTCAGGACGGTCTATACCGGACTGCCTGAATCCCGTTCACCAGCTCAGGCGGCGGAAACGCAATGGGACCAGAGGCTGGCAAAGAATCCGGGCGGGGAAGAGGACGTGGCCGTCAAAGCCGGAACAGAGGTATTCTTCGGCGTGTACGCGCCCGAGGGGTGGATGGAGGTATCATCCGTGAAGGGGGAAACGCTGGGGTGGCTGGACTGCCGGAAGGTGGACTGGAACCTGTACACCGGCAATGTGTATCACCCTGACTTCGGGAAGTGGCGGGTGCAGGATTCAGGAAGCCTGTAGAAATCGGATTTCACAAGACAACCATGAGAACAAGGGTCGCTATTCAATGAAAAGGGCCCCTACTAACCAACGAAGTAAGCGGAACAATGAGATGCTTCTGACCGTCTTACGTACAGAGGGAGTAGAAATGAAAAAGAAGAGCCCAACAACAGCAATTCTAACAGCCTGTATGATACTCATGCTCCTGAGCGGGTGTTCCGTACAGGCAGCACGGACACCCGTACCAACGAATGCAAAGGAAACTCCCCGCCAATCCACGATGCCTGAATTACCAGCCTCCCAAACAACAGAACCGGTCCAGACAAGCGCGCCATCCTACATATATATCAGCACAACGGACGAGATGACCCCCGAAATGGAAAAAAGCCTCCTGGAATATAACCGGGAGGGCGACGATGCCTGGAACACGGAATTCACCGGTGCCACAAAAACGGATCTCGATGGGGATGGCCAGACGGAAATAATCCAGCTTTTGCCTGGCAAGGCGAACACCGACCTGGAGAACAGGGGCGGGGATTTCATTGAATGACCGTCAAAATCGACACTGTGGCTCTTAAGATAAATGCGGGGAAAGCCTATGGCTTCACTAGCCCGCTGCACGGGACCATCACCGATATCAACGATAAGGACGGAAAAAAGGAGATCCTCATCTACGAAGATGGAACGGATGAAAATGATGGGACGCTCATCAGTGTTATTGCCTACCTGAACAAAAGGCCAAGGGTGGTCATGCCGCGGAGTTGGTGGGGGGATTTCAACGGCTCCGGGTACAAACTGGACTGCGACGTGCCGGACAATGACAAAAAGATCAAAACAAACAGCGTGGGGTTCTATGTCTATGTGTACGAACGTTACCGGGCTGACGGAAGCGGGTTTGACAGGGTGAAATCGAAGTATTACCGTTCGGCTATCTATACAATGCTCCCAACCGAAGGAAACGGATACGAAAGCGCGAAATCGCAATTTGACGTGATGCTGGCAAAAAAGCCAGGGGGGAGAAGGAAGTCAAACTCGCAAAGGGGTCGAAGATCCTCTTCGGGCTGTATGAACCCAGAGGATGGATAGAGGTCCACACGCCCGAGGGGACAACGCTGGGGTGGCTGGACATCACAAAAACTAACATCGATGCGCTATCGGACGATGCCTTCGCACAATACGACTAAAATCAAGAAGGACTTAACACGTAAAAATCTTGAAGATAAAATACATTATAAGCCCTTTCAGCCAGCATGCAAATCCCGACGGGCATATCACGTCTATTCCGGTACCGAGCGCCGAGAAATGAGCGAAGCTAACTATTAGTATCCATCTATCATTACGGCCGATCTAAAATACTGAATTGCATAACTGTGAACGAACCTTCGTATAATCGCAATACGGAGGTCCGTTTGCAATTGTTTTTGCAGGATGCCATTTCCGATATTGCACAAATTGGTTTTGATGTACTATAATGTATTACAATAATAAAGTGAATGTATATGCATAACCCTATGCATATCTTTTATACCCCTGATAAAGGAAACGCTGATTATTCCATCCTGAGTGGTTCCCGATTTGTTCAATCAGCATTTCCCATGTACAACGGAGTGCTATTTTATTTTATATAAAGGGGGATTTCCAATGGCCAGGGTCTATAACTTTGCCGCAGGCCCGGGCGTTATGCCCGTGCCGGTACTGGAAAAGGCAGCCCGCGAAATGGTGGAGCACGGCAAGAACGGGATGTCCGTGATGGAGATGAGCCACCGGTCCAAGATGTTTGAAGAGATCATAGGCGGAGCGGAAGCGAACCTCCGGTCCCTCATGTCCATCCCGGATACCTACAAGGTCCTATTCCTGCAGGGGGGCGCGTCGCTGCAGTTTGCGATGGTGCCGCTGAACCTGATGCACAAAAGCTTTTCCGCAGACTACTACAAGACCGGCTCCTGGGGCAAGGCGGCGGCCAAGGAGGCGGCGCGGTACGGCAAGATCAACATCGTGGCCAATTCCGAAGACAAAAACTTTTCGTATGTCCCGGCCCCTGCCGGATTCAGCGCGGACGCGGACTATGTCCACCTGACCACGAACGAGACGATCTACGGGACCCGCATCCGTGAAAAAGACCTGCCCGATACAGGTGCCATTCCGCTGGTGGCTGACATGTCCAGCAACATCCTTTCGGAAGCATACGACGTGAGTAAATTCGGCGTGATCTACGCGGGCGCGCAGAAAAACATGGGGCCCGCGGGGCTGACGACCGTAATCATCCGCGAAGACCTCATCGGCCTGGCAAGCGACAAGGTGCCAGCGATGCTGAACTACAAAACGCAGGCCGACAATGCCTCCATGTACAACACACCCCCGACCTACTCCGTATACATGGCGGGGCTGGTCTTTGAATGGCTGAAGGAACAGGGCGGCGTGGCCGGCATCCACAAGGCCAACGAAGAAAAGGCAAAGCTCCTGTACGATTTCCTCGATGAGTCCAAACTCTTCAAAGGCACAGCCGAAAAGAAGGACCGCTCCATCATGAACGTGTGCTTCGTGCTGCCCAATGCGGAACTGGACGAGGCGTTCATCGCGGCCGCAAAGGCGAAGGGCCTGGTGAACCTGAAGGGGCACCGCAGCGTGGGCGGAATGCGGGCGAGCATCTACAACGCGATGCCGGTGGAAGGCGTGAAGACGCTGGTGGACTGCATGAAAGAGTTTGAAGCGAAGAACAAGTAAAATTGATAATTGAGAATTGAAAATTGAGAATTATCCTGCGGGAGTTCCCTCCCTCAAGCCGCAAAGCGACCCATAGGGGTCGCATGGGCGAGCAGCTCCCTCATCTGAGGGAGCCAAGGGGGTAGCTGAGAATTAATACCGATTGGCAAATATCTGTACTGACAAGACAAGAAAAGATGAGATGAGAAAGAGGTAAAAGCACATGTTTAAAATCGCGACACTCAACAGCATATCCAACATCATATACGAGCAGCTGCCGAAGGAAAAGTATTCGGTGAGCAAGGAGACGGTAGGCGCGGACGCCCTGCTGGTAAGAAGCTTCAACTGCCACAACCTCGAATTCCCGGAGAACCTGCTGGCTATCGGCCGCGCGGGCGCGGGCGTAAACAACATCCCCGTGGACAAATGCACTGGAGCGGGCATCGTGGTATTCAATACGCCGGGCGCGAACGCCAACGCTGTGAAAGAACTGGTCATTGCAGCCATGTTCGTAGCCTCCCGCAACATCGTGGACGCCGTGAACTGGGGGATGGGGCTGAAGGACAAGGGCGTGGACGTGGCCAAGGAAGTGGAAGCGGGCAAGTCCCAATTCGTGGGGCCAGAGATCCGCGGCAAGAAGCTGGGCGTGGTGGGGCTGGGCGCCATCGGCGCGCTGGTAGCCAACGACGCAGTGGGGCTGGGCATGGACGTGATGGGATACGACCCTTCCATCTCCATCGAATCGGCATGGTCGCTCTCCCGCGCGGTGAAACGCTGCCTGAGCCTGGAATCCCTGGTGGAGGAGTGCGACTTCATCTCCATCCACATCCCGCTGATGGAAAAAACGCAGGGGCTTTTCAATGCCGCGCTTTTCGCACGGATGAAAAAAGGCGCGGTGCTGCTGAACTTCGCACGCGGGGAACTGGTGGACAACGCAACGCTGCTCAAGGCTATTGAAGACGGCATCGTGGGCAGGTACGTGACGGACTTCCCCAATGACAAGGTACTGGGAGCCAAGAACGTGCTGTGCATCCCCCACCTGGGCGCGTCGACGCCCGAATCGGAGGAGAACTGCGCGAGCATGGCGGCGGAACAGCTGGCCGACTACCTGGAGCACGGCAACATCAAAAACAGCGTGAACCTGCCGGCATGCGATATGCCGCCCTCGGGCAAATACCGCATCGCGATGATCCACGCCAATGTGACGAACATGGTGGGGCAGATCACGGCCATCCTGGCGGCGCAGAAGGTAAACATCGCGGACATGATCAACAAGAGCCGCGGGTCTATTGCGTACACGATGATCGACATGGACGACCCCATTGCCGATCCGGCATTGGACCAACTGCGCGCGATCGAAGGTATGGTCCGCGTGAGGAAGCTGAACGGCGTGGAATGGTAAACCAGTTAACTGTTGAAAGTTGAGAGTTGACAGTTGCCCTTCGGGGGATACCTCACAGATACCTTCGGGCATAGACAAAAACAGTTTAAACCTCCGGTAAAATCAAGAGCCGGGGGTTTTTCTTTACCTGCAGCTGTTAACAAAGGGGCGGGGAATATGGTATATTCAGGATGAAAAGCCGAGTAATCAAATTTCATATACAGGAGGATACGGCCATGGCTATCGACAAGGAGAAGATCGCGGCGCTGACGGAGGAATACGGCGGGGGATGGGGGATCAACCACACCAGACGACTGCTGAAGCTCATTGAAACGATCGGCGAGGGGCAGGAGTACGACCGGGAAGCCGTATGGCTGGCCTGCTACCTGCACGACTGGGGCGGGTACAAACCGTGGATCCAGGAAGGCGTGGACCATGCGTTGCGCTCGAAGCAGGTGGCGGGCGAATACCTGGAAAAGGCCGGGATCGACCCGAAGCAGAAGGAACGGGTGCTGGAGTGCATCGAATACCACCACCGGGCGACGAAGGATAATTCAACCGAGGCGGCGCTACTTTTCGACGCGGACGCGCTGGATTTCCTGGGGGCGGTGGGGGTATTACGGCGGTTTTCCATGACCCCACGGGACCTGAAAAAGGCATTCGACGCAGCAAAGGGCCAGATGGAGAAGCTGCCGGGGGCACTGATATTCGACAAGTCCAGGGCGATGGCGAAGGAACGGCTGCCGGGAATGAAAGCGCTGCTGGAGACTTTCGAGAAAGAAACGTTCGGACTGTATTAGGGCTGCCTGGCGATCGTTACCAACGCAATCTTAGAAATACGACAATCAAAGCGCGGGCTGATGTAGGCATCAGCCCCTACAGAGCATATCAAGCATTTTAAGAAGCATCAAGGCAGCAGATCATGCATGTGATAATCTGCTTCCCCAGACTGGCACAGGAAGATTCAATGCATACATTGAAACCCAACGGCCCTTAACGCGTGAGCCCCAAACTGCAAAGAAAAGGATTGATCTGTATGCCTGACTGGAACCCGGAACTTTACCTGCAGTTTGAAAAGGAACGGACGCTGCCGGCGCACGACCTGATCGCACGCATCGAATTACAGGCGCCGGGGCGGATACTCGACATCGGCTGCGGGCCGGGGAACAGCACGATCGCACTGAAGCACCGGTGGGGGAACGCTGATATCACCGGCATGGACATCTCGGAGGCGATGATCGAAAGGGCGAAGATGGACTATCCCGGGATCACGTTCATCACCGGGGACGCGGGGGGCGACATCTCGCACCTGGGCACATTCAACTTGCTATTTGCCAACGCGTCGCTGCAGTGGATACCGGGGCATGATAAACTGATCCCGAAGCTATTCGCCATGGTGAAACCGGGGGGCGCTTTCGCGGCGCAGATCCCGCAATTTGAGGAAATGCCTATCGCGCGTACAATCCAAAAGATTGCGACAAGTGCGAAATGGGCGGGATATTACGAGGGATTTGACCCGGGATTTATATTTTACCGGGACGAGTATTATTATGATCTGCTTTATGAAAAGAGCAGGAACATCTGTCTCTGGGCGACGGAATATTTCCATGTGATGGAGGGGCACGGGGCGATCATCGAGATGATCCGCTCGACGGGGATGAAACCGTACCTGGAACGGCTGCCGCAGGAACGTGCAGACGCATTCATAAAGGAAGTTTTGGAGGGACTGAAACATGATTATCCCGCGAGGCCAGACGGACGGGTGCTATTTCCTTTCAAACGGTTCTTCTTCATCGCATACCATCGATAAACCAATACAGTTAAGCAAATCCAGAAAATGCCGATATACATATCAAATACAAAAAATACGAACTAAAGGAAAGATGGATTTGTGCACTGATAAAAAAGACAGCGATTTCATACTGGTGAATGTGGCCGAAGAGGCCGTGCGGCGGAAAACGGCGGAGCTGATGAAGACCATGGATATATGTCAGTGCCAGAAGTGCTTTCTCAACACGTGCGCGATCGTGCTGAATTCCGTAAAGCCGAAGTATGTTACAACAATCAAAGGCGCGCTTTTCTCGGAGATAGAGACAACCATCCTGCAATACCAGGTGGACCTGACTTTTGACATCATCAAGGCGCTTGAAATCGTAAAAAAATCTCCCAGACATTAAGTATACCAGCAAATATGCTTTCAGGGCGGCTTTAACAGCCGCCTTATTGATATTTCGCAAAAAGAATATCCCGCATAGAACAATTGTTCGCATTATGGTATAATCAGGGTGGAAAGAGGTATAATCGGGAAAGAAACGAGCGGCAGGTTATGCACCTTGCTCAGATAGAGGAGGGGAGAGGGATGGACCTTTTCGATATGGCGGCGAAAAAGATGGCCCCGCTGGCGGACCGGATGCGGCCGCGGACACTGGAGGAATTTTTCGGGCAGAAACACCTGATCGGCGAAGGACGGCTGCTGCGGCGCGCGATCCTGGCGGATCAGATGACGTCCAGCATCTTTTACGGGCCGCCGGGGACGGGGAAGACGACGCTGGCGCATATCATCGCCAACGCGACAAAATCGATGTTCGTGAAACTGAACGCCGTCACCAGCGGGGTGAAGGAGGTGCGCGAGATCATCGAGGAAGCGCAGAACCGGCTGAAGCTCTACAACCAGCACACCTACCTGCTGCTGGACGAGTGCCACCGGTGGAACAAGGCGCAGAGCGACAGCATCCTGCCCGCCATCGAGGCCGGGACCATCCGCTTCATCGGCTCCACCACCGAGAACCCGCTGCTCTCCATGACGAGCGCCATCATCAGCCGGTGCAGGATATTCGAATTCCACCCCCTCAACAAGGAGGATATCCTGGCGGCGCTGGACGCGGCTTTACAGGACCGAGAACGCGGGCTGGGGGCGATGCACATCGCTTTCGACCCGGAGGCCCGGGAATTCATCGCGGACATGGCGAACGGGGACGCGCGGACGGCATTGAACGCATTGGAACTGGCTGCCGTTACAACGAAGGCCAATGCGGACGGGACCATCCACATCGACATGGAGGTGGCGAAAGAGAGCATCCAGAAACGGCCGATGCAGTGCGACCAACAGCAATTCTACGATATGCTGAGCGCATTCTGCAAGAGCCTGCGGGGCTCGGACAGCGACGCGGCGATGCACTGGTTTGCCCGGATGGTGTATGCGGGGGTGGACCCCCGCGTGATCGTACGCAGGATCATCGCGCACGCAAGCGAAGACGTAGGGATGGCAAACCCCATGGCGATGCTGACGGCGGTGGCGGCGGCGCAGGCGCTGGAATATATCGGATTGCCGGAGGCGCGGCTGCCCATATCACAAGCCATCATCACAGTCTGCGAATCGGAGAAATCCAACGCCATCGTGTCGGCGATCGGCGGGGCATTCGGCGACGTGGAGAATATGGTGATGGAGCCGGTGCCGATGCACCTGCGGGATACCAGCTATTACGGCGCGGACAAACTGGGGTACGGGCAAGGATACAAGTACGCGCACAACTACCCGGGGCACTACGTGGAGCAGCAATACATGCCGGAGAACATGAAGGGGAAGAAGTATTACGTGCCCAGCGACATGGGGTATGAAAAGGAGATACGGAAGTTACGCGAAAAGCGCGGGAAGTAAGTGGCGGCTACCCAGAATGTCTTGATACTGCGTTGCGGTTTACGTTCAGTCGGTGCGGAGTAGCCTTCGCTCTAAGGGACGGCGTGCAACGGAATGTTCTCCACTGCGAACTTCTGCTTCACGGCAAACGTTCAGGTCATTGAAGACGACAATGCGGAAAGGGCTGATGTGGGCATCAGCCCCTACGAATACTTTCAAATTGTGAGCAAACACAGAGCATTGCCACATTTATAAAAGAGCATTAGGCTATAACTTCCTGTACAACAGTTCAAACTGCAGGTCAATATTTCTTTTCTTTATCCAGCGAGCATAATATGGTAATATATAGTATAACAATTTATATATTGCGTGCCTTTGACGGGAGAGAGGTCTGAAGAATGAAGGACACCATCTTTTATTTTACGGGGACGGGGAACAGCCTGGCGGTGGCGAAGAAACTGGCGGCACAGGCTGGGTATGAACTGGCGCCGATGGCGGCATTGCGCGACGCTGAAGAGGTGAGAATCGACTGCGGGCGGGTGGGACTCGTTTTTCCGCTTTATTACACCGGACTGCCGCTGATCGTGAAACGGTTTATCCAAAAGCTGGAATTCCAAAACAAGCCCTACATCTTTGCCGTAGTGACGTGCGGGGACACCCAGTATTCCTATGCGCTGCACGGGATGCGGTCCGAACTCAAACAGAAGGGGCAGAGGCTTTCGGCCGGGTTCACCGTGCCGATGGTGGACAATTACCTCCCGATCTACAAAATGCCGCGACCGGACGAACTGGAGACAGTCAACCGTGGGGTGGACGAAAAAGCCCACGCTATTGCTGAGGTCATCCACCGGGGAGAAGAAAAGATGGAGCGGGAGGGGAAATGGATCTTCCACGCCATCTATCCACGTTTTGCTCTGGTGGCGCCGAAGCTGGACCGCAAATTCACTGTGGGGGAGGCCTGCAACGGGTGCGGGACGTGCGAGAAGGTGTGCCCTGTTGAGAATATCCAGATCAAGGACGGAAAACCATCTTATCTGCATCACTGCGAATTCTGCCTGGCGTGCATCCACCACTGCCCGAAGACGGCTATCGAGTGGAAGGACAAGACGCGGGGCAAGGGCCGGTACAGATACCCGGAGGTCACATTAAAGGAGATCATGGGGCAGAAGACGATGATAACAAGCGAATGAACGGAGGCGTTATCCATGCCATCGGAATACCTGAAACAGCAGATCGCAGCGTATGAAGCCAAAGCGGACTGGCTGGGCTTGAAAAAGCTGATACCCCAGTGCCATTCATGGTATGACAAGGTGGATATCGTGATGCGGCTGCCGGGGTCCGAGATATCCATTGGGGCTGTAGAAGCGATCAAATCCGGAGAAAACAGGGATGAAGTAAACGGCTTGCTCACAACGCTGATTGAAAAGATGAAAAGCACGGGCTGGAATATCTCGGAAACGCAGACAGAGCAGAAATGCGCCGAATGTAAAGGTACCGGATTGATATGGCATCATATCGATTCCCCCAACGAGAATGATGCATGCAGCTATTTATGCGGTGTGTGCGACGGTAAAGGGAGCATCCACAAAAACCTATTCCGGTGTGAGCGCTTCCCGCGTTGCGTGGATATTGAACTGTGCCGGTAAGAAAAAATAAACTAACTTCTCACCTCAATGCTCAAATGCAGGGAAGTGCTTTCTTTCATATCTTTCGATGCTGTACGAATTTGACACTCCAAGGAGCGCGTGGTTAAATATACATGGAATCATGCTGAAGTTAAGAGGAGGGTATACATATGCCACTTGCATTACTGGTCATGGGCATCCTGTCCTGCGCACTGGCTTTCTTTGGTTGGGTATTTTACATCGCATGCGTCGCGGTCATCCTGGCGACTATCGGACTGGTGCTGTACGGCGTGCAGTCGAAACAAACCGCGGAAGGGACAAAAGACAAACGGCTGAGCGCCGCGCTCGTGCTTTGCCTCATCGGCCTGGTGGTGAACATCATCATCGTGCTCATTTGGGTATTCACACAGGCGGGCATCCCGCTTTCCCCCTTCCCGTCACCATCCATTTCGCCAATCCTGGACTAGGCATCATAAATGGCACCCATGCCTCCGCCAAAGATGCGGGGGCTTTTTTTATGATACAATAGTGTATAGACTAACCGATTGATTTATAATAGAAATTAAATTAGAATTGAGTGCTTGTAATTTTCCTCCTCCAGTCGCCAAGCAACCCTGTTGGTTGCTTGGGCGCCAGCTCCCCTCAAAAACGCACGCTACGCGCGTCTGAGGGAGCCAAGAAGAAAATGCTCTTCGGACATTATTACATGATTTGAGAGAAGAACGACAAAAGGAGCAAGACAAGTATGAAGACAGCCATTATCTATTCGACCAAATGCGGGACGGCAAAGACCGTGGCGGAGATGATCCGGGAGGGACTGAAAGACGGCGCATCAGTATTCGGAATCAAAGAAGCCAAAAAGCTGAACCTGGACGACTATGACCAGGTGGTGCTGGGCGGCTCGGTATACATCGGGAAGACGCAGAAGGAGCTGACGGCGTTTGCGGAAGCCAACCTGGACAAGCTGCTGACCAAGAAAGCAGCGCTTTTCCTGTGCGCGGCGCGGCCCGAGCCCGAGGCGCTGGAGGAACAGATACGTCTGGCATTCCCGGCGGAGCTGATCAAAAAGGCCGTATACAAGGGCACAGTGGGATCGGCCATCGACTTCAAGAAGCTGAATTTCGTGGAGCGGGCGATGGTGAAAAAGTTCATGGGGCTGGAGGAAGGGTACACGAAGCTGGACGAGGGCGCCATAAAAGAACTGGTGAAGGCATTATCATGATATTCCTGGAGAGGTACATGAAGAATACGATCTACTATTTCACGGGGACGGGAAACAGCCTGGCGGCAGCAAGAACGCTGAGCGGGGACGGAAAAGACTATGGCCTGGTACCCATAACGGGGCTGGTAAAACAGGACAAGGTGGAGATAGCCTGTGAAAAGGCAGGGTTTGTGTTCCCCGTGTACTTTGCTGGGCTGCCGGGGCTGGCAAAGAAATTCATAAAGAAGCTGGAATTCAAAAACGACTGTTATATATTTGCTGTACTGACATGCGGGGTACCCTGGTCGTGCTACGCATTCCAGTTGATGAACCGGCTGCTGCGGGGAAAGAAACAAAAGCTGTCCGCTGCCTTTTACCTGAAAACAGTGGACAACTTCATCCCCAAATACCGGATCCCGCCGCCCGATGAGCAAGAGAAACTGGCGGCGGAGAGCGGGAAACGGCTGGCGGAGATCAAAGAGATCCTATCCGATGGCAGAAAGGTAATCGAGAAGGAGACAGCCTTTTACCTTTATCCCGAATACCCCATGTTCATGGCGGCGTCGCACAAGATGGATCTCCTTTTCAAAACAGACGGAAAATGCAACGGATGCGGCATCTGCGAAAGGGTGTGCCCGGTGGACAACATCCGGCTCGCGGATGGCAGGCCCAAATGGCTGCATGGCTGTGAATTCTGTATGGCGTGCATCAACTGCTGCCCGCAGAAGACCATCCAGTGGGGAAGGGTCACAAGAAACAAGGGGCGGTACCTGCACAGGGACATTTCGATACATGACATGATGGCACAAAAGAAGATATATGACGACTAGAGACTATTACATTCATCGGGGGGAACATCCATGACGAGCAAATCCATCATCATCATCGGCGGGGGCATCGCGGGGCTTTCTGCGGGGTGCTACGCGCAGGTGAACGGTTACCTGAGCAACATCTACGAGATGCACGACCTGCCGGGCGGACTGTGCACGGCGTGGGAACGCAAGGGATACAAATTTGACGGCTGCATCGACTGGTTCACGGGGACGCAGGAAGACGGGATGTTCTACAGCATATGGCAGGAGCTGGGGGTCATCCAGAACAATACCTTCCTGTACGACGACGAGTACTGGCGGTATGTGACCAAACAGGGAAAGACCATCATCTTTTACACCGATGTGGTGCGGCTGGAACTGGAACTGAAGTCCGCATATCCACAGGACGCACATACTATCGAGGAGCTGTGCGGCGTCATCCGCGCGCTGCAGACCTTCAGGCCCCCGGTGGGGAAAGCCATGGAAACGATGGGGCCGCTGGACTACATGAAAATGATGGCGGGCATGCTGAAGAACCTGAAAGCCTACATGACTTTTTTCCGGTATGGGAAGAAGAGCATGGCGGACTTCGCGGCGTGCTTCAAGAGCAAGACGCTGCGGGACATGTTTACCACGCTGTGGGGCGAACACATCCCGTTTTCCATGTTTGCGAGCACGATGGCGTGGTGCGCCAACAAGACGGCGGGGTTCCCGCAGGGGGGATCACTCAAGATCGCCCGGGATATGGAAAAAAAGTACCTGAGCCTGGGCGGCAAGATGCATTACAAGCAGAAGGTAGAGAAAATCCTGGTGCAGGAGGGCAAGGCCATCGGGGTGCGGCTGGAAGACGGCACCGAACAGTACGCAGACATCGTGATCTCCGCCTCGGACGGCTACGCTACCTTATACAACATGCTGGAGGGCAGATATATCACGGAGAGCATCCGGGACTGGTACGACAACATGCCCACGTTCCCGCCGTATATCCAGGTATCCCTGGGCGTGAAGCGGGACATGCGGGGGGACGCGCGGACCTACTGCATCCAGCTGGACGAGCCATTACAAGCGGCGGAACAGGATATCGACACGCTCATCGTGCATAACTATTCCTTTGACAGGACGCAGGCTCCGGAGGGGAAGGCCTCCATGGCGATCCGCTTCTTCACAGACTACGCCTACTGGGAGAGACTATATAAAAACAAGAAGAATTATAAGACTGCGAAGAACGCGCTGGGCAAGGCCGTGATCCTGAAACTGGAGAAACACTTCCCCGGGATATCCAAGCAGGTGGAGGCCATCGATGTGGCGACGCCGATGACCTACGTCCGATACACCGGCACGTGGAAGGGTGCGACGATGGCGTGGCTGCCGACGACACAGAACTTCGGCAAGAGCCTGCCCAAGACAATACCGGCGCTGGGCGGCTTTTACATGTGCGGGCAGTGGCTGGTGCCGGGCGGGGGGATCCCCAACGCGCTGAAGACGGCGCGGGACACCATACAGATCATCTGCAGGAAGGACGGCAAGAAATTCAAGACGACGGTACAGGAAGGGTAAGGACATATTTACCTAAATAGGTGCAAGAAGGCTGATGTGAATCATCAGCCTTCTTGTTAATTTATGAAATACTTATAAACTGCAGTTGTGATAAATAGCTAGAAAAACTCAAGAGCCAACTCATTTGCTAGTATTATCATCATCGAATACTGGAGCTGGAACTAATACTTTTCCGCTATAGAACTGATTCAACATAAAGCTTGTAATAAAGCTAGATGTATACGCAATTTGATACTTGTAGTTGTTTATTGCTTCTAATACCTCGTCTTTATTCAATTGGCTCTCTGACCCAATCATTAACTCATATAAAATTTTCCCTTCAGCCATTGCCCTGGGTTCAAAAGAGAATCCAACAACTATTTCGACAATAGAATACTTGCTTTCCATTTCTTTTATAGAATAATCAAGGGTAAACTTTGTTCCTTTAAAATTGTCGGTTAATTCAATTTCAATCTTGTTAAAGTCAATCTTTGTGGCTTCTAATGAATAAAACTGGACTTTATCTACCTCAGATTTCACTTTTTTGCGAGCCATATTATTTCCCCCCACGTAAAACTTCTAATCTACTCTTGGATGCAAATGAGGCAAGTTGCTGCTCGTCAGGTTTGGGCCATGAGATATCAATTTTAGGTGTAATATCAACATCATAATTGTTAATAGTTATCGGTTTAGCCGTTTTGCCAAAACTATTACCAATTCCCATAGACAAGTATGTAATGGCAAGAGTATTTATACTACATCCTTCTTTTTCCGCTTGATTGGTCAACTGTGCATGTAGGGTTCGAGGTAATCTCAAACTCATTTTTCCACTAGGTACTATATCTGTGTTGTAGTGCTCAGGTGTAGGTATAGATTGATTAAGCTTTTTTTTAAGAGCAATATAATCATCAATTGCATTGAAAATTTTAGGTATTAGTTCTTCTGGCGTATCTGCATCAGCAATACATCCGGGGAGAGCAGGCACCCGCGCAATATAACCTCCACCATCATCTTCGGTGAGTTTTTCAATAAGAATGTTATAATCTAATGTGTTTAGCATTGTAATCACCTTCATTTAATTTCTATTTCATTTTCTTCAATAACCTCAATCACCCTACATGCATAAACTTTTATCCTTTTAGTACTATAGTCAAGACCGATAACATATTCTGGGTAATCGGGATGCCCATAATGTATGTGATCTCCTTTACCTGGAGAACGAATAAAGCCCAAATGCTCGCATAGTGCTTTTAATTCGTCAATGGTGGTTCCTGCTGGGTTGTTTTTTATTTTTTCATATCTTTTTTTCCATTGCGACACTTAGCAATCACCATTCATAATAATCATCTCCATGGTGATATTATAGTATCACATATGATACCAAAATCAAAGAATTTTATTCGAATATTTAAAAATTATCGTAATAATTTTGTCTCATCTTAAATTTATACTTATTAATGTGCCTATTTAGTATCAACATTATTTTGCGAATGGTACCTATTACATCCGTTCTGAATAGTATCATTAACCTCAATGTATTTTATCCTATAGGCGAATAGAAACAAATCTGCATTTTGAAATCTCATCAATATTACTGGCAAGAAGCCCTTTTGCAACACCGCTATTTACAAGAATGCATAAACTGAATATAATAATCGAAAGAAATACAAAGAATACCTTTTAAAGCATCGATGGGGACACGGATGCATGAAATGCCGGATACAAGAGAGCGGATCGATACGTAAATACGTGTCAATGGTGAAAATCCGTGAAGGCAAATGCAGTCCATCACCCCGGAGCGCCCTGCTGAAAGAGACCATTCCGCGTAAGCAGGGACGGGTGCCCACCGTTAATAGGGGCAAGCGCATAAATGCGCTATAAGCTGGGTGAAAGCAATTTCACCAAATTAGGTGGTACCGCGGGAATAACCTTCTCGTCCTATTTTATGGATCGAGAAGGCTTTTTTTATAGGTACCTGACATAATTGAATGAGGCATAAGCTATAAGGTTCTATTTGATCACCATTGAGCGGTATGGCTGCATAATGAAAAGAGAATCTTGGAATCGATAATCGGATAAGAACACACTCGATTTTGCGTAGATTGAACGGTTGATAACAGGAGGAAAAGGAATGTACAAGAAGGTATCCACGGAGCTGTCTTTTGCCAAAAGAGAAGAGGAAGTGCTGGACTTCTGGCGGGAGAACAGGGTCTTTGAGAAGAGCGTAGAGAAAAACAAGGGCAAAGAACCTTTCACATTCTATGACGGGCCGCCGACGGCGAACGGGAGGCCGCATATCGGCCATATGCTGACGCGCGCCATCAAGGACGTGATCCCGCGCTACAAATCCATGCTGGGATACGACGTGATGCGTAAAGCCGGATGGGATACCCATGGATTACCCGTTGAACTCGAAGTGGAGAAACATCTCGGCCTCGACGGCAAGGGCGAGATCGAGAAGTACGGCGTGGAGCCTTTCATCGCGGAGTGCCGCAAGAGCGTATGGAAGTACAAGGACGAATGGGAGAAGATCAGCGAGCGCGTGGGGTACTGGGTGGACATGGAACACCCGTACATCACGTACGAAAACTATTACATCGAATCCGTATGGTGGTCCCTGAAGCAGATCTGGGAGAAGGGGCTGCTGTACAAGGGGCACAAGGTGGTGCCGTACTGCCCGCGCTGCGGGACGGCATTATCTTCCCATGAAGTGGCGCAGGGGTACGCGACGGTGAAGGACCCGTCGCTCTATGTCCGCTTCAAGATCAAAAACGACCCGGGATACTTCCTGGCCTGGACGACCACGCCGTGGACGCTGCCGAGCAACGTAGCACTGGCCGTGAACGGGAAGGAAGAATATTCGCGTGTAAGACTGAATACAGAACTGTCCTGGGGACCGGAAGGCAAACAGCCCGCAAACATGTACCCGCACGCCGGGGAGGAACTGATCCTGGCGACGGCGCTGCTGGACACTGTACTGGGCAAGGGAAATTTCGAAGTGCTGAAAACCTACAAGGGGCAGGACCTGGTGGGGATGGACTATGAACCCCTTTACAAATTTGCCGAGTATGACAAAAAGGGCTGGTACGTGTGCAGCGCGGACTATGTGACGCTGGAAGACGGCACGGGCATCGTACACACGGCGCCCGCTTTCGGCGAGGACGACGCGAAGGTGGGGGCGCAGTACGGCCTGCCCTTCGTGCAGATGGTGGATGCACGGGGAAGGTTCCTCGAGATCACCCCGTGGGCGGGAAAATTCGTAAAGGAAGCCGACCCGGTCATCACGGAAGACCTGAAGGAAAGGGGGCTGCTCTACTGGAAGGTGGAGTACGAGCATAACTACCCCTTCTGCTGGCGGTGCGACACCCCGCTGCTGTATTACGCGCGGGAGACGTGGTTCATCAAGATGACGGCGGTACGGGATCTGCTCGTAAAAAACAACCGGAGCGTCAACTGGCTGCCCGAGAATATCCGGGAAGGCCGGATGGGCAATTTCGTGGAGAACGTGATCGACTGGGGCCTCTCCCGTGAACGGTACTGGGGCACGCCGCTGCCGGTATGGGAATGCGAATGCGGGGAAGTCCACGTGATCGGCTCGGTGGAAGAACTGAAACAACTGGGCGAGAACGTTCCTGAAACTATAGAATTACATAAACCCTACATGGACCGTGTGACGCTGAAATGCAAAAAATGCGGCGAAAAGATGAAACGGGTATCGGAAGTGATCGACTGCTGGTACGACAGCGGGTCCATGCCCTTCGCCCAGCTGCACTACCCCTTTGAGAACAAGGAAGAATTCGAAAGGCGGTTCCCGGCGCATTTCATCAGCGAGGCCATCGACCAGACACGGGGATGGTTTTACACGCTGCTGGCCATCTCCACGTGCATCTTCGGGAAATCCCCATTTGAAAACTGCATCGTCATGGGGCACGTGCAGGACAAGGACGGGCGCAAGATGAGCAAGCACCTGGGGAACGTGGTGAATCCATGGGACGCACTCTCCAAGCAGGGCGCGGACGCGGTGCGGTGGTATTTTTACTGGGCGAGCGCGCCGTGGATCCCCAGCCGGTGGAACGACGAGGCGGTGAACGAGGGGCAGCGCAAGTTCATGGGGACGCTGTGGAATACATACGCCTTCTATATCCTGTACGCCAGCATCGACCAATTCAGCCCAAAGGGGTTAAAGCTCAATAAAGCCACGCTGAACGTGATGGACAAGTGGATCCTCTCCAAACTGAATACGCTGGTCCAACGTGTGCGCGGATACCTGGACGAATACGCCATCACCGAGCCTGCGCGCGAGATCAACAACTTTGTGGATGAACTCTCGAACTGGTACGTGCGGCGGTGCCGCGAGCGGTACTGGGCGGGCGGCATGGGCCAGGACAAACAGGACGCGTACATGACGCTGTACACCGTGCTGGAGAGCCTTATCCGGCTATGCGCGCCGTTTGTACCCTTTATCGCCGAGAACATCTACCAGAACCTGGTACGGAGCGTGGACAAGGACGCGCCCGTCAGCGTGCACCTGTGCGAGTACCCGGCGGCAGACACCTCGCTCATCGACGCGGAACTGGAAACGAACATGGAAGTGGTTTACCAGGCCGTGGAGCTCGGCCGCAGCTGCCGCAACCTCTCCAACGTGAAGAACCGCATCCCGCTTTCCAGGGCGCTCATCTCGGCTTCGGGCGGGGTGAAAAAACTGCCCGAGACATTCACCGCGCTGATCCGCGATGAACTGAACGTGAAGAACGTGGAGTACACGGGGGAGGCGGAATACGAATACAACATCAAACCCAACCTCAAGACGGTGGGGCCGAAGTACGGCAAGCTGCTGCCCGCCATCCGCGAACACCTGAAGTGCTGCGACGGGAAGTCCGTAGTCGGTTCGCTGGAAACCGGCGCATACGCCTGCGTGATCGATTCCCAGGAGGTCACGCTGGAGAAGGACGACCTGCTCATCGAAAGCAAGGCCAAGGAAGGGTATGTGGCGGCGCAGGGCGAGGGGATCGTCGTGATCCTGGACACCACGCTGACGGATGAACTCATTGAAGAAGGATATGTGAACGAAGTGATCAGCAAGGTGCAGACGATGCGCAAGGAAGCGGGCTTTGAAGTGACGGACCATATCGCGCTGCACTACTGCGGCAACGAAAAGATCAACGCCGTGATCAGCAAGCACAAGGCGGATATCATGAAGGACGTCATGGCCGATAAATGTGAAGAGGCGTGCGGACAGGGTTATAAGAAAGAATGGGAAATCAACGGGGAAGAAGGCGTGAGCCTTTGTGTGGAAAAGCTGTAGGATTTTAAGTTGAGAGTTGACAGTTGAAAGTTGAGAGTTTAGGTGAGCCCTGCGGGGAATTTATTATTTGACAATTGAGAATTGACGATTGACAATGGAGGCAAGCCCTGCTGGGGTAACCCCTTTGTTCAAGCGCCGCTTGGGCAACTCTAGGGACGCTAATTTAATAGTCGATATACCAATAGTAAGGTGTGAACATGCACGTAGCTGAGTGGAAAGATTACGAAATACTGGACGCGGGGGACGGGGAGAAGCTGGAACGGTGGGGAAACATCCTGCTGGCGCGGCCCGACCCACAGGCGATATGGCCAAAGAAGGAAGTATCCCTTTGGTCCGAGGCGCATGCCCATTACCACCGCAGTGAGAGCGGGGGCGGGGAATGGGAGTACAAGCATAAGATCCCCGAGAGCTGGAGCATATCCTATGGCAAGCTGAAATTCCGCGTCAAACCCACCGGGTTCAAGCATACGGGGCTATTCCCCGAGCAGGCATCCAACTGGGACATGATGAGGGGCATCCTGAACGGCAGCGGCGGAAAGCCGAGGGTGCTGAACCTTTTCGCGTACACGGGCGGGGCGACGGTGGCCTGCGCGGCGGCGGGTGCGGAGGTGGTGCATGTGGACGCGGCCAAGAGCATGGTGACATGGGCGCGGGAGAATGCAGCATTATCCGGATTGGCTGAGGCGCCCATACGGTACCTGGTGGACGACGTATTCAAATTCGTCCAGCGGGAAGGGCGGCGGGGGAACCGGTACGAAGGGATCCTCATGGACCCGCCATCCTACGGGCGGGGGCCCACGGGGCAGGTATGGCATATCGAAGAAGGTCTTTATCGGTTGGTGGAGGAATGCGCGGGATTATTATCCGATAGGCCACTATTCTTCCTCGTCAATTCGTATACCACGGGGCTGGCGCCCGGGGTATTGGACACGATCCTGACGATGGCGGTGAAGGCAAGGCGCGGAGGCGAGGTGGCCTCCTACGAACTGGGACTGCCCATCCGAAGCATGGGGGCGAACCTGCCGTGCGGCGCAAGCGGGTTATGGCGCGGGAAGTAATTGAGAATTGAAAATGGAGAATTGGAGGCTGAAAAGGCCTCCTTATTTATATGGTAATGGTTAAGACTTTTTAGCCACGAACAATAAGTAACGCTGCGCTTGCCCGACTTTTGACTGGCCAAAAGTCGGCAAAACCCCCCGGGGCCCAACTCCGCGGCGGCTACTACGTACGCCGTCCGGCTCCGTTGAAAGGCCCCGGACCCCCCTTAGGCAATATGAGAAATGGAGTGGTATGAACCGAAATTAGTGGATAGAACTTTTTGTAGATGCCGAGCTTGTTCCCTCCCCTGCCCCTCCCATGGCCATCAACGGCATAAAGTTTCCAGCTATATTTGCATGAGAGGGTTTGTCACTGACTAGAAAGATATGAGTAATATACGCATTAATTTTGTGGCATAACAAAAGGCGAGGCTGCCTGTTATCATAACAAAGTAGGGGGATTTCAAATAACTAAATCAGCTCTTGGCTTATCCGGCTTTTCGGGCTGCTGGTTGAGATGGGTGATATGGTCATAGCCCCAGCGCCAGAGCTGGCGCAGGATAGGCAGGAGCAGGAGGCCGCGCTCGGTGAGGGAATACTCCACCTTCGGAGGGACTTCGGCGTAGACCACACGGCGGACAATCTCGTCGTTTTCCAGCTCCTTCAGCTGTTCGACCAGGACTTTGCGGGCGGTATTGGGGAGCTTTCGTTCCAGCTCACCGAAACGGAGCGTCTTATCCCCCAGCATCCAGAGGATGGGCGCCTTCCATTTGCCGTTGATCGTGAGCATCACATACTGCAGCGAACAGAAATAAGCCTGGGACCTGCACTTGATCATAACTACCACCAACTCCAGTTGCCTTCATTATAACCCCAGGTATCCGTTAAATAAAGGGATAACCGTTACATAAAGGTGCCTTAATCACTTATTCCTTACTCTGTAATAAAAAAGTGCCTTCTTGCAATATATGGAATGCAAAAATACAATCGCAGTATAAGAACGCGGTATCCATCAATACCGGCAGAAAGGCAGAATGAACATGAAGTCCCTAAAACTCCTGGTCATCACAATCGCGGCCCTTTTCATCCTGGCCGGGTGCGCCGGAAGCCCTTCAACCCAGCAGACAAGCGCCCCGGCGCCCACAGTGGCTCCGACGACGGAAGCGACGGAGACTCCCGTTTCCCCTTCCCCGAGCGCAAAACCCAAGCCGGCTCCGACGAGCTATGAGCAACTGATGAAAAACGATACCGGGAAAACGATGATACGGAAGATCTCATTGAACAAGAAAAACGGAATCGCATCCCTGATAGTATCCAAAGCCGGAACGGTGATCGCCTGCGACCCGATGCTGCTCCCCAAAGGCGTTACCGCGGACATCATATTGGTGACACACGACCACCACGTGGACCAGGACTACCTGGACAAGTGCCCCGATGCGAAGAAGTCGGTGCAAAAGGCAGAGACATTCACCGAAAAGGACGTCACCGTGACGGGCATCGCGGCGAGCCATACCGTGGCTGCGATCAACCCCGACGCCCCTTCACTGGTCATCTATGTAATGGATGTGGATGGACTGCGGATCGCATTTTTCTCGTGCTGCGGGCAGGAGAAGCTGACGGCTGAGCAGATGAAGGCGCTGGGAAAGGTGGACATCGCCATGATCACCAACGACAACGACGCGGGGTGGATCTCGGTGGAGCTGGCCAGCGGGCTGATGAAACAGCTGAAACCGAAGATGGTGGTGCCACTGACACACAACCGCTACAAATACGACGATACGGTGGACCAGATGGTCAAGCTATTGAAGGGCAAACTGGTGACAGTGGACAGCATCCTTTCCGTGGGCAAGGAAGACCTGGCGGGAGACCAGATACAGGTGGTGAAGCTATATAATCCGGTGGGGACTATTTAGGGCCAATTGAATAAGATCGGTGAAACCATGAAGGAGCCGGATGCCACGATCCGGTTCTTTCATTTTGCGCCGTTTTTTTTATTGGGGAAGAATAAGGCGGGATTCGCAATACGGGGACGGTTCTGGTAGAATAAACTAAGAAAAGATTACTGGTAATAATTACGATGCTTCAGACCGTTAATGCACTAACATCAACTGACGCTGCGCTTGCCCGACTTTTGATTGGCCAAAAGTCGGCAAAACCCCCCGGGGCCCAACTCCGCGGCGGCTACTACGTACGCCGTCCGGCTCCGTTGAAAGGCCCCGGACCCCCTTTGGTAATATAACAAACGGGGTGGTTTGAACCGAAATTAGTGAATAGGAATTTTTATAGATGCCGAGTTTGTTCCCTCCCTACCCTCCCATGGCAGTCAACGGCATAAAGTTTCCAGCTTTATTTGCATGGGAGGGTTTTAGGACAAACTTTAGCGGACGGTAAACAGGAACCTTGGTAAGTGTTGAGAAGGTGAAAGATGGAACTGGAAGTATTGTATGAAGATAACCATATCCTGGTGGCGGTGAAGCCGCAGAACGTGCCGAGCATGCCGGATGCTTCGGGGGATATGGACATGCTGACGGCCGTAAAGGCCTATGTGAAGGAAAAGTACGGCAAGCCTGGGGACGTGTACATCGGGCTGGTACACAGGCTGGACAGGCCGACGGGGGGCGTGATGGTCTTCGCGCGGACGAGCAAGGCGGCGGCGCGGCTGTGCAAACAGTTTGCCGAGAAGAGCATGGCGAAGGAATACCTGGCTGTAGTGCGCGGAACGATGGACCAGGCTGAAGGGACGCTGGAGCACTGGCTGGAGAAGGACGAGGATGAGAACACAGTTAGAACCGTTCAAGAAGGACAAGGGAAGCGGGCGGAACTGCAATACAAAACGCTTCAAAGCAAGGACGGTCTATCCCTATTACAGATACGCCTGATGACGGGGCGGGGGCACCAGATACGGGTGCAGCTGGCCGCGGGCGGGCACCCCATCCTGGGCGACATGAAATACGGGCGGAACGAGAGGAAGGGGAACCTGATGCTGTGGGCTTTCAAGCTCACCATCGAGCACCCGACGAAGAAGGAAAGCATGACATTCACCGCGATGCCACAGGGGAAGGGGTGGGAGATGGCGAGGGGGGCTGTTTGAGCAGAGCTTCAGCTTTTGAAAGGATTTCGAAGAGGTCCTTTGCACGGCAACCATCGGGATAATAGTATTGATAAGACCGATGATCATCCTCGCTCAGAATGCAGTACAACTCAACAGATTTAAAGCGACCATCCTTATCCGGCAAAGCAAAGAAAAGGCTTCCTTCCTCAAACATATGAATTAATACATAATCACTTGAATCAATGGTAGTTTCGAACAGAGACTTCAAAAAATCCAAATTGACAGGCGTTTCTCCCTTGGCATTAGACGTTTTGTCCCGATAATATGAAATATCTTTATCAAGATCCGTTACCTTTGCAGCATTCTCTGATTGTCCTTCTTTGGGGGCACCTGCCGCCCCCTGATCACCAACGAGCTGATCAACGCATCCCAAAGCCTCAAGCATCCTATCCTTTTGCCCGCCAATATCAAATGTCGTGTATCCGGATTCCGGAGCCTTGACATAGACATTTGCTGTATGAACGATGCGGTCCTGAGGCAAATATAGTACTTCCAATACAACGTCATAAGCGAAATCAAATTCTGCAAGATTTGAGTTTGATCCCGAAGGCCCATCTTTCACGGGCTTGCCGAGTATAGCAACATCGTCGATGCATATGGGTTCGCCGTTCAATAGACTCATACCCTTTTGTGTATAATCATATAACGGAGCTTCAATGCTTTGCCCGGCCGAGGCGGGCAAAGACGGCGGAGTACAGGCTGACAAAAGAGTAATTAAAGGAACGATCACTAGAATCGCAAGAGTAATTTTGCGCATAGGCCAACCCCCAGATTTATCGAGTTGGTGTGAAACTATACAAATACCATCCCAATAATATGGACGCGAAGATCGAAAAGATTGTTCCTTTTACTGGCTGGATATATCACGCCTGTGGCTTACCGGTATCATCGATGAGCAGTTCACCAGCGGCTATCTCGGGGAAACTGACGTAGCCGGCGCGGATGATGGAGCCGTCCAGATAGGCCAGGGCGCTGGTCTTTGCGAAGTATAAGCGGACTTCCACAGCCCAAAGCGCCTGGTAGCGGGCCTTGTACTTGCGGTTGAAGGCCCATTCGCCGTATTTATCATCCCCCAGGACGGGGTGGCCGATGTGGGCGAGGTGGGCGCGGATCTGGTGGGTGCGGCCGGTGACAAGTTCCACTTCCAGCAGGGAGACGGAAGCGCTGGATTTCAGGACGCGGAAACGGGTACAGATGGGCAGGGAACCTTTAACGGGGTCATCAAATATCTTTACCTTGGCGGCGGAGGCGTCCTTTTTCAGGTAATGTGTGAGTTCGGCGGACTGCACCCCCGGTACGCCTTTGACGATGCATTGGTAGAATTTGCGCACGCGGCGCTCCTTGAAGGCGGCGGTCATCTCGTCCAGCGCATCCTCGGTCTTGGCAAATATCGTGAGGCCGCCGGTATAATGGTCCAGCCGGTGGCAGGGGGCGGGCGGGAAGTCCATGCCTTCACGGAACTCCCCTTTCAGGATGAGGTGGGCGATAACGCGCCGGGTGAGGTGGTGCTCGTCCTCTTTATCATCCACGACGGAGATGCCGGGGCGCTTATTCACGACGAGGATGTTGCTGTCCTCGTATGCGATATCCAGGGGCTCTTCATCCAGCAGCTTTTTTATCTTTGCCATGGGTATACCTCGCAATAAATTATTATCGACGCCTTAGATGTGTATCGTAACGACCCTCGGGGGAATCATTTTGGTACATGTTAGCCTGTTAATATACATTCGAAGCTACAATGATGGTTTCGTATGGTATGCAAAACGGTATATAATACCAATTACTTGGGAACCACATAATTAATTACACCTAACCCTCAGCCACCTATCGGTGGCAACTCACCCTATAGCGGGTGCTATGCACCCACTTGGGGAGCCATGCGTTAACTATGTGATAGCATGATTATTCTCTCACAAACTCCGTTAAAGTTTTGCAGAACGTCATCATTTGTAAACCTCAAAACCATAAGACCGATATTCTCAAAAGCTTTCGTTCTATCGGAATCATATTCAACACTATTTTCTGAGAAATGTCCACCACCGTCAAGCTCGATTACCAACTTCAACTCTGTACAATAGAAGTCTGCAATGTAATGAAGAATAGGCCGTTGCCGATAAAACCTGTATTTAAAGTCATGTAAAAAATCATACCATAGTTTCCGCTCGGCCAGAGTCATACTCCTTCTCATTCTTTTGGCATGAGGGATGTTCTTTGGATCGTATGAAAGATTGGTATGTGGCTTCTTTGAATTATACATATGATACCCTTAATTAACCCTTCAGTCACCTACCGGTGACAGCTCCCCTAATAGGGGAGCCATGCATATGCCGCGACTAATCCCTCAAGCCAGATGCGACCTCATAGGGCCGCAAGCGGCCCGTTCGTCGCTTTTCGGTGGCAGCTCACCCTATAGCGGGTGCGATGCACCCACCTGGGGCGCCAAGCAGTATCAACTTAAAAATTAATCAGCCATGGGCTTCGTGGCGCTCGACGATGAAACGGGAAAGCTCAATGCCGGACATGTCGGAGATACCAGCCTTCCGGCAGGCGATGGAGACCTGCTGTTCCACCGTATCCACGCCTTCCAGCGCGGGCAGGAGAAGGCCGCGCTTCCAGCCCTTTTGTACGATGACGCCGTATTTCTGCGGGTCCAGATGGGAAGTATCGGGGATGGATTCGGGCGCGCCGAGGATATCCACCTTCACATCCAAACCGGAAAGTTCATATTCAACCACTGGATCAAAACGGGGATCCTCGCTGCAGGCTTCCACGGCGCAGTGAATGATCTCATGCGCGAGGTCCTCCTGGGTGGGGGCGATGGTGCCGATGCAGCCGCGCAGGTCCCCCTCCCAGTGCAGGGAGACGAAGGCGCCCGCACGCTCCTTCTCCACGCGCTGGATAAACTCTTTCGGGGCAGCACCTTTATACGAATCCCAGTCCAGGTGTTTTCCCGTCCTCACAAAATGCTCCACCGATTCACGCGCCAGGCGGATGAAGGCATCCTCATTTTCACGCATCTTTTCCACCATCATTTTACTTTCCATTTCAAACGATTCCAACAGGCTGCCTGCTGCTCCTTCGCCCCAGGCGCGGCTGCACATGTAACCCACGCCAAAGGGCGATTCGTACGAATACACTTCGGTATGCACATGATACCCGTCCAGCGCGCCCAACGCGATGCAGAAGGACTTCAGGCCGCACTCCTGGGCGGGACCGTAGATCTTTTCATCCATGTCGATGACACCGGGGACATCTGCCCTGCGCATCGCGTCCACCAGCGCCCGGTCGAAGACTGCATAGGCGCTACCCTCTGGCGGCGGTCCCTCGCGCTCAAAACAATGGGCGAGATCGCCGCTGGCGAGTATCAAAGCCCTTCTGCCGACCCGTTCCACCGCTTTGGCTATTACATGGCCCGCACGGTACAGGTCCCGGTGCGGGAGGAGCGCGGGCGTGATATGAACAATATTATAATCGCCGTACTGCCCGTCGATAAAGTGCATGGGGACGAGGACGCCATGGTCCAGCCGAGCTTCGACGCCGTACCTTTTGGCCTGTTTCTCGTCCAGCACCACATGGGGGATGCCATGCACGTGGAATTCCTCCACGACGGTATTGGACAGCTCAATATCGGTATCCTTCTCATACCGCACCCTGCCCGCACCGAAGCGGGAGAAGGAACCGGAAAGACGGGGCTCGTCCAGTATGGCGAGGGCATCCCGGAACATATTGCCGTGGGGGGAGATGAAGATGATGGTATCGGGCTTCAGCTCCGCGACGCGGCGTGCCACCGCCTCCATCCCCAGCAGAGTGGGGCCGGCGTCCTGCTCGCGGCCGCGGCCAACCTGCGGCACCAGCACGGGGGGTGGGGGGAGAACAGTATTTCAAGGGGCATGAGTATTACCTCCTATTAAACGTTGCCAACATGTACATGGCTGAGGTATTTGCCCGCCTTTTCGGCAGCCTGGTACAGGAACTCAATACTGGTGGGCGGCTCATTATATTTGTAATTCGGATAATAGCGGTTGATATGGAGCGGGATGGCGGGGTCTACGGAAGCCAGGAACTTTGCGGCCTGCTCCACCTGCACGATATCCGCACTGATACCGGGCACCGCCAGCCAGGCCACCTCCACGTGCGCCTGTGCCGCCGTCAACCGTATAGTGCGCTGCACCGTCTCCAGGCTGCCCCCCATCTCCCTATAATGCCCCGCATCCATCGTCTTGAGATCTATATTCATGGCGTCCACGTAAGGGAGGAGCTGCAGGAGCGGGGATTCGTTCAGGTGGCCGTTGGTGACGAGGATATTCCTGATGCCAGCCTCGTTTGCAATGCGGGCGGTATCATAGACGTACTCATAATAGATGGACGGTTCATTATACGTGTACGAGATGGAGGGGAAACCGCGGGACAGGGCGATATTCACGACCTCCTGCGGCTCAACAAATTCGGCTGCCGGCCGAACCGCCTCCGGGCGGGCACACGAAATGGCATGGTTCTGGCAGAAGGGACAGCGCATGTTGCAACCGAAGGTGCCTATTGACAAGGTCCGGGTGCCGGGCATGAAGTGGTACAGCGGTTTTTTCTCGATGGGGTCATCATGGATGGCGGTGAGCATGCCGTAATTTTCACTGACTAATACCTCGCCGTCAAACAATCGCACACCGCACCAGCCACGCTTGCTTTCACTGATGGCACACAGGTGATGGCAGAGGCTGCAGAGCGCCTTGCCGTCTTTCACCGTAAAGAACATCGCTTTCTTCCGTGCTGCAGGCAAAGGGGAGCACCTTCTTTCCCAATACATCCCAAGGATATTATACCACTTTTCGCAAATCTATTGCGCGGGATACCGTTATGGGCATGGAACTTGTGGATGGGGGAAGGAAATGCATCAGGCTTTCAGTATTAAACTTTAGCAAAATAGAGTTCCCAATATCCAGAGAATACATTTACGGTAGAATGGAAAGGCCAGATCAAACAAGGATGAAAGCAAATCGGTAACAGGTGGTTTCCCATAACCATTTAATCCGACACAGGCACACCCACACACCGCGTGCATATAGTAAACCATAGACAGGCAAACGGGAGTGACGGGAGCAATGTATTATTACAACGACTACAACGATTATACCGATAAAAACAACGTATATTCGCTGGACCTGTACCGCGCGGCCATGGGGGCGGACGGGCCGGGGCCGGGGAACCCCTTTGACCCGGTGGCGGCTTTTCCAGAGGCGCTGCGCGTGATAGCCCAGGCGGTGATGGGGGAGACGGAAGACCAGCTCTTTTACCAGTACCTCATCGAACAGGCACCAACGGACGACGAGAAAACCATCATTAAGGGAATCCGGGACAACGAGGCCAAACACTACAAAATGTTCCGCCAGATCTACTTTGAACTGACGGGAAAGAACCTGCCCGCGCCCACGGAACTGGCATTCGAACAGCCGGCATCGTACTGCGAAGGGCTGCAGAAGGCGCTGATGGGGGAACAGAATGCCGTAACGAAGTACCGGAAAATACTATACGCCATGCAGAACAGGCGGCATATCAATATGATGACGGAGATCATCACGGACGAACTGCGCCACCTCGGACTCTACAATTACCTGTATGCACGGAACGGCTGCAGGATCTGATTTATACGATATATAAACTGCAACGGAAAAGGACACAGCCATTTATGCAAACGCTCAACCGCCTGTAATTATGTCGAAAAGCATGACAATATCAGGAAAATATTGCACAGACATTCGGGAAGGAATATGATAAATCTATCACGTTCCTTTCGTTTATATGTCCTGACAAAGGGGGAAGCAGCAATGTGGGGCGGCATCATCACACTGGTTATCTTACTCATCCTGCTGGGCGCGGGCATCGCAGTGGGACTGGCCTTCATACCGGCTTACATGGCAGGCAAGAAGGGGTACAGCTTCGGACTTTTCTGGCTTTTCGGCTTTTTCCTGCTCATACCCGCCATCATCGTAGCGGCGGTGATAGAGCCGAAAGCGCAGCAGCAGGCTGCTTCCAACGCAGGGCCGCAATATGCTCCCCCGCCACCGGTGCAAGGCTATACGGAGGCTCCTGCATCCAACCCGGACAAGCTCAAGCAGCTGGAAAAGCTGGTGGAACAGGGCTTCATCACGGAATCAGAATTCGAGGCCAGGAAAAAGGAATTGCTTGGATTCTAGCAAAAAACGCAATAATAGAATGGATAACATGAACCCTGTGAAAGGAACAAACCATTGCAGCTGATCGAGAAAATCGTATCCCCAATATATGAGCTTCCCTGCTGGCATGTCCGACAGGGCCGCGGATCCTTTGTCACTTTTGAATTCGGGCAGCCGCACCTGGAGATACGGGAAGCGACAGATATCAAAACAGAGTACCGCAGGGTACAGGAATCACTCCCGAGGAGGCAGGTGACTGTCCGCGGGGAATGGCACCTTTGGATCTACTGCTGCCACTGGGAGATATACCATGATACCAGGCCCGTGGCCCGCGATGAATCCTCCCGCTCAAAGATCGAAAGAGTCCTGCGCCGGCTGGACGGCCAAAAAATCATCCGCATCCAGATCAACCCGTATTCCGCCGATACTATATTTGACTTCGAATACGGCGAACGGCTTATCACACGCTCCTATGAACAAAGCGAACAGAGTCCGTATGAACAATGGTACCTCTTTGAACCCACAGGCAAAGTTCTGGCGGTGCGGGATGACGGCAGATTCGGTTATCATCCCAGCGATACGCTGCCGGAGAAAGCCACCTGGTACGAATTGAAACCAAGTTTATGATCTTACGCTATTACTTGAGCCCTTCAGGGAAACCTGAAGGGCTCTCTTCATATGCCCATTTGGAAAAGAATAATTTCCCGCCTCCTGTTGTGGCCCCATGCCGCAAAGTGATAAAATATACAAAAAAGGGGGGAGCAGGGCAAATGTTGAAGAATCCTTACGGACAGGTGGTATTCATCACGGGCGCATCCAGCGGTATGGGGCGGGCCACCGCGAAACTATTGCTGAGCCACGGTTTCAAGGTATATGGCACATCCCGGAAGGAGCGGCCGGACCTGGACGAGACGAACGGCGAAGGCTTCATCAAGATGATGAAAATGGACGTGCTCGATATCGAAAGCATCCGCGAGACTGTGCGGCGCGTGGCCGGACGGGAAGGCGGTATCGATATACTGGTAAACAATGCCGGTATGAATTATGCAGGGAGCATTGAGGATACTTCTTATGAAGAAGCCAGAAAGATCATCGATACGGATTTTCTAGGAGCAGCCATGGTGGTGAAATACGTGCTGCCCTATATGCGCAGGCAGAATCGGGGATTAATCATCAATGTCAGTTCAGTAGGAGGGTACCAGGCTCTGGCATATCAATCCTATTACAGCGCAGCAAAGTTTGCCTTGGAAGCATTCTCGGAAGCATTGCATGTAGAAGTACGGAATTTTGGCATCAACGTTTGCATCGTAGAACCGGGCGATACAAAGACCGGTGCAACAGATGCAAGGCTTTATGCAAAAGAAACGTTGATAAATGAAGCGTACAAGGATGAATTCAAAAGTTCGCTGGAAATTATCGAAACCTGGGAAAGAAACGGGAAAAGCCCTTACCTTATCGCGTCGCTGATAGCCAAGATCATAAAAAAGAAGAACCCCCCTGTGCGGGTACCTCAGTACGGGTACAAGCTATTTTATCTGATGACAAGAATCCTGCCCAGAAAGTTCGAATTGTGGTTATTCTCGTATGTATATACCCCGGGGATAAAAAACATGAACGTCCGCAGGCAAAAGCGCAAGGAAATGAGGGCAGGGAAATAACAGCTGGCTACATTGTTCCTGAAATTGTGTTTTGACTTGCGGCGGGGCATTGCTACGTTCTGCTGCTACACCTTACTCCCAATCCACGCTGCGCCTTGCCCAACGCGCCATGCGCGCGCTGGCCAGCCTGGATTGCCTGAATATACTTTGTCTTCGACAACAGGTTAGGCGGCCGCATACGACCCGAAGGGCCGATTTGACAGATGCCCCTACGGTACCGAACGATTTGCCTGATACATGAAGAACATTTCAATATATCGAGGATCGTTCAGGTTTTGTAGGCGACAGACAGGATGGGCCGATGGTGGTCATCGGCCCCTACATACAAGTATCAAACCTTCGACAGACTTCGAACAAGGCGTCTCGAGTCAGTCTCTGCCCACCTAGAGGTATTGCAGCGGCAAACAGGGAAGATCAAATCAATAACCCTTGTTCATTCTATACAAAAGAGGCGAAAGAAGCATGGAAGCATATGAAGCGATCCTCACGCGGCGGAGCGTACGGAAGTATACGGACAAGCCCATAGACGAAGAGACGATGGAAAAGCTCATACGGGCAGGGATGTATGCGCCTTCGGCGCGGAACGCGCGGCCGTGGCATTTTATCACCGTGCAGGACAGGGCAACCATCGAGAAGATACGCAAAGGGCAGCCGCAGCTGGCCATGATGCGGCACGCACCGGCGGTGATCGTGGTATGCGGAGACCCCGCTGCCGTCACGAGCCAGTACAAGGATTATTTCATCCAGGACTGCACGGCGGCCACGGAGAATATCCTGCTGGCGGCCCACGCGCTGGGCCTGGGGGCGGTATGGTGCGGGTGCCACCCCAAACCGGACGTGAAGGCGCAGGTAGCGGAGGCGCTGGGCATCCCTCCCGACATCGTACCTTTTTCCCTCATTGCAATAGGTTACCCTGACGAAACGCCGAAGCAGCCCGACCGGTGGGAAAAGAAAAAACTCCACCGGGAGAAGTGGTAACGGGAGAGACACGATGGGAGAGAAAAAACTGTATTTCAAACGGTTCACGGGCAGGCAACTGTTTCTGATACTCATGCCGGTGCTGCTCATCCTCACGACGTATTTCGCGTTCCAACTATTCACGGCGGCATTCGGGCTGAAGACGGGCTACCTGGCAGGTTTCCTATTCTACTGGATCATCTGGGGGCTTGTAGTCCCGTTGATCGTATCCGGATTCAAGGGCGTGCGGTCGTTCTTTGGCAGGCCGCAATGGAAGAAACACCGCTGGATCGACATCCTGCTGCTGGCCGTGCCCTGCCTGCTGGCCATCTTTTTCGGGCCTTTCCTGCAAAGGGCGCCCAAACTGACATGGCTGATGTGGATCGTTTCCTTTGCCATGGCGGCAGTGAACGCAGTGACGGAAGAGATCATCTGGCGCGGGCTGTATATACGGCATTTCAAGGATCCGCTGTGGGGCTGCATATACCCGCTGCTGGGGTTTGCACTGTGGCATATCTCCCCCAACTCGGTGAACCCTTCTTCCTTCGGGGTACCGCTTTTCATACTGTTTTCGGGGATACTGGGCGTATTCTGGGGGATCGTGGCCTACAGGACGAAATCAACGAGATGGACGCTGATCTCCCATATCATTGTGGATTTTTCGGGATTGATCGGACTATTTTACCTGAGCTGACGCCCTTTTGTATATTGCCGGGGGGTTTCCTTGTACACCGGGCTGTGATTTGATGCGGCCTGCCTTGTGTTATGTACAAAATGATGGTAATATATTACGTGCAATTATTCCATCGACAGGAACCCTTTTTTTTCGATGGCAATCATAACGCGCCCGCGCGCCGGAGGCCCAATGAAATCACGTACCAAGCGGATCCTTTTAATATGCTACCTGGCTTTGGTTTTCAGCGTCACAGTCATCCTGGCCTATTTCCTGTCCAAAGAGGGCAAAGGCCTTTTTTCGATACTCAGCTCCATCAACCTGTACTGGCTGGGCGCCGCGCTGGGGTGCATGGTGGTATACCTTTTCCTCGAGAGCTGGGCGGTGCACTACATCACCTCCTTCATGTACCAGAAGATGCCGTTCTTTTATATCATGAAGATCAACCTCATCGGGAATTATTACGGGGCGATCACGCCGGCGGCGATGGGATTCCAGCCTTCCCAGGTGGCGTACCTGAAGCGGGACGGGGTGCCGGTGGGCATCTCGACATTCATACAGATCATCAAGCTGATGGCATATGAAATCGTGATCGTATTCCTGTGCCTGGTATTCCTGGCGATACGGGGGCACTTTTTTATCGCACACTACCCGGATATATTCTGGCTGTCTATTATCGGCGCGCTGGTGAATATATTTGTAATATCGATGATGTTCCTGGCTATCATCAAACGCAACGCACTGAAAAAGCTGGTCATCGCGCTGACCCGGTTCCTGGCCTGGATCAAGATCGTGAAGAACATTGACAAGGTGAAGGCCTCGGTGGAAAAAACACTGGATGAATTTCACGACAGCGCAAAGTACCTGCGGCAGTACAAGTGGAAAGTGGCAAAGGCCTGCATCCTGACGCTTTTCCAATGGCTGATGTTTTTCGCCATCCCCTACTGCCTGTACAACGCCTTCGGGCTGGGGATGCTCTTCGGCCAGCCGGGCGCGCTGCAGACGATATCCCCGCTGGATGAGGCGGTGAGCCTGGTGGTCATGGCGGCCTTCCTTTTCCTGGCGGTACATTTCATACCGATACCGGGGGGCAGCGGCTTCACCGAGGGAGGCTTCGGGATATTCTACGGCAGGATCTTCACCACGGAAGCAGCGGCGGCGATGTTCATCTGGCGGTTGATCACCTATTATTCCGTGATCGTACTGGGATTCATCATCATCCTGGTGGACGGGGTATCGCACAAGGGCAAGCGGCCGGGGGACAAGATCATCGCCGGCGAGGCGCTGGAAAACGAAAACGGCGACGAGAACGGTATCAGTGCCGCTGAGAAAATGCAAACGTGCCTCCCGGGTAAGGGCGCCATGGCCAAAGAAGCGGAGATCGAAGGCGTGAAGACATGAAAAGAGGCCCCTGGAAGGTATACGCGGTCATCACGGCGATGGTGATGGTATACCACTTTGCATCCATACGTTTCGACACCACGCTGATCTGGCTGGAATTTGCCATCAACATCGTGGCCCTATGCGGGCTGGTGATGTTTGCATTTGCACGTAAATTCCTCTTCAAATTTTTCTGGTCGCTATTCGCGCTGGGCTATGTGGCCTGGCTCATCTATTTTTACGGGTTCTCCCCGTACAAGGCGGCGGATACCGAACAGCTCTTTTCCACGCTGCTGCTGCTGGGATTTTACCTGCCCATGGTGGGTGCCCTGTTCATGTACGGATATGGGGCGCGCTACATCTGGAAGATGCCGGATACGTCCAACGACGACAACGAGAACAACAGCGGGAATGACAACGATACGGATGATAAAAATGACGGAGGGCTTTTTTAGTTGAGAGTTAACAGTTAATAGTTAATAGTTGTGGCAGGCCCTGCGAGGGGCTTTTTTAGTTGACAGTTGAGAATTGAAAGTTGAGAGTTTTCCCTGCGGGGGATGTAATTGAGAATTGAAAGTGGAGAATTGAGAATTAAGGAACGGCCCTGAAGGGGCTTTTTAGTTGAGAGTTGAGAGTTATCTTACAGGGAAAACCCCTCAAGGCACATGCAACCCTACGGGTTGCTTAGATGCCAGCTCCCCTAATAGGGGCGCCAAGCGAGAGGCCCAGCGGGGGTTTTTGTTTTTGAAGTTATCCCATGGGGCTGATATTTCTGGTTTAAATTTGGAGGGCATCAGGTATAATGGTAGCATTGAAACGAAAAGGAGAACAGAAATGGTAACGATCGAGATGGAAAACGGAAAGAAAATAGAAATAGAGCTGCTGCCGGAGGACGCACCCAACACCGCGGCAAACTTCAGGAGCCTGGTATCCAAGGGGTTTTATGACGGGCTGTGCTTCCACAGGGTGATCAGCGGGTTTATGATCCAGGGCGGGGACCCGGACGGGAACGGAACAGGCGGACCGGGCTACTCCATCAAGGGCGAATTCAGCAGCAACGGGGTGAAAAACACCATCAAGCACAAGCGGGGGACGATCTCCATGGCGCGCTCGGGGCACCCCGACTCCGCGGGGTCGCAATTTTTCATCATGCACGCCGACGCGCCGTACCTGGACGGGCAGTACGCGGCATTTGGCAGGGTGGTATCGGGCATTGAAACGGTGGACGAGATCGCGGGGACGAAGACAAGGGCGGACCGACCGGTCAATGCACAAATCATGAAGAGCGTCACGTTATCAGCTGATGAGACGGTAACGGAGCCGGAAAAAGTATAACAAATTGACAATTGAGACATGCATGCCGGTGTAGGCACCAGCAGAGGGATGAAAAACCAGGGTAGATAGTTAAATCTCTCCCCCAGTCGCCTTCGGCGACAGCCCCCTCGTCAGATGGGGCTAAGATTGGGGCGCCTAATAAAGTATTTTCAGGGTAGAATTGTCCTTCGGGGAATAATCCCTCCTTCAGTCGCCTTCGGCGACAGCTCCCTCGTCTGAGGTAGCTCAGATGAGTAGAATAAATGGTAAGAATGAAAATGAGCCTTGCGAGGCTCATTTTCTATATGTGTCATTACACATATGCTACTGTTATAAATTTTGTATAGAGGAAACTTGCCCATACAAATCACTGTGGAAAGATGACGGATATGGTTATGTAAGGGAGGTAATTATTAGATTATTGGTTATCTAATAAAGAAAGGGGGTCTTATAGGGAATTATTCAAAAGAAATAATGGAAGGTTAAGTTGGTTTATTTTGAAAAAGCCTTTAACCAAAACATAAGCGGGACAGAATACACTGCCCCGCTTTTCAATTATTAATCTTGTTTAAACTTACTTGCCGGCCTGCTCGATGGCGACGGCGACCGCGACGGTGGCGCCGACCATGGGGTTATTGCCCATGCCGATGAGGCCCATCATTTCCACGTGGGCGGGAACGGAGGAGCTGCCCGCAAACTGGGCGTCCCCGTGCATACGGCCCATGGTATCCGTCATGCCGTAGGAGGCGGGGCCTGCAGCCATATTGTCCGGGTGCAGGGTGCGGCCCGTGCCGCCGCCGGAAGCCACGGAGAAATACCGCTTGCCGTTTTCCACCGTCCATTTTTTATACGTGCCCGCGACGGGGTGCTGGAAGCGGGTGGGGTTGGTGGAATTCCCCGTGATGGAAACATCCACGCCCTCATGCCGCATGATGGCGACGCCTTCGCTGACATCGTCCGCGCCGTAGCATTTCACCTTGGCGCGGTCCCCGTTGGAATAGGGTTTTTCCCAGACGATCTTCAGCTCTCCCGAGCAGTAATCGTACTCTGTCTCCACATGCGTGAAGCCGTTGATACGGGAGATGATGAAAGCCGCATCCTTGCCGAGGCCGTTCAAAATGACGCGGAGGGGTTTTTTCCGTACCTTGTTGGCCGTTTTTGCGATGCCGATGGCGCCTTCCGCGGCGGCAAAGGACTCGTGCCCTGCCAGGAAGCAGAAGCAATCGGTCTCCTCACGAAGCAACATGGCGCCAAGGTTGCCATGGCCCAGGCCGACATCCCGCTGGTCCGCAACGGAACCGGGGATGCAGAACGCCTGCAGGCCGATGCCGAGCGCCTCGGCGGCTTCCGCGGCCGTCTTCACGCCTTTTTTGAAGGCGATGCCGGCGCCGAGGGTATAGGCCCAGACCGCATTATCAAAGCAGATGGGCTGGATGGAGCGGACAATCTTATCCACGTCCACGCCCTTGGCCAGGCAGTAGTCCTTCACTTCATCGAGGTCTTTGAACCCGTACTGTGCCACCACCGGATTGATCTTGTCTATTCTTCTATTATATCCTTCAAATGTAGCCATTTTTTCTACCCCCTACTCTTTCCTCGGGTCTATGACCTTGACGGCTTCATCAAACCGGCCATAGGTACCGATATTCTTTTCGTAGGCTTCCTTGGGGTCCATGCCTTTTTTGATGGCCGCCATCATCTTGCCCAGGTGCACGAATTTGTAACCGATGACCTCAGAGCCAGCATCCAGCGCCAGCTCCAGCACATAGCCTTCAGCCATCTCCAGGTACCGCACGCCCTTGCAGGAGGTGCCGTACATGGTGCCGACCTGGGAACGCAGGCCCTTGCCCAGATCCTCGAGCCCAGCGCCGATGGGCAGGCCGCCCTCGGAGAAGGCTGTCTGCGTGCGGCCGTAGGCGATCTGCAGGAACAGCTCGCGCATGGCGGTATTGATGGCGTCGCAGACGAGGTCGGTATTGAGCGCCTCGAGTATGGTCTTGCCCGGCAGGACTTCCGCGGCCATGGCAGCCGAATGCGTCATGCCCGAGCAGCCGATGGTCTCGACCAGCGCTTCCTCGATGATGCCCTCTTTGACATTCAACGTGAGTTTGCAGCCGCCCTGCTGCGGGGCGCACCAGCCTACCCCGTGGGTGAGGCCGGAGATATCCTTCACTTCCTTGGCCTTGACCCATTTGCCCTCCTCGGGGATGGGCGCCGGGCCGTGACGCGGGCCTTTTGCCACGCATATCATGCCTTCCACTTCATGTGAACATTGCATGGTGTATTTCCTCCCTACTTCAATTCAAGTATAATATATCAACCCTTCCGGGTCTCTCCCGATGGAACCATAACAAGAACATATTATAGCATAATCCGGTGAAAAAAACAGCGGTTTTCGTAATGAGAAGAGCGCTTTTCAGACGGCTGACAAACGCTCTGCGCGGCGGCCAAAAAGCTGAAGGAAGGCAATGAGTACATAACGGCGGCAATATGCAACGATTACGTGTAGCCTATTTTAATTAAAGGCGCCCTGCAGCCATATGCCCGGGATAAGTGCAAAATGACGGCGATACGACAATAGTTGTACAATTGATATAACTGTGGAAACGATAACGGTAACAAAGAAGACCGGCCTGCAAGGCGCGCCATGCAAGCCGGCCAGACAAACCACTATTGTGTCCGGCATTCCACCCAGGACTGCGCTAAACCGGGATCGTATTATACGGACCGCCGATATCCATGATGGAGCGGGCCTGCTCCGGGGTGAGCTCCACAAAGAACGCATCCTGATCATAATTCGCCGCGCCAAAGGTGATGACAGCCATGGGCGCGCCGAGCCTGCCGGGCTTCAGGCCGGAATCCCAAAGTATATGGAGCAAACGGTCGCTCACATCCCGCCGGGCGGCATCCACCGGCTGATCAATGAAATGCGAATAACTGAAACGGAATCCAGACGGGTTTTTGCCAGTATCATCCTTCGCGTTGAGCAAGGTCACTGTCCAACTAAAGCCGTTCTGCCCGTCCTGGTCATTCAGAATCAGACCGATATTCTTCCGCATACCGGAAGCGGCTTCATGAAACAAGGCTTCCATACAGGCATCGGCCGCCCTGGGGGTAAGGGTGCTGACATAGTAGACCGACTGGTAATTTTCCAGACCGATGCTGCCCTGCACGGCGATCTCAAAAAACGTATATGAGCCTGTGGCTGCATTTTCCGGCAGAGTGGCAGGCGAAGGGCTGCTGCCGTCTTTTGCCAACTCATACTGCGCATCGGTAAGACTCTGCACCTCCTGCCGGTAAATACCCCATATCTTCCGGGCCGCGTCATCATTGAGGCCGCGGATGTAGACACCTGATATCTCATTGTCATCCGGCAGTTTGCGAAAACCCGATTTGTACTGGCTGTTTTCAGCCCGCAGACCGGTCAGCCGTTCCCAGTCCTCCCACCTGAGATATATGGTACGGGTGATGGCGCGTCCATCGATAAGGCCAAGGGTATAGCTGCCGGTGATGTCCCCTTCCATTCTCGCGCCGGTTTCAACGCTCACGGTATATTTCAGCCCGTCGGAGATGAGCTGGCGGATCCGGGGATCATCATAACGGATCTTCCCCAGCAGAATGTCATTGTACATGTAGTTGCCTGAGTACGAGAAACCCATTTTCACATACTGGATCTCCTGTGCGGAGGGAGTGGTATGCAGCATGACACGGCCCAGGGCACCGGCACCGACGCCAAAGACCACGGCTAACGCCACCACAGCGAGGTACCAGGGAGCGGCGGATAGCAGGTTTTTCGCTTTCCGCGTCGTGACCAGCTCGAAGAGGAAGTAGACGGCCAGGGATACGAGGAAGACGATGAGGAAGGCCACCCCATTATCCCCAATATAGGCAGGAATATATTGGGTCGTACCGGATACGCCCATGGCGATAAGGAGCAGGAACGGAAGGGTGAGGGTACAGCGGTATACATGCTGCAGGACCCTATTGGGCGCGCTCCTGCCGGCCAGCTCGCTCTTACGGAAGCGGAAGAGCAGGCCGCCGAGCGCCATGTAAACCACGCCCACGACCGCCGTATAGATGATCCCTGTGCCATTCAACAGCGTATCGGACAGGCGGGGCGTACCCAGCATGCCCCCGAAGATGAGGCCGGTCACGATATTGGTTGATGTGCCGAAGAAAACGCCCAACTCACTCGGCGGCACGATGCGCGCGATGGACACTACGGTGGTGGAGAAGAGCAGGAAGATGATCCGGGGCAGGAAGATGACGAGGCCGGCTACCACAATATTGGTGAAGAGCGTGCCGGTGACGCCCGCGGCTATCAGCACCGCTCCGGCCACGAAGGTGACGGCCGCCAAATAATCCGCGATGAGCCAGGGGAAATAGGCGGCATTATACGGCAGGCTGGATACGGCATAAGCAAACCATGTAATCAACGCCGTTGATATGATGATGGTGTACAGCCAGGACAAAACGGCTGAAAGGATGCTGACGTAGGTACAGACGCGCGAATCAGGCAGGCTGTGGTAAAAATCACTGGCGGCACGCTTATTCAAGAATGAGAATGCCGCCAGGGGGAAAGCCAGCCCGCCAAGGCCCATGAAGACCATCAGGGCAGGCGTAAGCTGGGCGGGGGTGGGGGTAAAGAAGCCGTTGCCATTCTGCACATCCACAGCATTGACGATGACGGGTACGACGGAGGCCACGATGCAAAGCGCGCCGAAGACGATGCCCATCACGCGGAGCTGGCGGAGCATATCGACATATAGTTTGAAATTAAAGAATTTTCGATTCATCACTGTTCCCTCCTTCAGAGCACAACATCATTAAATGCGTAACCGAGCGCATCCAGCTCGTGGACGAAGACCTCCTCCAGGGAAAGGGGCAGGATCTCGAACAGGACGGGGGCTTTGGCCTTGATCCTGGCCGATACGGAATCCCGATCCCCACGGACGATGAAAGAGGAGACGCTGCCTTTTTTACTAAACTGGAGGATGTCGATGCCTTCAAAAAGTGTTTTATCATAATCAAAATTGAAAGCCACCTGGACCTTGAAGAGAGAAGTCTTGAGGTTTTGAATATCGCTCTCGAAGACGATGCCGCCTTTATGCAGCAGGGCAAGCTGGTCACAGGTATCCTCGAGCTCACGCAGGGAGTGGCTGGTGACGACCACCGTAACACCGCGCTCGCAAACATCCCCATAGACGACCTTTTTCACAAGATTCCGCATCACGGGGTCCAGACCATCAAACGTTTCATCGAAAAAGACGTAATCCGTCCGGCAGGAGAGGGCGAGGAGGACGGCGGCCTGGCGGCGCATGCCTTTGGAAAAGGTATTCAAATTGACCTTCGGATCGAGGCCGAATGCCTGAACCAATGTATTGAACCGATCGTAATCAAACGTTTCATAGCTGGAAGCGTAGAGGCATGCCATCCGGTTCATATTGGACTGGGGCAGGAAGAAGAGCTCATCGGGCACGAAGACGAGACGCGCCTTCACCGCGGGAGCATCATACACAGCCTGCCCATCTATGGTCACCTTCCCTTTTTCGGGGCGGTACACGCCGGTGATGAGACGGAGCAGGGTGGATTTGCCGGCGCCATTGGGCCCCACGAGCCCGTAGATGCAGCCCTGCGGGATGCTGCAATTCAAGCCGTCCAGCGCATTCAAAGCGCCGAAACGCTTGGTGACATCAACTGCCTGTATCATAACGAATCCTCCTTCTCTTTTTCACGGGCCGCAGCGTATGCCCGCTTCACAGAATCCAAAATCTCTTCCAACGGCACCCCGGCGAGGCAGAGCCCGGCGACGCAATCCGCCAGGTCCTGCCGCTGCAGGGACAGGTTTTTCACCACGAGGGAGTGCGCGTTCTTTGCTATGTACCTGCCGCTGCCGGGCACGGTATAGCAAAGGCCGCGGCGCTCCAGCTCGGCATACGCCTTTTGCAGGGTATTGGGGTTCACCGAAAGCTGCTGGGAGAGGGTGCGCACCGAAGGGAGCAGGTCGCCATCCTTCAAAAGTCGGCGTGCGATGAGGCCCTGTACCTGCTCGATGACCTGCTCGTAGATGGGGGTGCGGGAGAGTTTATCCACCAAGAGCATACTGTGGCCCTCCTTTCCATGGGATACCATTCCATTCAAATCGAACGTAATAGGTGTACTACTACAAATAGTACACCTAAAGAATGGTAAATGCAAGCAGTATTGGAATAAATATTTCTAACGCCCAACCCTTCAGCCCAATGTATACATTGGGCAGCTCACCCTATAAACGGGTGCATTGCACCCGTTCTGGGGAGCCATGCGGGATAGATGGGAGATGCACTCGAGTGGGCGAAGAATTGTTAAGGCATAGATACAGGTGGCGGCATCAAGCAAAAGGATAAATACTGGTAAAGGGTATAACTCCTTCCGGCACCATAGTCATTCCAAAAGTATTCATTGGAATGACATTAGTGCCACCTCCACTAACAAACGCGCGCAACACGCGTCCAAGGGAGGCAAGATGGCTCATTTGTGTACAACGATGTTTTTTGACTGCTATATTATGGTATACTATCCCAAAGGGGTGAGCGGTATGAAGGAATGGTTTCACAGGCACCGAGTAGCTTTGATGGTCACGGGGTTGGTGCTAGGTTCCATGGCAGTAGTATTTATAGTGGTTTTCTGTATCGTTATTTTCGGCATGGATACAGGACTCAGCCAGTTACTCAAACTCTCGGTCGGACAGTAATTACATCTTATCTTTGGATTATTACCCTATCAACCTATGTTCTCAAAAACCGTGTGGGCCTGAACAGTTATGAATACGCCATACCCAGGGAGGTGGACTGTATGAAAGAATGGTTCAAGAAGCACAAGAAAGGCCTGAAAGTTACGGGCATCGTACTTTTGTCACTTGTAGGTGCTATCGGCCTGGCTATATGGGTTTATATAATAGCCTGCATGATATCGATCGGGAACCTCGCGAAAGACCTTGCGGGACCCATCGATACATCCAAAGCCTACAGGCAGTCCTATTACGTGGATGCGGACTGCCCGCTCGTAGCCCTGACCAACAAACCCGCAGTCTCACCCTCGGGGAAATATGTACTGTATATGTGCGTGGGGAGCAATGAAGAACATGATTTCAACTACTTTTATGTGAAAATCAATAAGCGGGATGCAGATGGGAAGGAAACAACCATCTTCACTGACGACGATCAATACAGCACCCTCCACGATGTGATCTTCATGTGGGACGACCAGAAGGATATCGTATGGGTGAATACGACGGACGAGGGGCACAGGTGCTACATGATCAACGGCAAAGGCCAGTGGCACCGGCTCTCATGGGAAGAATCGGGGAAAATACCCCTGCCCAAAACCTTTGGCGAAGCAATGAAAAAGGCATACGGCGGAGATTAAACGATTGCACGGCACCTGAACGCGAGTATAATAGGTATAAATATCCTACAGGGGGTTCTGCAGTATGGAAAGACGGTATGCCAGGAGGATGGATGGGCTGACGGGGAACGCGATACGGGACCTGTTCAAATATTCGGCGAGGCCGGGTATCATCTCCTTCGCGGGGGGGCTGCCTGCGCCTTTTTCCTTCCCGTGCGAGGACGTGGCGCGCATCTGCAAGGATGTGATCGACTGCAACGGGAAGACGATCCTGCAGTATGGCGAGACGGAAGGCTACAGGCCGCTGCGTGAGACCGTGGCGGGCATGATGAACAAGACTGGCATCAAATGCAATGCAGATAATGTGCTCATCACCGCAGGCTCACTCCAGGGGGCGGAGCTGATGAGCCGCGCGTTCCTGGACGAAGGCGACGCGATACTGGTCGAATCCCCCACGTTCCTGGGGGTGCTGCATACCTTCAAATTATATAGACCCAAATTCATACCCGTGGAAATGGACGACGAGGGCATGGTGATGAGCGACCTGGAGCGCAAAATGAAGGCGCACCGACCGAAATTCCTGTATGTAATCCCGACATTCCAGAACCCCACGGGTAAGACGCTGGGGCTGGAGCGGCGGAAAAAGGTATTGGAATTAGCTAAGAAATACAATGTGCTCATCCTGGAGGACGACCCATACAGGGACCTGCGGTATTTCGGGGAGGCGCTGCCGTCCATCGCCTCGATGGACGAGGGGCTGCAAAACGTGGTGTACCTGATGAGCTTTTCCAAGATCCTGTCCCCCGGCCTGCGCGTAGGGGGGCTGATCGCGGAACCCGGGCTGCACCGCAAACTGACCATCTGCAAACAGGGGACGGACGTGCACACCTCGCTGCTCGCGCAGGCAGCAGCCGACGAATATGTGAAGAGCGGGGCGCTAGAAATGAACCTGCCCAAGGCGCTCTCCATGTACAGGGAGCAGCTGAGCGCGATGCTGGAGGGCTTCGCCCATTTCCCGAAGGACATCGTACATACAAGGCCGGAGGGCGGGCTCTTCGTATGGGTGGAGCTGCCCAAGGGCATCCACACCACGAAGCTGCTCATCGAAAAATCCCTGGACGCTGGTGTATCCTATATCCCGGGCGAACAATTCTATACCGAGCCGGGGCACGAGAACACGATGCGGCTGAATTTCTCGGCGTGCCCGCCCGAGACCATCCGGAAAGGGATGGAGATACTGGGCGGAGTTATTGCTGACGCTGTCAGCAATGTATAATTTATAATGTAAAATGTATAATGGCCCTACGGGGGGATTCAATGTACAATTTACAATGTAGAATGTACAATTTAGGAATGCCTTCGGCATAATTATTGTGGTCCTGCGGGGGAATCAAATAGCTTACAGTTCATAGTTAATAGTTAAGAGATGCCCTGTGGGCATGATCATAATGGCCCCGCGAGGGGATGTCAGGATACTGATGGAAAATATGCAGACTGTATACCCAAGGCATTGATTTCCAGACCAAAGAGGGGTATTATTAGCATTATCCATTGACCGGAGGGAGCTGAGAAGGATGATATTCGTGCTGCTGGGGCTGGGCGTGCTGATGCTGATCCCCCTTTTCTTCAAGACCATTGGCTGCATCGTGCGCATCATCCTGGGTATCCTGGGGCCGCTGCTCATCCTGGCGATGGTGATCCTGCTGATCCTGGGGATCATATTCTAAAGCCTTCGACCATTCAGAACCGGCATATAACCTCTGTCATATGACAGGGGTTTTTTATTTCCCAAACACCATCAAGCACATCCACTCACAGGCCCGGCTTCCTGCGGAAACGGGTGAGAACGAGGCAGCCGAGAAAGATGACACCGGCATATCCCACCGAAGGATAGAGGTAGCGCACCAGGGAGACGAAGCCGATCTGGGAGAAGAGCAGGGCGAGGACCGCCACCAAAACGGTTATCAGCTTAAAACGCGGTGAGCCGGCCCCCACCACGCGGGCGGTGAAGCCATAGAGATCCGCCACGGCGGTGGTATAGATCTCCGCCACCAGGACGAAGGCATAGACGGTCTGCATGAGGGGCGAGATGCGCGCGGAGATGGCCAGCATGGGAATCTCCACGCCATACAGCCCGGCGATATTGGCCTTGATGGCCAGGAAGATGGCAAGGGCGCCCACGCCGAGCCCCAGACCGCCTATGACGGCGCCCCAGCGGAAGGCGCGCCTGTCCCGCGCCGTGGCGCCCACCGGACCGAGCACCGCGATGGTGGTCACCGTATTATACGATACATACAGGATGGCGGAGAGAAACCAATTACCCACCACGGGATTTTCCATGACGCCGATATCGACGGGGGAGACGGGAACGGGGTTCACAAAAAAGGACGCGACACTGACTCCGACGGCTGAGAGGATGAGGAAGGGGACGACGATGGTGATGCTGTTTATCACGCCCGAAAGCCCGCTCATCACCGTCAGAACCGTCAGCAGCGCCATGACCGATGCGCCCAGGATGGCAGGGAGGCCGAAAACCTGGTGGAGCATGGCGCCTGCCCCGGCGAACATGGCTGCCAATCCTCCGAAAAGAAAGAAGCCGATCACAAGGTCGGTAAAGCCGCCGATCCATTTCCCGCCGGCATATCGCGTGATCTGAAGGTAGGATGTGGACCCCAGGTTAAAGCCAAGATCCATGATGATCCATCCGAAGACGGCAAAAAGCAACGTTACGATCGCCAGACCAACATAGCCAAGATCCCCATAGACTGCGAAGAACTGAAGCATCTCCTGCCCCGAGGCAAAGCCCGCACCCACTACCGTGCCGATATATACGCCCGCGATCTGCAGGGCGGAGACACGCCTTCCGCTTTCCGCCATTCAATACACCCCAATCAAACCATTCAATACAAGGATAAAGGGCGTGGCGTGGCAATATGCCTAAAACATCATTTCCAGCAAGAATTCCCCGATAAAATAAGGAAAACATTTATTTCAGTGAATATACACGTGTAAACCATCACCAATACCGCCGCAAATGCATATGATGAATCGACAAATGATAAAGGAAAGGAGGAAAGACTAATGTCTTACGGAGAAACTGAAAAAGCAAAATGCGTCCCTGGGAAACTGATCTGCTGCTGCCCGCCGGTACATGAAGAGAAGAAATGTCCTGAGAAGAAAGAGGAAAAGAAGTACCCACCCAAGCAGAAGGAGTTCATCGTCATTTTCCCTTGCCCCTTCATCAAAAAGGAGAAGGAAGAGAAAAAGTATCCTGAACCGAAAGAGAAGTACAAGGATGAGCCCTGGCCCTGGGAAGATGCGGCTGAGGATGACGGATTCTGGGAGGAAGATGACGACGGTTTCGGATATGCTGAAGAAGAGGAGAAAGCAGCCGAAGAAGATGCAATCTGGGCCCCGGATGATGATTTCGGATCCGAACTGGAAGATGCTGCAGACTACGACGACTGCTGCTATAAAAAGCCTGAACCCCCGAAGTGCAAGAAACCCGAACCCCCGAAATGCCCAAAACCCGAACCCAAATGCTGCTGCTGCTGCCCGAAACCCAAGCCAAAGCCCAAGAAGAAGTGCAAGATCGTTTGCCGCTGCCACAAGGAATGGTATTACGATAAAGAGGATAAATGGTAATACCTGCTCTCCTGTTTGAGGCGTATTTAAAAGAAGCGATACCAATCGCTTCTTTTTATGTTGCGAAAACCGCATTCGACATGGGGCCCAATACGGGTTTGCAGCGGGAGGCCGTATCCATTTTTATACCAATACAATGGCAATGCAATTTGTTCCCTGCATACAGTGTGCGGAACGCTCTGCTATACTGCCTGAAATTCCGGTGTGACAGAACCATAGAACATCACACCTCAAAAAGAAACTTAAGGCTTTTCATATTGCTAGAATATGCTACAATGAACGCGGACAGGGAGGAAGCAGCATGGCAAGGCCGGTGAAATGGCGCAAAGTAGAATATATACCCAATGTGCAGAATTTCATGCCTGCCAGCGGAGACACTGAAAAGCGCGGGGAAAATATCCTGCAGATAGAAGAACTGGAGGCAATCCGGCTGAAAGACCTCGAAGGCCTGGAGCAGGAGGATTGCGCCGAAAAAATGGAGGTGTCCAGGCAGACCTTTCAAAGGATCATCAGTACTGCCCGCAAAAAGGTCGCGGACAGCCTGGTGAACGGGAAGGCGATCCGGATCGAAGGCGGAAATTTCACGCTCAATATCTGCCCCGTCAAATGCACAAACTGCGGGCGGGAATGGAGCGAAAGCTACGAAAACTTCAACAAAGTCCTGAAGGGCGAACTAGCATGCCCCGGATGCAATTCCAGCGACGTCGTCTGTGCAAGAAGGGAAATGCAAAAATTCTGCAAGGGGCACTGCCGCCGGCATGGCCACCCGTAAAAATGCAACTTTTCGGACCGATTTCGTATCGGTCCTTTTTTATTGCGGGGAGGGGCAGAAAGGGCAAAACGGCCCCAACACCAGAAATATTCAATCCGATTTCACCAAAACATTATTGACATATGCCCATAACATAAATATCATGTAAATGGGCATATGCCCAATAAAAAGCAAGGAGGTAACCAAAATGCCAGGAAGAGACGGAACGGGCCCTGCGGGCATGGGACCCATGACGGGCCGGGGAATGGGCCGCTGCACCGGAACTGCGACAGCCGGCAACCCCAGGCCCTGGTGCGGCGCAGGCGGCCATGGACACGGACATCGGAACATGTACCATGCGACCGGCCTGCCTGGAACGTTGCGAAGCGACCGGGCAGAACCGGATGCGGTAAAGGTGCTGGATGACAAGGAACTGCTCGAACAGCAGGCGGAATTCCTGGAGAACCAACTGGAGGAAGTGAAGGAGAACCTGAAACGCCTGGGCGAAAAGGAGTAATGAAGGAACAAAAAAGGCTGAGCACCCGATCGTCAAAAAAGTGGTTCAGCCACTTTTTTTGTTTTACAGAACGACCATGACACGCTGCAGCTCAGGTGCGACCGGATCTTCACGGCGGGCGATCCATACATGCAGCGTCCACTTGTGCAAGCATGGCGGTCTTTTTCCTTGATTAAATTTATAAAACAGCTATAATATTATTTTAACAAGAAAAGAATACCACTTTGGCTATACTGGAGGATATTCAATGGGAACGAACAACGTATTTGACACGCTGCACGAACGCGGATTTATCGCGCAATGTTCAAACGTGGAGCTGCGCGAACTGCTGAGCAAGGAAAGCGTGACATTTTATATCGGCTTTGACCCCACGGCGGACAGCCTGCACGTGGGCTCCTACCTGCAACTGGTGGCAATGGCGCACATGCAGAAGGCGGGGCACAGGCCCATCGCCCTCATCGGCGGGGGCACCACGATGGTGGGAGACCCGAGCGGGCGCAACGACATGCGTAAGATGCTGAGCAAGGAGCAGATCGAGGCCAACGGCGCATGCATCAAAAAGCAGATGGAGAAGCTGATCGACTTTTCGGATGGCAAGGCCACGATGGTGAACAACGCAGACTGGCTCCTTCACCTCAACTACGTGGACTTCCTGCGCGATATCGGCGTGCACTTCTCCGTCAACCGGATGCTGGCTGCGGAATGCTTCAAGCAGCGGCTGGAGAAAGGGCTCTCGTTCCTCGAATTCAACTACATGCTGATGCAATCCTACGACTTCCTCGTGCTCTACCAAAAGTACGGGTGCAGGCTCCAGATGGGCGGGGACGACCAGTGGAGCAACATCCTTTTCGGCGCGGACCTGATCCGCAAGAAGGAACAGGCGGAGGCCTATGCGCTCACCTTCACCCTTCTGACCACGTCTGAAGGAAAGAAGATGGGGAAGACGGAAAAGGGCGCGGTGTGGCTGGACCCTGAAAAGACGAGCCCGTACGAATTTTACCAGTACTGGCGCAATATCGGGGACGAGGATGTGGAGCGCTGCCTGAAACTGCTGACATTCCTGCCGCTTGAAGAAATCGCAGACCTGTGCGCGCACAGGGACGAGCGCATCAACCGGGCGAAGGAAAGGCTGGCCTTTGAACTGACGAAACAGGTGCATTCGGAAAAGGACGCGCTTGCGGCGCAGGAGGCTGCAAAGAGCCTTTTCACAGGGGCGGGGGAAGGCGGTTCTGTTCCCGGCATGACCATCACCAAGGCAGAGTTCGAGGCCAACAGCAAGGTGATCGACCTATTGGTCCTCTCCAAACTGGCGCCCAGCAAGGGGGAGGCGCGGCGGCTCATCGAGGGCGGCGGCGTGTATGTGAATGACGGCCGGGTGGAGAACGTATTCGCCCAGCTGTGCGACAGTGACATCAAAGACGGTAAGATCATGCTGAAGAAGGGGAAAAAGAGCTTCTTCTGCGTTTCAGTGGGAACCCCTGATTGATTCATGCCGCGTCTTTGCGGTTAATTTGTCCCCTGGCTTTGTCGCTAAAAGCTCGAAATAGCGGTGCTATTCCTTCACTTTTGCTCCTCGCCAGATTGCCAAATTTCCTCGCAAATCCTGCTGCCCTCATTCAATCAGTGCTTCCCTTGATGACGGCGTATTTTAGGAACGATAATTTTTCAGTTGAGGTTCAGCAATGGATTATGTCACAGTGGCAAACGAGATGCAGACGGAGACGGTGATACAGAAATCCCGGTTCATCGGGTGGTGCATCCCCGTATCCGGCGAGGAGGAAGCGGCGCGGAGGCTGGAAGCGCGAAGGAAGCAGTACCGGGACGCAACGCACAATTGCTACGCCTACGTGACGGGGGAAAAGGGACAGACCACACGTTCCAGCGACGACGGGGAGCCAGCTGGGACGGCAGGCGTACCCATCCTGGAGGCCATCAAGCACAAGGGGCTGACGGGGACGCTGGTGGTCATCACCCGGTACTACGGCGGGATCCCGCTGGGCGCGGGGGGACTGCTGCGGGCGTATTCCGGGTCGGCATCCGAAACGCTGGACGCGGCGGGGAAACTGCACTACACGACCACGGAGGAATACCGTATCCAAGCCGGATACCCGGAATGGAACCGGCTGGAGAACGCTCTGAAGAACCTGCCATGCAAGATCTCGGAAGTGCAGTTCACCCATGTGGTGAAGGCGGTGATCCTGGTACGGAAGAAAGACAGCCGCGCGTTGAAGACCCAGATCAGCGACTGGACGGACGGGAAGGTTATACCCGTGCTTGCGGGGGAAAGCAGCAGGGCGTGGTGAATCAATTGACAATTGAGAATTGAAAATGGAGAATTGAGAATTACCCTGCGGGGGGCATGGAACGTATCGCCTGATAAATGTGTATATGATTTAAATATTATATAAATTGAATGGAGGGAATGTCATGGAAATCACTGTAGAAAAAGCCAGGGCACTGAAACCGAAGCCGACGGACGAGAGCAAGCTGGGTTTCGGACAGATCTTCACGGACCATATGTTCCTGGTGAACTATGAAGCCGGCAAAGGGTGGAGCAACGCAAGGATCGTGCCCTACGGCCCTGTGGAAATGGACCTTTCGTCCATGGTATTCCACTACGGGCAGGCATACTTCGAAGGGCTGAAGGCGTACCGGGCAAAGGATAACTCCATCCTGCTTTTCCGCCCGGCCGACAACTTCAAGCGGGCCAACTCATCGGCGGCGCGGCTCTCCATGCCGGACATCGACGTGCCCGCAACGGTGGAAGCGCTGCGGCAACTGGTGGATATCGAGCGTGACTGGGTGCCGCACAGCCCCGGAACGACGCTGTACATACGGCCGACGATGATCGCCACCGACCATGCGCTGGGCGTACGGCCTTCCAACACGTACCTGTTCTTCATCATCCTTTCGCCGGTGGGCGCATACTACGCGACGGGCCTGAAACCGGTGAAGATGTCGGTGGAGCAGAACTATGTGCGTGCGGTACGGGGAGGCACGGGATTCACAAAATTTGCAGGCAACTACGCCGCGAGCCTGGCCGCGATGCAAATGGCGCACGAGCGGGGCTGCGCGCAGGTGCTGTGGCTGGACGGCGTGCACAGAAAGTATATCGACGAAGTGGGTTCGATGAACATTTTTTTCAAGATCAATGGGAAGATCGTGACGCCCGCCCTGGGCGGGAGCATCCTGCCGGGCATCACGCGCGACTCCATCATCCAGCTCGCACGCGAAATGGGGCTGGAAGTGGAGGAGCGGCCCATCGAACTGGCCGAGATCCTCGACCTGGGGAAGAACGGCAAGCTGGAAGAGATATTCGGCTCGGGGACCGCTGCGGTGGTATCCCCGGTGAGCGAACTGGTACTGGAAAGCGGCAGCATCGTGGTCAACAACGGCGAAATGGGGCCGGTAACATCCAAGCTCTACGACACGCTGACAGGCATCCAGTACGGCGATATCCCGGATAACCACGGCTGGGTGGTCAAGGTATAACAAATAATTCATCATGTAAAATGTATCATGATCCTGCGAGGGGGAATCGATAAATCGATCGCTTGAAACAATGCATGAATGCTGAAGCGCGAAAGTGCGCCATCGTTCATGCATTCGTTTTTCCATGGAACAAAGCAGTGCGGGAGGCCGTCTTTTCACATAAAGGGCACCGCCTGCTTCTTTGTTTACAAAGTATTAAACAAGTGTGACGGAATTACCTATTAAAGTTGACACTGGCGGCACGCATGAAGTAAAATCCTAGTATCGATACTTTGTCCACTAAAAATACGATCGGTAAAATTTTGCGGCTTATGGCATTTGATATTGCTGCGCTGCTTTTCTCGGGAGGTATACAAGAATGAAAATGAAACTGACTGCGACGCTGGGGAAGACCTTTTTGGCAATGCTCGTGGCATGCGCCATGATCCTGGCGTTGGCAGGGGTGGCTGCGCCCGTGGCCAGGGCTGAAGGCGAAGTAACGCTGGTGGTGACGGCCAACCCGGCGGCGGTGGCATCGGGCCCGGTCAACGTGGACCTGACATTCACTATACAGAACAACGGATCCGAAACGCTGCAAAACGTGCATCTGTACAACGTCACATCGGGCAGCTCGGAAGTGACGGATGGCATAACGGGGCAGAAACTGGTGGTACCCGACGTGGCCGGCGGCCAAACCAAGGACATCGTGGCTAAGAAAAAGCAGGTGGCGGGACCCAATGCCGTACTGAAATACAGGGTCACGTACAAAATCGGCGGCGTGACAGAGGGGCGCGCCGATTTCACGCTAACAATCGGCGCGGAAGATCCCGCACCGGAACTGACCTTCACCCGTACCGTGAGCAAATCCATGGCGCTGAAAGGCAGCTCGGTACTGATCACATATACCGTAAAGAACACAGGAAATGTGAATCTTGAAGGTATCACGATCACCGACCCGTGCGTAAAGACCATGCCGGCCAATGCAAAGAACATCAGCCTGGCGCCGACAATCGGAAAGAACGTGCCTGTGACTATCATCGTCACAGAGGAGACGCAATCCACCCCTACCGTGACATACAAGATGAAGGGCGGAGCGGCGCAGACACCCATCACGCTGCCTGCAAAGACCATCAAGATCTCGGACTCGAAACTGACCATGGATGTGACTGCCGACAAATCGCAGATCGACAACCCGGGGGACGAAGTAAACCTGCATTTCGTACTGTCCAACTCGGGCAACACGAGCCTGCGAAACCTGACGGTGAAAGACCAGGAAAACAACGTGGTGAAGAGTAAATTATCCATCAACGCGGGCAAAGACTATGAATTTGATTACACGGTGAAACCGCAGGAGACCACATCCTACGTATTTAACGCGACAGGAACGGACAGCGGAAACAACACCTATACGGCGGACTCCACGGCCGTGGTCATCATGGTAGGCACGGTCACGCCCGAACCCTCGGGCTCCGCAGCGCCTGCGGGCCCGGCACTGGCCTTCAGCGTGACACAGGACACCGCCAAGCTGGAAGCGCCGGGAAGCGTGAAATTCACCTTTTCCATCAACAACACCAGCGGCGGCAAGCTGTACAATGTAAAAATAACCGAAGCGAAGCTGGGCGAGATCGAAATCATCGGTGATATGGATCAGGGCGAGAAGATCGTGGAAAAAAGCATCAACGTGCAGAAAACGGATATCTACGCCTTTACCCTCTCGGCCACCGACCAGGACGGCAGCACAGATACCATCAACGCACCCGTGATGGCCGTGAATATCCAGGCAGCCGCCAAACCGGCCTCTTCCAACATGGGATCACTGATGATCCTGCTGCTGGTGATCGTGGGGCTGATCGTGATCGTGCTGATCGTATTCATCATACTGCTGGTGCGAAACCGGAGAAACAAAAAAGGCGGAGGCGGCAAAACGCCACCCGCGTCACCGGGGAACACGCTGCGGCGGGGGCTGGAGATCAACCGGCGCGACCGGTACAACGACAGAAGCGGAATATAAAGATTCAATGAAGCGCCAAGGCGCTTCATTGTTTTTGCCGGAATAAATCTGCTGATTTATTCCGGGGCTTTTCGGAAGGGCATGCTCACCGCATACCCATCCGCTATGTGTCCATTCCGACGTACACGCCGCCAGAATGGACGATTTTATTTTTTGAGGTTGCGTGCTAAAACCATCGACATACCATACGATCACTGCCCGTGAGATATTACCTGTTCTTGCTGTGGTACATGTCGCCAGAATGGACGATTTTATTTTTTGAGGTTGCGGGCTAAAACCATCGACATACCATACGATCACTGCCCGTGGGATATTACCTATTCACGCTGTGGTACATGCCGCCAGAATGGATATTTAATCGTGAAGCTGAGACCAAAACCATCCATAACAGATGATCACTTACCGTAAAAATTATAACCTGTACACAAAACGCATACCGCCAGAATCAACCTTATTTTAAATGCATTATCCTTCATGTACGGCGCAGAGAAAGATTGTATGCATTGCTGCCCCATCCTCCTATCCATATACACGGCAGACAGGAAATGCATTGCACAATACAACAAAAAATACTATAATATGCCTAAATATAGGATAGACAACATCCACTCGTACCCATACAAAATCCATACCACCGTTCCCGCGGACTGCTGCACGATTTCCCCTTTTAAAGATGTCATTCACTCACTACATTTCAGGAGGATAATGCCATGGCACGAACGATGGAAAGACCGCTATTCATTCTTCTGGCAGCGATCCTGGCTTTCACACTCACATTTGCGGCTGTTCCAATAACGGCACATGCGGAGGACGGGACGGCAGGCAAAGAAACTGAACCAATAAACGCACATTCTGTTTTGATCGTAATAACCGCACAGCCTGCTGCAAACCTCATCGTAACGGAAAAGGCCATAGCCGGAAGCCTGACATGCGAAGCGGCAGTATCGCCGGAAGGCGTTCCTACGTACCTGTGGTACCAGTGCGGAGATCTATCAAAATCAGATCCTGTTTCATCAGGGGCAACCGGCACGAGATTTACCATACCGGCTACGCTCACGGAAGGCACTTATTATTACTATTGCGAAGTGGGCGCGATGGACGCAGAAACCGTGTGTTCGGACGTGGCTACAATCACCGTTCAAAAGCCCCCGCATGATCGGCCGCCATCCATCCCGGCAACCAACACCGGCACTCCGGCATCATTCTCCGCCGCCGGAACCCACACCACCACCGGCACAGGGGCGTCCCCGACCTATACCGTGGTCTATGACATCAACGGAGGGGATATGGGGTACACTGCCAGCAGCAACCATACCTACGGCGTGGCGCAGAACCTGACGATGAACAGTTATTTCAGGATGGGCTACTCCTTCGGGGGCTGGGCAACCGAACCAACGGGACCCAAAGTGTATGACGACGGGCAAAGCGTAATGAACCTGACTGATGTGGACGGATCGACCGTAACGCTGTATGCGGTATGGATCCAAAATCCCTGCACCATATCCTTCGACACCGGAAGCGAAGGTCCATCCATGACGCCCGTCACCATGACGCCCGGCGGCACCATCGATACGCCTCCCAAACCCGTATGGACGGGGCACGTGTTCTGCGGGTGGTACTTCGATGAGGAGTGCACCATGCCCGTAACATTTCCCTACACAGTGACGATAGACTGCATCCTGCATGCCAAGTGGGCAGCCACCGATTTCATCACGGACATCATCATCAGCGGCGGGACACTAGCCCCCAGCTTTGACCCCGGCGTGAAAATATACACCGTGACGCTGGGGGAGGCGACGTCAACATATAAAGTGGACGTGGTCAAGGCCAACTCGAATAACAAGGTATATATGGACGGGCAGCCGGTGAAAACGGGAAAGAAGTATTCGCTGAAACCGGGCGGCAAGCATGCGGTAAACATCCGTGTGGACACACCGGCGCACAAAACAACGACCTATACCATCACATTCACAAGACCCAAATCCACGAACGCGAACCTGGCAAAGCTGAGCGCCTCCTTCTACACATACACGATCCAGCCGGCATTCGACAAGAATGTTACAAACTATGTGTTACGCCTGCCCGTAAGCCGGGCCCATGTGGTGGTGAAAGCAAAGACGGACAGCGGCTATGCCATCCTGTCCATCAACGGAAGGATCGCAAAGACGAAAAACATCAAACTGAAACGGGGCATGAATACCATTACCATCATCGTGAAGGCGCAGGCTGGAAACATGAAGAAATACACGATCACCGTCATACGCGGGCCCATAAAGCCCCCTGCGTCCTAAAGAACTCAAAAACACCTGATGGGAAACCAGTAAAAGCCTGCCGGACCCCGGCAGGCTTTTGCAGTAAACCGTCCCATGCTTCACCGGTCCTTGAACGTGCGCCGTTTACGACAAATCGACGGAAAATTGCGCCAGAACAGACATAAAAACCATGGGAGATACTTGCAACAGGAAACAATAAATAGTAATATTCATGTAAATAGAATATCTGGACCATACCCATCATTCATCCAGTTCTACACGCGTAACCACGCGGACCACCCTGATGCAAAGAAACGGCCGAGCACCACGAATCTGCCTTAATAACAATTCGGAGGGGTATTATGACACAAACGATGAAAAGACCGATGGTATTCGTACTGGCAGCGATCCTGGCTTTCGCGCTCACATTCACTGCCGTACCGCTGACGGCACACGCGGCAATAGAACGGATAGCAGGCAACCCAACGGAATTTCAGAGCGCAATCGCAGCCTGTGCGGATGGCGATAAGATCACTCTTACTGCCAACATCACGTATGAATGCAGCTCCTCATCACCCGCCATCGATATCGACGGGAAAAGCATCACCATCGACGTGGGCAGCCATGTGCTGGACGTGAACTATACCGGCAGCGACAGCGCGGTGAAAGTAACAAACGGCACACTGGCGCTGCAAAAGACCACCGGCGCCTTCAACGTGACAGCGGTAGACAACGCCTTGACCATATCGGGCGGCGGCGCAGCGGTTTCCACCCTCACGGCCACCGGCTTGACCAGACGCTGTATCTCAGGGATCAACAGCACGGTGACAGTCAGTGGGGATGTGAACGGCTATGTGATGGTGCAAGACAGCACCGTCTCAACGGGCAACATCATCAACGGGAGATTAGGCCTTCACGGCACCACCGGCAGTGTGACCGTAAACGGGAATATACAGGGCGGAACTGGCTTATACAACCAATCCACCGGGGGCACGATCACCGTAAACGGAGACGTCATCGTTTCCTCAAGCGCAACCGTCGGCGTAAGTGCCGACGCCGGGGTGACCATAGTCACGGGCAGCGTACAAGCCGGATACATCGGCGTGGTGGCAACCGGCGGCATAGCCATGACCGGCAGCGTCACAGCGACGGACGCCGACGGCATCGGGGTGTCTGCGAGCTCCGGAGGACAGATAGTGGTAACCGGCGACGTACAGGGCGGGCACTATGGGGCCCGGAGCGGACCCGGAAGCGAGGTCACCGTGAGCGGCAACGTAACGGCAACCCAATCCATCGGCATGGGCGCCTCTTCATACGGCGGAACCATCACGATCGGCGGCACAGCAACCGGCCCACAATGCGGCATCGACGTCCGATCAAACGGCACGGTCAGCGCCGCCAGCGCCAGCGGCACCGGCGCCAGCGGCACCGGCATCTGTACGGGCAGCGGCCAAGCATACGTGGCGGGTGAAGCACGCGGCGAGGCATACGGCATCCAAGCCTCCGGCGGCACCACGACAGCGGATAGCGCCACGGCAACCGGCAGCACCAGCACCGGCGTATTTGCCGACGCCGGCACCGTCTCAGTCAACAACGCCGCAACCGGCGTGCGATACGGCATCAACACCAGGGGCGGAACGGTCACGGCAGGCGGCGCCACCGCAACCGGCGCCACCGGTACGGGTGCAGCCATCGAAGGGGGCACTGCCACCATCAACGGCGACGTAGCGGGAGATACAGGCGTATTTTCGGTGGGCACCGCAAGGGTGAACGGCCATATCCAGTCCTCATCCGTATACATCCTGATCGGCGATATATCGAAAACGGTCAGCGACGGCGTGCCCCAGAGCGACGCGGACCTGGGTTACCTCAAATACTCGGATTCAACCTATCCGAGCGCAAGCGTATTCGTATTGTCCCCGTTGATCACCTTCAGCACGCAGCCGGCGGCAAGCACCAACGTGAATGAAGGCTCCATCTCGGGCAGCCTGGCGTGCGACGCGGGCGTGGCGCCCAGCGGCACACTGACCTACCTGTGGTACAGCTGTGACGATACATCCCGGACGAACCCCGTATCCACGGGGGTAACCGATAAATCATTCACCATCCCCACCATACTGACAGCCGGTACGTACCACTATTTCTGCAGGGCGACCGGTGCCGTGGAGGCGTATAAAGACTCGGATGTATCCACCGTGACCGTGAACTCGATCGACGCAGCCCTATCCGGCCTGACGATCAGCGACGGGACGCTCAGCCCGGCCTTTGCACAGAATACTTATTCCTATACGGCCTCCGTCCCATACAGCGTAAGCAAGATCAAGGTGACCCCGACGGTGCACGAAGCACACGCGACCGTGACCGTGAACGGAACCTCCGCGACCAGCGGAACGGCATCGGGCGACATCAGCCTGAACGTGGGATCCAATACCATCCCAGTGACCGTTACGGCGCAGGACGGCTCCACCACGAAGACGTATACCGTCGCCGTAAACCGGGCGGAGCGCACATATACGGTGGTGTATGACATCAACGGCGGCACCAGCGGAACAACTGCCAGCAGCACCCATACCTACGGGGTGGCCAAGAACCTTACAACAAATGGATATACCCGGACGGGCTGGACCTTCTCGGGGTGGGCGGCCACGCCGACGGGCCCTAAAGTTTACACCGACGGGCAGAGCGTGACGAGCCTGGCCGACACCGACGCGGCGAGTGTACGGCTGTACGCGGTATGGGTACAGAATACCTGCACGATCTCCTTCGACACGGGCAGCGGGGGCCCGTCCGTACCGCCCGTAAGCACAGGTGAAGGCGTCGCAATCACCACGCTGCCCAAGCCCGCCCGTACAGGTTACGCATTCTGCGGATGGTGCTCGGACGCAGCATGCAAGACGCCCATAACCTTCCCCTACACCGTGACGGGCAACAGCACGCTGCATGCCAGGTGGGTGGCGACCGATTTCATCACGGACATCGTCATCAACGGGGGAACACTCAAACCCTCCTTCGACCCGGGCGTGAAAAAATACACCGTGGCATTGGGCGAGAAGACAGCTGCATTTTCGGTGGACGTGGTGAAGGCCAACCCTAAGAACAAGGTGTATATGGACGGACGGCTGGTGGAAAGGGGCAGGCAATACAGCATGGGCAACGGCACCAAGCGGACGGTAAGCATAAAGGTGGTCACGCCAGCGCACAAGACAAGGTATTACTCCGTCACTTTCACCCGATCCAAGTCCACGAACGCGGGCCTGGCCAGCCTGGACGCCTCCTTCAACAACTACACGATCCAGCCGGCATTCGACAAGAATGTTACAAACTATACACTAGTCCTTCCCACGAGCCGGACGCATGTGGTCGTTAAAGCGAAAACGGAAAGCAGCTATGCCGTGGTGTCCATCAACGGGAGGATGGCGAAGACGAAGAACATCCAATTGAAAAAGGGCATCAACACGGTGACCATCATCGTGAAGGCGCAGGCCGGCAACATGAAGAAATACACGATAACCATATTCAGGGGCACGATCAGATAAACGCTGCCACGATGCAGCGGATGCAAGCGCACAAAGAGCCCGGCGGTATACGCCGGGCTCTGATTGTCAAAAAATGTGGCAAAAAAGTGGATGAACCACTTTCAGCCACTTTTTTGAGTTTTACCATGCAGGTTTATTCACCACAAACCTGCATGAGAGGTGTCATTTCTGACGTACACGCCGCCAGAAATGACGGATTTGATTTGTGATTGCATAGTTAGCCAATTGCTGTTTTTCACTCAAGGTTTTACGCATGGCTGACAGGTGTTGTTTTGGCTATAATATGGTAGACATATCCCGCCATATGATTTAAAATAAATAACTAGGCGCAGGATGGAAACAAGCGATGGAAACTCCAAACCCCCGTTGATCATCCGGCCCTGAACGACCGGGAGGCGGCAAGGCGATTTGGAACGCGCGTTCAACGGATTTCGTCAGGAGGCTTTCGATTTCCTGCTGGCGCTGGGATTCAACAACAACAAGGCCTACTTCGAGGAGAACCGGCAGGATTTCGTCAAATATGTGCAGGACCCGCTGCTTTTGCTGGCGGCGAGGCTGGAACCGCTGATGCAGCGCATCAACCCGCAGCTGGTGACGCTGCCCAGACGCACGATCTCACGCATCCACCGGGATACCCGCTTTTCCCCCGACAAGACGCCATACCGCAACCATATGTGGATCTCCTACAAATACGAAGGGGAATCCATCGGGGAAGGGTGCGGATATTACTTCGAGATCAACCCCGACGGCTATTCATATGGCATGGGGATGTACGGGCCGCAGAAGGAACGCATGGATGACCTGCGCAGGCGCATCCTGGCCAACCCGGCGAAGATGATACACACCTTCACCGATGAGACCGTCACAGATTGGTTCACTCTGCGCGGGGAGGACTACAAGAAGAAGGTCCCGGGCGAGGAGGAAGCGCCAAAGGAACTGCTGGGGATCTACCGGAAACGGTCTTTCTACTACGAGCATGGGGGCGGCATCGACGACACCGTCAAGTCCGCCAATGTGGCAGAGGAAGTAGAAAAAGGATTCACAACGCTGGCGCCCATATACAAAACACTGAACAAACTGGATCAAACATAAAACATACATCCTTGGGAGGAATGAACTGATGAGCAAACTCGACAACCTGGCAGTAAATACGATACGGATACTCTCCGCTGAAAGCGTACAAAAAGCCAAATCCGGGCATCCCGGACTGCCGATGGGTTCGGCCCCCATCGCCTGGGCGCTGTATGCCAGGACCATGAAGCACAACCCGAAAAATCCGGACTGGACGAACAGGGACCGCTTCATCCTCTCGGCCGGGCACGCCAGCATGCTGCTGTACTCCATGCTGCATATCTTCGGCTACGGGTTGACGATGAACGACCTGCAGAATTTCCGGCAATGGGGAAGCCCGTGCGCGGGACACCCCGAATTCGGCCACGCAAAAGGGATCGAGACGACTACCGGCCCGCTGGGGCAGGGCGTTTCGAACGCAGTGGGCATGGCGCTGGCGGAAGCGCATATGGCGGCCAAATTCAACCGGGAAGGCTTCCCCATCGTGAACCATTACACCTACTGCCTGGCGGGGGACGGATGCCTGATGGAAGGTATCTCCTCGGAGGCATGCTCACTGGCCGCTACGATGAAACTCCGGAACCTGGTCGTGATCTATGACAGCAACGAGATCACCATCGAGGGGAGCACGAGCTTTGCATTCACCGAGGACGTGGGCAAGCGCTACGAAGCCTATGGCTGGAACGTATTGAATGTACAGGACGGGAACGACCCGGAAGCCATCGCGCACGCGCTGGACAAGGCGAAGAGCCACACGATGCCCACACTCATCATCGTGAACACGCAGATCGCATACGGTTCGCCGCTGGCCGGGAGCGCAAAGGCGCACGGGGAACCCCTGGGCGAGGACAACATCAAACTCACGCGCGAGAAACTGTGCTACGACTGCCCTCCTTTCAGCATCCCGAAGGACGTGCAGGAAGCAGTGGCGTCCATCGTCAAAGAAAACGAAAATGCCGAAAAGGAATGGTGCGAGCTTTTCGCCCGCTTTGCGAAGAAATACCCCGACCTGGCGAAAGCCTGGGAGGAATGGCATGAAGGCACGGGCTACGACCCGGCCAAGGACGACAGCCTGTATGAATTCCCGGGCGTGGCCGCGATGGCGACGCGCGCATCCTCTGGCGAGGTGCTCAACCGCATCGCAGCCAAGATGCCCAACCTCATCGGCGGGAGCGCGGACCTGGGGCCCAGCAACAAATCCGTGATGAAGGGGCGGGAGTATTTTTCCCCGGCGGATTATTCGGGCTCCAACATCCATTACGGGGTGCGTGAATTTGCCATGGCGGGCATCGCAAACGGCATCGCGCTGTACGGCGGGCTGAAGACCTACGTGGCCACGTTCTTCGTATTCACCGACTACCTGAAATCCGCGCTGCGCAGCGCGGCCCTGATGGGGCTGCCCGTTACCTATGTCATGACGCATGACAGCATCGGCGTAGGCGAGGACGGCCCAACGCACCAGCCCATCGAACAGCTGGCAATGGTGCGCGCAATGCCCAATGTGACCGATTTCCGCCCGTGCGACGCAAAAGAGACGGCGGCGGGTTATATAGCAGCCATGACCGCCAAAGGCCCCACGGTGCTGGCGCTCTCCAGGCAGGACCTGCCCATCCTCCCCGAAACGGGCAAGGAAGCGCTCAAAGGCGGCTACATCCTGAAAGACGCCATCAACCCCGACATCGTGCTGCTGGCCTCGGGCTCGGAAGTGGAACTGATCTACAAGGCGGCGGACGTGCTGGCAGAGAAGGGGATCAAAGCCCGCGTGGTATCCATCCCCAGCTTCAAACTCTTTGAAGAGCAGGGAGCGGGATACAAGGCGAAGGTGCTGGGCAAAGGCGTCAAACGGCTGGCGGTGGAAGCTGCGGCTTCATTTGGATGGCATAAATACGTAGGGGAAGAGGGGGACGTGATCGCGCTGGACCATTTCGGCGCATCGGCCCCGGCGAAGATATTATTCAAGGAATTTGGTTTTACCGTGGAGAATGTGGTGGATCGGGCGTTGAAGCTACTGGGTAAGTAAGTTAACGCAGAGACAAATTACAACCGCCCCGGAGATCAAATCCGGGGTGGTTTTTTTATCACACGAAATGTCTCAGGTGGACTGCAGACAGGAGCGGGACGCTGTGGGCAGCGTCCCCTACGGGATAGTTCGATCTATGGCTAAACATGGAGAAACATGCCGACTATGGCTGATAGAGGTTTGTAACGAACGGCTGGGCGGCCATTGTTCGGAGGATGCCCAAGCTCTAACAAACAAGAGGCATGCGTAGAATCTTTACCTTGATCACTTAAATCCCAGCCAGCAGATCTCGGCATTGCGGACGAAGCCGAGTTTGGTGAAGAGGGAGAGGGACTTGTCGTTGGTTTTGTGGATGTGGGCAAAGGGGAGGCGGCCCTGGCTGCGGAGGCGGTGGATGAGCTCACTTGCGAGCGCCAGACCATAGCCTTTGCGCCTATGCTCCGGCATGACGTGGAGCATGCCGATGGTACCTTCGTCATGGGTGAGGATCCAGGCTGCAAGCGAACCGCCATCCAGCACGCCAAGGGCATTGCCCGCCGCGATTCGGAGGGCGACATACCGCTCATTGACGTAGGAAGCGTAGTCATAATTTTTATAGATGAATGGGGCGAAGGCGGGATCCAGGTCCACGACCGGCACATCCGAGCGGGGCACCGCCACATTCCCGGGCAGGTGGTACTGCCAGCAGACCACGTTCACGCTTGGTTCCCTGCCCAAGGCCACACTGGAACGCATGGACGCATCCGTGAGAAAATAACCGCTGCACATATCAGAACGGAAGGCGAGGGCCTCCGCTTCGCCGGGATCTGCGCAGGCCATGTAGCCCCAGGTGACGGGCTCGTAATCCGTAAAGACGGCCAGCACGGATCCGCCCTCGACAAGGACATTGACATCGGGCCGGGTGTGGATGATATGGATGACGGATGCATTGCGGTACGGGTCCTTCATCAGGAGCCCGAGCGCCTGCGATTTGGCATCGACCATGGAAAGACCTCCAAACATCTATGACCTATCAAGGAATTATATACACAAACCAGTATACACGTAAAGCGTGTACTTGTAACAAAATACAGACCTGTGATATATTGATATGTATTGCCAAGGGGGAATAAATATTGAACAGATTATTCGGATTCCACGACAAAGAATTTTACAAACTGCTGATCAAGCTGGCGCTGCCCATGACGCTGCAGTATTTCATCAGCTCGTCCCTTTATTTCGTAGATAACATCTTTGTGGGGATGCTGGGCGAGAAACAGGCGGCGGCGATCTACGCAGCCAACAGCATATATGCCGTGATGAACGTATCCTGCTTCGGCCTGGTGAGCGGGTGCATGATCTTTTATTCGCAGTACTGGGGAGACAGGGACGTCCACGGGATGCGCCGGGTGATGGGCATCAATCTCATCGGGATATGCCTCATCACATTCACGTTCCTGAGCGTGATGCAGGCCACGCCTGAATCCCTGCTGCGCTTTTTCTCCCAGGACCCGGAGGTACTGGCGTATGCCAAGAGCTTCGTGCGCATATCCAGCATCGGGTACGTCCCGAACATGCTGGCTTTCACGTTTGGCGCCGCGCTGCGCTCATGCAACAAAGTGCGGCTGCCGATGATCTCCAGCGCCATCGCCCTGTGCGTGAACACCTTCCTGAACTGGACGCTGATATTCGGCCACCTGGGGATGCCGCGTCTGGAACTGGCGGGCTCGGGCATCGCCACGCTGACCGCCTCCCTGATAGACCTGACCATCGTCCTGAGCGTGACCTACGGGAAGAAGCTGCCAGCCGCTGCGAAAATACGCGAGATGTTCTTTGACCGGCGCCTGCTCAAAAAGGTGCTGGGAAGGGCGATACCCGTACTGGTGATAGAAATCTTCTGGGCGCTGGGGGGGATATTCCTTTTCCCGGTATTCATCGGGGCGAAGACGGACGTCTTCCCCAACAGCGACATCCTGGCGGCGCTGAGCCTATATACGGTGACGGACAGATTTTCATTCGTCCTTTTCCTGGGTATCTGCAACGCCATCGCCGTGATCATCGGCAACAAGATCGGCGCGGGCGAGGAGGACAAGGCCTATCTGTACGGGAAACGCATGCTCGCGCTCGGGCCGATCATAGGTATCATCATTGCAGGCCTTGCGATCGCTGCACGGCCGCTGGTGGTATCCATCTATCCAAATTATTCGGATGCGGTAAAAGGGTTGGGCATGGACTTCATGCTGATCGCGGCCTGCGCGGTGCCTTTCATCGTATACAATTTCTTCATGCTGGTGGGGGTACTGCGGGCGGGCGGGGATACGCGCTTCTGCATGATCATGGACATCGGCGGGATGTACCTGATCTCCATACCGCTGGTGATCCTGGCGGTTTATGTCTTCGACATCCCGGTGCAGGCGGCGTTTGCGATCTATTTCGTGGGAGAGCTCGTGAAGATCTTTTTCACCACGCCGCGGTTCAAATCGCGAAAGTGGATCGTGAACCTGGTGCGGCCGGACAAACCGGAGCCGCCGGGCGCGGAATTACAGGCGGAAAACTGATACGGAGAGCGGCGCAAAAGCGCCGCTTTTTTTGTGAAACAAAACCACCGGCTATGCCGGTGGTACCAAAAAGCTTACAGCTATGAGTAAAAATCCTCCTTTGGTAAAATAGGTGCTGGTCTGCCAACCGCACGAAAAACACAAAGGAGGATTAT
>JAEXRW010000026.1 GCA_023454175.1 Bacillota bacterium | reverse complement strand
ACAGTTTTCTCCTTCCAGGGCATACGGCTCATCTCCTTCCACCTTATGCCCTAATTGTATTGAAAACTGTAAACTATGTCCCCGGCTTTTTTGTAAACTATGTTACCAGTCTATACAGCCCACATCGACCCATGCTAAATGGCCATCTGCAATAGCTTGTAGGATCTGTTTTTAATACCCGCCCATGCAATAGCAACCGGAAATTTTAAGCCGTTTGTAGCCACGGGAGGGATAGGTGGGATCAAGCTCGGAGTTAAGACAGTGGAAACAAGGAGGCCCGGCTCATATTAACAGCGGATGTTATACTGCCAAGTGGGAGCGTTTGCAGGTGTTGGTGCATGAAAGACTGTGTTTTCAGTATACGCAAAAGGAGCGGGAGTATTTCTCTCCCGCTCCTTTTAACTTCGTTTTATAACTATTCCTTATCCAGGTAAGGTTTGCACAGGTAGTCCGAGCCCGTCTTTTTGGCAGTATTCCGCGCCATCTGGTTCAGCAGCATCCCCAGCAGCGGCAGCAACCATCGCGGTACCCGGTTGGAAAATAGCTTTTTCGCTTCTTCCGGCATCTGCTTCCCGGATGATGCCGCATCCAGTGCCATCCGCAGCCCCGCCGCCATCCGCTTGCCCTTCTTCCCCAGTTTACTCAGCGGTGTTCCGTTTATAATAGCCCCGCCCCCGTGCGCCAACCCCCCGCACCAGTTCATCCCGTTTTGGATGGCAAAGATCCTGCACTGCTCCAGCGGGGGTTTGTGCAGCGTGTCGTCGGGGAATCCCCCCTGCGAGATGGCGAATAAGGCCTTGCCTTTTAATTCATTCGGATATGCCTCCTGCATTCGTTCCAGGAACCAGATGGCGGGGTAGGGCAGCGCGTCGAAATAAAGCGGCGCCGAGAGGCACAGTGCCGCGCTCTCCCGGATAACGGGTCTTAATGACCCCATATCCGCCTTGCCGTCCAGGAAATCGATGGCGTGGACCGCCTCCGCCTCCAGCCCTTTTTCCTCCGCCAGCTGCTGCAGCGCGGCCAGGATCGCATGCGAAGTGCCTTTTTTCCGTGGGCTGCCGTTGATGAGGAGCATTTTCCTTTTGTTCATTGTCCCTTCACCTCCGATAGCGCGCGTTTGATCCCGTTTTCTATTGTTTGAAGCGGGGAAGACCGCTCATAGACCAGCGTTTTGTATCCCGGGCTTCCCAGGTTCATGGCGTTATGGGCCACCGTCAGGTCCAGCGCGTTGTCCGCTGCTTCCGCCTGATCCTTTGCTGTTCCGACGGCGAGGATGGAGGGCGCTTTGTAGCGCATGGGGTGCAGCATGTGCCCGCCTTTCATCATATACAGCGGCAGCCCCAGGATCATGAAGCGGTCCAGCGCCTTTTTCAGGTGGGAAGGGTACGAGCCATAGCGCAGCGGCGTCACCAGTACGAGCAGGCTGCTGTTTGCCACGGCCCTTATGATTTTGGGCATATCGTCCTTCTGCACGCACACGCCGGGGGATTTGAACCCGCACGCCCCGCACGAGCGGCAGGGCAGGATATCCATCTCCCCGGGGCGGAACAGCTCAACAGAATGCCCCTGCTTCTCCAGTTCATTCTGGATGGTCTTTACGATGCCCTCTTCCAGGCTTTCCTTTCCTTCCGACGCATCGAGGATCACGGCTTTCATTTATCAGGCATCCTCCTTAACATAAATCGAATGGAAGCACATCAGGATCCACCCTGATCTACTTCTCTCTGCTGCGATAACGATCCCCGGCAGTCCATGTATCCCTTGGGACGGCTCTACAATGGCGGTACGGTAAGGGAGGTTGCCACATTAACCCATATAGATCGTAGCCTCTCGTCCTGGTCTTGGTCGGAAAAAAGCCTGAACGATACCGTAGGGGGCGCTGCCCACAGCGCCCCGCCCAAGTTGCCGTGCCGAACAACCGGAACGTTCCCTCGCAAGTATAATGACGGGTTAAGTATCTATTGCACCGAACTTAAACAGTGCTCCATAGTCCTGCATATCCGGGCTTACAGGTCCTTTGAAAACAGGAACGCCCGCTTAACAAAACCGATCTTCTCGTAGAATTGGTGCGCCTTCTCTCGCGGGAACCCGCTGTCCAGCTCGATCTTTTTGCACCCTGCCTTTTTCGCTTCCGCAAACGCCCTCTCCAGCATCCGTGTGCCGATCCCTTTCCCGCGGCACGCATCATCCACCACCATGGCGTACACGTATGCGATGGTGCCCTCCTGCCAGAAGTTGTTCATGACCGCGTACGAACAAAAACCGATGACCCTGCCGTCCTCTTCCGCGCAGAAGTACCTGTCCGTGCCCGAAGTCAATCCGCGGTAAAAGACCGCCTTCAGGTCCTCAGGATGCAGTTCCTTCCCCGGCCACAGCTGGTGAAAAAGCGCCAGGATGTCCCCGAAGTCCTCTTTCCTTGAATCCCGTACGATGATGCCCATAATTTTTTCTCCTTTGTATAACAAGTTGGGATTATCCTATTTGTCTTTTGCAAAAGGTGGAGTTTTCCTGATCCCTCCCATGCAAATACAGCTGGAAGCTTTAAGCCGTTGACTGCCATGGGAGGGTAGGGTGGGAACAAGCCCGGCGCCTGGTGATGTAAAGGGAAATGTAACCGGCTCAAATCTGTCTGACTGTTCTATTGCCAAAGGGGGGTCCGGGGCCTTTCGATGAAGCGAGCGTCGCACGAAGTAGCACGGCGCACCGTGTTGCGCCTGCTGAATCGGGCCCCGGGGGCTTTTGCCGACTTTTGGCCCCGTAAAAAGTCGGGCAAGCGCAGCGTCAGTTGATGTTCGTGCATAAATAGTTTTAACTATTAAATCATGCCCGCCAGGGCATTCCAAAATTCTTAATTCATCATTCTTAATTATTAATTAAACAAACGTTCCGTTCTCCACCCGGTACACCGCCATCTCGTGCCCGGCAAATACCCCCGGCGCCCCCGTCCCCGCGCACGTGAGCAGCGCCTGCAGCCCGGAAAGCCCCTCCGCCAGCGCGCGCTGCCGCTTCTCATCCAGCTCGGATAATACGTCGTCCAGCAGGAAAACCGGCGGCTCCCCCAGCACGTCCGTCGCGTGGTGCAGTTGGGCGATCTTCAGGGAGAGCGCCGCGGTGCGCTGCTGCCCCTGGGAGCCGTACGCCCGCAGGTCCATCCCGTCCAATGCCATGGAGAAATCGTCCCGGTGCGCGCCCGTGGTGGTCATGCCCCTTAGCACGTCCTCTTTCCGTGCCGCCTGCAGCGCCTCATACAGCCCCTGCTCGGTGAAATCGCGGCCTCCCGGCACATAGGCGCAGTGCAGCCTTTCCCCGCCCGAGATGTCTTTGTGGACGGCCCCCGCCCGTTCGAAGAGGAGGGCGCAGTATTTCTCCCGCGCCTGCATCACCTTCGCGCCATGCCGCGCCAGTGCGGTATCCCACGCTTCCAGCGAGGACGAAAGCCGTGGGTTTTCGGATATCTGCTTCAGCAGGCTGTTGCGCTGGGAAAGCGCCCGCTCGTAGTGCGAAAGCGCGTCGTAGTAGCTGGGGTATAATTGGCACAGTTCGATATCGAGGAATTTCCGCCGCAGCGACGGCCCCTCTTTGACGAGTTTCAGGTCCTCGGGGGAAAAGACAGTGCACACGATGCAGCCCATCAGGTCCGCCATTTTGGTGATCGGGTTGCTGCAAATTAGGATGCGCTTTTTCCCCTCCGCCGGGAGGTATACGGCCACGTCCCGCTCCCCGTTGTCGGACTGGCACACCGCCTCCACCCGCGCCCAGGGTTCGTTGAACGCGATGAGTTCCCGGTCCTTCGCCCCGCGGTGGGACTTGCCGATGCAGCACAGGCACGCCGATTCCAGCAGGTTCGTCTTTCCCTGCGCGTTGTCCCCGTAAAAGACGGTCAGGCCGGGGGAAAGATGTATGTCCGCCTTTTCGATATTCCGGTAATGCTCCAGTGTGAGCCGTGTGATTAACAAGTGGGTAATGCCTCCGGGAGTTATCAATGGATTCTTTCTGGATTATACCATATTTCATCAGGGCATATAACCGTTATGAAGGGCCGCCTGGCGCACAGCAGCCCGTTACTGCCGCTCCTGTTGGTTCCGTGAAGCGGCCTTGTCAATGACCTGACCGCCGTCTTTGAACCCCGGAATAATCTGCCGACCCTCCATATCCGTAGGGGCGGCCCTGTGTGGCCGCCCAACCTGATTGCAGCCCGTCTGCTGCGGTCCCTCCCATGCAATACAGCCGCTCCTGTTGGTTCCGTGAAGCGGCCTTGTCATGACCTGACCGCCGTCTTTGGACCCCGGAATAATCTGCTGACCCTCCATATCCGTAGGGGCGGCCCTGTGTGGCCGCCCAACCTGACTGCCACCGATCTGTATATGGGCCCTCCCATGCAAATACAGCTGGAAACTTTATGCCGTTGATTGCCATGGGAGACGCATCTGCGTCAAGTAAAAGTGCCAGTGGCACTTTTATAGCAGTGCGGGGAGGGAACAAGCCCGGCATCGAGGTAAATATTATTGAAAGTATCCGGTTCAAACATCACTGGCCGTTATATTGCCAAAGGGGGGTCCGGGGCCTTGCGATGAAGCGAGCAGCGTACCGTAGCGCGGTCGCACCGCGTCACGCCTGCTGAATCGGGCCCCGGGGGCAATGCGCAGCGCAAGTTATTGTCCGTGGCTAAATAGATTTGAACTATATGCCGATCGCTCCCCTATTAGGGGAGCTGACAAAGAGGCTATTAGCCTCTTTGTCTGAGGGGTTCAGAGGGAGTGGTACCTCCCCCTCCCGCGGCAGAAAAACCATTCTGAAAGCTTGGTTTGAATGCGGGAGGGGGTAGGGGGTGGGCTTTACTTTTTTGATTTTATATTTTCTTCCCAAATCAAAATTTTCTCCGACAGCATCCCTGCTTTTCCGAAGCATTCTCCTCCTTTCCTTATTCCTTATTATATAGTATAATACTATTAAGATAATATTAAGGAGCAACTATGATTCTGCATTTGGGCGGGGATGTCATCATCCCCCTTAAAAATGTGATCGCGATCCTGGACTGCGAAAATCCAGGCGCCACGCGCGAGATGGCGCGTTTCCTTTCCCGCGCGCGGGAAATGCCCGGCACCGAATACATCCCCGGCGACGCGAAATCCTGCGTCGTCACCTGCACCGCCGGGCGGGAAAAGATTTTTTTCTCCCCCACGTCCCCCGCCACGCTCCTTCGCAGGAGCCGCCGCGCGCAGGAACGCGAAGACCCCTTTTAAGACTGGCAGGAATTGGGCATAATCTCTTTGCTGGAGATTGATATTAAATTTTGATATAAAGGACAGTTGTTATGGAGGATACGAACAGGGCTGCCATGGGCAGCTATGACGAAAGCCAGATACAGGTGCTGGAGGGGCTGGAGGCCGTCCGGCGGCGTCCGGGCATGTACATCGGCTCCACCGACCAGCGCGGGCTGCACCACCTGGTCTATGAGATCGTAGATAATAGCATCGACGAGGCCATGGCGGGCGTCTGTGATAATATCGAGATTTACCTGCGGGAGGACGGCAGCTGCACGGTCATCGATAACGGGCGCGGCATCCCCGTGGGCATCCACCCGAAAGTAGGCAAATCCACCCTGGAGGTGGCCCTCACCATGCTCCACGCCGGCGGCAAGTTCGGCGGGGAGGGGTACAAGGTCTCCGGCGGCCTGCACGGCGTGGGCCTTTCCGTCGTGAACGCACTCTCCTCTTCTTTGGAGGCGCGGGTGTGGCGCGGCGGCATCGAGTACGTGCAGAGCTATGTGCGCGGCGAGCCCACCGGCCCCGTGGCGGAGTCGGGGGGGACGGAGCGGCAGGGCACGCAGATCAGCTTCACGCCCGATGCGGAGGTCTTTGAGGAGACGGCCTTCTCCTTTGATACGCTGGCCAGCCGCCTGCGCGAGATGGCATTCCTGAATAAAGGCATCAACATCACCATCACGGATGAGCGCCCGGACGGCAGGACCAAAGCTTTCTGCTACGCCGGCGGCATCCTTTCCTTCGTCCAGCATTTAAATAAAAACAAGACCGTGCTGCACGAGGAGCCCATCTTCATCTCCACGCAAAAGGACACCACCGTCGTGGAGGTCGCCATGCAGTATAATGACAGCTATCTGGAAAATATCTTTTCCTATGCCAATAATATCGCCACGCACGAGGGCGGCAGCCACCTGGCTGGCTTCAAAAACGCGCTCACCCGCGTGGTAAATGATTACGCCCGCAAATTCGGCATCCTGAAACCGGCCGACCCGAATCTCACGGGGGAGGATATCCGTGAAGGTTTGACGGCGGTCATCAGCGTGAAGCTGGTGGAGCCCCAGTTCGAGGGCCAGACCAAGACCAAGCTGGGCAACAGCGAGATCCGCCCCATCGTGGAGCAGGCGCTTTCCGAAGGACTGGAGGCGTACTTGGGGGAAAACCCCGCTCCCGCCAAGTGCATCATCGAAAAATGCCTCACGGCCTCCCGCGCGCGCGAAGCGGCGAGGAAGGCGAGGGAGCTCACGCGGAGGAAAAGCGTGCTGGACAGCACGTCCCTCCCCGGTAAGCTGGCGGACTGCAGCGAAAAGGACCCCAAGCTCTGCGAGATCTTCATCGTGGAGGGGGACAGCGCCGGCGGCAGCGCGAAGATGGGACGGGACCGCAGGTTCCAGGCCATTTTGCCCCTGCGCGGCAAGATCTTGAATGTGGAAAAGGCGCGCCTGGACAAGGTGCTATCCAATAACGAGATCAAGGCCATGATTACCGCCTTCGGCACGGGCATCGACGAGGAGTTTGATGTTTCGAAGCTCCGCTATGACCGCATCATCTGCATGACGGACGCCGACGTGGATGGCAGCCATATCCGTATCCTCATGCTCACCTTCTTTTACCGCTACATGCGCCCCCTCATCGAGGAAGGCCATGTGTATATCGCGCAGCCCCCACTCTACAAGCTGGCGAAAAATAAAGTCGTCGTCTACGCCTATTCCGACGCGGAGATGGAGGAGCGGCTGAAGGAGATGGGGGACAATGTCGACATCCAGCGGTACAAAGGCCTCGGCGAGATGAACCCCGACCAGCTCTGGGAGACCACCATGAACCCCGAGACGCGCACGATGATGCGCGTAGCCCAGGAGGATGCCATCGCCGCCGACGAGATCTTCACCGTCCTCATGGGGGATAATGTGGAACCGCGGCGGGAGTTCATAGAAAAGAACTGCAAATTAGTAGTCAACCTTGATGTTTAATATCAAAGGTTAGAAGTCTTTTGCTTCTTTTCTTCAAGAAAAGAAGCGGGAGTTTGAGGGCGGCGCCCTCAATAGAATGAGGTATTACGAATGATAAAGCACATCGTGATGTGGAAACTCAAAGAGCAGGCCGAGGGGAAAAGCAAGGCGGAGAACGCGCAGCTGATCAAAGAAAAGCTGCTGGCCCTCCCGGCAAAGATCCCGGAGATATTGAAGATCGAGGTCGGCGTGAATATCTCCAGCGACCCCACGGCGTTCGATGCTGTCCTGGTGTCCGAGTTCGCCGATGAGGCCGCGCTGAAGCGTTATATCGAACATCCCGCGCACCGGGAAGCCGCCGCGTTCGTCGCATCCGTACGCGAGGGCCGCGCCATGGCGGACTACGTCATGGACTGATGGCAGTGGGCATGGAGATCAGGCCGCTGGACGTCAACCGGAGGGATACTGCAGCCGCGGTTCTTGCGCTGCAGCAGGCGAGCTACCCCTTGGAAGCGGAGCTGATCGGGTCGTACGATATCCCGCCCTTGCAGGATACAGCAGAAGCCCTGCAGTCCTGCGGGGAAACGTTCATCGGCTGCTTCGAATGCAGTGAATTGGCCGGCATGGTTTCGTACAAGGCGGAAGGCGGGGTCCTGGATATCCACCGGCTTGCGGTGCATCCGGACTACCTGCGCAGGGGGATCGGGAGAGCATTGCTGGCGTATCTCGAGGAATCGGCTGACAACGTGGAAAGGATGCTCGTTTCCACCGGCAAGCGCAACGAACCGGCCGTGCAGCTGTACCGGAAATGCGGGTTTGAATACCTTGGGGATATTACTGCGAAGGAAGGCATCGTGCTCAGCCGCTTTGAAAAACCGTTGACAGGAAGGCGACCTTGACAAGTCACGTTTACGTCTTTGCAAGGATGAACAGTGCTCCATGTACATCAGCAGCGTGAACTGTACCGTAGGGGCAGCTGCCCACAGCTGCCCGCAGACCCGTGATCCGTTGCAACCCGCTCGGTGTTCCGCAGCAAACACCTTCTCGGCATGGCTCCCCTATTAGGGGAGCTGATGCCGAAGGCATCTGAGGGGTTTTCCCGGTGTAGCGCCCCTAATAGGTAGCTGTTAGAAGGGACTGAGGGGTTAGACCGGGTCGACATAAAAAAGAAAGTAAAAAGTTTAAATAGATTTATTCGAGGTGAAATAGTTGGACGTCATCAGCAAAAAGCTTTTGCCCATCGATATCGAGGAGGAGATGAAGACCTCCTTCATTTCCTACGCCATGGCGGTCATCATAAATAGAGCCCTGCCCGATGTGCGGGACGGCCTAAAGCCTGTGCACCGCCGCACGCTGTACTCCATGCAGGAGCTGGGTTTGCAGCCCGATAAACCCCACCGCAAGAGCGTGCGTATCGTGGGCGACGTGCTGGGTAAATACCACCCCCACGGCGACTCCGCGGTGTACGATAGCATGGTCCGCATGGCGCAGGATTTCAGTATCCGCTACACCCTGGTGGACGGCCACGGGAACTTCGGCTCCATCGATGGCGACGGCGCGGCTGCCATGCGTTATACCGAAGCCCGTTTGTCCAAGCTGGCTACGGAAATGCTGGCCGATATCGAAAAAGAAACCGTGGATTTCTATCCCAATTTCGATAATACCCTCATGCAGCCCTCGGTCCTCCCCAGCCGCTTCCCCAATCTTTTGGTGAACGGCTCGGGCGGCATCGCCGTCGGCATGGCGACGAATATCCCCCCGCATAACCTCGGCGAGGCCATTGATGCCTGCGTCCTGATGATCGATAACCCCCAGGTGGACCTCGACGCCCTCATGGAGGTCATGCCCGGCCCCGACTTCCCCACGGGGGCCATCATCGCGGGCGTGTCGGGCATCCGCGCGGCGTACCGTACAGGCCGCGGCCGCATCGTCATGCGCGCCCGCGCCGAGATCGAGCAGTTCACGCCAAATAGAGCCCGCATCATCGTCACCGAGATCCCCTACCAGGTCAATAAAGCCCGGCTGGTGGAAAAGATTGCGGAGCTGGTGCACGAAAAGCGGCTGGAAGGCATATCGGACCTGCGGGATGAATCCGACCGCAGCGGCATGCGCGTCGTCATCGAGCTGAAAAAGGATGTCAACGCCAGCGTCGTGTTGAATTACCTCTATAAACATACGCAGATGCAGGAGACCTTCGGCGTCATCCAGATCGCGCTGGTGGACGGCGAACCCAAAGTATTGGACCTGCAGCAGATATTGTCGCATTATATCAACCACCAGAAGGACGTCGTCACCCGCCGCACGCGCTTTGAGCTGGAAAAGGCCAAAGCACGCGCGCACATTTTGGAAGGCCTGATAATAGCCCTGGATAATATCGACGAGGTCATCGCCCTCATCAAGGCCTCCCCGGACGTGGGTTCCGCCAAGCTGGGCCTCATGGAGCGTTTCGGCCTCTCCGAAAAGCAGTCCCAGGCCATCCTGGACATGCGTCTGCAGCGCCTGACGGGCCTGGAGCGCGATAAGATCCAGGAGGAATACCGATCCCTCATGGAGCAGATCGCGTACCTCACGCGCATCCTGGAGGACGAATCGCTGCTGATGTCCATCATCCGCACTGAGCTGCTCGAGGTGAAACGGAAATACGCCGACGAGCGCCGCACCGAGATCAGCATGATCCTGGACGATGAGATCGATATGGATGAGCTCATCCAGGAAGAGGAGATGGCCGTCACCCTCACGCATTTCGGCTACATCAAGCGCCTGGCGTCCAGCACCTACCGCAGCCAGCGCCGCGGGGGCAAGGGCGTCACGGGCCTGACCACGCGCGAGGAGGATTTCGTGGAGAATATCTTCATCGCCTCCACCCACGCGCACATCTTGTTCTTTACGAATTTTGGGCGGGTCTTCCGCCTCAAATGCTATGAGATACCCGAGTCCGGCCGCACCGCCAAGGGCATGGCCATCGTGAACCTCCTGCAATTGCAGGGCGGGGAAAAGGTGACCGCCGCCTTCCCGGCTGCCGAGGAGGGCCGTTTCCTCACCATGGCTACCAAAAACGGCGTGGTGAAAAAGACGCCCGTCGAGGAGTACGCCAATATCCGCACCACCGGGCTCATCGCGCTGGAGCTGCGCGAAGGGGATGAGCTCATCTCCGTCCGCCAGACCTCGGGCCACGAGGATATCATCATCGGCACGCGCAGCGGCATGTCCATCGTCTTCCCCGAGGATGAGATCCGTCCCATGGGCCGCACGGCCATGGGTGTGCGCGGCGTGAAGCTGGAGGCAGGCGACGCGGTGATAGATATGGATACCACCACGGCGGGCACCCATGTGCTCGTCATCAGTGAAAACGGCTACGGCAAGCGCACCCCCGTGGAGGATTACCCGCGCCAGCATAGGGACGGCAAAGGCGTCCTCACGCTGAATGTCACGGATAAGACCGGGCCGCTCGCGGGGCTGAAGATGGTTACGGCGGAGGATGATATCATCCTCATAAATGATGGCGGGACCGTCATCCGCATGGATGTCTCCGAGATCAGTTCCATCGGGCGTAATACGCAGGGCGTACGGCTCATGCGTGTGGAGGAGGAGATGCGCGTGGCCTGCATCGCGGTGGTTGACAAGGACCCGGCGGAGGCTGAAACAGAGGTTGTTGAAACTGCAGAGGCTGGCGAGACACAGGGGGAACAGGGCGAAGGCTGATAGAGTAAAGAAATAATAAATAGCAGGGGACAGCTCTAGTAAGAGGCTGTCCCTTTTTATAAATCTAAACATTCGGTTTTCAACGTTGTACAAAGAAATACTTATACCTTGTCAGCCTGATATTGTAGCAAGACCTCCGATTGTTTGTCACCGTCAATTGGGTATATAGCTTTTTTGCCTTCTATTAGCATCTCATTATCAATTATATTTAATAGTCTATTACCCATACATGTGATTAATGGTACAACTAATGCGTTACCTAAAACGAAATATCTAAACTTTTCTGGCATACCGGTATTTGTCCAATCATCAGGAAAGCCATCCAATTTTTCGCATTCTATTGGCGTCAGCAATCTGAGTTTTCCCGTTACATGATCTTTGATGACATGAGTACTGCGATTCACACTAGATTCACTTGTAAGCATTGTTCTGGATGGCAAATCTAAATTATCTGGGAAACACATCCCGCCTTCACTAAAAACGTAGGGCTCGCCATTTGGCCTAATTCTGTTTATGCGTTTGGGGCCTTTTAAATACTGCCATTTTTTTAAATCACCATCTAAAAAATAGTGTTGATCAACTGGTGTCGTTAATCGGACACTTTTTAAAGTTTTTGCATTTGATTCAAATGGGCAAAGTTCTTCAGAATATATATTCCCGTTTATCATGACGCCGCTATTATAAAACGCAGCTTTAAATTTTGATGAAATAGAAGCAAGATCAGGATATATAGAAGGCGTTATAGTTTTGATACTCTTTTTATAATTATGATGTTGTATTACTACAGGGAAAGAAGGAGCAAAAAACCCTTTGCTTGTGACCCATTCGAAGAGACCTCTTTCAGCTTTTTTTTCGTAAATAGTCTCTAGTTCCTTATGAATGGATAGATCCTTTCTAAAAGCGAATATGAAAGTACGTCTACGCCTTTGAGCGTTCCCATAATCAGCTGCATTGATTATACGCCATTCCACAGAATAACCTAAGTCATACAAACAACGTAAAATAATGCCCAAGTCTCTTCCTCTTTGGCTCCCAGGTGATTTAACTAAACGATCCACATTTTCTAGTAGCACGTATTTAGGCTTTTGAAAGTCAATAATGGCATTGATTTCCCACCAAAGAACACCTTTTTTGCCTTCTATGCCTTTTGCACCAGTACGAGCTACAGAATAATCCTGACAAGGGAAACCACCGACCAATAAATCATGTTCCGGTACCTTATATGTTACTTTTGCAATATCTTCGTTTACATGGTTTGGGCTATCTCCAAAATGCGCAACGTAGCAGTCAAAAGCGAATTGTTTGACTTTTCCGGGTTCCCATTGATTCGCCCAAATAGTTTTGTATCGGGGAGAACTTTGCTCTAGACCATACCGAAATCCACCTATCCCAGCAAACAATTCTACAACTCTAATTGGATCGCTCATGTTATACCCAACCCGCCTAAATTGTGATATTATCATCATAATGTTTGATAAAGAAACAAGCAACTGCTACTTGAATCATAACATATATAATGGAAAAGATCAACAATAAATTACTATCTATTTTATATAGAAGTATTAAATCATTCGAGAATTTCCTAATAACCATAACTTTTTCAGTGATTTTGCATATGAACACTTATTATAAAAACCATACCACTATAGATAGTATAGCAAATAATGATATTTTGGATGGGTTTATAAATTATAAATATTGGAGCTGAGGAAATGGCAGAACGGTTTTATCATTCAAAAGAAGAAGTATTGTCGAGAGGACGTCAAGTAATAGGGATCCCATTCAAGGGGCTTGATGAGACTGGACGCTTGGCAACTGGAAAAGGTGCTATAGGAAATGTGATCGAAGAGAGTTGGTTTGGATTAAAAGTCAATAACGAATCAAGGCCTGACTTTGAAGAGGCGGGTGTTGAATTGAAAGTCACACCTTATGTGCGTAACCGGAAAGGTATAGTTGCAAAAGAACGTTTAGTATGTAACATTATCGATTACATGAAAGAGTATGATAAGAACTTCAAGACGAGCAGCTTTTGGATAAAATGTAATACGATGTTGCTCATGTCTTATGAGCACATTGAAGATTCACCTAAAGGCGAATATAAAATCGATGAAGTCATCCTGTTTTCATTTCCTGAAGAAGATCTGGCAATTATAGAGCAAGATTGGGAAAAGATAATTGGAAAGGTCCGTGCAGGCAAAGCACATGAGATAACTGAAGGTGACACTATGTATCTTGCAGCATGTACAAAAGGGACCAGCGCTGAAAGCGTACGTGAACAACCTTTTTCGGCTATTCCTGCAAAACAAAGGGCTTATTCGTTAAAACAAGCATATATGACAGTATTACTGAACAAATATATATTTGGTGAAGAGCAAAATGAAAGAATAATTAAGGATCCGGAAAAACTTCGCGAACAAGGATTCGAAGAATACTTAATATCTAAAATAAGGCCCTTTCTAGGTAAATCGCAAAGCGAATTGGTCCGCATGTTTTCATTAAAAAGTAAAGCTAAAAATTTGAACGAATTGATACTTGCTAAGATTCTAGGTGTAAAAGGTAGGATATCGGAAACTGATGAATTTAGAAAAGCGAATATCGTTCCCAAAACCATACGGATCGAACGGGATGGGCGTATTAAAGAAAGCATGTCCTTTCCTATGTTCGACTTCATAAGCCTGACAAGAGAAGACTGGGAGACATCTATATTAAAGGATTATTTAGAATCAACCAAATTTCTATTTACGATTTTTCGAAATGACCGTTGCGGTAAACTAATATTTGACAATATTTTATTTTGGAATATGCCTGAAAAAGATTTAGATCAAGTTAAAGCCGTGTGGCAAAGAACTAAAGATATTGTCATTAAAGGTGTAACGCTAAAACAAAAGAATGGACGGATGTCTAATGACTTACCCAAAAAGTCCGAGAATAGTGTAGCGCATGTTCGCCCCCATGCAAGGAATGCATCTGATAAAATTTTTCTTCCTAATGGTGAGGAAATGACTAAGCAATGTTTTTGGTTAAACAATACATACATTCGGTCACAGATTGAAGCAAGTACCACAAAAAAGTGAAGCACCCAATATTTATTACAACTCCAGATGTTTCAAAACGCATGTCCAAAGTTAGTCTTAAATGTGGAAAGGCAGAAACTGCATTAGCTAAGCTACTTTGGCATAGTGGAATGCGTTATAGAAAGAATTTTAGAAAACTCCCCGGTTCTCCAGATATAGCCATTACTAAATACAAGGTCGCGATTTTTATTGACGGTGAGTTCTGGCATGGTCACGATTGGGGAAATAGAAAAAAGAAACTTAAAACGAATTCCTCTTATTGGATCGAAAAGATAGAGGAGAATATTAATAGAGACAAAAAGAACGATGCTTTACTTATCGATATGGGTTGGGTCCCTGTCCATTTCTGGGAGAAGCAAGTCTTGAAGGATTTAGAAAGCTGTATCAATTTAATTCTAGAAAAATGTTCAGATTAAAAATAATTTGACCTTGAGTTATTTTCCTATTAGTTTTCGCTATCCCGTTTTCTCCTTTTATACTCTGTTTTCCTAATTCAGTTCTGTCCTATTCCCGTTCGTTTGTCATTCGTGCATATTTCTCCATCATCGGAACCATCATACATACAGCTTGGTTGAGGCGGTTTTGTCATGCCCGAGAAAACGTTCCATTGCAGTGATTGCGGCGAGGATTTCACGTTCAGCGAAAAAGAGCAGGCGCGGTATACCGGCCGGGGCTTTTCCGGCGACCCGCCCAGGTGCCTGAAGTGCCACCGCACAGACATCCAGAAGACCCGCTTCTTTAAAAAGGCATATTCCGATAGCCGCTGGCTAGGCGGGTGAAGCCCGCAGCCTGATTTCACTTTCTCCCCGTTGTGCTTCTCCTTTCAGTTTTGTCCTGTTCTGCTTTTCCCATTGCTGTTTTGTATTGCTGCTGTCAGTTGCTTTCAGTTCTGCCGTGCTGTAGTTCGTTTTGTTGCTGCTTTTATCATTGCTGTTCTGTATTGTTGTTGTCAGTTGTTTTCTGTTCCTGTCAGTTTTCGTGCGCGCACGCGGTATTCAGCTATTGTACGTTCTTGTCAGTTTTAAGGGCTGTTTTGGCCCGTTTTCCCCCTGCGCACCCCTGCTTTACCCCTGCTTTTCCATGCTTTACCCCTGCTTTTCTGTGTTTTTCCCTGCCTTTTACCTGCTCTTTTATAGGTGTGTACGGTGAAAGTACACGCCTTGGACACACTTCACGTCCATTTTACTGCCGTTCCGCTGCCCCTCCGGGTCGGGTGCCGCCGGGGTCCCGCCTCGCGCCGGGTGCGGCTCCTTCCCGTTTTTTGTTTTGGCCGATTGTGTCAGTTTTGTACTGTTCCTTTTGCTTCATTTTGAGTAGGCGCAGCGGGGTACATAGGGGGGAACCGTGGCGCGCGCACTCGTTCTTCACATTCATTTGATTCGTGATTTCTTGCGGTTCGCGCGCACGCATTTTCGCCGTAAGAAATCACACCTCGCAGGGAGGGGGGTATCCGAGCGCACGCCGCAGGCGTAGCGAGGTACATAGGGGGGAACCGTAGGTTCAACCTTATGACCAAAAATAGAAACAGCCCTTTTTAAGGGGCTGTTATCATCTGGCACGGTGAGTTGCGTTCAGCCGTGCCTGAAAGGCTGTGTTGGATGCTTCACACGTTGAAGCGGAAGAGTACCACGTCGCCGTCATGTATAGTATAATCCTTGCCTTCGCTCCTGACAAGCCCCTTATCTTTACAATTTTGCATCGACCCGTTGGCGATCAATGCGTCATAGGCCACCACTTCCGCCCGTATGAACCCCCGTTCAAAGTCGCTGTGGATCTTGCCGGCCGCCTGGGGCGCTTTAGTGCCTTTGGTGATGGTCCAGGCCCGCACCTCCTTGGGTCCCGCCGTCAGGTAGCTGATGAGCCCCAGCAGCTTGTAGCCGGCCTTCACCAGCCTGTCCAGCCCGGATTCGCTGAGTCCCAATTCCTTCAGGAATTCCTTCCTTTCGCTATCGTCCAGCTGGGCCAGTTCCTCCTCGGCCTTTGCGCAGATGACGAGCGCCTCCGCCCCTTCCTTCGCCGCCAAAGCCTCCAGTTCCTTCACGTAAGGGATCTGGTCATCGGGCTTTCCCATGTCGCCTTCGCCGATGTTGGCGCAGTAGATTACGGGTTTCATCGTCAAAAGGAAAAAGCCTTCCGCCGTTTCTTTCTGGGAGGGTTCCAGGTCCAGGCTGCGCGCCGGCAGGCCCTTTTCCAGGTGGGCCAGCAGCTTTTCGCACACCTCCGCCTCCACCAGAAAGCGCTTTTCCCCGCTTTTCTGCATCTTTTTGGCCTTGTCCAGCCGTTTTTCCAGCGTCTCCATGTCCGAGAAGATTAGCTCCAGGTTGATGGTCTCCACGTCGCGGATGGGGCTCACGTCCCCCTCCACGTGGATCACGTTGGGGTCTTCGAAGCAGCGCACCACATGGACGATGGCGTCCACCTCACGGATATGGCTGAGGAATTGGTTGCCCAGCCCTTCGCCCTTGCTCGCGCCGCGCACCAGCCCCGCGATATCCACAAATTCCAGCACCGCCGGGGTGATCTTTTCGGGGTCGTGCATCTTCGCCAGCACATCCAGCCGGTGGTCGGGCACCGCCACCATGCCCACGTTGGGCTCGATGGTGCAAAAAGGATAGTTGGCGCACTGCGCGCCCGCCCTTGTGATCGCATTGAAAAGGGTGCTCTTGCCCACGTTGGGCAGTCCCACCACGCCTAGCCTCATATCTGAAACATGCTCCTTTTGTAATGGTCTTTTTTCTCCATCTACTCTACATGAAACGCGCGAAAAATGGTAGAGGGAAATATTTTAAGCTGCATTCAGCCATTTCAGCGGCATCATGGACGGGATGATTGCATGATTGTGGCGCCATTTTGGGGGAATATAAGGTTTGCATGGCATAGACACGCTGGTATATGATATATATAATTTGTGACAAAAGGAATCGGGGTGCTTTTATTTGACCTGGATTGAAGCCATCGCCCTGGGGATGGTGCAGGGCCTCACGGAGTTCCTGCCCGTATCGAGCTCGGGGCACCTGGTACTGCTGCAAAACATATTCGGATACAAGGCATGGTACGGCAGCGTGGACAACGCCGAGATGCTTCTGTTTGATACGCTGCTCCATCTGGGCACGCTGCTTGCCGTATGCCTGTGCTTCTACAAGGAGATCTGGCATCTGATACGCCATCCCTTCTCCAAAAAAATGGGGCTGCTGCTGCTGGCCACCATCCCGGCCGTCCTCTTCACGGTCTTTGCAAATGATTTCATCGAGTCCACGTTCGGGGGCAGCACGCTCGGATTCGAATTTCTGCTCACAGGCGGCCTGCTATTGGCGGCTGACGCCGTGAGCAAACGGGCCATCCGCCCCTATGACAAGATCGGCTGGCTGGACGCCACCGTCATGGGCGTGATGCAGGCCGCGGCCATCCTGCCCGGCATATCCCGCTCGGGCGCTTCCATCGCGGGCGGCATCTGGCGCAGGATAGACAAGGCCGCTGCGGCGCGGTTTGTGTTCCTCATGTCCATCCCGGCCATCCTGGGCGCCGTGGTGGTGAACCTGTGGAAAATGAAGGATGCGCCTCCCACGAACAACCCTGCGGCAACCATACCTGTAGCATTCATCATACTGGGTGGATTTTTTGCGGCGGTGTGCGGCATCGTGGCCATCCGTTCCATGCTGAAACTGCTGGAGAAGCGCAAGCTGTGGGGCTTTGCCATCTACGTATTCGTGCTGGGTGCGCTGGTGCTCCTGGACCAGTTCTACTTCCATATCGTTTTCCCCTATCCGTTCCAATAAGACACCTGCGGGAGGGCGGATCGGACCGTCCTCATTTCTTATCATGGACGGGAACAGGCAGGAGGGCATGCAGATGAAGTATCTCGAATTTACTGCCGACTTACACTTCGAAGCGCTCAGCAACGATACGGACCTGATGGAATCCGTCCTTGGGCGGTTGCCAAAGGCGCTTCAGATCAAACCCGCTGAATTGATCCAGTTCTGCCATCTGGAAGATTATTATGTCCGGGATTGGCTTCGATTCACGGGCGGCGACTTCAATCACGGGTATGACGAGCACGGTGCATGCAACTGCCGGCTGATGAAAGTCCTGTTCATGGACGAGGCGGTAAAGCGGGGATACGCCTTGTCCGCCGTTATTCAGCCCGGAGCCGTTTCAAATAGCGGCGCCGACCGGATGTACTGGACCCGGAAATGACGCATTCCCCCCGGGATGGCCGCTCGCCGTCCCCTTTTTTTATCCCTGGTCGTGGGCTATAATGGGACGGAGGAATACGCTATTTTAGAGCAGAGAAGGAGAGCATCATGTCATTCCACACCATGCGCAATAAAAAGAGGGAGCTTACGAAAGAAGAGGCCCTGGCCATACTGGAAAAGGGCGAATACGGCACGCTGTCCACCGTGGACGGGGAGGGGCAGCCGTACGGCGTGCCGCTGAGCTACGTGGTTTATAATGGATCCATCTACTTCCACTGCGCCAGCGAAGGGCACAAGCTCGAAAATATTCGGCATTCGGACAGGGTCTGCTTTTCGGCCGTGGGCAGGGCAGAGACGGACGCGCCGGGCTTCACGGTGCGCTATGAGAGCGCCGTGGTTTTCGGCAGGGCGCAGCAGGCACCCAAAGCGGAATGGCACGAGGTGCTCTTGGCCCTTTGTGCCAAATACAGCCCCGGCTACGAAGAAAAAGCCGAGGCGAACATCGTCAAATGGAGCGGCAACCTCGATATCGTCAGGATCACCATCGACCACATCACGGGCAAGGCGAACAGGGGATAGAGTTACTTTCATACAGGGGGCAAACCTATGTCATCAGAGCCGGGACCCTTGCGTTTTGATGAACTGTATAAACCGCCGGTAAAAGCTCCGGCCGGTGCGGCAGCTGCAGCCATTCTGATCATGCTGATGGGTGTGTACAGCATAGCCTCCCTGATCTATCGTATAGAGGAAGTACAAATCAGTATTCTCCTGTTCAGCCCCGTTATTGCAAGCGTGTTGATCTATTCCAGCTATACAATATTGAAATGCAGGCTTACCGATTACAACAAAAGTCTGTGGCTTGTGATCGTGCTTTCTGCTTTTCTGGGTTTGCTGATGGGTATTCAGGGGTATTCCACGATCCCCTCGGGTTTGGTCATTCTCTTTGCTTTGTTCCGATATGGAGGCTACATAGCTTCCGTATGCACGTCCACTATGATCAGCATATCCATGGCGAGTATATGGGTCCAAAAAATGATGGAAGACGGGAAGATTATTATCTCATTGGAATTCATTGTTTGGACCGTCCCCATGCTGGCAATCCTGGCGCTGCTGTGTTTGAATTGGAATGTATATCAAACAAGGATGCGCCCCAGGCAAAAAGAAGCATAGTTCACAAGTGCGTCACAGCAAAAAAGAGCGAATCCTTGAATAAGATGGGGTAGTCGGTAAAAGGGAAAGGCTCCCTTCTCAATTTTCATGGAATCTATGCAAAACAAGACAGGATATGCTGCAGGAGAATATTACGTCGCTGCCAAAGATATGAATACTATTGGAGGGGAGCGTATTCATATGACGGGCATGGGTCAATCAGTTCATCGGGAAACACGGGCCAGGACGCCCCGCGGGGTCATGGCCACAGCTATTCTCATCTATATCTATTGCGGCGTGCGGATCATCTCCCTGCTGGTGGGGCTCATTCACGCCATTCTGTTCCGCCTCGAGATCGATGTTATGACCATCGTGATCAACCTGGTATGGACGGCGGCATTCCTGGCTACCGGAGCCGATGTGCAGCGTTGCAGGAAGGGAGGGCTTCTCTGGGGGATCATCCTCTCACTGGTCATCATGACGGCGACAGTCGTGTTCTCCGTTGTATTGGGGTTTGACCCTGTAAACCTGGCGATGATCCCGCTTCTGACGGCCACGCTGGTGCTGCTCATCGTATATCGAAAAAAATATACGCTACCGAATAAACCGCTGGGCGCGTATTTCAAAGGCGGAAAGGCCAGGGAAGTAAAAGGTTGAAATCGACGTTCCCAGTTGTTAGAATGATTGTATAAAAGTACAAGCAGGGCGGCGGGTTTATTGGATAAGATACTAATTAATGCTACAACAATCCCGCGGAGAAACAAGCTTTCAAAGGGCTTGGTGGCAATAGCCGTATTGGCTTTTAGCGGAGCAGGATTATCTTTGGCGACCCTCATTCAAGCCATCATAAGGACAACGTCATCAGGCAATGAATTATACTTGGGATGGTTTGTCATCCTGGGAGTTCTTTTTGCTACACTGTATCTTTTTTTGGAATACAAACTTTGAAACAAAAAGGTTTTGCGCTTGGCATTACAGTTACAGTTATCGGAATCCTTCCCATGTTCGTTACCGACATCATTGTAATAATATCCGGACAAAGTATTATGTCTCTAAACTTGATACCGCAAATCGAACTGCTTGCCGATATAGCACTTTTTGTACTGATCTTGATTTTAAGAAAAAATTATATCCGGCGAAGCGGGGATGAAAAACAAAGCCTGGCCAGGCAGAGTAACAGAGGGGTAATAGCAGCCGGTACAGCTGCTTTCCTGGGCGCATTACTGCAGATACTGGTCTCAATAATGCAAATGGAATTCGGTATTGCAGACACACCGTCACCCGTTTTTGGGATCATCGGAGCATTGTATTTATTGGCAGTCGTATTCATATTGAGAAGAAACAAGGCTGGTTTTGTTTTAGGGCTTATCGCATCGTCCATAGCTTTTCTATCAGGCTTTTCAGGAGAAATGATGTTTTCTCTGGGTATGCTGATTCCCAATACACTTTTTGCCGTTACAACCTTTACCCTGCTCATCATTAACAGGCGAAAATTCGGCAAGCGTACGGGCCCGCTCTTCAAGCCCGCATATGATGCCGAACATGCCGTGTTCGCCGACAGCCGCTACCATTACCGGCGGGGCGATATGCACCGGGGAACAGCCAAAAAGAGAAAAAACTGACCAGACTATTTGGTCAATACGATTATTAATATTACAGCGGCCGCCAGCACAAAGGGGATGAGGAAAAGCAGCCGTATTTTCGTCATTTTTTCCATCTTTTTATACTCTCCAGTATTATTAATCTTCCATCTGATCGGTAAACATATGTGAGAGTACCTTTTCCACCCTTGGATTGTACCATGGTTTATACAGCTCTTCCAGTATGCAGTGGCTGTTGATGAGGATATTGTTCACGGGGTTGTTGTTTCCTGTGTATCCCGCACTGCACCAGTCCAGCCCACGGGTCTGGTAGTAGGCTTCGTCGATGGCGTCCCGGTAGCTGAGGATATTGTTATACGCCTTCTTCTCCAGCGACTGGATGCCTAGGATGCAGACATCCCTCAGGCGCATAGCCAGCTGATAGACGGCGTGGCCGAGCAGATCATTCCGGCTTTTGATGGCGGGGCGGTCACTGCAATCGATACAATCGTGCCAGAATAATGTATCACCACGCGTGGCGTCCCACGCTTTTTCAAAGCAAAAGGTGCAGAACTCGCCGCTGCCGGAAGCTCCCATGTCTCCGGGGTGGGGCGGGGGAAGCCTGCTCTCAAAGACCTGCTTCACGGTGGATTCAAAGTCGGATAGGATATTGAAAAAATTCTTGTACAGTACGTACTGCGTCTCCAGCCTGGCTTTTCTCGAATGCTCGTTTTTCACAAAATCGATGATGAAGGCCGTGGTGAACAGTGAAATGATATATACCTTGAAATTCCCCAGGAAGGAGAGGATGTCGCTGTATTCGCCCGTTTGATGGCCGATCAGGTATACCACCATCAGCAGCACGGCGATGACCAGCAGGATGGGGATCAGGGTATAAAACTGCTTCAGCACCCGCCACAGGAAAAGGGTGAATGCAAAGAACGCCCTGGTGAGCCTCTCCAGTTTCGGTAGTATCCAGCCTTGTAGCATCAATAGCGGTTTCATCTACACGCATCCTCTGTATAGTATCATTTGTATACATCATCATATGCGTGAGATATCGAAAGGTGTTGGAAGCTGCCGAATGAATTGAATAAGCCGGGGGCTTATGGTATATTATTCAGGATACAGAGGGAGAAATGAAAAGATGGATTTTGCACAGGAGATCGCATCGGCGCTTTCACAGGCGCTGGACATGGATCAAAACGATATCGTAAACATGCTGGAGACGCCGCCGCAGCGGGATATGGGGGATTTTGCCTTCCCCTGCTTCAAACTGGCTGCCAGACTGAGAAAAGCGCCTCCGCTCATCGCGAAGGAACTGGCGGAAAAGCTGACGGCGCCGGGATTCGTATCGAGCGTCCAGGTGGTAGGTGCATACCTGAATTTCTTCGTGGACAAGGCCACCTATGCCAAGTCGGCATTGGAAGCCGTCCGAAAGGAAGGAGCCCGCTACGGCGGGTCGGATGAAGGTACCGGGAAAACGGTCTGCATAGACTATTCCTCCATTAATATCGCCAAACCCTTCCACATCGGCCACCTGAGCACGACAGTTATCGGGCACGCTTTATACAGGATATACAAGCACCTGGGCTACCGCTGCGTGGGCATCAACCACCTGGGGGATTGGGGCACGCAGTTCGGCAAGCTCATCGTGGCATTTAAACGCTGGGGCAGCCGGGAGCAGATCGAGTGTGAAGCGGTGGCCGGGCTGACCAAGCTCTATGTGCGGTTCCATGACGAGGCGGAAAAAGACGAAAGCCTGGAAGATGAGGCGCGGGCCTGGTTCAAGAAGATCGAGGACGGGGATGAAGAGGCCCTTTCCCTGTTCAACTGGTTTAAGGACCTCACCATGCGGGACGTGGCGCGGGTGTATGACCTTCTCGGGGTAACGTTCGATTCCTATGCCGGGGAAAGCTTTTACAACGATAAAACCGGCGCTGTGGTAGAGGAACTGAAAGCCAAAGGGCTGCTGGCGGAGTCCGAAGGCGCATCGGTGGTGAACCTGGACGAATACAGCATGCCCCCTTGCATGATCATCAAAAAGGATGGCGCGACGCTGTATGCCACGCGCGATATTGCCGCGGCCTTGTACCGGAAAAAAGAGTACGATTTTACCAGGTGCCTGTACGTGGTGGCCTACCAGCAGAACCTGCATTTTGCCCAGTGGTTCCGCGTGATCGAAAAGATGGGTTACCCGTGGTATTCAGAGCTTGAACATGTGGCTTTCGGCATGGTGAGCATGGAGGAGGGGACGCTCTCCACACGCAAGGGCCGTGTAGTCTTGCTGGAGGATGTTCTTCGCCAGTCCATCGAAAAGGCGCGGGCTATAATCGAGGAAAAAAGCCCGGACCTTTCGGATAAGGACGGAGCCGCCAGGACGGTGGGCGTGGGGGCGGTGGTCTTCGGCGCGCTCATCAACAACCGGATCAAGGATATCGTCTTTTCATACGACCGGGCGCTGAATTTCGATGGGGAGACTGCCCCGTATGTGCAGTATACTCATGCGCGGTGCTGCTCTGTGATGCGCAAATCCGGAAGTGGGGCTACCAGCACAGTTGATTATTCGTTGCTTGCCGATGACGACGCACAGGAAGTGGTGAAGCAAATCGCCGCGTTCCCGGAAATGGTGCAGGAGGCCTGCAGGCGCAATGAGCCATCCCTGGTCGCCCGGCACGTGGTGGATACGGCGCAGGCATTCAACAAATTCTATTATGACTGCCGTATCCTGGAGGAGGACGAGGCCGTACGCAATGCACGGCTGATGCTGACGGATTGCACGCGGCAGGTCATCGAGACAGGATTGAATCTGATGGGGATAACAGCCCCGGAGAGAATGTAATATAAATTCATGCCGCGCGGCGGCGTGACGGCGCAAGGCATACCTATCAGGCAGGGGGGTATCCGAGCGGCCACGCGAAGCGTAGCGAGGTATCTAGGGGGGACTGCCGAAGTCCACCCTGGAAAAGGAGTTAATATGCTGGATATACGAAGGATACGGAGCAACCCCGAAGAAGTGCAGGCGGCGCTGGACAAACGGCATGGCGGTTTTTCCATTTCGGGGATCCTGGAGCTGGATGCGCAGAAGCGGGCGCTGCTGGTCGAAGTTGAGTCATTGAAAGCCCGGCGCAACGAAGGCTCTGCACTGATACCCAGACTGAAAAAGGAAGGGAAAAATGCAGAGGCGGAGCAATTGCTGGCCGAGATGAGATCCGTATCGGAAAAGATCGCCGCGCTGGATGAAAAGGTGCGTTCGGTGGAGGAAGAGGCGGAGTACCTGCTGCTTACCATCCCCAATACGCCGCATGCCAGCGTACCGGAGGGCGCATCCGACGCGGACAATGCGGAGGTGCGCAGGTGGGGCACGCCGCGGCAGTTTGAGTTCGAGCCCAGGGCGCACTGGGATATCGGCGATGTGCTGGGGACGCTGGATTTTGCATCCGCCGGCAAAGTTACAGGCGCGCGGTTCGCCTTCCACCGCGGGGCGGGCGCCAGGCTGGAGCGGGCGATCATCAACTTTTTTATGGATACGCACAGCGCCAATGGCTATACCGAGGTGCTGCCGCCATATATCGTGCACCGCCGCTCCATGACGGGTACGGGGCAACTGCCGAAATTTGAAGAAGATGCATTCAAGCTTGCGGGGACAGACTATTTCCTCATCCCCACCGCCGAGGTGCCGGTGACCAATATGCACCGGGAGAGCGTGCTGGAAGGGGAAAACCTGCCGTTATCTTACTGTGCCTACAGCGCATGCTTCCGCTCCGAGGCGGGCAGTGCGGGCAGGGACACGCGGGGCCTGATCCGCAACCATCAATTCGACAAGGTGGAACTCGTGAAATTCACACGGCCCGAGGACTCATACGAAGAACATGAAAAGCTGACACGCGACGCAGAGCGGGTACTGCAGCTGCTCAAACTGCCGTACCGGGTAATGGCGCTGAGCACGGGGGACATCGGCTTCTGCTCCGCCAAAACATACGACCTGGAAGTGTGGATGCCCAGCTACGGACGGTATGTGGAGATCAGCTCGTGCAGTAATTTTGAAGATTTCCAGGCACGGCGCGCAGACATCAAATACCGTCCGGCCAAGGGCGAAAAGCCGCAGTTTGTGCACACCTTGAACGGCTCGGGCGTGGCCGTGGGGCGCACGATGGCAGCCATCCTGGAAAACTATCAAAACAGCGATGGCAGCGTCACGATCCCGGAAGTGCTCGTGCCGTATGCCGGTTTTGACGTGATGGAATAAGGCAGAAATGCGGTATTTTGGCAGCTGGCTGCATCGTATTGACAATGTTTCAGCTCGTTTGATATACTATGAAAGCGTCTTTTGAAATCAACCGGGGCATTTTTGGAGAGATGTCCGAGTGGTTTATGGAGCTGGTCTTGAAAACCAGTGATACGCTCCGCGTACCGGGGGTTCGAATCCCTCTCTCTCCGCCACCAAGTGCATCCACCCTGGTTAGACAGGCGCAATAAACCATATAGATATCGGCATATGGAGAAGTACCCAAGTTTGGCCGAAGGGGCTCCCCTGCTAAGGGAGTAGGCTGGCTAAAACCGGCGCGAGGGTTCGAATCCCTCCTTCTCCGCCATAAAGAGATACCCCTGCAACGCAAGGGTATCTCTTTTATGATCAAAGGTTATCGTTGGAGGGATTCGAACCCGAGCTATAGCAAACGTACCTGTGGTACGTTTGCAGCGAGGCGGGTGGAACGAAAAGGTATACAAGCTGTGACGCCAGATGCGGCCACCCAAGGATTGAACAATATCGAATCCCTCCTTCTCCGCCCAAACATAGATAGTGGTCTTTCTTTATTGAGTAATTTACAGAGGGATTTGAACACAGCTATACGGAAAATGAATTCGTATCTGTTAATAAATATTAGTACCCTTACAAAATTTAGGAGGAAGTCAATTGTGCATATTTGATTTGGTATTTTCGTTTCAGAATGATAATATATAAAAACCATATTCGTAAATGGTGAGGTGCTACGGGAATGGAATACTTTGATTCGCAAGCAGCAAATTGGGACACCGATATCAGAACACAAAGAGCAAAGATCATTGCCGACAAAATAAGATCTTTAATTAATGGTGGGCAGCAAAAGACGGCCATGGAATTTGGCTGTGGCACAGGTCTTATCGGCTTCCAATTGGCGGATAGTTTTCACTCCCTGATCCTTGTGGATAATTCCGAGGGCATGATCGGAAAGGTCAGGCAAAAGATAGATAGCCTAATGAAACAAAACATAACCGCGATGTGCGTTGATTTAATATCGAATGCACCAGCAGATTTGCGTTTTGATTATATTTTTTCATCGATGGCGCTGCATCATATTGAGGATATTGATAGCATCTTTTCTCGGTTTTATGATTTACTGAATTATGGAGGAAGTATATTGGTTGTGGATTTGGATGAGGATGATGGACGTTTTCATGCTAATGAACCGGATTTTAAAGGACACAACGGCTTTAATCAGGCAAGTATATCCGACCAGTTATGCAAAGCTGGTTTTTCAAATGTACAAATTCAGAATTTCTACCATAACAGCAAAGAAGTAAATGGTGAAAAGGTTTCTTACTCGCTTTTCATTTTAGTCGGGATTAAGTAAGGACATTCAAATATAGATGGGCTTCGAACACGCGCTATAGCAAACGCTCCAGCAGAGCGTTTGCTATGCGTCGCGCGGAACATAAAGAAGTAAAAGCTGTGATGCCGGATGCGGCCATCCAAGGATGGAACAACATCGAATCCTCCTTCTCCGCCAAATAAGTCAGCATGTGTATTGAACTGGTCGGACTGTGTTTGCTATACTCTGCAAGGACATATAACTTATTCAATTCTTACTTTATAACAAAGGAGTATCCCATGATCAAAAATGCCAGATCAAGACCCATCCCATTCATCCTCGTGTTCTTTCTCATTTGTTTTATTCTCAGGGGGATAGAATATCTCGTGATCCGAACAGATCAAACCATTATCGGGGAAGCCTTTATCCATAAGCTGCTCGGCATAGCCCTGCTGGCGCTGGCGCTTTGCGCACTGAAATACAAATGGGCGGATATCGGCTTCCGGTCAAAGCAATTCATCAAAGGAACGCTGTGGGGCCTGCTGCTGGGCATCGGCGTCTTTGCCGTGGCCTACGGTGCCGAAATGTTGATACAGGCATCATCGGGGAATACGCCCACCCTGCAGTTTTATGTCACCAGCTATGCCATTCAGGGCAACAGGGGCATGCAGGACGGACTACTGTTCGTTCTCATCTGCATCGTGGGGAACATCATCAATGTGGTGATGGAGGAAGGCATTTTCCGCGGACTTTTCCTGCGGCTCATGGAAGAAAAATATTCATTTGCGAAGGCGTGCATTTTCTCCTCCATCCTATTTGGCATCTGGCATATCGCACAGCCGGTGCGCAATGTACTGGACGGGGAACAGTCTGCCATGGGCGCCCTGATGGCCGGCCTCCTGCTGGTAACGACCAGCACCTTGCTCGCGATCCAGTTTTGCATGCTTCTAAAGCTCACCGGGTCATTATGGGCGGGGATGGCGGCGCACTTCATAAACAATGCCAGCGCCAACCTCCTGCACGTTACAACGGCTACCGGAGCAGACGAGATGCAGACGGTCCGCATTGCCATCGCCCAGGCGCTTTCATTCATCATTGTACTGGTACTGTTTGTGCTCCACAGCCGCCGAAAGAAATTCATACAAAAACCTGTTCTCTAAGTAGTTAGTGGACTTTATGCAACAGATATACAAAAAAGAGGCCATTATAGAATGGTCTCTTTATCTTTACACGAACTGCTTTAGGAACTCGAACATGCGCTAAGTGCTTCGGGTAGAACGGAAACAGAAAAGCTGTGCCGCCAGATGTGACCATCCAAAGCCTGAGCAAACATCCTTCTCTCCTAAAATGACAGGCCGCTCTCTGTGGCTATATGTTATTTTGCTGGCCCCTTAAAACCTATACACTTGCTAATTCCGATACTCACCGCCAGGGTACTGGCAGGATCCCCTGCTTCCTGGCATCGCCGATATTGACCCAGCCATAATACTCTTCCCCAGCATCTATCTTCGGGCCATCCCTATCCCAGTTACTGCTGCCAACCTTCGCGGCAGCATCGAAATCCGCCTGTCCGACCAACGTAGTCTCGATGAAATAGTAATTGGCGTTCTCCTGATCCGTTCGGACAGCCAGATACGCATGCCCCGGGATGAGCACAATGGAACACTCCAGGTCCATCGCTTCCACAGCGGAGGCAAACAAGTTCACCAGTTCAATGCAGTTGCCTCCCGACTGCTCCAGTACTTCAAACGGCAGCCGCATCCGCTGGGATGCCTCCGGCGTAAACGATACCCAGGTGCTCACATACGTCAGATTAAACTCCTTTTCAGCCTTCCAGACCGCCTGCAGACGGTCCCACAGGCCTCCGTCATCATCATGGAGGTGACCGCCGTATCCAGACCATATGATCCCGGAAGATGTGTGATTGGCCGCGCGGCGGAGCAGCTCTTCCACTGCGGGATCGTTTGGGGTCACATATGCGGCCAGGAAATCACGATTCTCCTGCAAGTCACATCCGTCTACCCATGTATAGTCGCGGCGCGAATAAAGCAATATTTCTTTACTTTCAGTTAAAAGAAGTTCATCTTCGCCTTCCGTGAGCAGCGTGACCCGAATGACAAAATTTGCATAGCGCTGGGCATTCAGCTTTTCCATAGATTCAGGGATCAAGCGCGGGTTTTGACGGACTTCCTTGCGTTCTCCAGGCGCAACATCGACGGTATCCGATGAGACAGAACTATATCCATCTATCTGGGTTTCCACCAAAAAGGACGAAGTAACACTGCTGTTATTGGTTAAGTAAATCTCCGCAAAATCATCCAACACGTTTCCATACAGGTGATAGTAACTCGTGACCAATTCTCGCGTATAGACGTAGTCGATAAGATAGGGTACATCTTTATCTATTTGTGGGGTGATTGCTATCCCTTTCGAGGCGGTTGCCGGTATCCCTGCTGTCGTTTCCAATGGAGTATTCGACGAGAAGCTTTTTGCATCCAAGCAACCGCTTAGTAACATTGAGAGCATTAGAACCAATATCAACAGTGATATTTTGACTATCATACTGCTTTTCAAATCTATCATCCTTTCCCAATAAAGCAGTTAAAGCATAACCAAGCCACATAATTAATTGCCGATACCATATGTATTAGATATTGTTTCCAATGATTCGAGAAACAAGTCCTTACTAGACTTGCTTACACACATTCGCGATTGGTACCTTCGCCCAGCCCCTCATTTGGCTATTCCATTCCAAAACGATCTGTGTTACTATAACAGGACTTACGAAAAGAGACGATTCACATCATGAAACTGCTGCAGCGATACAAGGGGCTGCCCAAGGAAATATACGTCCTGTTCACGGCGCGCGTGATCAACAGCCTGGGTGCTTTCGTGCACCCGCTTCTGACACTCATCCTGACAGGCAAGATCGGCTTCAGCGAAGAAGCCGCCGGATGGTGCATGGCGGCCTTGCTGCTCACGCAGTTCCCGGCTGTCCTGCTGGGCGGAAAGCTCGCGGATAAATTCGGACGTAAAAAGCTGATTATCATCTTTCAGCTGCTGGGCGCGGCCACGTACATGGTCTGCGGGCTCCTGCAGCCGTCCATTGCCATGGTCATCCTGATTATCGTTGCCTCCAATTTCTACGCCATGACCAACGCGGCCATGGACGCGGTGACGGGGGACCTGACGCATATCGGCAACCGGAAAGAAGCCGTATCCTTCCTGTACATGGGGGCTAACCTTGGTTTCGCTGTAGGGCCCATGATCGGGGGACTATTGTTCAAGGACCTCCTTTTCCTGGTATTCATCGGTGATGCATTTACGACCATCGTCATGACCATCCTTATAGCGGTCTTCGTAAAAGAGACCCTCCCGCAAAAGGATAGCCCGGATGCGGGAGAGGATGCCAACCGCATGGAAAAATATCAGGAAGGCTCGGTATGGAGCGTACTGAAAGAACGCAAGGTGATCCTGTTCTTTGCCCTGATCATGATGATTTACGAGTTTTCCTATTCGCAGTGGGCATTTGTGCTTCCCATCCAGATGAAGGATCTGTTTGCCGACGGGGCGGCCCAGTACGGCATGCTCGCCAGCTTCAACGGCCTGCTCGTGATCATCCTCACACCCGTGATCACAGCGCTCATCCGCCGCTGGCGGCCCCTGCGGGCAGCCACGATCGCGGGAATACTGTATGCTGTGGCATACTGCATGCTGATCTTCGTACGGGACCTGTCCTTCTTCTACCTGTCCATGTTCCTCTTCACGACAGGTGAGATACTCAATACGATAGACGCGCAGTCCTTCCTCGTGAACTATTCTCCGTCCTCGCACAGGGGGCGCATGAATTCCATTTTCAACGTCCTGCGCAGTTTGGGAAGGGGGGCGTCGCCGCTTGTGATCGGCCTCCTTATTACCGCGAAAGGCACCGCTTTAGGCTTCACGGCCGTCTCCGCGGCAGCCATAGCGGGAGCGGGTCTCCTCTGGACGCTTTTCAGTACGAGCCCGCTCTTGAAAAGAAACCAGGTACGGGTCAAGGAAGAGGACAAACCCGAAGTGCTCCAACAGAATTAAAAAGAACCGCCCAAGATGAACTGGTCAACCCTTAGTGGACAATAAAAAGGTTAGAACCCCTGCTCATTCTTAAACTGAGTAGGGGTTTTGTAATCAAGGGCAAAAGCTGGTCTAGTATGATTGAAGTGATGGACGGCATTATG
>JAEXRW010000024.1 GCA_023454175.1 Bacillota bacterium | reverse complement strand
GTCCTTTTGATGGCGATTATACCGGCTGATCCAATTCTTTACCTGCCCCTTTTCCAGCCCCAGTGCATCAGCTATTTCCCGCCGTGTCCGTCCTTCCTTCCGCATCTGGATGATTTCTGGTTCCAGCGACTTGATATCTGTCCATTTCCGACCCATATGAAAACACCTCCTGCTGTAGGTATCCTACAACAGGAGGCTTCTTTTACTCAATGTCCGTTTATTGGGGTGCAGTTCACATGACCGGGGGAGTTCGCATTTCGAAGATCCATGCATTATGCCTGCTTCTTGCACTGGGACTCGTGCCAGAGGAGCGCATCCCGGATGCTTTCGGTGACGGCGCGGGGCGTGTAGCCCAGGCAGTCACAGGCCTTGGAACAGGAAATCTGACTATTGGACCGAACCGTTTTAATGCTGTAGGTAGTGAAAACCGCCTTTTTGCCCGAGACGAGGCTGAACACCGGGGAGAGCACCCCGCCGACATAGGCCAGGGCTATGGGTACGCAGAATTTGGCGTTTTTCACGCCGGTGCACCGCTCCACCGTATCCAGGATCTCTTTGATCGTCAGTTTCTGGCCCGAAAGGATGTAGCCGTGGCCCTTTTCGCCTTTTTCGCAGGCGAGGATGAGGCCGTCCGCCACATCCCGCACATCCACGAAATCATACGCGCCGTTTATGTACATCTGCAGTTTGCCTTTGCGCGCATAGCGGCGCAGAACCGTGCCGAGTTCGGAACCTTTGAAGTCATAGGGGCCGATGACGCCGGTGGGATATGTGATGACGGCATCCAGCCCTTTTTCCACGGCGTCCAGTACGATCTGTGTGGCTTCCAGCTTGGTCCTGCCGTATTCGCCAACGACCTCGCCGCTATCCTCATACAGGACCTCGGTGATGGTGGAACCCCTGGGGCCCTCTTTCAGGACGTGGATGGTGCTGACAAAGACCAGGCGCTTCACACCTTCGGCCAGGCAGGCGTCCACGATGGCGCGCGTGCCCTCCACGTTGGAGGCGCGCATGGCCTGCGCGTTGGTGCCGGCAATGTCAATGACGCCTGCGGAGTGGTAAACATACTCACAGCCATGCACGGCCTTGCGTACGGACTCCCTGTCCAGCAGGTCACACCGAACCACTTCGGCATCGATGCCCTCCAGAACCTTTTCGTTGCTGCGGGGTGAGATGAGCAAACGGAGCTTTTCGCCGCGCTGAGAGAGCCTTCTGGCAAGCACATTGCCCACATGGCCCGCGGCGCCTGTGATGAGAATCATGAATAATGCCCCCCTTTGGATAAATAAAACAAATGAAACAGGGGTTCCTCTATCATGATATGCACATAGGGTATGACCATGGCATATCAAGTAAATGACATGTTCATTTTACGACTTTTCCAACAATATTTCCAGTGCTTCATGAGAAGTGAGAAGATCTAAATATGCTGCAGTTTATATATTTTGCATCGGTTCATCCATTCAATCCAATGGTATAATAAGCAGGAACCGCTGAACCATCTATGAAAGCCTTTGGAGGATATCAACGCGTGGATATACGACATGAAGAACGCATGATACAGAAGCTGGACGCACCTTGGCGGAAGGACGTACTGCCACCCGATAAAACGCTGCTGCGGCTGAGTCTGCTCCCGGGGCAGACGGCGGCGGATATCGGGTGCGGAACCGGATATCTCGCACTGCCCGCGTGCAGGATCACGGGGACAGGCAAAGTTTATGCCATGGATATTTCGACACGGATGCTGGCGGAGACGGCGCGGCGGGCTGAGGCTGAAAAGCTGGGCAATCTTATCACGCTCCAAACAGACGGGAAGACATTTCCCATTGAAGAGAACTGCATTGACTTTACCTTTACCTGCAATGTGCTGCACGAGGCCGAGGACAAGGAAGGATTCATTGCTGAAATGAAGCGCATCACGAAGCCGGGCGGGAGCATATGCGTCATCGAGTGGACCAAACGAAAGATGCCCTTCGGCCCGGATGAAGCCAGCAGGCTGAATATGGGCGAGACAGCGGCGCTTTTCAGGGAAGCCGGACTGGCCGCGTCGGAGTATTTCCTGCTGGGAGCGCTGCATTACGCGATAAAGGCAAAAAAACGCTGACACCTATCAAAAAAGTATAAATTTTCTTGGCAAACAGATCATATTAGAAAATATTTCGTTGCCAAGTAATCATTATAACATTATAATATATTCGGATGGTACAAACCATCCGGTATGACTTATGTGTACCGCGCCAAAAGGGTATGATAAGCTCATGGGGAGGGCAAACAGTTACCGAAAGGGTTTGTGTTTGCCTGTCCGAAAAGCCGACAGACAATACTATTCAAATAAATTTAACCGCAAGGAGAAACGTGCAATGCAACTGGAGAAGGCAACAAAACCGACCATGTACTTCATCGGCGTGACAACGGGGAAATCCTCCATCATGAAGGTATTCCCGGAGTGGGCGCAGGCACTGGGGCTGGGCGATACCTGCATAAAGGGCATCGACATCGCCATCCATGAAAAACCCGAAGTCTACCGCGAAGTGGTAAACTTCATCAAGAACGACCCCCATTCGCTGGGCGCACTGGTGACGACGCACAAGATCGACCTTTTCAACGCGGCCAAGGACCTTTTTGAGTACCATGACCCGTATGCCTCCAAATTCGGCGAACTCTCCTCGATATCCAAGATCGGCAGCGAACTGCGCGCACACGCCAAGGACCCCATCACATGCGGGCTGGCAATGGAGGAATTCATCCCCGAAGGGTACTGGAAGCAGCACGGCGGGGAAGTTTTCATCATGGGCGCAGGCGGAAGCGCCATCTCCATGGGCTCGTACCTGATGCACCCGGACCGCGGGGACAACATGCCCAGCAAGATCATCGTGGGCAACCGCTCCAAACCGAGGCTGGATGAGATCGAATCCATCTTCGCCACGCTCAAACGCGGCGACATAAAACTGGAATACTACCTGACCCCCGAAGCGGGCCAGAATGACGAGATCCTGAAAAAGGTCAAACCATACTCCCTCATCGTGAACGCGACAGGGCTGGGCAAGGACAGGCCGGGCTCCCCGCTGCTGGACACGTGCGAATTCCCGATGCACAGCCTGATATGGGAGATCAACTACCGTGGGGACCTGCGCTTCATGCACCAGGCGGAAGAGCAGCAGAAGGCAAGGGACCTGTACATAGAAGACGGCTGGAAGTACTTCGTACACGGCTGGACACAGGTGATCGCGGAAGTGTACCATGTGGACATCCGCGGGCCTATCTTCCAGAAACTGGACGAGATCGCAACCAAATTCCGGGCGTAGATATTAGAATCGGTGATAATAAAAGCGGGCAGGGAACTGCCCGCTTTTTGCATCAGCAATGTATACCCACCCCCTACCCCCTCCCATTACCAAATAGGATATTGGACTGTCGATCATGAAATGGGAGGGGAAACGTTTTGGGGAGGGCTTCGCCCTCCCCATGCACCTCTCCGATATATAGCCAAAGCTTTGTGTAGAATGCTTGGAATATGCAATCGGCCGACTGGATCACCGTGGAACCCGAGAAATATGCAGTGGGTTATCGCCAACCCCTCGAAGCCGCACAAATCCCCGGAGGTCCATTGAAAGGGTTACACGAATGACAGCCCCAGCCTATAGAGGACCCGGAAAGAAGTATGATCCATGATCAATTGCCCACTACGATCATACCTTTGTGTACTACCAAACAAACGGGCAATGTATAAATCAATTCCAGCTACTGGATCAGCCCACCCGATTGACAGGATCCCCCTCCAGGAACTTCCGCAGGTTCTGAGCTGCGATATCCATCAGCCGCAGGCGCGCCTCCCTGGGCGCCCAGGCGATATGGGGCGTGATGACCAGGTTCCTGGCGGCGAGCAGCGGATTATCCGGGCTTATAGGTTCGCGCGATACCACATCCACGGCGGCAAAGGCGACCCTGCCGGTATTCAGCGCATCCGCAAGGTCCTGCTCGTTTATGAGCGGGCCGCGGGCGGTATTGACGAGCATGACGCCGCCCTTCATACGGGAGATCGTTTGCGCGTTGATCATACCCTGATTCTCCGAGGTGAGGGGGCAGTGCAGGGAGATAACATCGCAAAGCTCCAGCAGCTGTTCCAGAGACACGCTGCGGGCGGACGAATCCGCTCCCACCGCATTCACATCATAGTATACGACATCCATGCCGAGGGCCTGCGCGATGCGGGCAACACTTTGGCCGATACGGCCGAACCCGATGAGGCCGAGCGTTTTGCCGGAAAGCTCGACCAACGGGTGATCCCAGTAGCAGAAATCAACGCTCTTTTGCCATTTGCCCGCAAAGACGGAAGCGGAATGTGCGCCTGCATGGTGGCACATCTCCAGGATGAGAGCGATGGTGAACTGCGCGACGGCGGCGGTGCCATAAGAGGGGATATTGGTGACGCAGACGCCTTTTTCCCGGGCATATGCGACATCCACGATATTATACCCTGTGGCCAGGACGCCGATATAGCGCAGGCCCGGCAGCCTGTCCAGCACTTCCCTCGTAATGGGGGTCTTATTCGTAAAAATGACTTCCGCATCCTGCGCTCGACCCACGATAAGCTCCACATCGCGGGGATCAAACGATGTACGGTCGTACACGGTGAGTTCGCCGAGGGAGGCGATGGGCTCCCAGGACAGGTCACCGGGGTTTTCCGTGAAACCATCCAATACAACGATCTTCATATGCATAACCTCCGTCAGATACACAAACGCTCCAGCATTGCCATGTCCCTATCATAATGCAAAACCCAGAAGAGGGCATGCATTTTCTTTCACGCGGTTATCATGATACAAAAAAGAAGCCCTGTTCAGGCTTCCTAATTTAGAGCAAGCGCATTATTGATTACTTACAGGATCAAAAGGGGCGACTTCATCATGCGGGAGGTCAAACCGCTTCAGCAGGGCGGAAAGGATGCGGGGAGCGGCCTTCCCGTCACCATAAGGGTTGACGGCATTGGCCATGCGGTCATACTCCGATGGGTCATCCAGCAGGCGGGAACACTCCTGCACGATATTTTCATACTCCACGCCGGCGAGCTTTACGGTGCCGGCATAGACGGCCTCGGGGCGTTCCGTGGTGGTCCTGAGAACAAGCACCGGCTTTCCAAGCGCGGGCGCTTCCTCCTGGACGCCGCCGGAATCGGTGAGGACGATATGGCTTTGGGCCATGAGGCTGGAAAAGGCTTCGTATTCCAGCGGGTCGATGAGATGGACGCCGGGGACGCTGCCCAGTATCTCACGGCTGAGCTCCTGCACCAGGGGATTTTTATGCACCGGGAAGACGGCCTCCACGCCGGGATGGGAAAGGAGGACATCCCGGATGGCGGTGAAGATATGGCGCATGGGCTCTCCCCAATTCTCCCGTCGGTGGCAGGTGACGAGCAGCACCTTTTTCGAAAAATCGACTTTGGCCAGGATATCATCCTGAAAAACATAATCCTTCCTGGCGGTCATGAGGAGCGCATCAATGACGGTATTGCCCGTAACAAAGACCGTCTCCTCCTTCACGCCTTCAGAAAGGAGGTTTTGCCTGTTGACACGGGTGGGCGCGAAATTCATCTCGGAGACCGTGCTGACGATCCTTCGATTGATCTCCTCGGGGAAGGGGGAATATTTATCCCCTGTACGAAGGCCTGCCTCGACGTGGCCCACGGGCACCTGCGCATAAAACGCGGCGAGGGCGGCGGCCATCGTGGTAGTCGTATCCCCGTGCACGAGGACGATATCGGGCTTATATAGATCGTATGCATCCTTCATGCCGTGGAGCACGGCCGAGGTGATATCGGCCAGGGTCTGCCCGTGCTTCATGATATTCAAATCCTTATCGGGCACGATGCCAAAAAGGGTCAGCACCTGGTCCAGCATCTGGCGGTGCTGGGCGGTGACGACGACATGCGTATCCAGATGCGGGCAGGCTTTCAACGCCTTCACAACGGGCGCCATCTTGATGGCTTCGGGCCGGGTGCCGAAAACGGTCATGATCCTGGTTTTATTCATGGAATATCCTTTCAAGAACACTTATTTGAGATTATACGCCGCGCGCCATCCTTCATTATCTGCCGGATCGTGCCCTGTAAACCCCGCCACAGGCAGGTAAACAATGGACTACCCGACCTATCTCCCCAAGAACCGTTCAAAACCGACATGCGGGCATGCAGGCAACGGTCACCCCGGATAAGCCGCCTGCCGGATAAACACACCGACAAAATGATACAACATGATCCCAAGAATTACAATGTTTTATCCATGGCATGGCCCTGCGTCTATCAGCGCCCGTCCTCGCACTGCAGGTCTTCCCATGCGGCATAAAGCGCATCCAGCCGATGCTTCTGCTCGTCGATGCTGCCGGCGATCTCCATGATCCTGATATAGTCATTGGCCACTTCGGGCAGGGAGAGCTGTGATTCCAGTTCGCCGATCTGCGTTTCCAGCGCCTGTATCTCCTGCTCGGTCCTTTTCAGCTGGCCCAGCCGACGCCTCTTCGCGGATTCGCTTTCCTTCCTGGCCCAGTAATCGTTTTCCCCGGCCGGCGCCTTTTCGGGCTGCGGTGCGGAAGGCTGGTAGGCGATGGCTGCCAGGTAATCATCATAGTTGCCCAGGTATTCCTTCAGCCCGAAGGCTGACAGGTATATGATCCTGCCGGCGAGCCTGTTGATGAGATAGCGGTCATGGGAGATGACAAAGAGCGTACCGTCATAGCCGAGGAGGGCCTGCTCCAGCGCCTCCCGGGAGGAAATATCCAGATGGTTCGTAGGCTCGTCCAGCAGCAGGAAATTTGCCCGGCCCAGCATCAGCTTCAACAGGCTGACGCGGGCGCGCTCCCCGCCGCTCAAAGCAGATATCTTCTTGAATACGTCTTCCCCTTTAAAGAGGAAGGCGGCGAGGGCATTACGCAGCTCGGTCTGCTTTTTATCGGGAAACGCATCCTGAAGCTCCTCCAGCGCGGTCTTTTCGGGGTCCAGACCCGCCAAGGACTGGTCATAATACCCGATATCAATGCCCGTGCCGACACGCGCATGGCCGGTATCCGGTACGCACTGACCGAGGATGATGCGGAAGAGGGTGGTCTTGCCGCATCCATTGGGGCCGAGCAGGAACACGCGCTCGCCCCGGCGGATATGCAGGTCCACACCGGTAAAAAGCGTTTTGTCCCCGAAAGCCTTCGAAACGCCTTCGAGCAGAAGGACGTCGTTGCCGCCGCGCGCCTCCTTTTCAAAGGCGAAGCGGATCCCCTCCAGCTCGGACGGCGGTTTGACGAGGGTCTTTTCCAGACGGTCCACCATCTTTTGCTTGCTTTCGGCGGTCCTGATATTACGCTCCTTGTTCCACCTGTGCTGCTGCTCAATGATGCCCTCGATACGGGTGATCTCCTTCTGCGTATTCGCATACTGGCGCTCCAGCGCTTTGATATCTTCTGCCTTTTTGTCCCTGCTCCAGGTATAATTGCCTTCGTACATGGTGAGGCCGCCGCGCTCCATCTCAAAGGTCCTGTTGGTGACCCGATCCAGGAAATACCGGTCATGCGAGATGACGATGCAGGCGCCGCGGTAATCCCGCAAAAACGATTCCAGCCACTCCACCGCCTGGATATCGAGGTGGTTGGTAGGCTCGTCCAGCAGAAGCAGGTTGGCCCGGCTCAGGAGCAATTTCCCCAGCACCACGCGGGTCTTCTGTCCACCGCTGAGATGGCCGACGGGCATGGCGAACTCGTCCTCGGCGAACCCGAGCCCCAGGAGCATGGCGCGGGCACGGCTCCTGAAGGTGAAGCCCCCTTCGCGTTCATACCGTTCGTTCAGCTCATGCTGGCGGGCTACCTGGGCATCCAGATCCCCACTGCCCGAATCGATTTCAAGGCTGATGCGGGCCAGGTCTTTTTCCCACTCCGTGAGATGGGAAAAAACGGAGAGGACCTCGTCGTACAGGCTCCTTTTGGCATGATGGCAGGCGTGCTGCTCCATATAGCCGATATTGGCCTGCTTGCTGATATACAGGTCGCCGCCGTCCCGGGAGGATTCCCCCGTCATCATCCTAAACAAGGTGGTCTTGCCCGCGCCGTTGACGCCGACCAGCCCGACCTTATCCTTTTCCGCGACATGGAAAGAGACGCCATCAAAGAGGACATCGGGCTCGAATGTTTTTTTCAAATTTTGCGCCTGCAACAACATAGCTTACTCCGGGTACAACATCTGACGGTTCACATTAGATCATTGAGCGTTCACGAGGTTTTGCGAACCGAAAAATGTATAATTTATAATGTACAATGTACAATGAAGGAATGCCTTCGGCATGAATTTAATATCGGGGGCGCGGCCCCGGATGAGAACGCGGCAATCTGCGCCACGAGCATCCCACATATCTCTATTCAATCGTCAATTTGGCTTCAGGGCATTTTTCATGGATAGGGCGATGCGCTTTTTCTGCGTGTCCACGTTCAAAACGTGCACCTTGACGATATCCCCGACCTTCACCACTTCGGAGGGGTGGCGGATGAACCTGTCGGCCAGCTCCGATATATGCACGAGGCCGTCCTGGTGCACGCCGATATCCACGAAAACACCGAAGTCTATTACATTTCGCACTGTGCCGGTGAGCTCCATGCCGGGCTTCAGATCCGCCAGGTCCATGATGTCCTCACGCAGCAGGGGCGGGGGCAATTCATCCCGGATGTCCCGGCCGGGCTTTTGCAGCTCCGCGATGATATCCTGCAGGGTGGGGACGCCTACGCCGCATTCAGACGCGGCCTTCTGCAGGCCGTACGCCTTCACCTTTTCGGGAAGGGCCGTCAAAACACTTTTCCCCACGTCCTCCACGGTGAAACCGAAGAGAACCAGCAGCTTTTTCGCGGCGTCATACGACTCGGGGTGGACGGAGGTATTATCCATGATATTTTTCGCGCCGGGGATGCGCAGGAAGCCCGCGCACTGTTCGAACGCCTTGGGGCCGAGCTTGGGAACCTTTTTCAGCTCGGTGCGGCTGTGGAAGGAGCCTTTTTCCTCCCGGACGGCGACGATGCTTTTCGCCGTGGCAGCAGTTAACCCAGATACATAGGAGAGCAGGGAGGGGGAGGCGGTATTCAGGTCCACGCCCACGCTATTGACGCAATCCTCCACCACGCCGCCGAGCGTCTCGTCCAGCCGTGCCTGGGGCATATCATGCTGGTACTGGCCTACGCCGATGGATTTGGGGTCTATCTTCACCAATTCCGCCAGGGGGTCCTGGAGGCGGCGCGCGATGGAGACCGCACTACGCAAAGACACATCGAAATCCGGGAACTCCTGGGCTCCCAATTTGGAAGCGGAATAGACGGAGGCGCCGGCTTCATTCACCACCATATAGCTGACCTGGCGGTCCAGTTCCTTGATCAAACCTGCTGCAAAGATCTCCGTTTCCTTGGACGCCGTGCCGTTGCCTATGGAAATGACATCCACCTTGTCCTTCTCTATCAGCCTTTTCAGCGCCGCCTTTGCCTCCTCCACCTTGTTTTGCGGCGGGGTGGGGTAGACGACGGCGGTATCGAGCACCTTGCCGGTTTCATCCACGACGGCCACCTTGCAGCCGGTGCGGTAGGCCGGATCCAGTGCCAGTGTTACCTTGCCCTTCACGGGGGGCTGCATCAGGAGCGGCTTCAAATTCAACCCGAACATCCGGATGGCCTGCTCGCTGGCGGTATCCGTCAGGCCCGCACGCGTCTCCCGCTCCAGCGAAGGGAAGATCAGCCTGTCCCAGGCATCCTGCGCGGCTTCCCGTACCGTTTCAGTGGTGATCGAGCCGGGTTTGACCACGGCTTTATCCAAAATGGCAAGGGCCGGTTCGGCGTTCAGCTCGAGCGTGACCTTCAGGAACTCCTCCTTTTCCCCGCGGTTGATGGCGAGGATACGGTGGCTGGGGAGCTTTTTCACGGGCTCGCTATATTCATAATACATGCTGTAGACGGAATCCTCTTTCTTTACAGCCCTGGTCACCACCAGCGCTTCAGCATGGATGAGGCGTTTGAGCTGCTTGCGGATCTCCGCATCATCGGAGATGTCTTCGGCGATGATATCCCGCGCGCCCGCAACGGCATCCTCCCATGCGGCGACGCCTTTTTCTTCATTTACATAGGGCAGGGCGAGTGCTTCCAATGTGCCGGTCTTTATATCCTGCGCGAAGATGGCCTGCGCCAGGGGCTCCAGCCCTTTTTCGCGGGCGATGGTGGCGCGCGTGCGCCGCTTGGGTTTATAGGGACGGTACAGGTCCTCCACCTCGGCCAGCGTCTGCGCCGCGGCGATAGCCGCAGCCAGCTCCTCCGTCATCTTGCCCTGCTCCGTGATGGATGCGACGACCTCGGCCTTGCGCTTCTCCAGGTTCCTGAGGTACTGCAGGCGGTCCGCGAGGGAACGCAGCACCTGGTCATCCACGGAGCCCGTAAGCTCCTTGCGGTAGCGGGCGATGAAGGGGATGGTGCTGCCTTCATCGATGAGGCCGATGATATTACCCACATGGGCGGGGTTCATGGTAAATTCTTTGGAAAGGACCTGCGCGATATCCATAAGCATCCTCCGTTTTGCGGTTTACACAATACCCAATTCTAAAACAAAAACAGCAGAATATCAACCTATGGAGAGGCTGAAAGGATGCATGCGGGCCAAAATGGGAGAAGCGCGAGACATGATCCCGGTTGAATGACGGGAAGGGCATCGAAAGCATGGCACGTTACCGGTGATGAGGGCGGGTCCGGGGGAAATATCCGTTTTCATCCATTCAAACGCTCCAAACAACTGCCTGCGTTGAAAGCAGATAGAGCCTTCACCTCATTCAGCAGGCCGCTGCGTGAGCTGCTCATACAGCTCCTCCCCGATGCATTCCTTGGCGAATTTACACCAGCGGATGCAGGACTGGATATCGTTATATACGATGAAGCCGCAAACGCCGCAGGGCACCTGGACATCGGTAGAGAAAAGCTCCACATCGGCGCCGCAGGAGGGGCACTGCTTCACCTTCAACGTGGGGGTGCCGGTGAGGTTGGCGGCACCGGGGCAGTATTTCACGGGCATATGCTATCCTCCAAAACGATCCAAAATGTTTCCTTATTATATATAACCCGAAACGGGCATTGCATTTAATCCAATGCAAACTAACCGATAAGTTAATATTACCCTTACAATATGCCGATATATGTTATATAATCAAGCAAAAGCATATTTTAACGCAAATACCAGAATGAAGGCGAAAAAAAGAGCATGCGCCACGAAGAACTGATGATGCTTTTCGGGAACTGTGAATGGCACTACAACAACCGCCTGTACCACTGCGCCAAAGCCCTGGGCGTGATCGTAAAAATGGACCAGGACTATGGCTTCCTTCCCTATACCGAAAAATGGCTGCGGAAGCTGGGTATACCCGAAGGCTCGGCGCGGAAGCACAACATCATGGAGATGTCCAAATCCGTCTGCCTGCCCATCTGGCTGGTGCATATCGAAGGCGTGCCCGGATATGAAAATGAAAAGATCCTCATCCCGGAGCCGGATGAATTCATGCAGGTGAACCAATACGAAAATATCATCGCGAAGGCCCTCAATGCCGGAAACGCGGAATATACACGCAGGTACGACGAGATGCTGCAGGCGCTGGGCTTGATGGTGAACCCGGACTCGCTGCGGCTGAAGATGCTGTAGAATCAAGAATATTAATAACCAACCTTATCATTTATAATTTGAATCATTTTGACTAACCTGACTCAGGCATTTCAAATAACCGTTACACAAGAAGTATTCCGGTTTCTAACGTATACCCAAATAGATATATTATACATTTTGCTTGATATCTCATTTTACAGAATGCTATATTTAGGTAGCGTATACCATATCAACAGTTTATGTGGGATTATGGATGTGGAGGTATTGTTTGTGAAAAAGGTGTTTACGGGTATTCTTTCTGCCTTTGTGACCATTGCATTGATCTTTTCTGTAATGACAGTAGCACCCCAAACATATGAAGCGACCGGAACTATCAAAATTAAGAGCATAACGCTCAACAAAAAGAGTGCAACCATTTTATTTGGCAAGACCCTTCAACTCATTGCCACCATCAAACCGGCAAATGCCAGCAACAAACAATTAACCTGGAAATCAAGCAATACACGTGTAGCGACCGTTTCAAATACAGGCCTGGTATCAACAGTGGCGGGCGGTACTGCAACAATCACTGTAAAAGCCAATGATGGCAGCCGCAAAAATGCCACATGCAGAATAACCGTCAAGCAGTATGTAGGAAAGGTAACTCTGAATACGCATACTGTCAATCTTACGAAAAGAGGAAAGACATACCGGTTAAAGGCAACGGTTTTGCCGACAACGGCAAGCAATAGAAAAGTAAAATGGAGCAGCAACAATACAAGGATCGCTACTGTCTCATCTTCCGGCACGGTCACTGCAAAGGGAACAGGCACCTGTACGATCACCTGTACCGCTGCCGACGGAAGCGGAAAGTCTGATAAATGTACGGTACGGGTAGGCACAGTACCTCCCGCTCCAGTTATTCGCTCAATCGATCCTTCCAGCTTTAAAGCAAAAGATGATTGGGTTTACATAGAAGGAAAATTGCCGGATTCTACACATGCCCTTATTAAAATGCATGCCGACGGAACAGAAAAAAAAGTTATTAATTCGGACCATATTAGCGAGTTTACTATATCAGACAACTGGATTTATTATGTCCCCTACAATGAAGGAGGATGGCCAAGCAACAAAATATTCAGGATGCTTTCAGACGGCTCCCAGAAAGCGCAGATCGTAGCCGTGGGTGAAAAGCAACAGATAAATGATTTGTTCGTTTATAATAATATGATCTATTATCAAACACACGACACTACGAATTATGCGTTTAAACCATACAAGATCTTTAAGAGAAATATTGACGGCACAAAAGAAACGCTCATTATTGAAAGCCAACCGATTCTCCATATCATGGCAGTTTATAATAATAGAATCTATTATACGAATATGCAAGAACATCAAGCCGAGTTAAATTCCTGCAACACCGATGGCCAGGATCATCAAGAAGTTTCAGACAGATATACCGAAAATATATATACTGTTATCCCCGATAATGAAGGCGTTTATTATGACGCAGAGGCTACTACCATAAACCACACGCCGAAGATATGCAGGAATAACACAACTATATTCAGCAACAGCAACGATGCATATAATGGCTACATCAAGCTAATCGGTATACAGGGAGATTGGATCTACTATGAGAATGAATCTTTGTACAGAGTAAAAAAGGACGGCTCAGGGAATGAACGGGTTATTAAAGAAACCTATGATTTTTATATGATCTCAAATGGTTGGATATTTTACGGCAAAGATCCTCCTAATCAAATACATTTTGAAAAGGATATTTGGCGAGTCAGGATCGATGGTACCGGGGCACAAGAAATATTATAAGATTATAGATTGATTTTTCTCAATCAATTCAAGCAGATTTGATTTGCCAAGGCCGCGGTAACCCCGCGGCTTTTTATTTCACATTTGGGTCAGGTAATATATATGATCAAAGATGAAATCTTTACTGAACAAATTCGTACTGGTTGGTCTTGCATATTGAACAAGAAGTCGCATTGTGCTATAATTCATTCTCGCGGCAATCAAATAGTCGATGCATGGAGAGGTATCGAAGCGGTCATAACGGGGCTGACTCGAAATCAGTTTGAGGGAAACCTCACGTGGGTTCGAATCCCACCCTCTCCGCCAAACAAACCCTGTTTGTGCATTAAGCAGAAACGGGGTTTGTTTATTTCGGCGAATCAGAACCTATTTGGAATTGTCCCCCATATATTTTTTAAACTTCAAAAAGAGGGCTATGAACGATATCAGCGAAAGCAGGTAATGCGGTTAGGGTGTAATCGTGAAGCCAATCTATTTCAGATTACCAACCTGAACTATCGCCCATGTTCAATATTAATAGACCTTTATTCACGCACCCAGTCTTGTTTTGCTCGGTTTGCTTTCAGCCACTATATCATATTGCTTTGCAAACAAGCATTTGTAAATCGCAGATGTATTTTTACCGTTTGCGTCGAAAATCCGACATGTTGCGCAAGAATGCTATTATTAAAACACAAAAACCATTATATTAATACGGATAACTATAAGACTATCGCGGGGCCCATGGGGGAAAGGATCCCCTCTCATATGCTTCAGGGAAGAAACGCAGCTGTGATCAATTGAACACACAAGAACAGGGGTACAAAAGAATGAAGCGGAAATCCGGAATCACCCTTTGGATCGCAGCGTCTGCCATCGCTTTTTTGGTATTCGCGTCGATACCCTGCATAGCCCGGGCCGCCCCCGGCAGCACCGGCACGACAGGCATATTTAACTGGACCGAGCTGGCCGACGGAACGCTCAGGATTGACAGCCCCACGGATTGGCTAACCGGCGATTTGCCGATACCGGGCACGCTGGACGGCAAGACCGTTACAGAGATAGGCCAATACGCGTTTTGTGCAAGGGAGATCACCAGCGTTACAATACCCGGCAGCGTTACCGCTATTGATACTTACGCGTTCTCGTATTGCAACTCCCTGACCAGCGTGACATTTGAAGCCGGAAGCCAGCTGGCAACCATAGGCGATTACGCGTTTTCGGGAACGGCGCTCGAAAGCGTTTCATTCCCCAGCAGTGTAACCACTATTCATGATTGCGCGTTCTCGGGTTGCGGCTCCCTGGCCAGCGTGACGTTTGACGCCGGAAGCCGGCTGACAACCATAGGCCAGCAAGCGTTTAGTTCATCGGCGTTTACCAGTATCACAATCCCGGGCGGCATGACAGATATTACTAACTATGCATTCGCTGGTTGCCCGTCTCTGTCCAGTGTGCATTTTGAAGCCGGAAGCCATCTGGCAACCATAGGCACGGGCGCGTTCTTTAATGATGCGGCGCTTACCGACATCACACTCCCCAGCAGCTTGGAAACCATAGGCGAAAACGCGTTTTATGGAGCGACGGCGCTTACCGACATCACAATCCCCAGCAGCGTGACCTCGATCGTCAGCTGTGCGTTCTATCACTCCGGTATATCGCGCTGCATCATCTACAGTAAAACAGCCGTGTTTGGATCAACTGTCTTTTATGACACGAATATTTCCTCCGACGGCATCTACGGCTATGAGGGCTCCACGGCGCAGGCTTACGCCGGGAGCAACGGAATCCCGTTCATACCGTTTCTGGCGCTCACACCCTCGCCTTCCAGTCTGCAGATCTACACGGGCGGAAGCATTACGATCGCGCCGAACGTGGAGGGGGGCGATTGGACCTTTGACGCCACGCTTCTTTCCAGGAGCGGCAACGTGTTTACGGGACTGAAGCCCGGCACGGCGCACGTGACCTACACCGCAGGCTGGCAGAGCGAATCGGTGGACATTGCCATATCGCAGGCGCTTCAGCTTTCGTCATCCCCGTCAGACAACCATATCTACACAGGCGGGCGCATCACCATCACGCCAAACCTGGAGAATGGCGAATGGACCTTTGACAGCGAGCTCCTTTCCAGAAACGGCAACGAGTTTACGGGACTGCAGCCCGGCACGGCGCATGTGGCGTATACGGTGGGCGAGCAGAGTGAAACCGTGGACGTCGTCATTTCCGATGCGCTTACCCTGTCGGTCTCCCCCGCCAACGGGCAAATTTATACCGGCGGGCGCATTACGATCACGCCGAACCTGGAGGCAGGCGAATGGACCTTTGACACCACGCTGCTTTCCAGAAACGGCAACGAGTTTACGGGACTCAAGTCCGGCACGGCGCATGTGACGTATACCGTGGGGGCACAGAGCGAGTCGGTGGACGTCGTCATCCGGGAGGCGGAGCTGCCTTCCACCGGACAGGACTTTTCGCCCACCCTCCTGCTGCTGGCAGCGGCGGCCCTGGCGGGGGGAGCGGCGCTAGCAAGCCTGATGCGGAAACGGAGGCGGCAACGTGCCGGATAAAAACGGCAGCGTGCCGGATAAAAACGGCAGCGTGCCGGATACCCGAGGCTTGGCGCCCTCATTCATGAACCGTTCTTGATTTTTTTGGAGTGGCGGCCCTCTCCGCCAAAAAGGATCTGAGTATATTCAGGTCCTTTTTTATGTTATATTGAATACAAAAATGCAAACGAAGGAAATGAAGATGAATCTCATTTACAAGAAAGCGGACGTCTCCGATATCGACGTGCTGACCCAAACGAGAATCCACGTTTTACGGACGGTAAATGCATTAGACGAAACAACCGATATGTCAGTGGTCGAAGAGAAATCATACGCTTATTACAAAGAAAGTTTTCAAGCCGACAGCCATGTGGCTTACCTGGTATTTGACGGAGATGTAATCGCGGGCACGGGCGGGATCAGCTTCTACGAGGTGATGCCGACGTATCATAACCCGACAGGCAAAAAGGCCTATATCATGAACATGTACACGCACCCCGATTACCGCAGAAATGGAATCGCGACGAAAATGCTTGACCTGCTGGTGGGTGAAGCAACAAAAAGGGGCATCAGCTTTATCTCCCTGGAAGCGACGGACATGGGCAAGGCGCTGTATATCAAATACGGGTTTGTGTCCATGCAGGACGAGATGCTGCTGCAGGTAAAATGAACCTTTGAGATCATATACAAACGAACAACAACTCCATATCACTAAAACCCTCTAAAACGGGGGTTTCTTGTTTTTATTAGCCGTAAATACACTTTGATGATATCAGGATGAATGCTGTATCAACAAAAATTGAATATATTCTGCCAGTACCGTGGCAAGGGCATAAGGAACGCGGCACAACAGATACTATAGATAAATATCGATTTGTAATGAGGTGCATATGGTCGCAGTCCTAATCATCCTGATCCTATTGCTGCTAATAGCAGGAATCATAGCCACCATCACCATACGATTCCGGCTGCATCTCAGATGGGACCCAAGCGGCATGAACGCGGAAGTGCTGGGGCTGCCGCCGTTTTTCCGGGCAGTGGCCTGGTTTGAATACGGCAAGCCATATCTTTCTATTTATATTTTAAAATTGCGTGTTTTTGAGAAGCAGCTAAAAAACAAACCGGGAAAGAAAAATGGTATGAGGATGATCCAGTCCGTAAAACCGAAGGATATCGAAGCCAGCGTGCAATACGGTTTAAACGATCCCTTTACGACCGGTATTTCATGCGGTGTACTGGGTGCTGTTACAAGTATATTCCATGTAAAGCGGATCAGCTATTTACCAGATTTTATGGCCGATGAACCATACATTTATGCAGATGCATCTGCAAACATTAACATAGGAGAAACCATCACAAACTTCATCAGAAATAAAGCGTAAGGAGGAAATAAGGATGGAGCAAACCCTGACACAACAAGTGGATGCGCTGTTTGTGAATATGGAGAATTTCACGCAAAGGGATGGGCTGATCGGCAAACCCGTGACGCAGGGGGACAAGACATTCCTGCCTGTGATGTCCATCACCCTGGGGTATGGCGGCGGGGACACGCAGACCCAGGCCAAACAGCCATCGGGCCAGAACGCGGGGATGGGCGGATCGATGCTGGGCGGCGCGATGGGCCTGGGCGCCAAACTGAACACGGAAGCCGTCATCATCATCGACAAGGATGAAGTCTACATGGCCCATATGAGCGCGGTGGGCAGCATGGGCACGGTGCTGGACAAGATCCCCAAGATATTGAGCAGCATGAAGGGCCAGCAGAGCGGACAGCAGGGGCAGGGAGGCCAGCAAGGACAGCAACAGCAAGGCCAACAGGGACAAAACCAAAGCCAGGGCCAGGGGCAAGGATCGAACTTTTTCCAGACCCCGGGATCGTAACATCAACCTATCCATTTCGGGCCCCGATGCAATATGCACCGGGGCTTTTTCATATATAACCCAAAGTGCATTATGGTATAATATGAGAATCAATTCCGCGGAAGGGGATATCCATGAACGAAGCCGAGATACTGCTGCTGGAAGACGACAGCGCGCTGGCGCTGGGGATCGAATATACGCTGTCCGAGGAAGGATTCCACATCACCAAGACCGGAACACTGGAGGAAGCCAAAAAAACGTTCGAAGCGAAACAGCTGGACCTCATACTGGCGGACATCATGCTGCCGGACGGGTCAGGATACGATTTCCTCGCGTTCATCCGTGAAAGAGGGGACACCCCGCTCATCTTCCTGACGGCGTGCGACGAGGAGGTCAACGTGGTGATGGGGCTGGACATGGGGGCGGACGACTACATCACAAAGCCTTTCCGCGCAAAGGAGCTGGCGGCGCGCATCCGCAGCCTGCTGAGACGGAAAAGCAGGGGGAGCGGCGGAGTACACGAATACATATCCGGCAGTATCATATTAAACATATCCAAAACCAAGGCGTACAAGAACGGGGACGAAATGAACCTGACAGCCCAGGAATTCCGCTTATTGTCTGGTATGATGACGAACAGCGGGAACGTGGTGCCCCGTGAATACATCCTGGAGGCGCTTTGGGACAGGAACTTCCAGTTTGTGGACGACAACACGCTATCCGTTTATATCCGGCGGCTAAGGGAAAAGGTGGAGGACAACCCCGACGCGCCTGAATACATCAAAACGGTGCGGGGCGTGGGGTACATGTGGGACAAGCCGGTAAGGGAGGCATGAGGATAAAATGAACCTTTTCAGGGATGTGCATATGAAGCGCGCGATCCGGGCTGCGGCGATCCTGCTGGTGGTACTGGCCGGTTTCATCCTCCTATCCTGCAGCATACTGCGCGACCAGACTGCAAAGGCGTACCTGGCCCGGGATGCGGCGCTTTTCGGCAGGCTCATCACACAGTATCCAGGGGCAGAAAAAGATATAGCGCCCCTTTTTATCCAGGAGACGGGTACGGAGGATATGGAAAAGGGGTATGCCGCACTGCAGAAATACGGAATGGACAAAAACCTGCCGGCGGGGAGCCTGCCCGTTTACAATGAGGCGTCGGAAGGGTTCCTCCTCTACCCGGTGATCATAGCATCTGCGCTGTTTATCGTTGCGACTGCGATACTCCTGTACCTGCTGGCAAGGATTTTACGGAAGGTGGACAGGGCGGGCCGGTACGCGGAGGCGGCGCTGGCGGGGGAGCCGGGGGACCTGGACACCGTGGGGGAAGGCGCGGTATCGAGACTGAACACCAGCCTGAACCAGCTCTCCAACCGGCTGAAAGCGGGCATCGCAGGCGCGAAAAAGGACAAGGAATACCTGAAGGATTTCGTATCGGACATCTCCCACCAGCTCAAAACGCCGCTCACCACGCTGATGATCTACAATGAATTACTCACCAAGAAGGCGGATACCGATGCGGAAAAGGAGCTGCTGGAGAAAAGCGGGGAACAGCTGGTCCGGATGGAAAGGCTGATCAAGAGCCTGCTCACGGCGGCGCGGCTGGAGGCGGGAGCTGTGGTATTCAAGACCGTAGCCGCCGACATGGGGCAGACGCTGAGGAGCGCGGCCGCGCAGCTGGAGGCGCTCTGCGAGGGGAAAGGCGTTTCGATCGATGTCCAGGCTATCGAAGCCATTTATCCGCACGATATTCTGTGGCTAAAGGAAGCATTCATCAACATCATCAAAAACGCGCTGGAACACTCCAAAGCCGGGGGCACCGTACACATCAGGATGGAGAACACGGCGGTATTCGTCAAGATATATATCCGGGACGAAGGGGCGGGGATGGAGCCGGAGCGGCTGAAGACGATCTTCAAACGGTTCTCGCGGCAATCCAGCGAGGCCAGCCCGGAAAAAGTGGGGATCGGGCTATCATTGAGCAAGCAGATTATCACCCTGATGGGCGGGGACATCAAGGCGGAGAGCATCGTGGGCAAAGGGACGACATTTGCTATCACATTTTTGAAGGTGTAGATCAAAAGGATATGGTACTGTAACGCCGAAGTGAGCAGGTGATCCGTATTCCAAGTTTTATTGGCTTTTGTGGCCTCCAAACCCGATAACGTTTGAAACACTGAACAAATATAGATTAGGTGAGCGCAAAAGTGTTTAATTAATAATAAGTAGAGACAATATTACTAAGAGCTTTAGGTACGAAGATGTCTTTCATCAATACGTGAACAATTTTAACAAGAGCAGGAAGAAAACTATATGACGCATAATGTAATTACAATTGAAACCATGGTAAAAAAGCCTATCAGCCAGGTCTGGGAAAAATGGACTTTGCCCGAACACATCATGAAATGGAACAATGCATCCGAAGACTGGTATACACCATCTGCCGAAAACGATTTAAGAGTTGGGGGAGTATTCAGCTATAAGATGGCTGCGAAGGACGGAAGCTACAGCTTTGACTTTGGCGGCATTTACGACGAAGTAATATTGAACAGTTTAATCTCCTATCATCTTGGTGATGGAAGAAAGGTTACTGTTAAGTTTATTGAAGAAGCAGAAGGAGTAAAGATCATAGAAACTTTTGAAGCCGAGGGAACGCACTCTCTGGAGATGCAAGAAAGCGGATGGCATGCAATCCTTGTTAACTTTAAGAGGTATGCGGAGAGTGCCCAGCTTTAGAACGGACAAGCCAAGTACAACCGTGTCATGTGATTCAATAAGAATAGAGTAATCAATATGACAGATCAAAACAAAGACCCGCCGTTTGCACAGCGGGTCTTTGTTATTACTCGGTTATACGTTACCGGATCACACACGGAAGAGGAGGTCAACGTAGGTGGGAACGGGCCAGACGTCCGCGGGGACGATGGGCTCGAGCGCATCGATTACTTCGCGCGTCTCTTCCATGAGGACGACGACCTTTTCACGATAGTTTTTCGCGGTCTCCAGCGGATCCTCCACGGTGGCGCTGTCTGCCGCCGCTTTCAGTTCTTTTACCTTCACACCCAGTTTATTGATCAGCGGCGCAACTTCGCCGAGAAGGCCGGCAGCTGCGGATGCATCCGCCCCTGCTGCCTTGAGGACGGCAACATTGCTTGCAAGGTTGCTGCTGTACATAATGACAGCGGGGAGGACCTGGCGGTTTACCATGTCCACGAGCGTGAGGGCTTCGATGTTAATCGTCTTGGCATAGATATCCAGCATGATCTCATAGCGGGACTCCGTCTCGACGTGGGAGAGCACACCCTGCTTTTCAAACACTGCGATGTTCTTTTTAGCCTTCAAGGCCTCGATAGAGAGGACCGTATTTTTGATATTGGGCAGGCCCCTCTTCTCGGCTTCCACGACCCAGGACGGATCATAGTTGTTGCCATTAAATATGATGCGCCTGTGGGCGGTGATGAACTCCTTGACGAGCTTTTTCGCTTCCTCTGCCGGATCCGCAGCTTTTTCCAGTCGGCCGGCGACTTCTTCCAGGATCTCAGCCACGATGGTATTGAGGGTGAAGCAGGCTTCGGCGACATTGGCCGAGGAGCCGCACATACGGAACTCGAATTTATTGCCGGTGAATGCAAAGGGGGAGGTCCTGTTCCTGTCCGTCGCATCCTCCGTGATCATGGGGAGGGAAGATACGCCGAGGTTCGTGGTGGCGCGGCCGTTGCTGACATAGGGCTTGCCTTTTTCGATGGCATCGATGATGGCATCGAGCTCTTCGCCCACGAATACGGACACGATGGCGGGAGGTGCTTCGTTGGCGCCGAGGCGGTGGTCATTGCCCGCGCTGGCGATGGACATGCGCAGCAGGTCCGCATACACATCCACGGCCTTGATGACGGCCACGAGGAAGGTCATGAACTGGGTATTTTCCGCGGGCTTCATGCCGGGATCCAGCAGATTAATGCCGTCATCCGTCGCGACGGACCAATTCAGGTGCTTGCCGCTGCCATTGACGCCGGCAAAGGGCTTCTCATGCAGCAATGCGGCGAGGCCATGTTTTTTCGCGACTTTTTTCATGAGCTCCATGACGAGCTGATTGTGGTCGGCCGCCATACTGGCGGGATCATAGATGATGGCAAGCTCGTGCTGCGCCGGCGCAACTTCGTTATGCTTGGTGCGGGCGGTAATGCCGAGCTTCCAGAGCTCCTTATCGAGGTCATGCATGAATTCGCATATCTTGATGCGGAGACGTGCAAAATACTGGTCTTCCAGCTCCTGGCCTTTGGGCGGTTTGGCGCCGAAAAGCGTGCGGCCGGTGAGCATGAGGTCGAGACGTTTCTCGTACAATGCACGGTTAACGATGAAATATTCCTGTTCGGGGCCGACGGTGGCGACCACCTTCTGGGAGGTGGTGTTGCCCAGCGCCTTCAGAACGCGCATGGCCTGCTTGTTCAATGCTTCCACCGAACGGAGCAGCGGCGCTTTTTTGTCCAGAATCTCCCCGGTATAGGAGAAGAAAGCGGTGGGGATATAGAGCGTGCCTTCTTTTACGAACGCGGGGGAGGTGCAGTCCCACGCGGTATACCCCCTGGCTTTCGCCGTGTGGCGCAGGCCGCCGGACGGGAAGGAGGACGCATCGGGCTCGCCTTTAATGAGCTCCTTGCCCGAGAACTCCAGCACGACCTTGCCGTCGTCGGTGGGGGAAATGAAGGAATCGTGTTTTTCAGCGGTGATCCCCGTCATGGGCATGAACCAGTGGGTGAAGTGGGTGGCGCCTTTTTCGATGGCCCAGTTTTTCATGGCGGAAGCCACTTCATCGGCAATGGAGGAATCAATGGGCAGGCCTGCCTCGATGGTCTTCTTCAACAGTTTGTGCGTCGCCTTGGTCAGGTAGGACCCCATGACTGCGTCATTGAATACGTATTCCCCGAAAATCTCCGCGGGTGTAGTAACCTTTTGGTCTTCCATAATATAACCTCCCCTTTAATTTAAAATAAAAAAGGCGCTCCACTAAAAGTGGTACGCCATTGTATCAAATAAATATTTGGAATGCTGGCATTCCTTATTATATTATTTACATTGTAATAACGCCGTGCCATTAAGTCAACAGAAACTTTTATTATTCTGATTGACGGATGACGAAATCATGCAGAATGGAACAGATAATGGTCAGCCAGAAGGCTGAAAATGAATAATTGAACCATGTGATATGCAAAACGGCACTGAAATATCGCGGATGGCTGCGGACCTTACAAAAGTGTAAGGCGGGACGTCACCTTTTTGTAAGGCGGCACAGGTACCATAAAGCCTGACAATCGATTATGGAGGTAATATTTTTATGATCCTGCAAGTCCAAAACCTGTGCAAAACATATACGGCGGACGGCGTACCCACCGAGGCGCTGAAGGATGTGAGCTTTGAAATCGAAAAAGGCACGTTCATGGCGGTAGTGGGGGCCAGCGGCTCGGGCAAATCCACCCTGCTGCACATGATCGGCGGGATGGACCGGCCATCCAGCGGAAAGATCCTGGTAGCCGGGAAGGAGATCACCGGTTACTCCGAAGCGCAGCTCTCGGTATTCCGCCGCAGGGAGGTGGGATTTGTATTCCAATTTTTCAACCTGATCCCGGTGCTGGACATACGCGAGAACATCGAACTGCCGATGCTGCTGGACAACAAGAAGCCGGATGCCGGATACATCGAAGAACTCATCAAAATGCTGGGGCTGCAGGCATGCGCATCGCATCTGCCCTCGCAATTATCCGGCGGGGAACAACAGCGTGCCGCCATCGGACGGGCGCTGGCATACAAACCCTCATTGATACTGGCGGACGAACCCACGGGCAACCTGGACAGCAAAAACAGGCGGGAAGTAGTTGACCTTCTCGAATACTCCGTTAAGAAATATAACCAGACATTGATCCTCATCACGCACGATCTGGATATCGCCAAACGCGCCGACAGGGTGATGGTGCTCGAAGACGGGCGCATCGTGAAAGACGAGGTGCGCTAAAGCCATGAAAGACTATGCAGCCATAGCCTGGCGAAATATGAAAAGACGTAAAAAGCGACTCGTGCTGACGATACTGGGGGTGGTGCTGTCCTGCGCGCTCATCACGGCCATCACCACCATGCTTTATTCCTTCCAGGAAAACGCACTGATCACCGCCGTCAAGGAAAAAGGAACGGCACATGCCTTCCTGAGCAACGTCAGCGCGGAGCAGGCGGATACATTGCTCGAGAACGTACGGTTTGAAAAGGCCGGCATATATGCGGACGAAGGGGGAGCCGTTGCCGGGACATTCACGCCCGACCAGGTGAAGTATTACCAACTAAACAACGACAAGAAGCTCATGGTCCTGAAAGCCGGGGACAGCGAAGCCCTGAAAATGATGCCGATCGAACTCATGGAGGGCAGACTGCCACAGAACGGCAATGAGATCGTGCTGGATACCTGGTGCACCAAGGCGATGGGCGCCAAAGTGGGGGACACGATCCAGCTGGATATCCATCCCATCACCCAGGCAGACAAAGAGGCGCCGCTCGTGCTGGAGAGCGGGAACGGGGAGAAAAAGACCTTCACGGTCTGCGGCATCACCAAAAGCGTATATGAATACTCCACCATCGCGACAGGGCAGGGCATCACCCTGCTGAACGGCACACAGGACCCGGCCAAAGCGTACAACATGGCGGTGCGGATCAAAGGCGGATACGATGTGGGAGACGCGGTGAAATCCGCGCTGTCCGAGGCCGGGGCGAGCCAGGCAACAGGCTCCTACAACACGGCTATCCTGAGCCTGGAAGGGCGGTCGGGCGCAAGCTCGATGTGGGGACCGCTCCTGACGACAGCATTATTCCTCATCTTCATCATCGTGATCGCGACGGTATCGGTGATCTACAACTCCTTCAACATTTCCGTGGTGGAAAAGGTGCAGGAATACGGGATGCTGCGGGTGATGGGCGCCTCCCCCGCCCAGGTGAAGCGGATGGTCTTCCGGGAAGCCGGAATCGCTGCGCTCATCGGCATCCCGCTGGGCGTAGCCTGCGGGGTGGGGGCCGTGTATGCCATACTGGCTTTCATGGGGACGCTGGCCTTCTCAATGTTTGAAAACTTCACGGTGGTGCTGAACCCATGGGTACTGGCGGGCTCCGCGGCCATCGCGCTGGCGAGCATCTACCTTTCGGCCTGGCTGCCGGCGCGCTACGCGGGGAAAATCACTCCGGTGGGGGCGCTGCGCGGGGAAGGCCTGGTGAAAAAGGAGAAAAAGAATAAGTTACGCAAAGCCAGGCTGTCCAAACTCCTATTCGGATTCACCGGGCAGATGGCGGCGCGAAACATGCGCAGAGACAGGCGACGTTTCCGGCTGACGGTGTACTCCATGATCATCAGCATCACTCTATTCATCGTGGTGAACGGCCTCCTCACCTTTGGCATGCAGGCAAGCCCCTTCAAGGAAGCCAACATCATGGACGTGCAGGTGAGCTCGGCGGAGGAATTCCCGCTGTCCAATGCGGACTATGAATTCATCAAAAACCAGAAAGGCGTGGATTATGCCACAAGGCTGATCAACCATTCCATGAGCGCTGAAGCCAGCGAGAGCCAGCTGAATCCTGATTTCGGGAAAGCGGCGGGCGATACGCCTTATGTGATAGCAGACGGGAAGGCCCAGATCGTGGCGGAAATGATGTCCTGCGGGGACGAGAACCTCACAAAACTGGAACGCTACATCACGGCGGGAAGCATCGACCTGAATGCCATGCAAAACGGCGGGGTGATCGTATTTCAGAAAAACAAGATCGAGAACCCCAAAAACAGGAGAGAACCGCTGACGCTGGACCTGACGCAGTACAAACCCGGCGATGAGATCCGCTTATCACCGACAGAAGGCGGAACGGGAAAGGAACGCACGGTGAAGGTGGCCGCGGTCATCAGCGAACTGCCCTACCGCTCCAGCCCCAACAACCGGTACATCACCCTCGTGACGACCGACGCGCTGATGCAGGAACTGACCGGAAAGAACACCTACGACGCGGTGGGCGTGAAATTTATCCCCAATACCGACAGGAAGCCCTTCCTGACGGCGATCGAGAACTACAGCGCGGACAAACCCTGGATCAACGTGACCGATTTCTCCGAATTGGTGCAGCGCAACAACGACGCGATGCTGCAGGTGGAAATATTCCTCTATGGATTTGTGGTGGTGGTATCCCTGATCGGGTTCCTGAACATCATCAACACCATCAGCACGAACATGGTGCTGCGAAGCCGGGAATTCGGCGTGCTGCGGGCGGTGGGCACCTCGGGCGCGCAGCTGAAGCAGATGACGGTGGTGGAGGCGCTCTTCTCAGGACTGAAGGCCTCGGTATGGGGCGTGGTAATCGGGACGATACTGCACTTTTGCGTATTCCTCCTGATCAGCGGGCTCGGCAGCACCAGCTACATACTGCCCTATGAATCCGCCGGCATCTCGGTGGCCGCGGCCATCATCATATCGCTGCTCTCCTCGCTGATCCCGCTGCGTAAAATCAGCAGGAAACCCATCGTGGAAGCGATACGGAACGTGGAATAGACAATCCCAAATGATAGAATGACATAAAGAGCGGCCACCGCAACCATGCGGGGCCGCTCTTTACGTATTACACTTCAAAAGAAAAAACGCTTTGCCTATAATAAAACAATAATGGAATAATATAATTGACAACGCAAAACAATAGCAATAATATAGAAACATAAATAGAACAATATTTGCCGGACTTTTGCCCCAAACCAATTCCATCGTGATTGGCACCCCCGTATCATTTCATCACCGACTGGAACATGCTACTATTCCGGAGCAATATCCGAAGTCCAGCACTGCTTGCGGAATACCCCTCTGATGCCACCGGCAATGCTTCAAGGAGGTTATCATGAGACAAAAAGCAATATGCATCCCTGCCCTTTGCCTGATACTGATGCTATTGGCAGCCTGCCAGCCTACGCCGGACAAGCCCGTGGTCGTGAACAAGGGCGACGGGCAGATCGAGCAAAAGATCGCGGCGCAGGCCGACGCCCCGCTGCCCACCGACCTGCCCCAAGACGGTACGCGAATCCAAAAGACGATCAAGCACCCCAACCTGAACATCAGCATCGATATTGACGCGACAGCAGTTATCGAACAGGGCAAGGCCATGCCCGCCGTGAAGGTGACTCCGCACCGGTTCACGCAGGAAGAGGTGGACAGAATATATGACACTTATGTGGGGGACGCACATTTCTTCCGCGTGCCGGACGGCGAAACATGGGATTTCCGAGCCAAGCAGGACATAGCGGAAACGGAAGTGCGGCTGGAATACACAAAGAAGGAAAGATCCGACCCGGCATCTATCGACAGGGCTGAAAAAGGCGTGGACCGGGCGCGGAAGAAATACTTGCAGGCAAAGAAGTCTGCGGAATTCGCGGCGGTATCGCACAGGCTCTGCAAGGAGAACCTCGTCTTTGGCGGCGACCTGACGGAGGGCGTATACGGGTACTTTGAAAAAGACGGGCAGGCGTATCTTTTCACCGCGGTCAATGACGCTGACGGGACGTCCAGCGAGATGAGCCTGGAGCGGTTCCGGGAGGACGTCAAAGGCGAGATTTTTGAAGAGTGGATGGAGCTTTTACCCCGGATCTCCATACTGGAACAGGGCAAGAGCCTGCGCGAAATACCCTACGCAGATGCGCTGGGCATCGCGGAAGCGGCCGTGCAATCCTTCGGCGCGAAAGGCATGGCACTGGCCCATGCGGAAGCAAAGCAATATCCAGAAAACACCCTGACAAGCTATTACACCTTTTATTTCACCCGGGTCGTAAACGGCGTGCCCTGCAAATACGATACCACCGGCATCGCCAACGACGAAGGATACAGCGATATCTGGAACTATGAGCAACTGATGGTGACGGTGGACCAATACGGACTGAAATGTATCAACTGGACCGCACCGTGCGACGTGACGCAGCAACTCTCAAAAAGCACCGCCATGATCCCGTTTGAAGAGGCCATGGACCGCTTTGCCAAAATGGTATTCGTTAAAAACAGTTACCTGGAAGATGAAATGAAGCTGGCCGTCACGCTGGCAGAAAGAGGGCCTGCCATCTACGACAGGAGCGGGAACACGGGCAAAGACAGCCTGAAAGTGGAGCGCCTGGTCGTACATATCAACCGGATCACACTGGGACTGATGCGCGTGCAATCCGGGGAAGAATACCTGCTCATACCCGTGTGGGACTTTTACGGCTACAGGGAAGCCTTTACGGCCGACGGCAGGGACATCTACATACTGGCCTATGAACACACGTCCGAGGGGCAGGCGCCCTACAAACCCTATATAGGATCCGTAATGACCATCAGCGCCATAGACGGGAGCATCATCGACCGAAACAAAGGGTATTAACCATCTTAAATAAAGCAAACATACAGATTAACAGCCGCGCTTTACCCGCAGGCTGTTGATTTTTTTGGAAGCGGAAATCCCCTGAATAAACATTTCAAAAATATTTCAAGGAAATTTCAAAATACCCTTGACAGAGCGGGGACTGTCTTATAATATTGAGACAGTAGTATCTTATAAAGTTAAGACAGATTTCGAAAGGGGATGATACTGTGACAAAAAGGCTGCTGGATTCGGAATGGACGATATTGAAGGCGCTGTGGGGAAAAGAACCCCAGACGCTGAAAAGCATCGTCCAGAGCGTGCAAAAGGAACAGCCCGATGTGGACTGGAACTACAAGACGTACCACACGTACCTGCGCATCATGCAGGAAAAAGGTATGATCGGATCAAGCATCAAAAACGGGAAGGACAAGCTGTATTTCCCCCTCATAACCGAAGGGGAGGCATTGCAGTCCGAGAGCGAAAGCCTGCTAAACCGGATCAACGTGCGTTCGGTAGGCAGGCTGGTGGCTCTGCTGGCGGAAAACGGCGGGCTTTCGGACGAGGATCAGCACGATCTGTTGGATTTCGCCTCCAAGATGGAGAAGCAGGGCGGGGGTGGCGCAAAATGACGGATACCATCCTGCAGTACCTCTTTGAGAACACAGTCGTATTCACCCTGCTTTTCGGGGGCGTATGGCTCATAAAAACAGCACTGAAGCGGCACCTGTCCCCGGCCATGCATTACATTATCTGGGCCATCGTCCTGATCAAACTGATGCTGCCGGTGAGCTTTGCCAGCGAGATCAGCCCGTGGAACCTATTCATCCAGGCGCAGAACAACCCGGTGACCCAGCAGGCGTACGCAGATCCGCAGGCGCAGGGCGCATCAAACACCGCGCAACAGGGAAGCAACGGCTTCAATATAGCGGATTACAATATACCGGCAAATACAAGCGGCGTACAAACGGCGAACAATGCAACCATTGCCGCGCAGGCATCGGCGGGACAACCCATCACGGCGCCCATCCAGATCGACTGGGCGCTGGTGATCCTGGCAGCATGGCTGGCTGGGACCTGCGCTACGGGTGCGTGGCTGCTCATAGACAAGTCCAAGATCGCACGTCAGTTACAGCGTAGCAAGCAGGTCAAAACTCCTGTTTGGATATGGAACCTCATTATCGAGTGCAAGAAAGAACTCAACATCAACCGCAGGATACGCGTCATCGTGCAGGAAGCGCTGCCTGTGCCCGCCATCATGGGCGTATGGAAGCCGGTGCTGCTGCTGCCCTATTCCGCAACCATTAACAAGGACAAAGCGCAGATGCGGCATATCCTGATGCACGAACTTATGCACTATAAACGCGGCGACCTCATCGCAATCACGGTACTGAACCTGCTATGCGCCGTGTACTGGTTCAACCCGCTGGTATGGTTGTGCTGCAAGCTCATCCGCAAGGACATGGAGACCGCCTGCGACAACATGGTGGTGGAGGCTCTGGGCCAGGGCCGGCGGCAGGAATACATCCATACGCTGGTTCGATTCGCGGGGAAAAGCAACCAAGCGAGACTGCAGGCCGCACTGAGCCTGCACGACGCGCGGACAAGACTGAAAAAAAGGATAGCTGGGATGTTTATGCAGAAAAAAACTAAACTTGCGGTGAAACTGCCGGTATTCATTATCATCGCGGTGATGCTGGCGACGGCCTTCACCACGGCGTGCCAGCCCACACCGGAAAGGCCCGTGGTAGCAGGCAAGCAGGACGATATTACAGCCAAAGTGACGGACAACGGGCAAAACAGCTCACTGGCCGGAGTTCCCACCACCTTTAAGGACAGCTATACGCAGGGCAAGGTGACCGTGAACCTGGACGCTAAAGTGGAAGTACCGCAGACACCCAAAATCCCGGTGGTAAAGGCCGTACCGGAAAGGTTCACACAGGACAAGGTGGACAAGGTGATCGCCACGCTGACGCAGGGGAAACCCATTTGGGAACCCAAGACCGTGCAAACCAAGTCGGAACTACAGCGGCAGTTGGTGTACTATCAGGCGCTGCTGGAGATATGGGGCGAAAAGGCAAAGGAAAAGATGGACTACATCATCAACGATACCAAGACGAAACTGCTCACGGCTCCTGAAACCGTGCAGCGGAAAGTGTCGGACGGCAAACTAAAGGACGCTCAGAGAGAGCCGCCTCCCAAGGGAGAAGAGGGAAAACCCGTATTCGACGGACAGGAACTGAGCGTGGAAGCCAACCTGGGGTATGAATACGACGCCAAATTATTCATAACCTCTTCTACAAATGGAAAGATGGACAGCGTATGGTATACCAATGCAGACGACTATATAGGGAAGTACATGGTATATGATTCCATACCGGCAGGAACGGCAAGAGGGATGAAAACCACATTGGCAGAGGCACAGGCCAAGGCCGAAAAAACCGTTCAGGACCTGGGATGCGGGCTGAAACTATCCTGTATACGCCTAGCGACTGTCAATGACCCCGCGGCCACCGATCCCACCAACCCTCCCCAGGCGTATGTATTTTACTTCACACGGGAAGTGAACGGCGTGCCGACGACGTATGAGACCAGCGACGGCGCATCGGACGGGCCGGTGGTAGATAATAAATACGTAGAATATTATACATATGAGAAGCTGTACATGGTGATAGACGATACCGGTATCGTGGAACTGCAGTGGACTTCCCCCATGAAATTGACGGATACGATAGCGGACAATGCAAAGCTCAAGGGATTCGACGAAGTTATGAGCATCTTCAAGACACAATATTTCATCCGGAACGCGCTGAAGGTGAACGGCCAAGTCGAGGATTACACCTATGATCCCCAAAACCCCAACGCATCTCCCAAACTGGTGGAAAAGAACTACGTTTACAATGAAAAAATAACCAGCATCAAACTGGGGCTGATGCGGCTGCCGATCAAGGACAATCCCAATGAATACACACTGGTGCCGGTGTGGGATTTCTTCGGCACGGAACATGTGGAGTACAATGAGCAGCATTTGGATGAAAGAACCCAAAAAACCAGCACATCGGCGGACTTTGACTGCACGGTGAAGAGCATCCTCACCATCAACGCTATCGACGGAAGCGTCATCACAAGGGACGAAGGCGGCCAGGGCTAAACCGGAAACGATAACGGCGGAATATGCAATGGACGGAAATCCCCGTCCATTGCATTATACGCAAGGCAAAGAATATGGGAAAAAAAGAGAATATTGTGTTGACGGAAACGAAAAACTGTAGTAATATAATAGCAATATAATTGCAAGATAATTGCCAACTATCATATGCACTCATAGCCAATCATCGCAGAAAAGGATCCAATCGGCCACCAATCGACCCTATCACATGCCAAGAACCGTATTTACGAAGCAAAAATAATAGTAAAGCAAAAAGTATGCAACAAATACTTGACATCCTTCAATCTGTCGTGTATGCTAAAGAAAAATTAATCTTGAGCAATAACGACAGATGACAAGGGGTGAGAGGGAAGATGAAAAAAGGACTCGCCGATTCGGAATGGATCATCCTCAAATCCTTGTGGGGGAGACCCCCGCAAACCATGAAACAGATCGTCATGCGCATCCATGAGAACCAGCCCGAGGTGGAGTGGGGGTACAAGACATACCACACATACCTGCGCAACATGTGCGAAAAGGGCCTGATCCAGGCGGAAGAACGCAACCTCAAGGACAAGCTTTATTCGCCTCGGATCACCAAGGACGAAGCCCTGCAGCTGGAGACAGAAAGCATCCTGAACCGCAGCGACCGCTTCGGCTCGGTGGGCAGGCTGGTGATGATGATGGCGGAAAACGGACAACTGACTGAACAGGACCAGCAGGAGCTGATGGAACTGGCGCAGAGACTGGAGAAAAAAGCCGAAAGCGAGGACGAATGAGATGGATACAAACATCCCCGCATTCATCCTGGCCGTCACAGCGTCCTCCGGCATCCTTTTCGGCCTCATTCTGCTGATCAAGAAATTATTCAAAAAGCAGCTGTCGGCCCTGCTGCATTACGCTCTGTGGGGCATACTGGTCATACGGCTGCTGATGCCTTTCACCTTTGCCAACGTGATCAGCCCGTGGGACTGGTTTGGCACCCCGCAGCTGCAACAGATCGAACAAACCATCTCCCAGACCAATGAAGCAACCTATATTCCGGTTTCGAACATCCAGAATGAGAAAAACGGCGCGACCGCTTTGCCCGGCCTGGAACCTTTGAGCCTGCAGCAGGGGCAGCGCGCGGCGCATCAGCCCGTCAGCATTCCAACCTCCATCCCGATATCCAACCAAAAGGCAGATCCCCCCGTCCCGTTTGACTGGAACCTATTGGCCCTGTGCGTATGGGGCGCAGGTGCGGCGGGCGTATGCACCTGGCTGGGCACCGGTTTCGTCCGCGTGCGCAGAAAGATCAGCAGGAGCATCCTGCCGGCGCCGGTATGGATGAAGGAAACATTTGAACAGTGCAAAGGTGAACTGGGCATCAAACGCCGGATACGGCTGGTGACACAAAGGGCGCTGCCCGTCCCGGCCATCATGGGGCTTTTCAAACCCATGCTGGTACTGCCCGCGAGCCTGGGGAGCGTTTCGCACGAGCAGCTGCGGCACATCCTGCTGCACGAACTGACACATTACCGGCACGGCGACATCGCCATCAACTGCCTTTTCAACCTGCTGAACGCTATATACTGGTGGAACCCGTTTGCATGGCTGTCCTTCCTCCTGACCCGCAAGGACATGGAGACCTTCTGCGACAACCAGGTCATATCGCGGCTGGGGAAGGAGAGGCGGCAGGGGTATATCGCGACCGTGCTGGGCTTCGCCGGAAAAAGCAACCACACGCGGCTGCAGGCGGCGATGAGCATGAGCAGCAGGAATTACACCCGCGCGAACCAGATGAAGCAGCGCGTGCACGGGATGTTCATGCGGAAGAAAACGAGCCTGGCGGTCAAAATCCCCGTATTCCTCCTGGTGGCAGCCATGCTGGCGGCGGCCTTCACGACGGCCTGCCAGCCCACGCCCGTAAAGCCCGTGATCGTGAACAAGGGGGACGGGAAGCTGGACCAGATGATCGCACGGAACAATATACCCAGGCAGAAATATTCCGCCCCGCCGGACTGGAAGGAGACTGTTCACTCCACAATAAACGGTACGGATATCACCGTGGACGTGGACGCGGGCGTGGAAGTGCCGGATACAGACGCCTTCCCGGTGGTGACCATCAAACCAGCCCAGATCAGCTACGAGCAGATCCAGGCGCTTTTGGACGAGGTGGCAAAGGACCAGAAACTCTATGGGGCGCAATTTGCGGAAATGACCAATACAAAGGAACAGATCAAGGGCAAAATAGATTATTACACGAAAGAACTGGCGGGTTCCCAAGGGGAAGAATACAAGGATATACGCCAGCAGTATGAAAACATACTCAAAAAGCTGTATAAGGACCTGGAGACCGCGCCCGAAAATTTTGCGGCGGCCGAGGATGCGGTGAAGAGCAAGCTGGCATCGCGCCAAAACATGCAGATCAAGGACGGCCAGGCGGTACCCGCAGACGGGCCCACTACGGATATCGGCATGGTAGCGGTCACAAAGGACAACTACAGGCGGGGGCAGGGATTTGAACTGGTGATCGGGGAGGGTTACAGGCCCGGGACCCTGAGAATAAGCGCATCGGACAACGTGCGTCAGCAACGGATGGAATACTACCGCAGGGGCGCCAGGGGAGGGAGCCCATCGGGCAGTATGGAACTCGTTTCCTCGCTGGGCATCAAACAGGAACAGGCGGAGAAGGAGGCGCGGCGCATCGCTACCCTGCTCAATACCGGATTGGAACTGACGGATGTGTGCGCGATGACGGATTACGATTTCTCGGGAGAGAAAGTAAAAGAGGTCCCGGTGGGATACGTATTCTCATTCACCCGCCTGTACAACGGCGTACCGCTGAAATATTCAGACAATGTGGGAAACTGGGGAATGAAGGCACAGGAAGAGATACTCAAGGAGCAATACAGCGAGCCCTGGCAGGACGAGAGGCTGGAAATCTCTATCGGCGAGAACGGACTGGAGGGCCTCACCTACACCAGCCCGGCAACGGTAGTGAATACCGAATCGGAAAACGTAGCGCTGATGCCCTTTGAGCAGATACAGGAGACATTCCGCAAGCAGATCCTGCTGCGCCCGACCTGGTCGGAACTCGAGCAGACCACCAAGGTCTATGCAAAGCTCGACAGGGCGGTGCTGACGATGGTGAAGGTAGCCAAGAAAGACAGCCCGGACGAATACAGGATGATCCCGGCCTGGGATTTTTGCGGGAACTTCAAACGGGCATACATCGAAAGCGGGAAGGAAAAGGAATCATCGCTCAGCAACTTCTACTTCCGCTCCTTCCTGACCCTCAACGCCGTGGACGGCAGCGTCATCGAAAAGGAACGGGGCTATTGACAAAGCATAGCCATTCAAACGCGCGTGACCCTGGCGGACAACGATCAAGCGGAATGAAAAGACGGAGGTAAAGGCATGGCAAACAGGATCCTCGTCGTGGAAGACGACAAGGCGATCTCGGACTTCATCGCGAGCAACCTGCAGTATACAGGGTATGAATACGCCGTTTTTCCGGACGGGGACGAGGCTGCGCGGTCCCTGGAGCAGGACCATGCCTATGACCTGGCGCTGCTGGACGTCATGCTGCCGGGGATGGACGGGTTTGAACTGATGGAATATATGCAGAAATACAACATCCCGGTCATCTACCTCACGGCAAAAACCGACGTATCCTCCAAGATCAAGGGGCTGCGGGACGGCGCGGAAGACTATATCGTGAAGCCCTTCGAGGTGCTGGAACTGCTGGTGCGCATCGAAAAGGTGCTGGACCGCGCGGGCAAGCTGAACCGCGTGCTGCACTTCAAGGATATCGTGATCCAACTGGAGGACCGGACTGTGAAAAAATGCGGGGAAGAGATCCCGCTGAAACCGCTGGAATTTGACCTTCTCGTCATGCTGGCGCGGTACAAGAACCGGACACTGCCGCGTGAACGCCTGCTCAACGAGATCTGGGGCGTGGATTTCGTGGGCATCACGCGGACGGTGGATGTGCACATCGCCAATATCCGAAAAAAGCTGGACCTGCACGCGGAACTGAAATCGGTCTCCAAAATAGGCTACCGGCTGGAGGATGTATGAAACTCTGGCTCAAAACCGCGATCATATGCGCCGGCGTACTGCTGCTGACGGTGGGTGCATGCAGCACGCTGCTGCTGCTGACCTCCCGGGACAGGATCCTCTCGATATCCATCGAGAGCGCGAAAGCGGAGCAGCGGGACCTGCAGGAATCCTTCCGGCAGATGATGACCTATTACGAAAGGAACGACCTGGACGAGACGACCAAACGGTCGATGATCCAATATATCTTCAGGTCTTTTGCAAACGAGACCTCGGTATTGATTTCTGACAACGAAACGATTTATTCCAACCTCAGCTTTGACCCTTCGGCCCTGCTGCCGCTGACCGAGCAAAACGCACAGAAGGACTACGAGGGCAGTGTGAAGGGAACGAACGTATTGATCGTGGGGGACAGGATCAACCTCCTCACAGACCGGTACGCCATATACACCGTGCGGGACCTGACCGACGTATACAAAGGCATCTCGAAGATGATCTGGCAATTCGGCGCCATCAGCCTGTGCTGCATCGTGGCGGGGACCACGCTGATCGTCATCCTGCTGATCTTTGCGACCAGGCCCCTGAAAAAGCTGGGACTATCCGTCAAACGCATCGCACAGGGGGAATACAGCGAACGCGCACAGGCCGGAACAAAGGACGAGGTGGGCGAACTGGCGCGGGATTTCAACAGCATGGCGGGCGCCGTGCAGGCCCAGGTCGAAGCGTTGACCGAGCTGACCCAGCGGCAGCAGATTTTCATCGGCGGCCTGACCCACGAATTCAAGACGCCGCTGACATCGGTGATCGGCCACGCAGAGACGCTGCTGTACACAAAGATGCCGGAGGAATCCGTCATCAACTCGCTGACGCATATCCACGAGCAGTGCAGGTGGCTGGAGCGGCTGACACAAAAATTGCTGAAGCTGATCACCCTGCAGGAGGATATCCAGCTGAAAGAGGAATCCGTGCAGGCGCTGCTGGACGCAGCAACGGAAAGCACGGCGGAGACGCTGCAAAAACGCGGAATCACACTGGAAACCGAATGCAGCGCAGAGACATTACCCATGGATACCGACCTGATGCTGAGCCTGCTGGTCAACCTGATCGACAACGCGTCCAAGGCGTCCAAACCCGGCCAGACCATAAGAATCGCTGCAATGGATCACACCATTGAAGTGCAGGACCAGGGTATGGGAATACCGGAAGCTGAGATATCACGTATTACGGAACCTTTTTACATGGTGGACAAATCCCGAAGCAAGAAACTGGGCGGGGCCGGACTGGGACTGGCGCTCGTGAAACAGATCGCGGAAGCGCACGGCGCGCAGATGATGATACAAAGTACGCGCGGAAAAGGGACGCGTATACGGATCATTTTCCCCGATAACAAAACCTTTACAAAATGATGATGAATATTTTACGAATATATAAGATGATACCTTTAAAAGACTGCGAAAGAAGGTATCGGTAAATGAAAAAAGCATTATTGATCGCACTGACCCTTTTGCTGACGCTGGTGATGGCGGCCTGCCAGTCCACACCGCAGGACAGCATCGTGAAGGGCAAGAACCTGGACAAAATGATCGATGAAGCAACAAAACCGACTGCGTCGCAAACGGCTGCGCAGGGGAACAACCTGGCAGCGAAGCTGGGCGCTGCGACCAACTATACCAAGGAACTGGTAGACGCAAAGGGCAAGGTGAAGATCCACGTGAACGCAAACGTGGTCATCCCTGATGCGCAAAGCGTCTCTGTACAAAGAGTGGAACGGTGGAACTTCACACAGGAGCAGGTGGACACGCTGGTGAAGCAGCTGGTCAAAGGGGAGCTTTTCTCGGGGGACGACTTCAAGATGACGAAATCAGAGATCCAGCAAAAGATTCTCGAGATACAGGCTGCGCAGTCCAAATTAGACCCTAATTCCAACGAATCACTAAACCCCAAATCGGGCAAGCAAATGATGGAATACCAATTGGCTGATCTGCAGGAGCAACTGAAAACGGCTCCCGACACTGTGACCAAAACGCCCATCACGAGCAAACTGGTACCCATGGATATGAACACCGATTACGCAAAGGGTGACAAGCTCTATGCACTGGCGCAGTCGGACAAGGGCGGGTATGAAAGCCTCAAGATCTACAACTATGCGGACGAGCCGGGCAACATGATCGACTATACATCAGAGAAGAACGCCTTTTCCAGGAACATGGGGTATTTCTCGACGAAGGAAGAGACCCAGAAATGGGAGTCACAGGGATCGCGCCCCTACATAACTTCGCAGGAGATCGCCGCGATCCCCGACATTAAAATGACCGAAGACGAGGCCAAACAAAAGGCGGAGGACCTGATCAAGGCGCTGGGCATTGACAACCTGGCATGTTACTCGTCCAATAAAGCTTATGGGGGCAGCAACGAGATGACGGCGGACGGAAGCGCACACGTGAACCCGCGCAAATGCGTATGGTTCCTGCGGTACTCGCGCGCCGTGAACGGGGTGCCTGTCACCTACACCGTATGGGACTGCATGAAGGTGCAGGAGGAAGCCCAATCGTCGCCCTGGCCCTACGAGGACATGACGTTTGCCATCGACGAGCGCGGGATCGTGGGCTTCAGCTGGCGTTCCCCCTACAAGATCACCGATACCGTGACGGAAAACTCCAACCTGAAATCGTTTGGTGAGATCACGAAAATATTCGACACCATGTCGCTGGTGGTAAACGCCTGGGAGGGACTTTCGGAAGGAAACCAGGGCATGGTGGGCGCCGAGATCACGGTGGACGAGATGCGCCTGGGACTGACGCGCATCACCGAGCAGAACAAACGCGACTCGGGGCTGCTGGTACCCTGCTGGGACTTCATGGGTTCGCTATCGTACATCATGGAGCGGGACGGCCAGAAAAAAATATATGTAGACGGGCCGATACCGATCCTGACCGTCAACGCGATCGACGGAAGCATCATCAACCGGAGCTTGGGGTATTAGCGGAAACGGGTACGGGTCAAACAGCACAACCCAGTATTAAATCTGGCATAAGTGACAATAAATTACACATGTGTTATGATACCAACGGATACAAACGGGCGCGGGGAGCGGCCGCGGCCGGGACGGGGGGAAGATTT